>JAGFIS010000008.1 GCA_024103425.1 Chitinophagaceae bacterium
TGTATAGAATTTATCAAGCTTAAGAGAGTACAAAATATAGCAGGCTATCATAATAAAAAAGCCGCACTCTTTGTGGGTGCGGCTAATTGTTTGTGGGCCCACCAGGACTTGAACCTGGGACCACCTGATTATGAGTCAGGTGCTCTAACCAACTGAGCTATAGGCCCGTGGACTTTCATCCAAATATCTTCCAAGTTTTTTACAGGACTGAGGCAGAAAAACCACCCAAAAAGACCTGAAAAACCCTCCTTTCAGGGCTTGCAAAAATAGATAAATTCAATTACGACTGATAATTAATTTTCTTTGCACACATGCAAGGTATTAAGAACATCATTTTCGATTTGGGTGGGGTGCTCTTCGATATAGACCACAGCAGGGCAGAAAGGGCTTTTGAAGAGCTGGGACTTACAGAGTTTGAAAAATTGTACAGTCAGGCAGAGGCCGGAGAAATCTTTCAGCGATTGGAAAAAGGCACCATCATCCTTCCGGAATTTTATGAAGCTATCCGCAATGTTTCAGGGCTGTCACTCTCCAACCGGCAAATAGATGATGCATGGAACAGCTTGTTGCTCGATTTCAGAGAGAGCAGCCTGGAATACCTCAACCGCCTGCGAAGCCGTTATTCGCTGTTCCTGTTGAGCAACACCAACGAAATCCACGTAAATGCGATCCGGGCCATCTACAATAAAAAGCCACGCCCCCAATCGTTTGAGTCTCTTTTTCAAAGATGTGTTTACAGTTTTCAGACCGGTACCAGAAAGCCTGATGTAGAATGCTTCGAATGGATACTCGAAAAAGAATCCCTGAATCCCGGTGAAACGCTTTTCATTGACGATTCATCTCAAAACATTATAGGATCTGAGAAAGCAGGAATGAAAGGAATTCTACTGAAAAAAGGGATGCTTATCGAAGATTTAGGGTTACTGGACAAAGATTAATCCTTCACCTCTTCAAACTCAATATACTCTCCTATATCATCAGGAATACCCTGATCTTTTTTGGGGGCGTTGGCCTGACCGGTGTTGCCCGCATTCGCCTGCTGGTTCATTCTGTCCTGCATCTGCTTCATTTGCCCCTTTAACTGGCCGACAGATTTGAAAGTGGGGATAACAAAATTCACTACTACCTTGTAAACAAGATAAATCAATAAGACCCTGGCAAGTACACTGAAAATGTTCATGTCAACAAATTTATAGAAATAGCGCGGCTATCACTCATTACCAACAAAAAACTCATAGAATAAATTGTTAATCTGCACTTAGAAAAATAAATAATTTTTTGATGTTAACCCGTTACTGTCGTATATTTGCGGCGGAAAAAGAATTGTGAAAGGGAACGGAAGCGTTCCCTTCTTCTATTCTAAAAGGAGGTATTCCTCAAAAATTTTATGGATCAGGAGAAATCTGTATCTGAAATCAGCGGCTTTGTAAACCGGTTTATTGAAAAATGGCCGGAGGTATTCGTTCTAGAGACGACCATTAGTGCCACCAACAAAGTAACCGTATTACTCGACGCCGACAACGGGATGAATATTGAAAGATGTGCTGAAGTGAACAGGGCTTTGTATAGATTTGTGGAAGAAAAGCAGCTCTTTGGCCAAAAGAACTTCTCAATGGAAGTTTCTTCCCCCGGAATCGACAGGCCTCTTACCGAAAAACGTCAGTACAAGAAAAACACAGGAAGAAATATCCAGGTCGTATTAGAGGACGGTAGCCGCCTGACAGGCAAGCTTACAGAGGTGAAGGAAGAAGAAGTTATTGTAGAAAAAGAAGATAAAAAGAAGAAAAAGCAATCGGAAAAAGAATTAGTAACTATTCCGTTTAAAGATATCCGGCAGACAAAAGTGCTGGTAACATTTTAAAAATCAATACTATGGCACGTATTAATTTGATCGAATCATTTCAGGAGTTTAAAGAGGCTGAAAATATTGACAGGCCTACTCTGATGAAGGTTATGGAAGATGTGTTCAAAACACTCATCCGTAAAAAATATGGCTCCGATGAAAATTTTGACGTTATCGTTAACGACCAGCAGGGTGACCTCGAAATTTTCAGAAGACGTACTATCGTCGAAGATGACGACCTGTATAATACCCTCACTGAAATCGAATACAAGGATGCTATCAAGATTGAACCTGACTATCAGGTAGGGGAAGAGTTGTACGAAGAAGTGGACATCCAGAAGGAATTCGGAAGGCGCGCAATCCTCGCAGGACGTCAGACACTGGCAGCCCGCATCAACGACCTGAAGAAGAACATCCTGATGAAAAAATACGAAGACCGCATCGGCGAAATCATCACCGGTGAGGTGTATCAGGTATGGAAGAAAGAAATCCTGTTGCTCGATGAGGAAGGAAACGAAATGCTGCTTCCCAAATCAGAACAGATTCCTTCTGACTTCTTCAAGAAGGGCGAGACAATCCGTGCAGTAGTAAAGAAAGTAGAACTGAAAAATAACCAGGTAGCAATTATCCTGTCGAGAACAGATCCCGCCTTCCTCGCTAAGCTGTTAGAGATCGAAGTGCCTGAGATCTTTGACGGACTGATCGTCATCAGAAAGATTGTAAGAGATCCGGGAGAAAGGGCAAAGGTCGCTGTTGAAAGCTATGACGACAGAATCGATCCCGTTGGTGCATGTGTAGGAATGAAAGGAAGCCGTATCCACGGTATCGTGCGCGAACTGAGAAACGAAAATATCGACGTCATCAACTGGACAAATAACATTCAACTGCTGATTCAACGTTCGCTCACTCCGGCTAAGATTTCCAGCATGGAGCTCGATGCCGAAAACAAGCACGTGAATGTTTACCTGCGTCCCGATCAGGTATCACTCGCTATCGGGCGCCGCGGGGTGAACATCAAACTGGCCAGTGAGCTGACCGGTTACGAAATTGATGTATTCAGAGATGATGAGGATACTATTGAAGAAATAGATATCGATCTCGATGAATTTGCAGATGAAATTGAAGACTGGGTGATCGATTCTCTTAAGAAGATCGGTTGCGATACTGCCAAGAGCGTTCTGGCACTGACTAACGAAGAACTGGCAAGAAGAGCTGATCTGGAGATGGAGACAGTTGTTGAAGTAAAGAGAATTCTTGAGGAAGAATTTTCAAAAGAATAATCACAATCCGGTTATACAGTGTGTAACCGGATTTTATAAATAGTAATTTTAAATAAGACAAAGTCTTCCATAATACGATTTGGAAGAGGAGACGAAATTTAGATGGCAGAAGTAAAGACACCAAGGGTAATGGCAGCCGCTAAGGAGTTTAACATTGGTAAGGATACCTTGTTAGACTTCCTGACGGATAAAGGTTTCGATACCGCCAGCCTCAACCCCTCATCGAAGATTACCGAGGAAATGTATCAGGCACTTCAGAAAGAGTTTCAACCCGATAAACTCGCAAAGAAGAAAGCCGAAGAAGTTGACCTGCCTAAATCAACACCCGCAGAAACAAGAAAGAGAAGAGATGAAGAAGACATCTCTATTGTGAAGAAAGAACCCGAGAAACCCAAAGAAGAACCTGCACCACAGGAAGTAACTGTCGAAAAAGAAACAGAGCCTGTTGCTCCTGCTGCAGAGACTAGCGAAAAACCAGTTGAAGAAGATCCTAACCATGTACCTGTAGTGGCTCCTGAGATAGACGGAGTTAAAGTGGTGGGAAAAATAGATATTGAAACCATCGACTCCTCTGTAAGACCCAAAAAGGAATCGAAGGCGAAGGCTAAAGGAAAAGGTAAGAAAGAAGAAGAAGAGGAAACTAAAGTTACCCCTGAAGAAGAAGAAACCAAAGAGCCTGAAACATTGCGACTCCAGGCTGAGCGTCTGACCGGGCTGACAGTTAAAGGCCATATCGATCTGAAAGAAACAACAGAGGTTAAAAAACCTGCAGGAGAGAAGAAGAAGAGAGCGCGCATCAAGGTGGCGCGCAAGGTAACCGGAGCAGGAATGGACCAGGGTAAAGCACAGCCTCATCGCGGAAGAAGACAGGAAAAGCACGAAGAGAAAGAGATTGACGAAAAAGAAATTCAGGAAAAAATCAGAGAAACCCAGGCTAAGCTTGCAGGAGCAAGCGGCCGCGGTAAGAGCCAGCGTGCAAAACACAGAAAGAGAAAACAGGCAGAAGCCGAAGAGCTGCATGAAAGAGAAGAAAATACCGAGAAGAAATTACAGGTTACTGAATTCGTTTCAGTAAGCGAGTTTGCTTCTCTTATGGATGTATCCTTTGCCGATGTCATCAGCAAGTGTATGGGACTGGGTATCATGGTGTCTATCAACCAGCGATTGGAAGCTGATGTGATTGAGCTGGTAGCCGGAGAATTCGGATACGAAGTTGAATTTATCAGTATTGACGACTCACACGAAATCAGTGAAGAGGATGAAGAAGATGATCCCGAAGATCTGGTACCAAGACCTCCGATCGTTACAATCATGGGGCACGTTGACCACGGTAAAACTTCATTACTCGACTACATCCGTCACACCAACATTATCGCCGGCGAGGCAGGGGGTATTACCCAGCATATCGGTGCATACGAAGTAAAACTTAAAGACGACCGTTCTATCACCTTCCTCGATACTCCGGGTCACGAAGCATTTACGGCCATGCGTGCGCGCGGTGCGAAGGTTACAGATATAGCAGTAATCGTAATTTCTGCCGACGATGCGGTGATGCCTCAAACAAAAGAGGCTATCTCTCACGCGCAGGCAGCAAATGTTCCGATGATATTTGCCCTGAACAAGATTGATAAGGAAGGGGCAAACCCCGAAAAGATTAAGGAGCAACTGGCTGCTATGAACATCCTCGTAGAAGATTGGGGCGGTAAATATCAAAGCCAGGAAATCAGTGCGAAGAAAGGGCTGAATATAGACCTGCTGTTAGACAAGGTGTTGCTTGAAGCCGACTTGCTCGAACTGAAAGCAAACCCTAAACGTTCTGCGTCAGGAACCATCATCGAAGCATCTCTGGATAAGGGCCGCGGTTTCGTGGCAACCATGCTTGTACAAAATGGTACTCTCAGACAAGGTGATATCATCGTATCCGGGCAACATTACGGACGTGTGAAGGCCATGTTCAACGAAAGAAATAACCGTGTGGACGAAGCGCCGCCATCAACTCCTGTGCTCGTATTGGGATTGAATGGTGCTCCACAGGCGGGTGAAGTGTTCAAAGTTTATGCTGATGAAAGCGAGGCTAAAGAAGTGGCGAACAGAAGGTCTCAAATTATCCGCGAACAGGGTATCAGAGCCAAGAAACATATTACGCTCGATGAAATCGGACGCCGTCTTGCTCTTGGAAACTTTAAAGAACTCAATCTGTTACTCCGCGCTGATACCGACGGTTCTGTTGAGGCCCTCAGTGACAGCTTACAGAAATTGAGCACTGAAGAAATTGCTGTAAACATCGTTCATAAGGGAATCGGTCAGATTACAGAAACAGACGTTATGCTGGCGACAGCTTCCGATGCAATCATCATCGGCTTTAACGTGAGACCGGCTCTCCAGGCAACCCGCCTGGCAGAGGCAGAAGGTGTGGAGATCAAGACTTATACTATCATCTACGATGCAATCGACGAGGTGACCAGTGCGATGGAAGGTATGCTTGAGCCGAAAATTCAGGAGAAAGTACTGGGCGTCGTCGAAGTGAAAGAGACTTACAAATTTGATAAAGTATCAGTAGCAGGATGTCTGGTGGTAGAAGGTAAGATTGCCCGCAATAACCGCATCCGGCTGGTAAGAGATGGTATCATTATCCATACCGGTGAACTGGGAAGCCTCAAGAGGTTTAAGGACGATGTTAAAGAAGTAGCCAATAATACAGAGTGCGGCCTCACCATCAAGAATTACAGCGATATCAAAGTAGGTGATGTTATTGAGGCGTTTGAAGAAGTCGAAGTAAAACGTACACTCTAACCTGTTTTTAACTTAAAAATAATTTTCCGCCTTTAAGGCAGACGTATTTTTGAGAAAAGCAAATCAAGAGATTTCAGAATGAAAAAAGTAATTGTCTTCGCGTTTTTGCTGGTAGCTACGTTTACAGCAAATGCACAGCTGAAACATGTGGTGGCTGATAAAATCATCGCTACTGTTGGTGATAAAATTATTCTGAAAAGCGATATCGATAACAAGATCTTCGATATCAAGAGGAACAACAGCGCTGAAGAACTGCCCGATAACCTAGATTGTTTGCTACTGGAACAAGCCATTGCCTTGAAGGCCCTGGTATCTCAGGCAGAAAAAGACTCCATCCCCGCGAGTGATGATGCCGTAGAGGCTGATCTCGATAAACAGGTTCAGTACTTCATCAATGTTTACGGAAGCAAAGAGATGATGGAAAGGGTTGTCGGAAAGACTGTATTCCAGATTAAAGAAGAATTCAGACCGGCATTTAAAGAGAAGCGCTTAGCAGAAGGAGAGCGGGAGAAGATTTGGGGAAACATCCGCATCACTCCCGAAGAAGTACAGGCATATTATAATAAGATTCCAAAAGACAGTCTACATTTCTATGAATCTGAAATTGAAGTCGGACAAATCGTAATCTTCCCTAAGCCCAGCCGTGACGTAGAGGCTTACATGATGGATCAACTTAAAGAATATAAAGAGCAGGCTGAAAATGGCACCAAATCGTTTGAATCGCTGGCCAAACTCTACAGCGATGATCCCGGTACTAAAGAAAACGGCGGATTGATTGAAATCAACAGAAACGAAAAGACCATCGATCCTACTTTCCTGGCAAAAGCCTTCGCTTTGAAGAACGGTCAAATCTCAGGGGTATTCAAATCTAAGTTTGGTTACCACATCATTAAAATGGAAAGCAAGAGAGGTGACGACGCAACTGTCAGACACATCTTGAAGATACCACAGGTCAGCTCATACGAAATCAACCAGGCTAAGGAGCTACTGGACTCTGTCAGGACGCTACTTGTTGAAGGAAAAATGACATTTGGCGAAGCCGTTGATAAATACAGTGAAGACGAAAACAACAAATTCACAGGAGGATTGATCGCTAACAACGAATTTTCTACCAGTCTTACATACGATGATCTCGATAAAGATATCCTCTTCATGATGGATACTCTTAAGGTCGGACAGTTCTCGGCACCTGTAGAGTTTGCCGACTACAGAGGAAAACGCGGCGTGAGGATAATATATCTGATTTCTAAAACCGAGCCACACCGTGAAAACCTGAAAGATGACTACGACAAAGTAGCGGCAAGAGCCTTGGAAGAAAAGAAGAACGAAGCACTCGAAAAATGGTTCACAGAAAGAGTTACCGACTTCTACATCAAAATTGATCCCGATTATCTGAAGTGTTCCGAACTGAAAAAATGGACAGGTAGTGCGGTAACCGGAGCTTCAAAAAAGTAACAACTCCCCTTAGACACTAATGATAATATCCGAGAGAAAAGACATGCATAATTTCTCTCGCAATTGCACTACTTTTGCGGTTCTACAACAACTATGAGCGACGCGATACAACACGAATGCGGTTTAGCTTTCATCAGGTTGCGCAAACCCTTTGAGTATTACTACGAAAAATACGGCACCGTTCTATATGGCCTGAATAAATTGTACCTGCTGATGGAAAAGCAGCACAACCGCGGTCAGGACGGAGCAGGAATTGCTACAGTAAAATTAGATGTCAAACCCGGTTACCCATTCATGTATCGTCTGCGGAGTATTCAGAACCAGGCAATAGCAGATATCTTCTCTCAGATCTCAGCACAAATTGAAGAAGTAAAAAAATATCACGCCAATATCGATGAGCATCCCGAATATATGAAGGGGCATATCGATTACCTTGGTGAATTGATGCTGGGACACCTTAGATACGGCACTCAGGGAAAGAATGTTGTAGAGTCTTGCCACCCTTATGTAAAGAATCACACTACACCTGTACTGAATCTGGCGCTCGCCGGAAACTTCAATCTGGTTAATAAAAAAGAACTATTCGACCTTATCGGCAGCTCCCGTCCGTCAGAAACACGGACAAGTGATCTCGCTGCTATGCTAGATATTATTTATCACTTCATCAATAAAGCAGTAGAGCAAGACGGAAGTAATATTGATGTCGCTGCGATACTGAAAAAATGCGTTCACCTGTTTGATGGTGGTTTCACTTTCGGCGGACTAATAGGTAATGGCAGCAGTTTCATTGTGAGAGACGGCCATGGCATACGTCCTGCCTACTATTATGTGGACGACGAAGTGATTGTAGCCGCAAGCGAGAGAGCCGCTATCCGCACAGTATTTAATGTGCCTGAGAACAATATGGTACACGAACTGTTGCCGGGATTTGCACTCATCACCAGAAAAGACGGCAGTTATTACACCGAAGAAGTTGTGAAACCCGGTGAGAGAAAGGCCTGCAGCTTCGAGAGAATTTATTTCTCCAGAGGCAGTGATGAAGAAATCTATAACGAGCGGAAAGCTTTAGGATATCATCTCAGTAAAAAAGTACTCGAGCTTGTTGATTACGATTTAAAGAATACCATTTTCTCCTTCATACCGAATACTGCAGAGTCTGCATTCTACGGAATGGTGAAAGGCGCCGAAGATTATCTCAATCAGATAAAAGTACAGCGGATACAAAGCTGGAAGGGCGACTACGACGAAGAGAAACTCGCCGACATGGTCAACCGCCGGATAAGGATGGAGAAGATCGCCATCAAGGACGTGAAACTGCGAACCTTCATTACAGAAGACCGGAGCCGCAACGAGATGGTGCAACACGTGTACGATATCACCTACGGAACCGTCAGAAAAGGCGTTGATACGCTGGTAGTCATTGACGACTCTATTGTCCGCGGTACGACACTGAAGGAAAGTATTATCAGAATGCTGGCCAGGCTGGAGCCCAAAGCTATTATTATCGTCTCTTCTGCTCCTCAAATCAGATACCCCGACTGCTACGGTATCGATATGAGCCGGATGAAAGAATTCGTTGCCTTCAGGGCAGCAAGAGAGTTGCTTATTGAAAACGGAAAAGAAAATCTTCTTCAGGAACTTTTCGATGAATGCAAAGAACTCAAGAGAAACAACAGGTTACACACTAAGAATGTTGTAAAAGAAGTGTACCATCCGTTCTCCGCAGAAGAAATCTCTGATAAAATTGCAGAAATCATCACTCCCGAGGATATTAAAATCCCCGTGAAAGTGGTGTTCCAGACTATAGAGGATCTCCACGAGTGCTGTCCTAAGAATCTGGGCGACTGGTACTTCACCGGCGATTATCCCACTCCCGGCGGAGTACGTGCTGTAAACACCGCTTTTCTGAATTTTATGCAAGGGCGCGTCGACGAAAGAAGTTACTAATACATTTGCCAGATGAAAAGACTCATCTTAGTCCGCCATGCGGAGACCGAGTGGCATGCTCCTTCAGGAAAGGATATCGACAGGCTGCTGACACCAAAAGGACTGGCTGATGCGCATAACGTAGCAACCGGTCTGCGTCTGCAAAATATCATTCCCGACCATATTTACAGTAGCTCTGCGAAAAGGGCTGTACAGACGGCGGAAGTCTTTAGAGACGTCTTAAGTCTCACCCCTTCACAGCTCTCCACTAGGGATATACTCTACAATCCCACATTAATTTCTTTCTTTTCTGTGATCGAGTATATTCCTGATGATGTAGAAACTGCGATGATCTTCTCACACAATCCGGGGATTACTGAATTCTGTAATGAGCAGGATGTTTGTCCGCAGGTGAGATTATCTCCGTGTGATGTCTTGGGGTTAGAGTTGCTGAGTGAAAAATGGGAGGAATTCAGAATAGCAGAGAAGAGATTTTGGTTTTTCCGGGAGGTTTAAAAAAACAAAAGCCTGCAAAACGCAGGCTCTCTGAAGCTCCCCCTGCTGGACTAAAACTATTTGTCTGTAATTCAGTCTGGTAAAGGGTTTCAGCTTTCTATAAGTTCTTAAAGTAACAACAGAGTAACAACAAAATGGAAATCATACACTTTTGACGGCTAATATTTTAAAACTGGTAGCACTCTGGTAGCGTTTTGGTTTTCAGTTTTTTTCAGGTTTTGTGCCATATACAGTAAGCTGGCCGGCCTATTCATCTAAATACATTTCAAAATACCCATCCCCACTATCAAAAGTTATTATACTTGGATTCTCTCCTATCTGTATCCGCTGATCAAGTAGTTTTTGCAGCCGGCCATCATTTGCAACACTCATCTGCAGAAGCTTATCAGTAGATACATCTTTCAAATCTCTGCTTTTCAATTCATCATTTATTCTCTTTGATAGTGCTAATAGTGCTTTCAATCTGGCTTGCCGGTCATACTGAAAAGCTTTCACGATAGTGTTGATGGCTATTGCCTTACCCTCCTGGATGGCCCCCTTCACCTCTGCTTTTTTGTTCCATTCTATCAGAGTACTCTTCGCTACACTCAATATTTTTGCTATCTCATCAAAACTATTGCCAGCGATCCGTAGCTCTATAAATTCTGCTATTTTCTTATCTACCTTCATTTTCTTTGATTTTACCGGTAATACTTCACAGCCTCTTCCATTTTCTTATTCAGTTCTAAAATAAAATCATTCTCCTTTGTCTTCAGTTCAAATTTTGCAGACTGCCTGACTAACTCTTTCAAATCATGTGCTTGCTTCTTAGTTAGCTGGCCGGCCTGGTAACGCTCTCCAATATTCTTTATAGCCCTAACCTGGCCACCTAATCTATCCACCAGCGATAGTACTCCTAATAGCTTCATTTGCTCTTTGGTTTTGATATTATCCATACTAAAAAGTATTAGTTTTTGCTTCTTGATTCTTAAATAATCTCTGTACCAGTCATCAACCAGCTTAATGTAAAAATCTTCACTGTATAAATCCATCACCTTCAGAGATGGAAGATTGAAATACTTTGCAACTCGATTCTGGTATCGCTTTTCATATCTTAGAATATTACACTCCTTGTAAAGTTCCGGTATCTCTTCACCCTTGCTCCTCATCTCTGCCAGCTTATCATAAATACTTAATTCTCGGTCATTTAGCTTGTAATACAGCGCCGTTCTCTGCTCTAACCTGGTATACCTACCATTGTCACCCAAATAGCCCAAATAAAGAGAAATTGGATAGCTAAGGGATATATTTTTACCAAAATCAAAAGCTCTCACATCAGCTTTATCAAATGGTAGATGCAAGAGATCACTCAACTTTTGGAAAGACTGCTGCACATCGCCTCGACTCATCATTTTTAAGTTGTCACCCAAATAGAATTTAGTAAGACTACCATTCTTAACACTAACACTATTTTCACTCACTGTCACTCTTAGGTTGCCGGCCTTACCAGTATACCAACTCCGGCCGGCCATATCCTCTCCATATTTCACACCAGACAGCATGGCCGGTATACTGGCTAATAAGTCAATATTGCCGGCCTGTTCTCTGCTCAATCTTAGATTGATTGTATCCATCTGACTAAATACTGGTTACTAAATCGGTTACCCAATTCCTGTTATTATAGTAAATCATATTCCAGATCTCGTTACTTTCTCGTCACCAGGCTTTTTCCGGTTACTAAATCGGTAACCTTCTTTCTTTCAATACATCTACTGCTTTACTTCTCAAGATTGCTATTTCATCATCTAAATTGCCATCCTTCACTTCATTAAATAGAGTAAGCAGATCATTTGCATATCCTCTGGCCACCAGTATTTCTATAGTGCTGTAATCTGAAGAGAAAATAAAGATTAGGCCGTCACTTGTACCGTTCACATCACCAAAGCCTATTAAATGGCTTTCAACGTCTGGTACAAATACTGAAGATATATTCACATTGCCTTTTGTAATTGCCATCTCTGCCTTTCTTTCCGGCCTTGCTTTAAAAGAAGCCGGCAACGGTACATAGTTGAAAGAAAGCCCCCCCACGTTAAATTTCCTTTTGTTTATGAGTAAGGTTTCTAAATACTCATAGCTCCTTGTACTCATAGTAACATCATACCGGCTGGAAGCGGTTGTTAAACATTCACCCTTGTAATAATCTGTCAAAATCATAGCTGAAGATTTTTAAGGTGAACCGTTTTATTTGCCTCTGCCTCTGTTTCTGCTATTGGCCGGTTGGAAGCACTCAATAAAAAGTTATCTATCCACTCTTTAGAAAAGAAGATGGTTTTCCCTAATGGCTTACTATACTTTAGCGTGCCATCGCTGGTTTTCTTGTAGATATAACTTTTACTCCATCCGGTATACTCTACCAGATCATCTATGGTTAATACTACCCTCTCTGTATCAGAGAAATTTACTTTTGCCATTTCTTAATATTTTAAAAATTAAAAATTGGCAACCGGTTGCCGTTATGTGCAATTGCTAAGGCAAAGGAAAAGAAGTAAGAGACAAGGGAAAAGAAATGAGTGGGTATAGTGGGTATTATACCTTTTTATCAGCCCGCTGATTTTTTTAAGATAGAAATTACCTTATCAATTTCACTGGCATTTACTGGGTATTTCATCTTTCTAAACTCGGAAATGTACTTATTGATAAGAGTATTTTTAATTGGCTTTTGCTTTTCATCTACCAGTATTTCTGAAAGGTCCTTACCAAAATTTTCAAGAGAAATTAGCCCCTCTTCTTTCATTTTCCATAGAAGATATATTAGATCATTTAGCTTCTTACCCTTCCATACAATCTTTTTTGCCTCACTCTCTTTTTGCCGGCCATCTCCATCTCTCTGATTATAAAGAAACTTCAAATAATAAGAAGCATAGACTCCACTGAAAATCGCCTCTACTTTTTTTCTATCAAGTTTTCTCACTTTCTCTATTACATCTTTTTTTGAGCAAGGCAAATCAAAAATCTCTGGCCTTACAACATACTTGATAATAAACTCAATCAGATAGGGATTTTTTCCTCTCATTATGTGATTGAAGACCACAGCGGCAACTTCATTATCGTCTAAAATTAGTGTCTTCCCGGCCTCAATATCTATATTATACTTTCTGTCAATCTCTTCAATTTCTCTCTTTATCAATTCATCTAATAAGGGTGCTACCTTCTTTTTTTCTTCAAATTCTTTTTCTACCAATTCTTTTATAGATTTTTCCTTCATCATCTCTAACAGCTTGGCATTTTTGGGGATATCAGGAAAATATTTATCTAAATACTCTTCTATTCTGCTACTAATCATCTGATGATAGACAGTATAATCTTTCACCCTTGTTTCCATGATTCTATATTTCAATTGATGGTAATTTTTCTATAGCCCTTTGTTTCAGTGCTTCTACTGCATGAGTATATCTGGTAGTATAGGTCAAATCGGTGTGCCCTAACATCTCACTGGCTGTCTTAACATCAGCGCCACCATAGTAAATTATATTAGTGCCAAATGAGTGCCTGGCACAGTGCCACGTTATATTCTTATCATGGATACCGGCATTAAAACACCACTTCTTTAAACTCTTATTACTACCAGCATGAGATGGAAGATTAAAAACATATTCATCTGGCTTGCCGGCCTCTCCTAACAATTGTAGGGCGATATCATGCAGCTGGTTATCAATAGCGTGTCGAGTTTTGCCTTGTACCAACTTTAGCCGGCCATCTCTGGTAATATTTGCCCATTTTAATACCTTAACATCACCCCACCTTAGGCCGGTATAACAGCTAAACAGAAATGCTCGCTTCACCTCTTTATTTGGGCAATGTGCTTGTGCAAGTTGTGCTATCTCTTCAAAATCTAAAATATCTCTTACAGCCGGTGTGCCTTTTTTACAAACTACATCCTGACAAACATCTTTTGTAATAAAGCCATTCTTGTAAGCAGATCTAATAATTCTTTTAAATAACCGGAAATAGGTTTCTATTGTTTCACCATTAAATTCTTGTTCTAAATAATCAAGGTAGCCCTCACAATGGCCGGCTGTCAATTCATTGCAGAAAATTGATTCCGGTAGGCCTTTCTCTTTCAAATAGGTGAAAAAATGTGCAATCGTAGCCCTGACATTCTTTTTATTCTTTTTAGTGTAATCTTCCAGAAATTCACTGCAGAAATCTTTAAAATATGTTTCCTGCTTATTCAGAAATACTAAATCATGGCTTCTCGTCAGCAACTCTGTTTCTCTTTTATTTCTGATCTGTTCTGCCAGATTGAGTCGACTCTTATTCTCTGCCTTATCAATTGGACTGGTAGGCTTCAATAACTTACACTCATCTAAAAACTCATATCTTCTCCTTGCCTTGCCTTTTCCACTGCTGTCTTTGTAATATGTGTATATATCCAAAAAGAGAGAAGTAGTACCATCTGCGTTTTTCCTCTTTCTTAGTTTTACACTGGCCATCTGAAATTTCCTTTTGTTACTCTTAGTTATATCTTATTTAGACAAATATAACCATTAGTAACAGTCAAGTAACAACAGAGTAACAAAAAGTAACAAAAAAAGAGTAAAAGAAAGGAAAGTAAAAAAGTAGTAAATCTTCTAAAAAGCAATACCGGCCTTGCTTTTGGCCGGTATTTACTTTCTTATTTTTTCTCGCTTGTGCTCCCCCTGCTGGACTTGAACCAGCGACCCTCTGATTAACAGTCAGATGCTCTAACCAACTGAGCTAAGGAGGAATATGTTTCAACTTTTTTACGCTGTTTGAACCAGCGGCCCTCTGATTAATCTCGGCTTAGCCGAGACTCTAACCAACTGAGCTAAGGAGGAATATGTTTCAACTTTTTAACGCTGTTTGAACCAGCGGCCCTCTGAGGCGTCCTGACTTAACCGGGATATCTCTCAATAAGGGCTGCAAAAATAGCTATTTTTAGATAGCAACAAAATATAAAGAACACAAAATTTAATCGCCTAGAGATCAGATTTCTTTGATAGCTGTAATCAGTTCTGACAGTACTTTCTTGGCATCGCCGAAAAGCATGGAGGTCTTAGGCTCGAAGAACAGCTGATTCTCAATACCCGCATATCCGGGCTTCATGCTTCGCTTGTTGACAATCACCATTCCGGCTTCGCCGACTTCTAATACCGGCATTCCATAAATCGGGGAAGAGGGATCAGTCTTTGCAGCCGGATTCACCACGTCATTAGCACCTAACACTAAGGCCACATCGGTGGTGCGCATCTCATCATTGGCAGGCTCCATTTCCAGAAGCTTATCATACTCCACATCAGCTTCTGCCAGCAAAACGTTCATGTGTCCCGGCATACGCCCTGCAACAGGGTGGATCGCGTATTTCACTTCAACACCTTTTTCTCCGAGGATTTTCTCCAATTCATGGCAGGTATGTTGCGCCTGTGCTACGGCTAATCCGTATCCCGGCACAATCATCACCTTTTTGGCATAAGCCATCACCATAGCTGCATCACTCACAGAGATTTCTTTTATGGTACCGCCTCCCGCTTGTGCAGGGCCGCCACCGGCAGCAGAACCGCCGAAAGAACCGATCAATACATTCATCAGGCTGCGATTCATCGCGCGACACATCAGAATAGTAAGAAAAGTTCCGGCCGCGCCAACGAGAATACCACCGGTCAGCATTGCCTTGTTATCGTACAAAAACCCGCCACAAGCAGCAGCAACACCGGTGAAGGAGTTGAGCAGCGAAATCACTACAGGCATATCTGCACCGCCAATCGGCTGCACGAAGAACACCCCGTAAAGCAAAGCCAGGAATACAGTTACAAAGAAAAAGGTAATAGCACTTCCTGCTGAAACAAAGTAGGTTACAACGGCAAAAACAAGTACCAGCACCAATATTACTAAGTTGATAAAATGCTGTCCCTTAAAAGAGACGTCTTTTATCTTACCGTTCAGCTTGCCCCAGGCAATCATACTTCCGATGAACGATACACTGCCGATAATCGCTCCCGCCATGATCGCGAGATAATGCCCTACATGAATGGCAGAGCCAAAAACTACATCAGGGTTGATGCTTGCCTCGCGATAGATGTAATCAAACTCTACTATTGAAATCAGCGCCGCACACGCACCACCCATTCCGTTGAAAAAGCTCACCAACTCAGGCATTGCCGTCATCTTTACTTTCTTGGCAATCATCCATCCGAGTACGAGACCGATGGCTATTCCGCCAAAGATCCATCCGTAGTTGCCAAGCGCCCTGCCTTCGTCCCTGTACAAAAAGATGGTAGCCAGAATAGCCAGTGTCATACCTCCTGCAGCTATCAGATTACCGCGCCTTGCCGTAGCCGGATGCGAAAGCATTTTAAGTCCTATTATGAAAGTAACAGATGCTACTAAATAACTTATCGTCAGAATACTGATATCCATTTCTTTAATTTATAGCCACTCAGGATTTGGGTTTCTTTTTCTTAAACATTTCCAGCATACGGTCGGTCACTACAAAGCCCCCCACCACGTTCAGTGTTCCTAATACCACCGCCAGAAATCCGAGTATCAATGCCAGGTAGTTATCACTTTCGGCCTTACCCATAATAATAACGGCTCCGATAATCACAACTCCGTGGATGGCATTGGCACCACTCATCAGCGGCGTGTGTAACACGCTGGGCACCCGTCCGATAACTTCCATCCCCAGGAAACCCATCAGAATGACCACATAGATCATATCCTGATGCGCCTGTATAAATCCTAAAATCTCGTCCATATAATTATTTTAAACGTTCGTTTTTAATCTCGCCCGCGTGAGTCATACAAGCCCCTGCTACCAGTTCGTCTTCAAAATTCAGATGCATTCCGCCTTCCTTGTCCGTCAGCAGTTGCAGAAAGTTAATCATATTCTTTCCGTACATCTTAGATGCATCATAAGGCATGGTAGCCGGCAGGTTAGAATCGCCGACGATGGTCACACCATTGTAGGTAATTGTCTTTCTGTCTTCGGTTACCTCCGTATTCCCGCCGGTAGATGCTGCTATATCAATAATCACCGATCCCGGTTTCATATCCGAAATCATTTCCTTTGTCAGTAGTATCGGAGCCTGTCTGCCGAATATCTGTGCAGTGGTGATGACGATATCTGCTTTCTTGGCCGACTGTGCTATTTTTTCTTTTTGCCTTTGTTTGAATTCTTCTGTCTGTTCTACCGCATAACCACCCGCTTTACTTGCATCGGCTGCACCTTCTACTTCTACGAATTTTGCACCGAGACTTTGCACTTCTTCTTTCACGGCCGGACGGGTATCAAACACTTCTACCACGGCTCCGAGCCTGCGGGCTGTCGCTATTGCCTGTAATCCGGCAACCCCTGCTCCAAGTATCAACACCTTTGCAGGAGCAATACTCCCTGCTGCCGTCATGAACATCGGAAAGTATCTGGGAAAGAGATTGGCGGCAGTCAACACTGCTTTATATCCGGCTATATTTGCCTGACTGCTCAGCACATCCATTGCCTGAGCACGCGTGGTACGCGGCAGCATATCTAAGCTAAAGGAAGTGATATTATCTGCTGCAAGTTGTGCAAATACTTCTTTATGAAATAGCGGTTGAAAAGTTCCGATAACCGTTTTCCCTTTCAACAATCTCTGCCTCTCCGGTCCCGGCATCCCAATACATAAAATAATATCACTCTCCTCTATTACTGATTCTCCCGATGCAATAGCTGCACCGCCGTTTGCATAGGCTGTATCAGGGCTGAATGCATACTCTCCTGCACCGGATTCTACCAGTAAAGTGGAGTTTAATTTCTGAATAAAGGGGATGTGTTCGGGCAGTAAGGCCACCCTCGTTTCGGGCGCTGTCTCTTTTAGAACTCCTATTTTCATATAGGCGGCTAAGGTAATAAAACTTTATCTCTGTCTGCTCCGGGTCCGCCCTGTTTTTTTTATAAAACCGGACTAAGGTTTTTGGATCGTTAACACTCCTGTCAATTTTATTTTTAGCTCAATGAAAACCCGTCGCAGTACTGTAGCTTTGCACCATGCAATTTGAGAGATTTTCACTTTCGGACGAGCGGCTGGTTGAGATTTACCGCTCTATTTTACTCCCCAGAATGATCGAAGAGAAGATGCTGGTACTGCTGCGCCAGGGCAGGGTAACCAAGTGGTTTAGTGGTATCGGACAGGAAGCGATCGCCGTAGGTTCTACTATGGCTATGCGGCCGGATGAATGGATTATGCCGATGCACAGAAATCTGGGCGTATTCACTACAAGGGAAATCCCTTTTCGCGACCTGATCAACCAATGGCAGGGACATCCCGACGGGTTCTCAAAAGGCAGGGAGCGAAGCTTCCACTTCGGAACACGCGATTACAATATCTGCGGAATGATCTCTCATCTAGGACCTCAACTTTCATTAGCCGACGGAGCTGCACTGGCTTATAAACTGAAGGGTGAGAAAAAGGCATCACTGGCATTTACAGGCGAAGGCGGCACAAGCGAAGGTGAGTTCCACGAAGCACTCAACGTGGCCTCAGTCTGGGATCTGCCCGTCATCTTCATTATCGAGAATAACGGATACGGACTCAGTACACCGGTGAATGAACAATACCGTTGTGTGAGTCTGGTAGAGAGAGCCAAAGGATACGGAATGGAGGGCGTTCAAATTGACGGCAATAATATTCTGACAGTTCTCGATACTGTATCCGGAGTGAGGGATTATTGCATCCGCGAACAAAGGCCTTACCTGATTGAGTGCATGACTTTCCGTATGCGCGGACATGAAGAAGCGAGCGGTACGAAATACGTTCCTAAAGAGTTGTTTGAAGAATGGGGCAGGAAAGACCCGATTATCAATTATGAACAGTACCTCATCCGCGAAGGTGTGCTTAGCGAACAACAGGTGACCACCATCAGAGACGAATTCAAAAACTACATAGAAACTGAAATACAGGAGAGTGCGCTGAGCCATAGCGGTGCTACAACAGTTTACCTCTCTGAAGAGAAAGAATTGAACGATATCTACGCCCCGACTCCTGAACAACCGTTGAGAAACATCGACAGCCACCGAACAGAAAACCTGCGGTTTGTCGATGCTATTAAGGAAGGACTGTACCAGAGCATGGAGGCACATGACAACCTCGTCCTGATGGGTCAGGATATCGCTGAGTACGGAGGCGTGTTCAAGATTACCGAAGGCTTTTTCGATAAATTCGGAAAAGGAAGAGTAAGAAACACCCCGCTCTGCGAGAGCGCCATTGTAGGTGCCGGACTCGGATTGAGTCTCGAAGGGTTCAAGAGTATGGTAGAGATGCAGTTTGCTGATTTCGTTTCGGTAGGGTTCAACCAGATTGTAAACAACCTCGCCAAGATTCACTATCGTTGGGGACAGAATGCAGATGTGGTAGTCAGAATGCCGACAGGTGCCGGTGTGGGAGCAGGTCCCTTCCACAGCCAGAGCAATGAAGCGTGGTTCACACACGTGCCGGGGTTGAAGGTGGTTTACCCTTCCACACCTGAAGACGCAAAAGGGCTGATCATCGCTGCTATTAACGATCCTAATCCGGTAATGTTCTTCGAGCACAAACACCTTTACAGAAGTATTTCAGGAAGTGTTCCTTCACGCTATTACGAAACCCCGATAGGAAAAGCGAGAAAAGTACGAACAGGCACAGACGTTAGCATCATAACCTACGGACTCGGAGTTATCTGGGCAGAACAATATGCAGACAAACATCCGGATGTATCCATAGACATTCTCGATTTGCGCACACTCGTACCCTTAGATTACAAAGCCATCAAAGAAACTGTAAGCAGTACAGGTAAAGTGCTTGTACTGCATGAAGACACCATCACCGGTGGCTTCGGCGGAGAGATTGCTGCCTGGATTGCACAGAACTGTTTTGAATACCTGGATGCCCCTGTTATGAGGTGTGCATCGCTGGATACTCCTGTTCCGTTCAACAAACAGCTGGAAAATCAATTCCTTGCCGAAAGCAGGATGGATGCTGTATTGCAGAAACTACTCAACTATTAGACTACATGATCCTCCTCGTCCATTTCTTCTTGGAATCGGTATAGGGCGGATACTTCAGGTTAGGTTCACCCCAGGTGGTCTTATCCATCACAGCCTTCTGATGTGAGAATGCCAGAAATCCGTATCTGCCGTGATAGCTGCCGATTCCCGAATTTCCCACGCCCCCGAATGGCAGATTGGGGTTGCTGATGTGCATCACCGTATCGTTGATACAACCACCGCCGAATGAAATCTCTTTAGTGAACCTCTCTTTCTCCTTCGTGTCCATGGTAAACAGATAAGCAGAGAGTGGTTTCTCATAGTCTTTGATGATCTCAAACACATCATCCAGATTCCTGAATGTAAGAATGGGAAGTACCGGTCCGAAGATCTCTTCCTGCATCACCTTTTCATCCCAGTTGTCGATCAGCATCACTGTCGGCTCAATGAAGAGCTCAGATTCATCGCTGTTACCTCCGTACCATACCTTTTCCGGGTTGATGAGGCTCTTCACGCGGTTAAAATTCTTCAGATTGATTATTCTGGAATAATGATCTGCACCTGATTCATATTTATACTTCTCAATATAGTTTTTAAGATGTTTCAGGAAGTTGTCCTTTACATCCTCATGCACATATACATAGTCGGGTGCAATGCACGACTGTCCGGCATTGAGAAACTTGCCCCACACAATTCTCCGCGCTGCTACTCCGAGATTGGCTGACTCTGTTACGATTGCAGGTGATTTACCACCCAGCTCCAGAGTCACCGGAGTCAGATGTCTGGCTGCCGACTGGTAAACAATCCTGCCCACAGCAGGGCTTCCTGTAAAGAAAATCTTATCGAACCTCAAGTCCAATAACGCCGTTGTCTCCTGAACTCCTCCCTGCACTACATGAAACAACTCTGAAGGGAAGCTCTTGTTTATCAGTTCTTCCATCAACTCTGCAGTGTGAGCTGCTACTTCACTCGGTTTCAATATTACTGTATTGCCTGCTGCCAGTGCGGTAATTGCAGGAACAAAAGACAGCTGATATGGGTAATTCCACGGACTGATAATTAACGTGTTACCATAGGGTTCATAATAAATCTTGCTCGATGCAATCTGGTTGACAATATTAGTAGATACTTCCTGCGGCCGCGCCAGTACGCTGAGATTCTTCAGGAAGTATTTGATTTCGTTCTTTACAAAAGACAGTTCTGTCGCATAGGCTTCGAACTCCGATTTACCCAAATCCTTCTGAACGGCATCATACAACCGGCTTTCGTTGCTCTCTATCACCTCTGCCAGCTTTTTGAGCTGCTCTTTTCTGAAAGCTATATCCTTTGTCCCTCCCGTACGGAAATACTCTTTCTGTTGCTGCCAAATCTGTTTAAAATCCATAGTCTGATAGTTAGAAGATACTTAACTGTATCGGTTTTTATAAAGTTATCGCTTTCTTTAAAGATGAGGCAAAACGTCCATCTGCAAAGACCGGTTGCAAATAAAAAAGGAGCAGTTTCCTGCCCCTTAATTAATTCTACGTCAATGTTTATTAAAATCCTTCTTTCACAATATGCGCCTCATCCACTCCCAGCGCCTCGAGGTGTTTTGCCATCGCATCCATCATCGGCGGAGGGGCACACAGATACACATAATCCAATCCGCTACTCTTGTGTTTTGCAATCAGTTCTTTTGTAACAAAGCCGTGCTCATAACCCTCAGCATCTTCATGAGAGAGTACATTGATAAACTTATCTCCCAGCATTTTTCTGAATCCTTCCTCGTTGATGATATCACCTTTGGTCTTGTTGGCAAAAATCAGTTTGTTGTTGCCGAGCTTGTGTTCTTTCTCCAATTTCTTCAGAATAGCAAGAAAAGGAGTAATTCCCGCGCCTCCGGCGATGAACACACCTTCGCCTTTGTAAGCAATATCTCCGTAAACATCCCCGACGATCAATTCATCGCCTGCTTTCAGCGTCAGCAATTCATTGGTTACCCCTTTCTTCTCAGGGTAAGTTTTGATGTTGAATTCGATATGGTCATCTTCAGGAAGGGAAGTGAAAGTGAATGACCTCCAGGCAGTCTCCCATCCGGGTTTATTAATTGCGATATCTGCGGCTTGCCCGGGGATATAACTCAAACCTTCCGGCTTTTCCAGTGTAATGTGCAACACGTCGTGTGTAGCGTGTTCAATAGATAAAATCTTTACAGCTTTTCCCATAAAATTTCAATTTCTGCTTAAATAATAAATAAAAAATTGTTTCGTGATTTATCTCTCAGCCACTCATCTCAACTGATCAGTCCGGCTTCTAAGAATAAAAATATTTTATCATACTAACAAAATACGTACCATCCTCCTCAACTACTATGCCGAAGCGTCCTCATTCCGGTTTTTTCCACGGTTGGTACCCTTCTTCCTGCACTTTACTGTTACTTTTCTCCCGCAATGGCTCGCATTCTTCAAAATGCAACAACATATCTGCTGCTAATTGCTGATACACCTTTGTGCCCCGGGTTTTCCAGCCGATCATTTCATCGCTCACCTCTCTGATTCTTTTGGCCGGATTGCCGACAATCAGACTGCGGCTTTCAAAAACTGCCCGCTGCTTAATAAAGCTCAATGCTCCAACAATACATTCGTCTCCCAACACTGCTTCATCCATGATGACGGCATTCATGCCTACAAGACAGTTTCTGCCTATCGTACATCCGTGGAGTATGGCGCCATGGCCGATGTGCGAATTCTCGTGCAACACTACCGTCGCACCCGGGAAGGAATGAATCACACAATTCTCCTGCACATTGGAACCATCTTCAATGATAATCTTGCCGAAATCTCCCCTGATGACAGCACCCGGACCCACATAGACATGCTTACCAATCTCTACATTGCCCGTGACGGCAGCCAGAGGATGCACAAACGAGGACGGATCGGCATAAGGTATAAATTCTTTGAACTTGTAGAACATACCGGCAAATTTCTTTAAGCTGCCTTACAATTTAGCTTTTTTAATTTTTGTGTCATAACTATCAGGGAAAGCAGCTTTATGTATTAATTGTCCGATATTGCATATTCTTTCATGGAAGCAACAAAAAATAAAAAAAATATCGCCACCTGGATCAAGAGAATCGGGTTCTGGGGATTCTTATTCTTCCTGCTCAAAGGGCTGGTATGGCTGGCTGTGGGTTACTTCATCGTGAAATAGAGGTCTCTTTCTTTAATTCTTTTCCCAAACATTATTTTCGGGATATTTATCCGGAATCCAATCACTGCCCAGTTTTACAGACTTCACATTTGAATAACTGACGGGAAGTGTTACGGCAAAATAACCTTTTCCGTCTTTCCAGACTTCAGGCGAGTATTTGTACTCTTTCTCTTCTCCGGATGTAGTGGTAACCGTCAGTTTCACAGGTAAAGGCAATCCTCCGGTATTTAAAACAGTCGCTCTTATCTGACCGCTTTTGGCAGCCATCACCTGTAACGACATCTCAGGATACTCCCATCCGAAAAACCACTTCTGCCAGAACCAGTTCAAATCCTTTCCTGTCGCGTTATTAAAACTGTAGAAAAAGTCATACGGCGTTGGGTGCTTACCGTTCCAGTCGTCCATATACTGATGTAACCCTTTGAAGAAAAGCTCATCGCCCAGCAACTCCTGCAATACATAATAACTGATACCGGCCTTACCGTACGAGTTAGCTGAATAAGCAGCTCCTGAATACCCCTTAGTGTTGGTGATCAACGGAATCTGCATATCTGTCCCCGAAATCATTTCGTACCGGCGCTTACTGAAGATGCCTTCATCCTCAGGTTCGCCCATCATCGGAGAGAGCACCGATTCACCAATCGTCGCCCAGCCCTCATCCATCCACGCATATTGTGTCTCGTTAGTACCCATGAAGAACGGGAAGTAAGAGTGGAAGATCTCGTGTGTGGTGAGTTGCACGGCATCCTTTCTTGTTCTGGTCGGGTTATCATTCGCCATCATCGGATACTCCATCTGGTCTGTACCATCGAAAACGGTAATATGACTGAACGGGAACGGATATTTCGGATAATAATGGCTCCCCAAATGGACCGTTTGTCTTGCCTGGTCTGCAACATCGTAGTAATCTTTATGAGCTTTATTGAACACGGCTTCTGCCACTGTCCTGCGGCCTGTTGCAGAATCTACAACAACCGAACTTGCTTCCCACAGATAGTGATTGCTTACTGCAAAGGCAAAGTCGGTTACATTCTGAGCTTTGAATTTCCAGATGCCCGTCGCATTCTTTTTGAAGACATCATAGCGTACATAATCAGCCGTGTCTATCACTCTGATGATTTTGTCCGACTGTTCCACTCTCTTTATTCTCTCAAGAATTGTTTTTGAAAAATTATCTTCTGCATTCTGCCTGTCGCCCGTTGCCCATGCGGTGAACCCTTCGGGTAACTTAATGGACACATCAAAATCACCGAAATCATTATAAAACTCCAGACTGCCGTTGTAGCTCCATGTGTCCCAGCCATCGATATCATCATACACTGCCAGCCGCGGGAAGAAATAAGCGATAAAATAAGAACCGGTGTCCACCATACCCGTCCTGTTGGGCGATCCTGTATTCACTTTATAACTCCAGTGTACCTCCAAAGTGTTTTCAGACCGGGGTAATACAGCTTTCTCCGGCCTTACCATCAGGTTGGTATTCTGGTGGAATACTTTGCGGCGGTTATTAAAGTTTGTAATCTCTTCATCGTTAATCTTCAGATAAGAAATCTTTACGCCATCTCCCAGATCTTCCTCAGCTATAAAACTTGAGCGATTTACTCCTTTTTTATACAAATCGGGATACAGACGAATGATCAACTGCTTCAGCGAATCGGGACTGTTATTCTTAAAAACAATCTGCTCAGTACCCTCCAGAAGCTGCGTTCGCGGATCAAATGAAACTTGAATTTTATAGTCTGCCCTGTTTTGCCAATAGTTTTTTCCGGGTTTCCCGTCTTCCGTCCGGGTTCCCTTTTCTACTGCCTGTAAAAAGTTGGTATTGGTGAAAAGCGATTGCGCATCGAGAGATAACGCCGTAATGAAGGCGACGGCGAAGAAGCATAATTTTTTCATGTAGTAAAGGTAAGGGGATGGGGAAAAACTAAGACAACAAGGGATTCAAAGCCATCTTATTTTTTATTCCCCCTCCCTAAACACTCCCAAATCACTCAGTACCACACACACCGGTGACTTCATTACTCTTAGTCTTAATTGGGTAGTCGTAACATTCTCCGGCAGGCGGATCAGGCGGTTGCCGCCGATGCTGGTAGCTTCGGCTATTTGTTTCCATTCACCATTCTGAAAGATGTCTATGGCTACTTCTTCTATACGCTGCCCGAGCTTGATGTTCTCCCGCAGACGGATAACATTAAATTCA
Source organism: Chitinophagaceae bacterium (assembly GCA_024103425.1). GTDB lineage: Bacteria > Bacteroidota > Bacteroidia > Chitinophagales > Chitinophagaceae > Ginsengibacter. Next base: position 25,200 of record JAGFIS010000008.1, read on the forward strand.
ACGGGTTCTTTCCAGGTCAGTGTTACCTCAGGTGTAGTTACATCATCATCGGTTGCCCAATAGGAGTAACGGTCATCATCAATCAGATTTTGCGCAGCAAACATTTTATTCTTTCCACGTGTGTTGGTAGTCGTTACCGTTGCGTCTTTTGCGTAATTTACCGCAAAAGTTTTTTGCAGTATCTCTCCAAACTTCTTCAGATGCTCAATATCTACCGGACTCAGCTTTCCGTTGGGCATGGGGGCTATCCCCAGATCGAGTGATGCACCCCGGCCGACGCTCCTGTAATAAATCTCCATCAGCTGTTGCGGTGTCTTTACTTTGTCATCCTGATCCGCATGATAGAACCATCCCGGCCTGAGCGGCACATCGCACTCAGCAGGAATCCAGTATTTACCGTCGCGCATTCCTCCGGGCAAATCGGTATCTGTCGTAAATCCGGGAGCCGGCGCCTTGCCCGGCTCGGGGCTGATCGGGGTCAGTGTAGCCCAGGATGTCGGCGCTGCTTCGCCTTTCTCATTACCCACCCAGCGAATGTCGGGACCGATATCACTGAAGATGGCGGCAGTAGGTTGAAGCGTGCGGACAATATTCCATATAGTATCAAATTGGTAGTATTCAGATGCATTAATCTTTCTCATCTCATTGCTTCCACCGTAATACCCGTCTCCTCCGTTGGCACCGTCGAAAAACACAGTGAAGAGCGGTCCGTAATTCTTATACAGTTCTCTCAACTGCGGGTAATAAACATCTGTTACATATTTCGGTGTACTGTAAAACTCATTGTTCCTGTCCCACGGAGAGCAGTAAATTCCAAACTCCAGTCCCGCTCTGCGGGCAGCCTCTTCCATCTCCTTCACCATGTCACCTTTTCCATCTCTGAAAGGTGTCTTACTGATGTTGTAATCTGTTGTCGATGTCGGCCACAGGCAAAAACCATCGTGGTGCTTGGCCACGAAAGTAATACCCTTAAAACCACCGGCCTTGATAGCGGCCACAATACTGTCTGCATTAAAGTCAACCGGATTGAAGATCGCAGGATCGGCATCGCCAAAGCCCCATTCTTTATTCTGAAAAGTAGTAGGCGTAAAATGTATGATGGTGTACATCTCCATCTCCTGCCAGTGCAACTGACGTTCGCTCGGCAGAGGTCCGAATGGCTCTGGGGCCGGTGTGGAACAGGAAAAAAATAATCCGGTAACAAAGAGTACCGGAAAAAAGTAAAATCGCGAAACAGACATGCCGTTGATAATTCAGTGGTTATTCTAAAATCTTTTTACCTGAGCGATAACAAATGCCTTTGAAAGCCGCAACTTGCTGACCATCCTGGTTTATTACTGTTATATGATACAAACCGGTAGATCTGCCGTTGTGAATTTCCTTCGCTTCTGCCGTCAGCACATCACCGGGCATTACAGGTTTCAGAAAGTTGATAGAGGTATCGAGGGCCAGCGACAATTGGTTTCTGTTATTGCAGGCAAAGGCAAAAGTACTGTCGGCCAGGCTGAAGGCTATACCTCCATGAGCCACGCCCAATCCGTTCAGCATCTCATCCCTTACTGTCATTTGGGTTTTCGCGTATCCTTCTTTCAGTTCCATGACATCAATACCCAGCCATCGACTGAAGGCATCCGTCTCCAGCATACGATCTACAACCTGTCGCGGGGAAGGGTTCATCTTAAGTGAATTTATTCGCCTTTAAAAATTGCCGGTCTCTTCTCGAGGAATGCACGGATGCCCTCGCTGAAGTCTGAGGTTGCCGCTGCTTCTCCCTGCCACTTTTCCTCGTTGCTCAACTGTTCTTCAAAACTGCCGGCACCCAGTGATTCATCCAAAGCCCTGCGGGTGAGGTATAAAGCCTTTGTGGGCATCTTAGCCAGTTTGCGGGCGAGTGTCTCCGACTCAAAAATCAGTTGAGCATCCGGAACGGCCTTATATATCATCCCCATACGAGCAGCGTCTGTAGCGCTTACACTTTCTGCCGTCATCATCAAGGCTGTTGCTCTTTGTAATCCGATCAAACGGGGAAGCATATACGTACCGCCACTGTCGGGAATCAATCCTATTTTACTGAAGGCCTGTATGAAGGTGGCCGACTCTGCAGCCATCACTATATCACAACACAAAGCGATATTCGCCGCAGCCCCTGCCGCGATACCATTTACAGCAGCAACTACAGGCTTGCTGATGGTTCTCAGCTTCATCACAATCGGATTGAGCTGTTCGGGTAAAATCCTTTTAATCTCTTCAGTCAGCGGACCGTTCAGTTCCGATAAATCCTGTCCGGCACTGAAGGCTTTCCCCTTCCCCGTGAGGACTATACATCTCACACTCTGGTCGTTTTCTGCCCTTTGGAGGGCCTCCTGGATTCTCGTAGCCATTTCACGGTTCAGCGCATTGAATTTCTCGGGGCGATTTAAAGTAATCCTCGCGATTCCGTCTTCTGCTTCATATAGTACAACATGCATAAATGTGCTTTTTTTAAGAATGTTCAAGTTAGAAAAAATTCCTGGGATGTCTGTACGTAAATCAATCCTCAGCAAAAAGTTGTTCCGCCCTCAGAATACTTTCGGGCTTCCCCGCATCACAAAACCGTGACTCCGTATGGTCAAAGCCTTTAATTAAATGATCTTGTGCCAGATCGAGGTAGGCGTCAACAATAGAGAACTTTCCGGTGCGGGTAATCAATGAAAATATCCGTGGAGAAAGAACATGTATCCCGCTAAAGGCTTTGGCGTGATAATGATCTGCCTCACGGCGGATAATTTTCTCACCTGTCTTCACATTTGTCCAGCCGCAGAGAATATCATCATCATTGAAGAGCAGGTATCTGGAAGTCTTTCTCTCCATCACAGCCAGTGTCGCCAGGCAATCTTCTTGTTTATGACTCTCAATCATTTCTTTCAGATTCATATCTGTCAGCACATCTACATTCATCAGCACAAAAGGATTGCTGTCTTTCAAAAACCATTCTGCGCGCATCAGTCCGCCACCGGTTTCCAACACTTCATCTGTCTCATCAGAAAAGGTAATGATCTTCTTAAATCCGGGATTTTTATTTATAAAATCAACAATCTGCTGTGCAAAGTGGTGAACGTTGACGATGATTTCTTCTATACCGTAAGAAAGGAGATATTCAATGTTTCTCTGCAAAAGCGTCTTGCCATTTACCTCTGCCAAAGCCTTGGGATGCTTATTGGTAAAGGGTTTCAGCCGTGTGCCCAGTCCTGCCGCAAGAATCATCGCTTTCATAAACGAAGAATTTAAAGGCGTTAGAAGCCGCTTTTTTCATGAATATTCTGCTCGTAGTGGTTGAGCTCTATTTTTACTTTGTATTTATTCATCAGATACCTCTTCAACGTATCGGCAGCGTACACACTGCGATGTTGTCCGCCGGTACATCCGAATGAAATCATCAGTGAAGTGAAACCTCTTTTAATGTAATCTTCAACACTGAGATCAACAACGTTATATACGCCATTCAGGAAATCCGGCATCTTTGTTTTCTGTTCCAGAAAATCAATCACACTTTTATCACGTCCGGTGAAGTTTTTATACTCTTCAAACCGACCGGGATTTAAAATGCCTCTGCAATCGAACATAAAGCCGCCACCATTGCCACTCTCGTCTTTCAGCTTTTCGGGATGCTTGTAGGAGAAGCTGTTTATTTTAACTACCAGTGGTGTGTTTTTGTCGGCTCTGATAGGTTCAAATCGCTTGATGATTTCATCATCTACAATCAGATTAAGAATCTTTTCATACTCAGGTAGCGCAATCCCTATAACACTGTTGGTAGCAAACCACTTCAGGTTAGTCAGTGCCAAAGGAATCGCTGTAAGAAATTGAGCCTTCCGCTCGAACAGTCCACGGTATCCGTAGGCACCAAGCACTTGCATCAACCGTATCAATACATAACCGTTGTATTGACTCCTGAAGCGCGTGCGGTCAATAGACTTCTTCAAAATCTCATCCACACAATCCATATAATACTCCAGCAAAGAATCTTTCCATCCTTTTGAAAGGTTTGCCCTTGCCTGCCAGAGCATGGAAGCAACATCGTATTGCAGGGCTCCTTTCATTCCACCCTGATAATCGATGAAATGAGGTTCGCCCTCACGGATGATTACATTCCTGCTTTGGAAATCCCTGTAGAGAAAATATTTGTGTTCTACATGCGTCAGATAATTACTCAATGCCTCAAAGTCGTCCATCAACTTCTGCTTATCGTAAGGTATCTTTAGCGTATCCAGGAAGTAATATTTGAAATACAACAGGTCGCTCAGGATGGCCTGTTTGCCGAATTCTTTCGCTGTCAGACAGTAACTGTAATCCAAGTGTGTATTTCCCCTGATCTGAAGGTGCGCCAGCGCGTGCAGCGTTTTCTTATACAGGTTGAACACATAATCATTTTCCCCATACTTTTCCAACTCATTCAAAAGAGAAACAGGACCGAAGTCTTCCTGTAAATACATTTTCTTCCCCGGATGCACCGAATAGATTTTTGGAACCGGGGCCTGAATGCCTGTAAAATGAGAAGTAAAATAGAGGAAGGTTTCGTTTTCCTGAATATTATCGTTGTAAGTAGCTATGTAACTTGCCGATGGGGTAACAATTCTGAAATATATACGGTCGCCACCCGACTTCGGAAGTTTTTCGAAGTGAAGAACATCCTCCTTTATTGCGTCATTAAAATAGGAGCGCACGCTTTCATCAGGGACTACGGCCATAAAATAATTGTTTTTAAAAATTGAAAGAAACTATTTCAGAAGTCCTTTCACGGCTAAGGCCCAAACCGTATTTCAGAAAAAGGGCTATTTATCCTTTAAGTACAGAAGCCATCTCGCTGCCGATTTCAGCAGGGGTGTTCACTACATGCACTCCGCACTCTCTAAGGATCTTCATCTTAGCTGCGGCTGTATCTTCTGCCCCACCGATAATAGCACCTGCGTGACCCATTCTGCGTCCCGGAGGCGCTGTCTGGCCGGCGATAAAACCGACAACAGGCTTCCTGTTATTTTCTTTAATCCAGGCTCCGGCTTCAGCTTCCATATTACCTCCGATCTCGCCGATCATTACAATACCATCGGTTTCCGGATCGTCCATAAATGCCTGAACAGCATCTCTTGTGGTAGTTCCGATAATCGGGTCACCGCCAATACCAATGGCTGTTGAAATTCCGAGTCCGGCTTTTACGATCTGGTCAGCAGCCTCGTAAGTCAGAGTTCCCGACTTGGAAACAATACCGATTCTTCCTTTTTTGAAGATGAATCCGGGCATGATACCCACCTTACACTCGTCGGCAGTGATAATTCCCGGACAGTTGGGACCAATCAGCCTTGATTTACTTCCGGAAAGGTAGTTCTTCACTCTCACCATATCCTGAACGGGGATTCCTTCTGTGATACAAACAATCAGTCCGATACCAGCATCAGCAGCCTCCATCACCGCATCGGCAGCAAATGCCGGTGGCACGAAAATGATGCTCACATCTGCCTTGGTAGCCTTTATGGCTTCTTCCACAGTATTGAACACCGGGCGGTCGAGGTGGGTTTGTCCGCCTTTGTTCGGCGTAACGCCTCCTACCACGTTGGTTCCGTATTCTATCATCTGAGAAGCATGAAAAGTACCTTCTGTACCTGTAAATCCCTGTACCAATACACGGGAGTCCTTATTCACAAAAATTGCCATTCCGTTAAAAATTAATGATGCGCAAATATAAGAAAGTAATGGTAGGGGGTAAGAGAAAAAATACAGCGCAATTGTAGAAAAAATGCCATTTTTCGTGATCTCTTAATGAATCTCCGGACCGGTTGTTACCAGAACTTTTCAACATTGCAGCCGGCCGCCCGGCAATAACCCGCAAACATCTTAACTTGCAACCATGCAAGCGTACCTAGATTTACTCCAAAAAATTATAGACACAGGAGCCGAAAAATCAGACCGTACCGGAACGGGAACTTACAGCCTGTTCGGTCACCAGATTCATTTCGACCTGCAGGAAGGATTCCCTTTGATCACTACCAAAAAAGTGCACCTCAAAAGCATCATTTACGAACTGTTGTGGTTTCTGAAGGGGGATACTAATATTAAATATTTAAAAGACAACGGCGTATCCATTTGGGACGAATGGGCCGATGAGCATGGTGATCTCGGTCCCGTTTACGGTCACCAGTGGAGGAGTTGGGAGGGCAAAGACGATAAAGTATTTGATCAGATCGCCGATGTCATCCACCAACTGAAGACGAATCCCGATAGCCGCCGCATGATTGTGAGTGCATGGAACGTGGCGGATTTGCCAAAGATGGCTTTGATGCCTTGCCACTGCCTCTTTCAGTTCTATACTTCTCCCGGTGAGAATGGAAAACGAAAACTCTCCTGCCAACTGTATCAGCGCAGTGCCGATGTTTTCCTTGGCGTTCCTTTTAATATCGCTTCTTACGCATTGCTGACGATGATGATGGCTCAGGTTTGCGATATGGAATCCGGCACATTCGTGCACACCTTTGGTGATGTGCATCTGTATAAGAACCATATTGAGCAGGCAAAGTTGCAGCTGACGCGCACACCTTACCCGCTCCCGACAATGGAATTGAATCCCGATGTAAAGAATATTTCTGATTTTAAATACGAAGACTTTACCCTGAAAGATTATCAGTACCACCCGGCAATCAAAGCACCGGTAGCTGTCTGATCTCAATCTTCACAAAAACAACTGACATGATCTTATCGCACATAGTAGCAGCATCAGAAAACAATGTAATCGGCACCGGTGGCGGAATGGCATGGAGCCTGCCCGATGATTTTAAATATTTTAAGAATACCACCTGGGGGTTTCCGATTATCATGGGACGCAAGACTTTTGAATCGATGGAGAATGATCTGAAAGGGCGTATAAACATTGTCGTTACCAGAGATCCCAGCTGGTCTGCGCCGGGCACAACGGTAGTGCACAGCGTGGAAGAGGGTATTGAAAAAGCGAAGGAAGCCGATACCAAAGAAATCTTTATCATCGGCGGAGGAAAGATATTTGCTGAGACGATTTCTATTGTCAACAGAATCTATATCACGCGGATTCACGCACAAATAGAGGGCGACACACATTATCCTGAGTTTTCAACTGATGAATGGGAAAGAGTCTCTGCCCGCGAGCATCCCATTGACGAGAAACACAAATATGCCTTTACCTTTGAAGTGTGGGAAAGGAAATAAAGACTGATGTATTCTCCGTATCAACTTGCTAAAAAATATCTCAGGTTTTACCGTCATGCACACAACAGCAAAGGCCATGGCGTGCACTCCCCTTTTGTTTACGATTTTATTGAAAATGTAAAAAACAGCAAAGAGATCCCGGAACAAGCCGGACTCATCGAAGCTTACAGGGGGCAGCTTCTTAAAGATGAACGTTTGATAAACGTGGAAGACTTTGGTGCGGGCAGCCATTTGACGAAAGGCAAAGAAAGAAAGGTAAAAGACATAGCTGCAGCCTCTCCGAAAAACAAAAAATTCGCACAACTGCTCTACCGCATTGCGCGGTACTACCAATGCAAGAATATCATCGAACTGGGTACTTCTTTCGGAATAACCACCTCATACCTCGCGTCTGCTTCCTCAGACAACCACGTCACCACCATTGAAGGATCGCCGGTCATTGCAGAAATCGCACAAGCGTTTTTTGATAAAGCCGGGTATGAAAATATTTCTCTTATCATCGACAACTTTGACGACGCCCTGCCCAGATTACTTTCATCAAAAGATAAAGTCGACCTGCTGTTTATCGACGGTAACCACCGCGAAGAGCCGACAATCAGATACTTTGAATCGTTTCTGCCCAAAGTGCACAACGATACCATCTTCGTTTTTGATGACATTCACTGGAGCGAAGAGATGGAGCGGGCATGGAAAACGGTATCAGATCACGAAGCAGTAACGATGACGATAGACCTCTTTTTCATCGGACTGGTATTCTTCAAAAAAGAATTTGTTGTAAAGCAGCACTTCTCACTAAGAGTATAAAACTGGAAGACTGTTACTTCCCGAGATTCAATGCCAGGGTGGTGAAAAAAGTAAACAAACCACTGAACACCAGGGCCCACCAAAAATTCTGAATGTGTACTCCATCCATAATTCTGCCGGCTAGCATTATCATCAATACATTCAGAACAATAAGAAATAATCCGAGAGTGATTACGGTAACGGGTAGGGTAAGAAAAATCAAGACCGGCTTTACAAGAATATTCAACAGTCCTAAAACAAGTACAAACAAAATAGCAGTTCCATAATCATCAATTATGATATGTGGTTCAAGGAAAGATGCCAATCCGTAAGCCACCAATGCAGACACCAATACCCTTATAATAAATGCCATATCAAGACTATTTAAATCACTAAAATATCATAAAACTCATCTCTCAACAGATATTTATTCGCCAGGCTCTGCAACTCATCTGCTGTTACATTCCTGATGACTTCGGTAGTCTCATCAAAATAGTTTTCATCCAGATCATTCAGTATCATGCCCTTGATGCGTTCCATGATGCTGAAGGGCCCATCGAGCGATGCCAGCCTTTTCCCCAACATATAATTCTTCACGAGCATCAGTTCGTCATCGGCAACTTTTGTATTCCTCAGGATCTCCATTTCTTTAAAGGATTCTTCTATCGCTGCCTCAGCCACATCTCTTCCTGCTTCTGTTGCCACATGCCAAACCGCAGTGTCGGGATAGTTCTGAATGAAGCTGTAAATACCGTAGGTGTATCCTTTTTCTTCACGGATGTTAGACATGAGCCTGGAACCAAAGTATCCGCCATAAACGGCATTCAACACCAATGCCGGTTTAAAGTCAGGATGTTTAAACGACGGAAATAGTCGGGCGAGCCTTATTGCTCCCTGTACGCCTTTCTCATTCAGCACTTTATGCAACACCTTCTCATCCATCGGCTGAAAATGATTCTCAGCTACACCCCGTTTAGGGCCCACTTCGAGATCACCAAAAAAGCGATCGAGCTGCTCTATCACCGCCGGGGTGAACTTGCCTGAAACAAAAATCATACTGTCTCCCCTAAGGAAATATTCTTTGTAAAAATCCAGCAGGTCTTTACGTTCAATAGCCTCGATATCTTCTATATCTACCTTCCTGCCATAAGGATGCCGCGCTCCAAACAACGCTTCATTAACGAGCCTGTTGGCCTGAAACTCTGACTTTTCCAGAGATACTTTCAAACGCTGAATCCGGTTCTTCTTATAGAGCGTGATCTCCTCTTCAGGATACACCGCTTCTGTAAACAGCTCTCTGACCAGGGGTAGTAAGACTTCCAAATGCTTGGTAAGACTGTTGAGTGAAATTGTTACGGTTTCGTTATACCCGGCTGTAGAAAAATAAGCTCCGTAATATTCAAAGTGGTTACTAATGTCGAAAGCGGTTTTTGTCGTGGTTCCACTGTTAATCAGTTCTCTTGTAGCAGACGCAATGGCGTTCTTTTTTTCATATATCTTACCGGCTTTAAAAACCCATTCAACTTTTACAACATCTTCAGCCCCGCCATTGACGAGATATACGGGAATATTATTTTTAAGGTGTGCTACTTCATACTCCGGCAGTCGCAGCTTAAACTCCATCGGGCTCTTGTGTGCCGGAGGCATCAGGCGATTAATCATTCTTTTCTTTTTCGGGTTCAGACTTTTGTTTCTTTTCACTCTTATATCTCAGAGATGAAGAGTTTTCTTCTCTGAAAATTTTCCGGGCGATTGACTGAATATCACTTGAGGTTACAGCAAAGTATTTGTCTTTTACTTCATTAATCATTCCGGCATCTCCTCTCAATTCGAAGATGGCAAGATCGGTGGCACGGGAGCGCAGTGATGTGTCTTCGAAAGCCAGTGCGCTTTCCACCCTGTTTTTTAACTTCTCCAGCTCCATGTCTGACAGCAATTCTTCTTTCACTTTCTTCAGTTCTGTATCTATGGCTTCTTCAGCTTCCTGAAAGGATACGGCTTTTGCCAATCTTCCCTCGATAACCACCAGGCCCATGTCAACACTTCCCGTATGGTAACAATCTATCTTACTGAAGAGTTTCTTTTCCTTTACTAATGACTGATATAATCGCGATGCCTTACCGCTTCCCAAAACATCAGTCAGCAAGTCCATTGCATAATATTCAGGCGTATTCCACTCCACACTGTGCCATGCCTTAAACAGAGCATCGACAGGTACTTTTCTTTCTACCTCGAGCACGCGATGTTCTTTCTGTTCGGGTTCCTTAGGAAGATTCCTTTCATACTTATTGCCGGGCGGAATATCTCCGAACCATTTTATTGCCAACTCTTTCACTTGTTCCGTAGTAACGTTGCCGGCCACAGAAAGTACGGCATTCACAGGCGTGTAGTGTTTATAGAAGAATTTTTTCACGTCTTCTAATTCTGCCTTTTCAATATGAGAGAGTTCTTTTCCGATTGTCATCCACCTGTATGGATGTACCTTGTAAGTCAGCTCTCTCAGCAGGCTCCATACATCTCCGTACGGCTGGTTGGTATAATTCTCTTTAAACTCCTCTGACACTACTTTCCGTTGTACATCCAGCGACTCCTGGCTGAAGGCCAGCGATAGCATCCTGTCACTCTCAAGCCAAAAAGCAGTTTCAATATTTTCTGCAGGCAGTTGACAATAATAATTGGTGATGTCATTGGTTGTAAATGCATTATTCTCCCCACCGGCTATTTGCAGCGGACTGTCATAATCAGGAATATGAAGACTGCCCCCGAACATCAGGTGTTCAAACAGGTGAGCAAAACCCGTCTTAGTGGAATCCTCATCGCGCGCTCCTACATCATACAGCACATTTACGACAACAAGTGGCGTTGACGGATCTTCGTTCACTATCACCCGCAAGCCATTGTCTAAAACAAACTTCGAATAGTTAATCATGCTGCAAAACTCAGTAAATCGTTCCTACCTGCCAACTCCCTTCAAAACTTATCTGATCGCTCCAATTCTTAGGATAATTTTCTTCAGCTGGCCGTCGCGGGACACTATAAGAGAAACCATGTCTCCCGGCTCCTGCATCAGATTCTTGTAAGAAGTAATGCTGCCGGTAAAGTCGTTATTGACAGCAAGAAGTATATCGCGGTCTTTCAGCCCGCTCTTATCTGCCGGCGAGTCTTTTACGACATCATCGATATAAATGTCTCCATTCTCAAGGTATAAATTCATCCCGGTGTAAGAATAATCAAACGGATCACCGAAATGAGAGTTTGGCTTCAGAGCAAAGATTTTATCTCTGTAATTCAGTACTATATTGAATCTTCTGAGGATATCGTTCCCGATCAATCCGCCTAAAAAAGGATAAGAAAGGGCGTTGAATTCGTCGTCTAGAATATTTGTAGGTACCCGTCTGAATTTAAACGGCCCCAGTTGCAATTGTTTCACAATTGTTACCTGCATCTCCTTCTTCCCTCCCAAACCCTGCACTTTAATGTTTACCGGTTTTCTTTTTTTCTTCAGAAACGCACTGTCTTCCAGAAATTGGTTCGTCACTAAAAAACATAATCCAGCACCTGTATCTAGATAACCGTTGAGCGAAACAGACCGTTCGTCTCTGGCCACCATATGATGAAAGGGCAAGGCCGTAAAAGCGGGACGAAGAAATGTCATCCCCTTGGGATATTGAAAGGTGCCATTCGTGTACACCTTCATATACATGCTGTCATAATTAAGGGATACGATATACCGGCTTAGAAAGCTGTAACCGATCACACCATCGATCTTGAGGCCGTAAACACTGGTGAGTATATCATAGTTGTTGATATAAAAATCCATACTGTCAACAGTCAATCCCGGCAGGTGCAACGAACTGTTTGGAATATAATTTACCGCACGTATCCCCGCGATGCCGCTCACTGTTTTGCCCGAAGGGAAGTTGGGAATCCGGAACTCTTCTACAGTAGAAGAATCAAGTGAAATAGCTCCGCTACCGGTATCGAGAACAAAATTCAGTGTATCGGGAATATCATTAAAAACACCCCTGATAATTACTACACCTCCCGTGAGTTGAATAAAAGGAATTTTCGCCAGCAACTGCGCCGGTCCATCCTCATAACGCTCCTGTGCCACTCCTGTTTTGAACAGCAGCACTCCTAAAATCAATATCAAAACACTCTTCTTCATTGATTATATGAATATAACAATCATTTCTTTATCAATAGGCTACCTTTGCTGCAAAATCAATCCAAAAATGTTGTTCAAAAGATCCGTACTGTTTGTAAGCCTCGTACTAACCGTCTTTATCTCATACGGCCAAAAACTAAAGAAATCAGAAGTGCTAATAGTGGATAATCTGAAAGCCACTATTTCATTCCTGGCAGACAATAAACTGGAAGGTCGCCGTACAGGTACAGCCGGCGAGAAAGAGGCTGCCACATATATTGAAAAACAATTTCAAACGATTGGCTTAACCCCGAAGGGTGAAAACGGAACATATTATCAATACTTCACTGTTGACGACGGCAGGCAACTTCTCGACGCAACAAAGTTGTCTATAAATGATAACAAAATTGATACTTCAGACTTCTTCCCGCTTACATTCAGCAGCGAAGGAACAATAGAGGCCGTAGTATCTCCATCCATTCAGGAAGAAGGCGCCCCATGGTTTTACGATATCAATGAACTTCTGAAGGAATCAGCCAACAACCCCCATGCCGATATTTCAGAGGCAATCAAGAAACAGGTAAAAATATTTCAGAAACGCGGTGCCAATTCCGTAATCATTTATAACAGCGGCAACGAAGGAAGCGATTTGTTCTACAACCCGCGCTCTAAAGAAGAGCGGCTGACCCTGCCTGTCATCTTTATTAAGAATAACATTGCTCATAAATATCTGGCAGAAAACGACGAATTCGTTAGTGTATCTTTCACGGTAGCAACAGCACAAAAATCGCGTACAGGGGTTAATGTTATAGGATACCTGGATAACGGAGGGGCACACACTATCATTATCGGAGGGCACTACGATCATCTCGGTTACGGCGAAGACCGCAACAGCCTGTGGACTCAAAAGCCCGAGATACACAACGGAGCTGATGACAACGCCAGCGGCACAGCTCTCGTTATCGAGATGGCCCGCTTACTGAAAACATCTAAATACAAAAGGAACAATTATCTCTTTATCTGTTTCTCAGGAGAAGAGCTCGGATTGCTAGGTTCCAAATATTTCACAGAACATCCTACCATTCCGCTCTCTACTGTCAACTACATGATCAACAACGACATGGTAGGCAGACTGAATGACGAAACAAAGGGTATAACAGTCGGCGGATACGGAACGAGTCCACAGTGGGCTTCGTTACCGGAAAAAACAAAAACACTTAATATCCGATTTGACTCCAGCGGAGTCGGACCGAGTGACCATACATCTTTCTACCTCAAGGATATCCCCGTATTGTTTTTCTTTACGGGTACGCACACCGACTACCACAAGCCTACCGATGATGCTGATAAGATCAACTACATCGGAGAAATGCATATTATTCAATACATCCTCGACATCATTAAAAGAACAGATAAGGTTGGCAAGCTTCAGTTCACTAAAACGAAAGAACCAGCAGCTTCCGACACACCTAGATTCACTGTCTCGCTTGGAGTTATTCCCGATTATGCGTCAGGAGGACTGGGACTCAAAATAGATGGAGTAACTTCGGACAGGCCGGCAGAAAAAGCGGGCCTAAAGGCAGGGGATGTCATCACTGCGCTGGGCGACTTCAAAATTCATGATATCAATGATTACATGAAAGCACTCAGCCACTTCAAAAAGGGAGACAGTACTACAGTTACGTACACCAGAGGCGAAGAAACTAAAACCGTAGAAATTGAGTTCTAGCAGCTATGAAGTTGCAGTTAGACACGGATGAAATGATCGACGCGTTTTTCGAGAACACTAAAATTCTCGGAATCGTCGCCCCTATGGAACCGTATAAATTTTGCTGGAATCTTAACACAAAACTCAATTACGACTTCCGCACGAGTCACGATCTCGAGATCCAGATGCGCAAGAACAACCGGAACTATTATTTCACTATCTACGAGTATAAAATACCGGCCGGTAAAATGAGCCACTTTTTATACAACAATCGTTACGATGGAGAGTTCTTGCTGCCTGAGCTAAAACACTTCGACTTCATCTGGCTGATGAAATACGAAGAACACATTCCTGAAAAAATAGCCTCAATCATAGAAGCGATACGTTCTATCCCTGTATTGCAAATCGTAACAGAATTGTCGTTGGATAAAATTAAAAGCAGGGGAAATCTCTGTTTTTAGCCCGAAAATTGCAGAGACTATAGATAAAGAATTCTAAAAACTAAAAATGATATGTGGCAGGTAAAAGATAACTCACTTTACGCAAGATTTGAATTCAAAGATTTTATTGACGCCTTCACCTTCATGACCGGCGTGGCCTTTCAGGCAGAAAAGATGGGGCACCACCCTTTATGGACCAACCAATACAACGTGATAGAAATCTGGCTGACAACACATGACGAAGGCAATATTATTACTGATAAAGACAGGCAACTCTCAGAAATCATCGAAAAGATATACAAAACAATGAAGATGGAGTGAAGAAGCCGTGGGGGCAGTAACCCTCGTACGCTGTAAGTATTTTGTTTTGAGCAATTAATAAAAGCGAAGGTAAATCTGCCGGGCTATTATAAGAACGGAGATTAAAGTGGTGCCGGCATGTTTGCTACATCTTAACAGGAGGCACTTCTTTTTTAAATAATCTTTCTCTTATAAATTCTTTAAATGATCTCTTCTTTGCCTTCTCAACAATCAGCATCGAGACGTCCTGAACCATCTTGTTCATTGCCAGAGAATCAGTTCCGTTATACCATCCCCGGATAATGCGGTTTTTATCTACAATAAAGAAGTTTTCTGTATGGATGAATCCGGTATCTATTCCAACGTCAGCAATACTGGCCTTCATTTCAGTAAGGGCAAAGTCGTAAATACTGTCCTTATTCCCGGTAATCAGCCACCAGTTATCGGGATTCACATCAAACTGTTTGGCCCACCACATCAGGCGCTCGGGCGTATCATTTTCAGGATCAACGGAGAAGGAAAGAAACTGAACCAGCGTATCACTTTGAAGGAATGTGGTCTGTAACTTCTTCATATTGCGTGTCATCCTTGGGCAGATAGACGGGCAATGGGTAAAGAAAAAATCAACCACCAGCACTTTACCACTCAGTTGATCCAGATCAACAGGTTGGCCTAATTGGTTGTACCCTTTTATATTTTTAATCTTATGCCAGGCTGTGTCATAAGAGGTTCTTCCTCTTTCATTCTTCACAATCACACTGTCATAAAAATATTGTCTTGGCATCTGAATGTTGCGATACCCCATATAACTCAGTCCTAAAAAGCCCACCGCAGGAATTGCTATAGCAATCAGCAGTGCATATAAAGCCTTTCTACTCATGATCTTCCAAAGGTTTTAAGACTAACAAAAATAGCTATTGCGCATTGCAATAGCTATTCTAACTATTTTTTGTAACCAAATTTTAGCTAATGAGGCACCTTGTATTTGTTCTCTGCTCCCGGCGGAACATTCAGAGGCTGGTGCCTGATATGTTTTTGTTCGTACTGTCTGGTTCCCGATTCTGTATTCCTTGCATTTCTGATGGCATTACCCTCTACTAAGAAAGCTGTAATAAACCATATAAACAGCAGCGCCGGTATTCCGATTGACATAATCATATTTCTCTTCTCATCGCCGAGGTGCATGAATATCGATATGATATAAAATGCTTTGGCTAATGTGAATATAATGATGATGATCTTAATCGAAAGAATTGCAAAGGCACTGGGGGCTCCCTTCTCGAGGAAGTAGATTGTCAGACCCAAAGACAATTCCAATATCGTCAGGATTAATAAAGCCCAGAATGCTTTCCAGATACGTCTTACCTGTTGTTTGTCGTGTTCAGGTGTCATTACGTGTGTTGCTGTATCCATTACTATTAACAATTTTATCTTTCTTAATTATTTTAAACCGGTTTAATATTAAATCAGATAGAAAACGAGGAAAACGAATACCCATACCAGATCTACAAAGTGCCAGTACAGACCAATCTTTTCTACCATTTCATAATGCCCTCTATTTTGAAACACGTTATTGCTTGTGTTTATCAACGTAATAATCAGAAGCAGTACCCCTACCGATACGTGGAAGCCGTGGAAACCTGTGATACCGAAGAAGTAACCACCAAATGCTACAGGCCCGGGAGTTCCAACCAATCCACCTTCATACATCACACGCGGCCCCCAGGGGTTATGAGATGTGGTAGTGTTCCAGTACTCGAGATGTCCGTCAACCAAAACAGGATGAGTTGAAGTGAGGAGGTGAGTCCACTCAATAGCCTGACAGCTTAAAAATGCAAGACCGCCGAGGATCGTGAAGAACAACCATTTTTGCACTCCCTTTTTATTCATCTTCTTTCCTTCGTGTACGGCGAGTACCATCGTCACCGAACTGAAGATGAGGATGAAGGTCATAAGGCTCACAAATGCCAGAGGTGCATTTCCTTCAATCCCCGGAAAGGAGCTGAATACATGGTTGTGATCTACCCAGTAATTTGAGCTAAAGCGAATCATTCCGTAAGAAATAAGAAATGCCCCGAATGTGAACGAATCGCTCAGCAAAAAGTACCACATCATCAGCTTACCATAACTTACGTTGAAAGGACTCCGGCCACCGGACCATATCCCTTTTTTGGTTTGAACTACTGCTGTTTCCATTTACTATTAGTTAAGATTTTCGTTATTAAATTTTAATATTCTTCCGGTTAATTTCTTTTCTTATCCTTCAATAATCATGAACACCAACAAATAAATCCACAATATATCTACAAAGTGCCAGTAAGTTGACATCAGGTTAATGCCCAAAGGACTGTAAACGATGTTCTTCCTGCTGAAGGATTTAAAGGACATCAAGAGCAATCCCGCAACTCCTCCGAGCACGTGCAGTGCGTGCAATCCCACAATTACATACAGGAAAGAGAAAGATGCATTTCTCGAAACGGTGATTCCACTATTCCATAACTCCACAAATCCAATGGTTTGCATCACTACAAATAAAACACCTAACACTGCTGTTGCACCCAGCCATACTGCGTATCTGGATATCAGCCTGCGGATAAACGATCTCTTTGCCATCGCAATAGTCAGACTGCTCACCAGTATAACACCTGTAGAATAATAAAATATCTGTGGAATCTCAAGAGTTATCCAGTTCGCCTGACTCCTCTTCACTATGAACGCACTGCTCAGGCCCACAAACATCATAAGGATACTCGTGATGGCCATCCACATCATATACTTCTGAGGGTGTATTTTCTTTTCCTGATTCATTGCTAATTCCATAGTTAATAATCCTTTTCCTTTCTTTTTAAATCTTATCCAGCAGCATCGATAAGAACACTACCATCAAATACAGATAGGCACTGAACATTACCCATCTCGCTGCATTCGCATTCATTTTTATAAATAGCCTTATGCTAACCAAAACCATCCACAGGTTGCAGGCCAGCAGAATCCAAAATGACAAGACTCCGCTGATCTGAAAATAAAAAGGCAGCATTCCTACCGGAACCATCAACAGGCTGTAAACAATTGTCTGAACAGCCGAAAACTTATCAGGCCCCTTATTGCCCGGCAATAATTTAAATCCTGCTTTTGCATAATCTTTATGTGCCAGCCAGGCAATTGCCCAAAAATGGGGAAACTGCCACAAGAACTGAATACCAAATAACACATATCCACCCGCGTTAGTTACCATTGCTCCTTCGGCACTGCCCGGAATGGTGGCAAAGGGATTCAGCGTTCCGGTTCCGGCTACCCATCCTATCAGGCAAGGCAGAGCACCCGGAAGCGCGCCCACCAATACTGCAATAGAGTTCACTCTTTTAAGTGGAGTATAAATGTAGGCGTACAGGAAGAGGCTGAACAAGCTCAACCCTGCAGCCACCCAATTAAAATAAAATCCGACAATCAGGATACCGATAATTGCAAGTGTATATGCGAAGATGATACCCTCGCGCTGCGTCATCCGGCCTGATGCAACCGGCCTTTTAGCTGTACGGCGCATCACGGCATCTGTATCCTTCTCTACCGACTGATTGATCGCATTGGCAGCACCCGTGATGCACATCCCTGCAAAAAAGAGCAATAAGATAGAGCCCAGATCGTACGTAACGGTAGGTACCAGCAGGTAAGAGATCACACAAGTATACACCACAAGAAAACTCAGGGTAAACTTCGTGAGCATAAAATAATCTCTTATTTTACTGGCTACAGTGAGCGTTACAGGCATATCAATTGTCGCATTTCGCATTTGTAGTCTCTAATTGAAAAGCCCTTTTTTCTCAGAGCTTTTGGGTCTCTTTTTTCAATCCTTTATAATAAGGCGCCCGATCTTATTGGATTAATGTTCGCCCTCGTCAGCACCAATCGGTTCTGTCTGAGGTATAAAGTCTCTATCACCTTTACTGTAATCGTATGGCCAGCGGTGTACTTCAGGAATCTCTCCGGGCCAGTTACCGTGTCCCGGCAATGCGGGAGTTGACCATTCCAAAGTGGTTGATTTCCACGGATTCTTGTTCTCTTCGGTTACTTTCCTTCCTTTATAGATAGAATAGAAGAAATTGAAGATGAACAGGAACTGCGCAATAAATGCAACGATAGCAGCGATACTGATGAAGGTATTCAGACCTTCAAACATCTTAAATGATTCCCAGTTACTGTAATCGAAGTAACGGCGTGGCATACCTGCAATTCCCTGATAGTGCATCGGCCAGAAGATCAGATAAGCACAGATTATGGTTATCCAGAAGTGGATATACCCTAATGTCTTATTCATAAATCTTCCGAACATCTTCGGGAACCAATGGTAAATACCCGAGAACATACCAAACATCGACGCTACACCCATCACAAGGTGGAAGTGAGCAATGTTAAAGTAGGTATCATGTATATGTATGTCTATCGTAGCGTTACCGAGCCATATCCCCGTCAGACCTCCTGATATGAATAAACTCACAAAGCCTATCGAGAACAGCATCGCAGGAGTAAATATGATGTTCCCTCGCCACATGGTCGTCAGCCAGTTAAACACCTTAATGGCAGACGGTACAGCGATTAACAAAGTAAACAGTGTAAATACCGATCCTAAGAACGGATTCATTCCTGATACAAACATGTGGTGAGCCCATACAATCATCGACAACGTGGTGATTGCAAAGAAAGAACCCACCATAGCCATATAACCGAAAATTGGCTTTCTTGAATTTGTAGATACGACCTCTGATGTAATACCCATCGCAGGCAATGCAACGATGTACACCTCTGGGTGACCGAGGAACCAGAACAAGTGCTGGAACAACACAGGGCTACCACCCTCGTTCGGCAATATTTTACCATTGATAACAATATCGCTCAGGAAGAAGCTGGTACCTAAATGGCGATCAAACATCAACAATACAACTGCTGACAGCAACACCGGGAAAGTGAGAATTCCCAAAATAGCTGTAAACATGAATGACCAGATTGTGAGCGGTAGTCTGGTCATAAACATACCTTTCGTTCTCATATTGATAATGGTCGCCACATAGTTCAATCCTCCCAGTAACTGTGACACAATAAATAAGAAGATACTTATCAACCACAGATCCATGCCCGCTTTCGCCCCTTCGGCCGCTTCACCTAACGCACTCAATGGTGGATAGAATGTCCAGCCCACACTTGAACCTCCTGTTGAAACGAAAAGACTTGAGAACATTACTATTGATGCTGCAAAGAAGAACCAGTAAGAAAGCATGTTCACAAATGGTGCAGCCATATCGCGTGCGCCGATCTGCAGCGGAATCAAAAAGTTAGAGAACGTTCCGCTCAACCCGGCTGTTAAGACGAAGAATACCAGAATGGTGCCATGCATGGTCACCAGGGTGTAATACAAGTCCTGGCTGATTCTTCCTCCTTCAGCCCATTTACCGAAAATAGTCTCGAGCCACGGGAATGTCTGATCAGGAAAACCTAACTGCATCCTGAACACTACAGAGAAGAATCCACCGATAACAGCCCAGATAATCCCGGTGACCAGAAACTGGCGCGAGATCATCTTGTGGTCTGTACTGAATATATACTTAGTAATGAATGACTGCTTGTGGTGATGATCCGCATGGACAGCGATAGCAGCACCCTGCGTTACTTGTGAATGTTGTTGAAGAGCTTCTTCATTAGTCATATCAATATGGTTTTATAGCTTTTTTACTTTTATTTTTCTAATGCAAGTTCGTTGGTAACTTCTGCCTCAACCGGTGGCTCAGCTTCATTCATTGCCGAAAGGGCTGCTTCCTGGGCCTTCTTAAAGGCAGGCTTCTGGTTTCTGAACCATGCTTTATACTCCAGTTCTGATACCACCTTCACAATCCCCTTCATACTGAAGTGGCCTTTACCACATAACTGGTCGCATACTATCTCATATTCAAAATCAGGATTTCCTGTCTTTTCTTTCATCTCCTTGGTGGTATAAATCGGAGTAAAGAACATAGTTGTCGGCATACCCGGAACAGCATCCATCTTCATCCTGAAAGCAGGTAACCCAACGTCGTGAATTACATCCTGAGAGTGAATCACCAATTTTACCGGCTTATTCACGATTACATACATTGTGGTTGGTACGTGCACATCGTCCCTGCTGGCGGCGTCTTTCCAATCGATACCCAGAGGGTTACCCATCGCAGCATCAGTCAGCTTAAAGTTCTTTCTTCCGAGCACACCGTCCTTACCGGGGTAGCGCATTTCCCACGCAAACTGGTGTCCGGTAATTTCGATCAGCTGTGCATCTTTTGGAGCATCGCCGGTGAACTTGAACCAGTACTTCAAACCGATGATAATCAGAATAGTCAGTGTGATAGCCGGAACTGATGTCCAAATAAACTCTAGTGTATTGTTATGTGCATAATACAATGCCTTTCTCTTATCGCTGTACTGATATTTATAGGCAAATCCGAAAAGTAGAATCTGCGTAACAAAGAATACGCTACCGGTAATATAGATTGCCGTCCACATCAGTTTATCGATCACCAGTCCTTCCTTCGAAGCTGCTCCCCAGGAAAACAAATTTCCCGGATAATACAGTTTGTTGCAGTACCAGACCCCGACCAATCCTAAAATCAGAAAAGCAATCATCAAAAATCCGTTGATCTTGTTGCTTTGCTTCATTGCCTTTTCCTCTCCCTTCAAAATACTTACGTATTCGCTCGCTTTAGATATCTGAAAGATTACGAGAAAAATGAGCAGTACAATGACAATTAGAAAAAATGTTTCCATAAATGAAAAATTAATCTGCTATTCGAGTTACAGAATATTGAGGTTTTGTTTCAATTATATTTAATTACCCGGCCTGAATCCGTCATGTACATCGAAAGATATCCCAACGTCATCAGACCTTTTGCAAGCCGGGAATTTACCGGCTCGTTTCATTTGTTTCATTTTCAGAGGACCGTTATAGGCATGAAAGCCTTCATTCCTCTCTGTATCCGGCGGTTTTTACCCGGGTTTATACGTGGTGAATAATACTCTCCTTCAGGAAAGGATCATTCAATGCCGTCATTGGTGTCTTAACTGCAAAACGGTTGACACCCCACATAATCACACCGACAAATCCGAGGGCGATACCAAATTCAAACCAGCTCAGGTGCGGGTTGTTATAAACAGTACCCGGCATTACCATCTGGTAGAAGTCTATCCAGTGCCCAAATATAATTACAATCGATACAAAGGTAACGAGTGCATAGTTTCTTTTGCTTGCTGCCTTCATGAAAAGCAGGAATGGCAGAATAAAATTCACTATCAGATTCAGATAGAAAAGTCCTTTATAAGGTCCTTGCAATCTGGATTTAAAGTAAACTGTTTCTTCGGGAATATTACCGTACCAGATCAGCATAAACTGGTCAAACCACAGATATGTCCAGAAGATTGAGAACGCAAACATAAATTTCCCTAAATCCTGCAGGTGCTCTTTGTTAACATACTCGAGTTGTCCCTGATTTTTAAAGTAAATCACAAACAACGTCAGCATAGCAATACCGGCAACAAATGTGCTTGCAAAAGTGTACCAGCTGTACATTGTACTATACCAGTGTGGGTCAATACTCATCAGCCATAACCATGGCAGAATAGAGGCAACCGACAACAAGTAAATAACAATATAGTAGGCAGAGAACTTCAGGTTCTGTGCATTAAATTTCTTGGAAGTCTCAAAATCCATAGCCCCCATCTCATCAGACTCCCTGCTCAGCTTGTTGATCTTTCTACCCAGATAAGACCACAGGAACAATACGACAAAAGTGAATCCCAGGAATACTCCTGCATTTAAAAATCCTTTTTTATGGTTCAGAAGTTCATCGTGAGCTACGGCTTCACCATCAAGCCAGTGATAAATATCATATCTGCCGCCAACGACAACACACAGCAGGATGATAAAGGTAATGATAGCCATTACAGGAATCACAGAAGTAATTGCTTCATTTACCCTTCTGAAGGCTGCATTCCATCCCCCCTGTGCCAATGTTGAAATAACAATAAAAAATAAAGCCACATTCACCAGTAGCATCCAATAGGTGCTGTTCTGTACCAATACTGCCCAGAAACGGGTACTGTTCACATTATCACCATGTGCTCCGGCAAACGGATTCAGGAATACAAAGCCGAGTATCAGTGTAAGGATACCGATACCAATAAAGGCCATGTAAGACTTTTTATAAGCAGCTGGTGTCACATATCTGTTGTCCATCCGGTTCGTTTTTTATTGTCTTTTATTAATTGTTATCAGTTGTTGGAGCGGTCTGACTTGCGTCTCCCAGTTGTGTTCTCTTTACATACTCTACTACCATCCATCTCTCTTCTCTTGTGAGCTGAGAAGCATAGCTGCCCATGTTACCTTTTCCATAAGTAATGGAGTGGAACATGGTTCCTTCCGGCATATCCACATATACCTTGGTGGTCAGGTTGGCTACTGCCGGAACCTTACCTCCTGTTGACAACGGCCCCTGAGCATCCATCTTGGCTCCATGGCAAATACCACAGTAAACATGGTACAGCCTTTCTGCCTCTTTCATCTGGTCGTCTGACAGTGGCAGAGGAAGCGGATTCTTAACGGATGCACTCTGTGCATAACCCTCTTCAGTATTCGGAATATTGTAGGGATATAGATCGCCGCGGCGGATTGTCCCCTCTACGGGCTCCGGAATATAATTAATACCTTCTTTATTCAGGTTATTAGCCGCATAGGCTTCGTAAGCACGGCTGTACTGCATATCAGGCATATAGGTTCTACCGGGTGAACGCTTGTTACTGCAACTCTGTAGAACTGCAAAGCCTCCCGCAGCAACTAGAATAAAAAACAAGATTCTATTTTTTTTCATACCTCTTCTTCAGGTTAGAATTAATTAATTATTACGCTACAACTTCTTTTTCTCTGTATAATTTTTGGTCTCTGTCGTATCTGCCAAACCACCACCCTTCTTCCGCCACCTGAGTATTGATATCAATGGCTCCGTTATCGGCAAGGAACTTCTTCATTTCTTCTTCGTTTGATCCTGCTGTCATCTCCAAAACCATGATGAAAGCATCATCGGTAGCTCTCGGGCTGAAGTGGTGCTTCTTCACTCCCGGCATCAATTGATTCAGGTAACAATAAGTCAGAACCATTCCCACACCCGAAAGCAATACTGTCAACTCAAAAGTAATGGGGATATATGCAGGCAGCGGAAAGTGGGGTTTACCACCGAAGTTCAACGGCCAGTCAACTGCAAAAATCCATCCCATACCACCGATGGCTATCATTGTTCCCATCAAACCGTAGATAAAACCGGCGGTGTGCAGGCTGGTCTCCCTTAATCCCATGGCTTTGTCAAGTCCGTGAACCGGATAGGGTGTGTACACATCGTGCAGTTTATAGCCTGCTTTACGAACCTGTTTTACTGCAGGGAACAACACTTTTTCATCCTCAAAAGTTCCAACTACAAATGACTTAATCATATTTAGACTCTTTTTCTTTATTGATTAATGAAAGTCTTTTTCTACTTCTTCTTCTACAAATGTTCTGGCATCCATTCTCTCCATAGATTCCATTTCATTCTTGTAGCTTTCACCACTCGTCTTCAACACGTGCTTGATCTCTGCCACTGCAATTACAGGGAAGAACTTCGCAAACAGGAAGTAAAGCACGAAGAAGAATCCGAATGTTCCGAGATAAAATCCGATCTCCCATGTTGAAGGGCTGTAGTAAACAGACCAGGAAGAGGGCAGATAGTCTCGGAAGATGGAGGTAACGATAATCACGAATCTTTCAAACCACATTCCTACGTTGATCAGGATAGACATGAAGAAAGTGAATGTTACGTTCCTTCTGAGTTTCCTGTTCCAGAACAACTGCGGAGAAACCACGTTACAGAACATCATACCAAAGTAGGCCCATCCGTAAGGGCTGAAGATATTCACCCTTGATTGTCTGAATGCGTACCACTCATACGGATTGCCAGAATACCATGCTACGAATAACTCTGTCAGATAGGCACATCCTACAATGCTACCGGTAACCACGATTACCTTGTTCATTGCCTCAATGTGTCCTATTGTAATATAATCCTGAAGGTTTAAGATTTTTCTGGTAATAATCAATAGTGTCTGCACCATCGCAAACCCGGAAAAGATAGCACCTGCAACGAAATAAGGAGGGAAGATCGTTGTATGCCACCCCGGAATCACTGAAGTAGCGAAGTCAAAGGATACTATCGTATGTACTGAAAGTACCAGTGGTGTAGCCAAACCGGCCAAAACCAGCGCAAGGCTCTCCTGACGTTGCCAGTGCTTGGTGCTTCCTGTCCATCCGAAGGATGCCAAACCGTAAAACATTTTGCGGAACTTGGTTTTAGCTCTGTCTCTTACTGTTGCCAGGTCAGGCAACAAACCTGTGTACCAGAACAACAGCGAAATGGTAAAGTAAGTTGACACCGCAAACACGTCCCACAAAAGAGCTGAGTTGAAGTTTGTCCACAGCGGGCCCCTTGTGTTCGGGTAAGGGAAAACGAAGAAAGCCAGCCACACACGTCCCATGTGGAATACGGGGAACATGGCAGCCTGAATTACCGCGAAGATGGTCATAGCCTCAGCAGCACGGTTCACACCTGTACGCCAGCCTTGTCTGAAAAGCAAAAGGATGGCAGAGATGAGTGTTCCGGCGTGGCCGATACCGATCCACCAAACGAAGTTGGTAATATCCCAACCCCAACCTACTGTCTTTGTGATGTTCCACTGACCGATACCGTAAGCGGTCTCACGATAAACCGAATAAACACCAAAACAAAGTAATCCGAATGCAATTATAAAGCCCACCCACCATGCTCTGGTTGGTTTTCCCTCGATAGGCTTAATAATATCTTCGGTAACCTGGTGATAGGTTTTGGCGCCATCAACTAGCGGCTCCCGCAGTTCTGATTCATACTTTAATAATGACATACGTTTCTGGCTTTTTTAGCTACCGGCAAAATGAGGCCGTTATTCGTTTTTAATTAAGCTTCGCTATTATGTTCTCCAATAATTCTGTCTGTATTCTTAATCTTAGTCAGATAGTTTACATTGCTCAGAGTATGCAGATGCTCTAATACATAGAACTTCCGGTCCTTCTGCTCTTTGTCTCTGATCTTAGAAACCATGCTTTCCGGATCGTTCACGTTACCAAACTGAATAGCCTCGGTCGGACAAGCCTGCATACAAGCTGTTTTTACCTCCTGATCCCTCAGCGGACGGTTCTCTTTCTTCGCATTCAGCTTGCCTTCCTGTAATCTCTGTACACAGAAAGTACACTTCTCCATCACACCCCTTGCTCTTACTACCACATCCGGGTTGAGAACCATTCTGGTCAGGTCTGAGTTAAGATCAGTAGTGGCAGCAGAAATGATACCTCTCTGGTTGTCGGGGAAGCTGTCTGCTCCGTTCCAGTCGGCCCAGTTGAAACGACGCACCTTGTACGGGCAGTTGTTCATACAATACTTCGTACCGATACATCTATTGTAAATCATCTGATTCAGACCTTCACTGCTGTGGCTGGTTGCGGCTACCGGACAAACGTTTTCGCACGGTGCGTTATCGCACTGCTGACACATCATCGGCTGGAAGATGACGTCCGGATTCTTCGGATCGCCGGTATAGTAGCGGTCGATTCTGATCCACTGCATATCGTGGAAGCGGGCAACCTCGTCTTTACCAACTGTTGAAATATTATTTTCTGCCACACAAGCAATTGTACAAGCAGAACAACCGATACAAGCACTTAGGTCAACACTCATACCCCACTTAATACCCGGCTTAGCGAATGTCGGGTACAGTGTTGCATCGCGAACATAGTCCTTACCAAACTGTGCCAGCTCTTCGTCTTCCTTGTGGTGAGGCTTGCGCGGATCTTCTTTGAACTCGCTCAAAGACTGCTGTCTTACCACCGGTCTTCCCTCGGTAATGTTGTGTGTCTGTGAAAGAGCCAGTTTGAATTTCTTTCCGGTCTTTGCTACAGTACAGCCTGTGAAGTAAGAAACCGTTACTCCGTCAAACCCTGCAAGGGGATAAACATTCTTACCGGTTCCTGCTGCAGACGGCCCAATATATTCAGCTGTCTTAGCGGGATCCTCACTCTCGCGACCATAACCTACTGCAACTGCGATCACATCAGGATGTGTACCCGGAATAATCAACACAGGCAGTTCGAGCGACTGGCCGCTAGCTTCAATCTTTACAACCGGCTTCTCGGGATGCACTTCGTATTTGTCTGCATCTCTTGGGTTGAAGATATCAATTCCCAGCAGGCTTTTACCCATTTCGGGGGAAATGATCGCGTAGTTATCCCATGTTGCTTTAGTGATGGGATCACTCATTTCCTGAAGCCATGCGTTGTTGGCCCTGCTACCGGTACCAACTGCATTATTTTGATAAAGAATAATTTCTGTTCCTTCTCCTCCCGCCTTGATCTTGGAAGCGGCCCCTTCAACATCTCCGCTGAATGAGAGCGAACCAAAACTCTCGGACGCTTCTTTCTCCATGATACCATCCTGGATGAACTTGTTATAGCCATTCTCGCCACCAAGTTTTGAAATCCAGTAGTTGCGGAAGTAAGTAACGTAATCGTCTGTGCTACCTATGAGTTTGAGGAGGGAATCTTCAAATTGCCTGGTCTTAAACAGCGGGTGAATCAGCGGCTGCATTGCGCTCACTGTTCCTTGAGATAATTCTGCATCTCCCCAGCTCTCCAACCAGTGGTTGGCGGGGATTACAAACTTGCATATCTCAGTAGTTTCATCCATTCTTTCGTTGTATGAAACCGAGAGTTTACATTTCTTGATACCGCTAACCAGTTTAGCCTTGTCGTGGTAGCTGTAAACCGGATTAACACCGTAGATAAACAGTCCGCCCACGGTTCCAGCGTTCAGATCGTTCACCAAAGTAGCCATATCAGAGTCAATTCCCTGACGGAAGTAAACCGGAGAACTCCAGTCGATGGTAGTTCCGTTAGCTCCGATAGCTTCATTGATGGCGTTTACCAGGATCTGAACATTAGGGTCATTGCTTCCGCATACCACCAATGCTGCACCGTTGTTAGCTTTCAGATCGGCAGCGGTCTTTCTGATTCCGTTGGCCAGATCTTCGTCCATACCCGATGGAGCGGTACCATTCAAAGCGCCCAGCAATGCTTTTACAACAGCACCAGTCTGAGATGGTTTGTGCATATATCTTTCATCGGCATTCGCTCCCGTCATGCTTAAGAACCCTTCAAAATGAATATGGCGGCTCATAGTCGGGTTGCTCTCAGTAATCTTCCTGCCTCTTGCGTATTGCGAAGCAAATACAACGGGATTCAACCACGAACCCAGAAAATCAGCCCCAAGGCTGACAATCACTTTTGCTTTTTCGAAATGATATGAAGGCAATGCTTTTTGTCCGTAAGAAGCCTGATTTGCCGTCAGCATACCGCTGTAAGAAACAGCATCGTACTGCACGTGACGGCTGCCCGGATATTTCTCAAGGAACTGCTTGATAATTTCTCTTCCTGTTACAGAAGTGATAGAACTTGTGAGTAATACCATCGGGCTGCTTGCTGCTGCCAAACCATCTCCGATCGCTTTATCAACAGCTTCGAAAGTAGCCTCTTTCTTGTCTATCAGTGGGTAGCGCAGCCTGCGGGTATCATACAGATCCAGAACAGAAGCCTGCACCTGAGCTGATGTTCCTCCTCTGGTAGCGCTATAGAGTTCGTTACCTTCTATTTTAATGGGTCGGCCCTCGCGTTGCTTAACAACAACAGGAACTGCGTCGCCATCACTTATATAGGTAGAAGCATAATAATTAGCGATACCGGGAGTGATATCATCCGGTTTGTTCAGGAAGGGGATAGCTTTATGAACGGGCATTTCGCAGCTGGCTGCAGCAACAGCCGCAGCGGTACTGAATCCCATATATTTCAGGAAATCTCTTCTGGGTGTTTTCGCATTTATCAAGCTATCACCGGCAAGGTCTCCAAAAGGAAGCTCTTCCCTGAATTCATCTTTAGCAGTTATTTTGTTAGCAGCACTGTTGTTGAGCTCGCCAAAATTCTGCCAGGCTTTGTGATTACTCATATTATAGATTCAACAAAATTATTTAGTACTAATAATGATCTTCTCAATTAATAGTGACACTTGGCACAGTCTGTTCCCCCAATCTGTTCTACTGTTACGCTGTCGTACTTGTTATTCTTTATGTCTTCGTGGAACTTCTCGTATATGCTGTAAAACTGATTACCATTGCCTTTATCGTCGTTAAACTGAACGTTTGTTGTCCTGTGACAGTTTATGCACCACCCCATACTGAGAGAAGCAAACTGCTTTACTTCATCCATTTTCTGAACCTCACCGTGGCAGGTCTGGCATGCAACCTGGCCTACTCTTACGTGCTGAGAGTGATTAAAGTAAACGTGATCGGGTAGGTTGTGGATTCTAATCCACTCAATCGGCTTGGCCTTTGACTCGTCATAAGTCTTGGTATCCGGATTATAACCCGCATACTGGTATAATTTTTTGATTTCTGCATTAGCATCTACTTCTGTTCCGTCTTCACGGTAGATTGGGTCTCCCGTATATTCGGTTACCGAGATATGACAGTTCATACAAACATTCACCGAAGGGATATTCGCATGCTTACCATCTTGCGCTCCTCCATGACAGTAGAGACAGCTGATCTGGTTAACGCCTGCATGTACTTCGTGTGAGTAGAAAATCGGTTGTTCGGGTTGATAGCCTTGCTGGCGCCCTAATCCTACAGCTCCTTCTACAAGGAAGTATCCTGCAAAAATGAAGGCTACAATTGTAAACAGCAACAGGAATGCTTTATTTCTGTAGAAGGGAACCGGCTTTTTTCCCGGGATGCCCTCCGATTCATCCGCCATTCTTCTAAGGCTGCTATTTACCTGCAATAGTATCAATGCTACTATTGCAAGTACCAGGGTCAGGAGTCCGTATAATATTGTATTATCCGACTTCGGGGCTGCCGCGGCTGCGCCGCCGCCGCCATCGCCACCTGCCCCGGGTGCTACATAAGCATCAGCCCAGTCTAACACGGCATCGATCTCTTCGTCTGTCCAATCAGGAAAAGGAGTCATGATAGACCCATACTCTTCGTGCAACTTCTTCGCATAAGGGTCAGACTGCACCATAGTGATTGGGTTCCTGACCCATTTGTAAACCCAGCCTTTTTCAGGTTCACGCTCACGTGCTCCTTTCAGTGGTGGACCAACATACTTTGCATCTGGCTTATGACACGATGCACAGTTAGCCTTAAAAAGAGCTTCGCCATCCTGGGCGAAGGAATTGTTCGGGGCTATCAGGAAGGTTAGAATAAAGAATACTGAAACTACCTTGATAGTGTACTTCAAAATTTGACTCATATCAATTATACCATCTTGGATTAATGGAAAGATTTTTCAAGTGTTGAGCAAAAATAAGGAAGCGTGTTGACAATATGTTAACATCCCTAAAAAAATTTTTCCCTTTATCGGTGATGAAATTCTATAAAATTTTTATATACGTCCGAAAAAACGGCCTGCTTCATACTTTCAAGAACCACAATCAGTTAAATAAACATTTTTATATATCTCATAAAATTGTCGGCCCTTGCAATCCGCAAAATCTGTGTAGATTGCAACCTGTCAACAAATACCTAATTGGCTACAGAAAAAATCAAATTCGCTGTCTTCGCCTCGGGAGCCGGTTCGAACACCCGGAAGATAATCGAATATTTTAAATCGCATGAACTAGGCGAGGTTGCGCTCGTCGTTTGTAATAATCCGAAGGCAGGAGTGTTGCAGATTGCCGAGGATGCAGGAATTCCTTCATTGCTTATCGAAAAAGATCCGTTCAAAACAACGGGTTACCTCAAAGAACTCCGCGATTATGGTATCCGGTTTATCGTCTTAGCCGGTTTTCTGTGGAAGATTCCTCCTGTCTTGATAGAGGCTTTCCCTCAAAGAATTATCAATATTCATCCGGCCCTGTTGCCGAAGTATGGCGGAAAGGGAATGTACGGCATGGCTGTCCACAAGGCTGTTCTGGAAGCAGGAGAACAGGAAAGCGGTATTACCATTCATTATGTAGATGAACATTACGATCATGGAGACCACATCCTGCAGGAGAAAGTAGGAGTAGATCCGCAGGACACTCCGGAGTCGCTTGCGGGTAAGATTCACGTATTAGAACACCGGTACCTGCCTGAAACCATCGAAAAAATTATCAGACACCTCATTGCAAACGAACGATCCAAAAGTTAGCAATTCCTTTACCCCTAAATCTGCGGGTGAAGCTTTTAAAAAACTAAATTGCCGCCTGATGAGGCTTTTTACTCTTCCATTATTTATTGTTCTCCTGATTCCTTTTTCGCAGGTTAAAGCCCAGACAGTGGTATCGGGGACGGTGTTCGACTCTACCCGCCTGCACGTTGTACAGGACGTATTGGTGCTTACCACCGGAGGCGAAATGACCAGGACCGATTCATCGGGCAGCTATAAAATCACCATGAACGATAACGACAGCCTCTACTTCTTCTTTGCAGGGAAGAATACACTCAAATATGCCCTCAATCAGATCTCCTTTCCCGATGAATTTGATATTTCGCTGCATGTAAAATCCAACTCTGCCTACAAAGTACTCCAGGAGGTAGTTGTCTTTTCTGATACCTACAGATTCGACTCCCTGGAAAACAGGAAGCGATATGCAAAAATATTCGGCGACGATAAAAGGAAACTGGAGACTAGTATCAGTCCGGATGGAAATGTCGGACTCGATATCGGATCTATCGTCGAGCTCTTTCAATTCCGCAAGAACAAACAACGAAGCAGCTTCCAGCAAAGATTGATCAGACAGGAGGAAGAAGGATATGTCGATTACCGTTTCAATGCACGCCTGATCAGCCGGATGACGGGCCTCACGGGTAATCATCTTGAGAATTATCGCAAGCTTTTCAGGCCTTCCTATGAGTTTGTAAGCGAGAGCTCGCTTGAAGAATTTTACAATTACATACTCGAAACTTCTTACGATTATAAGAAGGCATACGGTATCCCGAAGTAAAAGTTCTTTACCAAAATATTCCCAAATTCAAAAACCGGTGACTTACCATTCCATTTTGCGTTTTTTATCTTTACACCATCATGCCCCAGCTAAACTTTAATGACAGCATCAATTTTCTAAGTAAACTCACTCCCTATAAAGTCTGGAATGGAACTAAAGTTTTGTCCAGCTATTATCTGAGCCGGTTGGTGAAGCGCCCCATCCAGTGGGGGCTGCCGGTGTCCATCTCATTCGAGCCGACCACTTCGTGCAATCTGCGCTGCCCCGAATGCCCGAGCGGCCTCAGGCAGTTCACCCGTCCGAAAGGAATGCTCGACAACAAATTCTTCGAAAAGACTATCGACGAAATACACAAGCACCTGCTTTACCTCATCTTCTATTTTCAGGGAGAGCCCTATCTCAACAAAAACTTTTTGGATATGGTAGCCTATGCACATTCCAAAGGCATCTATACAGCTACCTCTACCAATGCCCACTACCTGACAGACGAAGTAGCCAAAAAAACAGTTGAGAGTGGATTAGACAGACTGATTATCTCCATAGACGGAACTACACAGGAGGTATATCAGCAGTATCGCCGTGGCGGAAGGCTGGACCGTGTTATCAAAGGGGCAGAGAACATTGTGAAGTGGAAGAAAGAGCTGAAGAGCAAGACTCCGTTTGTGTTCTTCCAATTCCTCGTAGTGAAACCCAACGAGCATCAGATAGAGGATGTTATCGAACTCGGCAAGAACGTGGGAGTCGACGAAGTGCGTTTCAAAACAGCACAGGTGTACGATTACGAAAACGATCCAAATAACCTGATTCCGGAAAATAAAAAGTACAGCCGCTATAATAAAACAGAAGAAGGCAAGGCCACTCCCAAAAACAAGATGGCCAACCACTGCTGGAAGTTATGGCACGCTAATGTTATCACCTGGGATGG
This sequence comes from Chitinophagaceae bacterium, assembly GCA_024103425.1. Taxonomy (GTDB): domain Bacteria; phylum Bacteroidota; class Bacteroidia; order Chitinophagales; family Chitinophagaceae; genus Ginsengibacter. Next base: position 57,814 of record JAGFIS010000008.1, read on the forward strand.
AAAAGTGGTGCCTTGCTGCTTTGACAAAGATGCCACTCACAGGCTCGGAGACCTCAATAACGACTCAATGAAGGATATCTGGAATAACGAGAACTACAAAGACTTTCGCAAAAAGCTGATGCAGTCGAGAAAGAATATCGATATCTGTGCTAACTGCAGCGAAGGGCTTGGCGTCTGGAAATAATTCTGCCCAACTTTACAGAACTATTTAGAGTCTGATGAGGTATGACCTCATTCAAAGTATTTATTTTTACCCCATAATACTTAATTGTATATGAAGGGGTTCAACAACAATCTGAAACAGATTTCTCTCCTGCTGATTATCGTGCTGATCGGTTTTCTGATGCTGAAGCACTTCTACATCTTCCTTCCGGGGGTGCTCGGTGCGATAACACTTTACATCCTGAGCCGCGGATCATATAAATATCTAACAGTAACAAAGAAGTGGAGCAAAACCTGGACATCCCTGTTATTTATCATTGGCTACACCGTTATTATCTGCCTTCCGGTTTACCTGGCGGCCATGCTACTGACACCGAAACTGGTAGATCTGTTCAACAATCCGGTACCCATCATGGTGGCGATTGAGAGCATATCACAAAAAGTACATGATGCTGTTGGTTTCAAAATCTTAGATCCTGAAAACGCCAAGATAGCCATGCAGAAAATAGCAGCAAATATTCCGGCACTGCTAACCGGCACTGCCAACTTTCTTACAAATCTGATTTTGATGTTTTTCTTTCTGTATTACATGCTCGTAAATGGCGAAAAGATGGAGAAATATCTGAACAACATATTACCACTGCGGCAGGAAAATCGCGACTTGCTGAGCAAGGAAACCTTCATGATGATTCGGGCTAACGGATTCGGTATTCCGCTGCTTGCTGTAATTCAAGGATTGGCGGCAATGTTGGGATACTACTTGTTTGGTATTACTGAGATCGGTATGTGGGCTTTCCTCACGGGTGTGGCTTCGTTGGTACCGATGGTAGGAACAGGATTAATTTGGGTACCGCTCGCCGTGTATCTGTTTTCTACCGGACAGACATTCAATGCTATAGCCCTCGGTATCTATTCAATAATCGTAACGGGAAATATAGATTACTTCGTAAGGTTAACACTCCTTAAAAAGGTAGGCGATGTACATCCTATCATCACCATTATCGGATTAATTATTGGCCTTAGTATGTTTGGTTTTATCGGGCTGGTATTTGGTCCGCTGCTGATAAGTTACTTTATCGTATTAGTAAAGATCTATCGCAGTGAGTTTGCAGAAAAAAACGAAGCGGCACACTAGTTACGTATAATTATCTTATTTAGTTCCTACCTTAACTCTGTCAATCAACACAGCAATCCCGTCATCAACAAAATTGGTAATTTGCATTATACAAAAACAAACACCCCTCAATAAACAGCTATGAATAAAAAATGGTTTTTCCTCCTGGTAGTTGTGCTACCCTTCTTTTCCACCGCTCAGAAGCCGGATATCATTCCACAACCGGTGAGCCTTGTAACAGGCAATGGCAGTTTTGTGATCGATGAAAACACAACTATTACATTTAATCAATCAGACAACGATTTATCCAAAGCGGTAAATTATTTCAATGATCATATACAACACATATCGGGATACCGTTTAAAATACAACCAGAAACAAGGCAAAATCATACGGATGAAAACAGAGCCGACTGAAGATGTTGGCCCGGAAGGGTATTTGCTCGATGTAGCACCCGATGCCATCACTATCACAGCTAACGACAAGAGAGGTATTTTCTACGCGATGCAGACCCTGTTCCAGGTACTTCCTCAGATTCGCACTAATGGACCTTTGGAAGTGCCTGCGATGACGGTAAAAGATTATCCGCGTTTTCAGTGGAGAGGGTTGCACCTGGATGTCAGCCGGCATTTTTTCGGACCCGATTTCGTTAAGCGTTACATAGATCTGTTATCACAATACAAATTCAACACCTTCCACTGGCATTTGACGGACGATCAGGGGTGGAGGATTGAAATCAAGAAATATCCCAATCTCACAAAGACCGGTGCATGGCGCGTAGATAAGAACAACCTGATCTGGGGTGACCGGCCGCAGGCAAAAGCAGGAGAAAAGCCAACTTACGGCGGCTATTTTACCCGGGAAGAAGTGAAAGATATCGTGCGTTATGCTGCTGAGCGGAATATCACTATAGTTCCTGAAATCGAAATGCCCGGGCACAGCGCTGCTGCGATTGCTTCTTATCCTTACCTGAGTTGCAGTCAGAAACCCCAACTGCCGATGACAGGTGGTAACTATAAAAACATCTCTTCTAACTATTGCGCCGGCAACGACAGTGTTTTTTCCTTCCTTCAGGATGTATTGACGGAAGTGTTTCAGCTTTTTCCTTCTAAGTTCATCCACGTTGGTGGGGACGAGGTGGATAAAACCGACTGGAAAAACTGTCCCAAGTGCCAGAAACGCATGAAAGAAGAAGGGTTGAAAAATGAAGAAGAGTTGCAGAGCTACTTCATGAAGAGAATGGAAAAATTCATCTCCGCGAATAACCGCAGGATGATCGGCTGGGACGAGATTCTGGAAGGCGGACTGGCACCCGGTGCCACGGTTATGAGCTGGAGAGGCGAAGCCGGAGGAATTGCCGCAGCCAAAATGGGACATGATGTTGTAATGACACCGGGCAACCCGTTGTACTTCGATCACTATCAGGGTGACCCTGCGCTTGAACCCTTCGGTATCGGAGGATTCAACACACTCAAGAGAGTATACACTTACGATCCCGTGCCGAAAGAACTCAACAAAGAACAAGCCAAACATATCCTCGGAGCACAGGCCAACCTGTGGGCAGAGTTCATCAAATCTGCGGTACATGCACAATACATGGTACTACCGAGAATGGTAGCACTGTCTGAAATTGTGTGGAGTCCGAAAGAAGACCGCGACTGGGACAGCTTCAACAAGCGCTTGCAGACGCACTTCAAATCTTTTGACCAACGCGGACTTGTTTACAGCAAGGGCAACTTCAGGGTTGAAATAACCCCTGTGGCCAAAGACGGAAAACTAACTGCCGAGCTTTCAACAGAGATTTATAACGGAGAGATCCACTATACTACGGACGGCACAGAACCTTCAACAAGGAGTCCGAAATACAACTCCACTCCAATTCCGATTGAGAAGACGACTACGATAAAAGCCATCACAGTCAGCCAGGGCAAGAATCAGAGTGTTGTTCCGGCATCACAGACCTTTGCCATCCACAAAGCCATCGGCAGAGATGTGCAATACACCAATCCGGTGAGTCCGTATTATATGGCCGACGGCCCTAACTCACTCACCGATGGTATCCGCGGAACAGAAGCGATCGGCAGATACTGGCACGGATTCTCCGGAAAAGATATGATTGCCACCATTGATCTTGGTTCGGAGCAGGACGTGAGCAGCATTTCGCTTGGCTGTCTGCAACACGCGCGCGACTGGATCATGATGCCGCAATGGGTGAAGTTTGAGGTTTCTGATAACGGCGTCAATTTCACAGAAGTACAAACAGTAAAGAACGATGTTTCTCCTTACGAGCAACAATCGACTATTAAAGACTTCACTGCCAACTTCTCTACACGCAAAGCACGGTTTGTACGTGTAACAGCAAAGACAATTGACGGACTGCCCAAAGGGCATCCGGGCGAAGGCAAGCCGGGGTGGATATTTGTGGACGAGATTATGGTGAACTGAGAGATTGCTTCATTTAAGCAATGAAAATGACTGTACAGACGAAAGCTACTGCCATAGGGCTAAGTGCCATTGTGTTATGGAGTTCAACTGTCGGGCTCATCAAAGAGGTCAGTCATTATTTTGGCGCGGCAGCAGGTGCGGCCTTGATTTATACTGTCGCTTCAATCTTTTTGGTCTTCACGTTGAAATGGATTCCATTATCAAAGTTCCCGAGGAAATACCTGATCTACGGAGCCTTACTGATGGTCTCCTACGAATTGTGTTTTGCATTATCCATCGGATATTCTCAAACCAACAAACAGGCTATTGAAGTAGGAATGGTCAATTATCTCTGGCCATCGCTTACGATGATAGCCACCATCATTTTCATCACCAGGAAAACGAACTGGCTTATCGTTCCGGGCATCATCATATCCGTGATAGGCATCGTATGGGTTTTAAGTGGCGAAGAAGGTTTTTCTGTTTCTGAAATGCTTATCAATATCCGGACAAATCCATTGAGTTACGGCCTGGCATTCCTTGGTGCTGTTCTGTGGTCGGCATACAGTGTAGTTACCGTTCGTATTGCAAAGGGGGTAAACGGGATGACATTCTTTTTTATGTTGGTAGCTGTTGCCTTGTGGATTCAATTTTTAATTAGCGGCGGAGAAAACACGATGCAGTTCAATGCTTCATCCATTACCTACCTGCTTCTTGCCGCGGCATCTATGGGGTTGGGGTATGCAGCGTGGAATGTGGGTATTCTGCATGGGAACGTAACGCTGTTGGCAGGAACTTCCAATTTTATCCCGGTATTGTCGTCAGCGATTTCGGCACTTCTGTTGGCAACGTCATTAGGACGTTCTTTTTGGCAGGGCGCTATTTTGGTATGCGTGGGCTCAGTTCTTTGCCAGTTGGCAGTCAAAGAAAATTTTGGGAAGAAATTGACCACTTAAAATAATACCTTATAAAATCCGCATAATGGTAACTGTGGGATACTCAATTCTTACACCTCTAATTTGATTACATCATTCAATGCCGGTATAGCTATGAGATTGTGAGCATTCTTCGGAACAACCCCTTAATCAAAACATTGACGGAGCAGTTCCAAACTATTTACCAAACACTTGTTTCAGAAGATTCGTTGTCTGAGCTGCAGGATCTTTTCGGATTTTTTGTTCTTCCAAACCAATCTGGTAAAAAATACCGGCCAATGCTTTTTCCGTCACATACGATACCAGGTCAGGGTTTACCTTATCCTTGCTGAAACGGTTGTACGTTGTAAAAACAGTATTCCATGCGCTCACCGCATTTACTCCGTTCAATGATTTCTCAATGGCCGGGCGAAAGCTTTCAGTAAGGCTCGCCGTAGTGGTTTCTTTCAGGTAATTGGTAGCAGCGTGATCACCCCCGGACAAAATACCTACGGCATCCTTTATACTCATCTGTTTTATTGCCGAAATAAAAATCGGTGCAGCACCTTTAGCAGCATCTTCGGCGGCGCGGTTCATGCTGAGTATGGCTTTATCCACTAATTTCCCCATGCCGATACTCCGCAGTTTTTTCTCCACTTCCTGTGCTTCTTTCGGCATGAGTATTTTGACGGCAGCATCTTTAAAAAATCCGTCAACTGCAGAAAGCTTTTCTGTTCCGTGTTTTACACCGGATTCCAGAGCCTCCTTTAAGCCTGCGGTAATCGTTTCCGGGCTCAGGTTCGACTTTGAAGTGTTGGAAGTAGTCTCGGTAGTGCCCGTAGCTTTTTTTAAAATATCTTTTAATACCTGCCCTTCTGAATTGTTGACCAGAAAAAAGCTGAAGAGAAAAACTAAAAATATTTTGTTCATAGTGTGCGGTTTGAGGTGAGGAAGCATTTTATTTTCATTGAGGTTTCTTGCCGGTCAGTTCAAAATACTGTTGTCATACTCATATAAAACTGATATTAATAACGCATATCCGGTAGAGGTGTGTATTTGAATTAGGGAAATATTAAGAGATGGGGGGACGATATGAATAAGATTAACGGGATTTACACGCAAACACAATTAGTACAGCAATCAGCTAAACTCCTGGGAAAAACAAGTTTTAAATATTCTTCCCCTCATTCCAATAATAACTATCCGGATAAATTCTCTTTCCGAAAATCGCCGTGCCGACCCTTACGATAGTCGAACCTTCTTCGATAGCAGTTTCCAGATCACCACTCATACCCATAGAGAGTTCTGTGGCATCGGGCGGTAATATGCCTTCGCCGATGGCTCTGTCGCGGATGGTGCGCAGCAGGGTGAATGAGGGGCGCACTTTCTCTGCTTCGGCAGCAAAGAGGCCGATCGTCATGAGTCCTTTAATCTTTAAAGTATCATAACTGCTAACGGCTTTTATTAAATCCATCGCTTCATCAGGATGAGCACCAAACTTACTCTCTTCAAAAGATGTGTTTATCTGAATCATTACATCAATTGATCGTCCTTCAAACTGTAGCCGCCTGTCTAATTTCTCTGCAAGATCAAGCCGGTCAACAGTCTCAATACAATGTGCATACTTCAGCACATCCTTGATTTTATTGGTTTGCAAGTGCCCGATAAAATGCCCTTCTACAGGCAGGCCGGTCAGCAACGGCATCTTCTGTTTCAGCTCCTGAACTTTGTTTTCACCGATCAAGGTTTCGCCCTTGTCAACAGCAATCTTTATCCGTTCTACGGGTACGGTCTTCGTTGCCAGCAGGAGTCGCACCGCATCCTCAGCATGCCCCGATTTTATGCAAGCGCTTCTGATTCTCTCTTTTACATGTAGTAAATTTTCTGATATCGCAATTACAACCGGTTCCGGAACTAAATTAACTTCATCCATGCTTTACTTCTTTAATATCAACTGTTCTTCCAGCCTCCAAATCTATACCACTTCGCAGGAATATCGTTTTACCGGGTTTCATGTTGCCATCATATAACAAACTAATCATATCCCTGACACAGAGCAAGATGTTGAAAGCAATGGCTAACTTTGCAGCATGAAAAAGAAAATCATTTTTTATTCGGCTTTTATAGTTCTTCTCGTTGCAGGTTTTTTGCTGGCACTGTCCACTATCAAAGGGTATTTCAAGGTTGAACTGCCCAAGATGGGCTATGTGCAGGATTTTGAATTTACCGACCAGAACGGTAATACCGTTACCCAGGATAACGTCGATAATAAGGTGTACGTAGCAGAGTACTTCTTCACGACTTGTACCGGTATCTGCCCGAAGATGAATGCCAACATGAAGCTGGTTTACGATAAATTTAAAGACAGTGCCAACTTCGCTATCCTATCTCACACCTCGATGCCTGAGACCGATTCTGTTCCTCTGATGAAAGCGTACGAAGCAAACTATGTTGGAAAAGACCCGAACAATCCAGCCAAATGGTATTTCCTCACCGGCGATAAGCACCAGTTGTATAAAATGGCGCGTGAGTCGTACCTCATCGACGATCCCACCAATAACAGCGAGAATGTCGACGACAGTTTTATCCATACTCAGTTCTTCGCACTGGTAGATCAGGAAAGAAGGGTGCGCGGTATTTACGACGGACTGAAGAAGGACGAAATTAAACTGTTGGAAAAGGATATCACCAAACTACTTACGGGTGAGTAATACCGTTAGTGACCCTTTATAAACCCGGTTATTTTTTCTACGAGTTCAGGCATCAGCGGAGCGGTTACATCCGTGTAGGTTTTCATTTCATCAACACAACCGACGCCTCCGTCTTTGAGCACATGTGTCATTTGATTGATGATGAGTAATTCTGCCTTTTTATTGGCACCAGCCAGCGCTTTTGCATTTGTAGTATCCACTTGCTGGTCGCATGTTCCCTGAAGAATCAGGACAGAACAATCTAACTTCTCAATTTCTTTTGCGGGGTCATACTTCAGCCAACTGATCAGATAAGGCTGGATGGAAGAAAAGAATACATTAGCCAGGCCGGTTGGGATATCTGCCACTTTCTGGCCTTCCTCCAGGGATGCAAGTATCTTATCAGTTGCTTCTTTGTAGGAGGGCATTTTGGCATTCAATTGTTTTCTTAACAAATTGCCGGCAGGGAAGCCTGCCCCTGAAATTGAAATAAATCCGGATACCGGGACTCTCTGTGCAGCAATCATTCCTAAGAGTGACCCTTCACTATGCCCGGCAATCCAGATATTCTTGTATCCCTGATCTTTGAAATAAGAAATGATGTTCACAACATCGTTGGCATAATCTTCAAATGACAAGTCTTCCTGTTTCAGGTTGGGCACCACACTCTTCGCAACCCCACGTTTATCATATCGGTAGCTGGAAATGCCTGCCCTATCTAAGCTTTGGGCCAACATCAGGTAACTGTTACTCCTCACTCCTAACGGATTATTACCATCTCGGTCTGTAGGACCCGAGCCTGCTACAATAATCACCAGCGGGGCTGTCTTTTTATGAAACCAAGTACTGCCCTTGATCTCAATTCCGTCTCTCATCTTGATGGAAACATCCTGCCCCTTGTCAACCGCTTCTTCTCTCATGCTCTGTTTCCTCGTAAAGCTCAAAGGCCACTTAATCCCTCCCTGGCTCCAGGAACCGGCTATAGAGTCGTTTCCGTTAAATCTGCCTGAATAACTTCCGTTGATGGCTTCTATTTCCGCAATCAGGCTGTCTCCAGTAGCCCGGATCGCAGAGAAGGACAGTCCGAAAGCTCCCTGATCGGGGCTGTCCCAGGTTCCGGTGATAATACCGGCATCATCCTTCTTAAAATGGAATTCTATTGTAAGCTGTGCACTGCCTACATCTAAAACGCCCTTCCAGTCTCCCTCAACATTTTGTGCACCGGCACTGCGCGTAACCGGAAATGTGAGTAAGAACAGAAGGGCGTATCTTATCATTGGTCAAAGATACTATCTTCCCATTTCAGGAAGCGGAATATCTCTCTTCAGCATAGCATTTCTGTTAGCAATATCCCAGCCCACCATGAAAGTGTACTGAACACGCTTCTGCATTACATCGAAGTTGATCTTATCCACCGTATCCGACGGCTTGTGGTAATCGGCGTGGATACCATCAAAATAAAAAAGAATCGGAACACCTTTTTTAGCAAAATTGTAATGGTCGCTTCTGTAATAGATTCTTTCAGGATCATTAGGATCATTAAACTTGAAATCCAGTTCCATCTTGGTGTACTTATCATTTATACTCTTACTGATGGGATCGAGGTCGCTGCTCAGCTTATCGTTACCAATTACATATACATAGTTAGTGCTATCGCCGTAGTTTCTGTTGGGATCGAGCCTGCCTATCATATCGGTGTTCAGGTTTACTGTTGTTTTTTCCAGGGGAAAAACAGGGTGTTGTGAATAGTACTCACTTCCCCACAACCCTTTTTCTTCGCCACTAACAGCAATGAATACCAGTGTTCTTCTCGGACGATGGCCGTCTTTCACCGCTCTCATAAAAGCAGCCGCCATTTCAATAACACCTGTAGTACCGCTACCATCGTCATCGGCTCCATAGCTGATCACACCATTGCGCATTCCCAGGTGGTCATAGTGTGCAGAGAAAACTACATACTCATCTTTCAAATCAGTTCCTTCAATATACCCGATTACGTTAGAAGCAAGTACAGAGAAGCGCTTCTTGGCATAAGAGATTTCTACATTTTTCTTGGCAGCCAACTTCACTGCAGCCATTGATCCTTTTGCATTGAAGGCATCGTTGATTTTCTTTGCGCCGGCTGTACCGAAAATATTATCGAGCTGAGCACCTTTCAGGTAAACCACCGCAGGCCGTACAGGCTCGTTTTCACGCGGAAAAGTCAAGGCATTGCTTCTGCCTGCATTGCGCAAAAAGTTGGGGAACTCCTGCATAGCAGGATCTACAAAAAGAATTGCTACCGCCCCATGATTCATGGCAGCTGTCGCTTTGCGGTTGGCGCCGAACGACCACATCGACGGGCGTGTACCACCTGAAATCAAATAGTTGTCTCCGTCTTTGGGCTCTCCATTCAACACCAGCACTACTTTACCTTTTACGTTTCTGCCTTTATAGTCAGAATATTTCTCGTCATCAATGCCATACCCGGCAAAGACAATCTCATTGTTTTTGATTGTTGCAGCGCGGGCACTCCCTGCCAATACCAGATAATCTGTTCCCTTTACGAGGTCGGCTCCGGCCAGAGAGAAAGACTCTGAAAGAACAGAATCTCTGTACAGCGGATATTTCTGCTGATATCCGTTCAGCGACTGAGGGGCTTTCAGTCCTATCTCTTTAAACTTGTTTTCGATATAGATGGCTGCTCTCCTCTGCCCTTCGGTACCGGTCTCACGGCCCTGCATCTGCTCCGACGCAACAATTGTCAGAACATCCTTCAGGTCTTGCTCCGTAATACTCTTAGCATATTTCCAGCCGAGATCATTGTCCTGTGCACGGGAGGTAAGCGAGACCAGAACAAAACATACTGCAAACAGTGAAAATCGTTTCATGAATTTATTTTTTTTGTAAGGGTTAAAAGTAATGATAAACTAAAAAACCATCTGACCGTTTATGGAATTTTATCTCAGCATGAAATCTTATCCACGCGGCGTTCGTGCCGTCCGCCTTCAAACTCAGTACCCATAAACACTTCTACCATCTTTATTGCCTCTTCTACCGGAACAAACCTGGCAGGCAGGCAAATGATATTGGCATTGTTATGCTTGCGGGCAAGCTCAGACAGTTCTTCAGTCCAACAAAGCGCTGCCCTTATTCCCTGATGTTTATTGGCTGTCATCGCTACACCGTTACCACTGCCACAGATGAGAATACCGAAAGCCGCACCTCCGTCTTCTACTGCAGAAGCTACCGGATGGGCAAAGTCAGGATAATCTGTAGAGTCGGTTGAATGGGTCCCGAAATCTTTATAAGGAATGTTCTTTTTCTTCAAAAAAAAGATGACGGATTCTTTGTACTCAAATCCGGCATGGTCGCTGCCGATAGCTACAGGCAACCCCTTATTAAAAACATACATAACTGAAAGGCTTTAAAAAAATAAAGATAAGTGATTGAATATTCTGAATATGAAAGCAGACGCTTTTCTTCTGGTTGCAAATAAAGTTCAATTTTTTATTAACTACTTTTGCATTCCTTATTTTTTATCCGATTTCCTTCACAATTATTAAAATAAACAATCAATTTAAAATGAAACAATTCTTGAATTTCACAGTTGCCTTTACTTTATTGATTGGCACAAGTGCTTTATTCTCATGCAACTCAGGTAACCAGTCTGAAGAAGCAGAAACTACAAAAACCACAGAAACAGTTGCGCTTCCCTCAGCAGTCGGAGAGATTACTGCCAGCTATATCGACACATTGGTAGAAGGTAAGGCTGTGTTTACCACTCTTGAAGATGGAAAAGTAAATCTGGAACTGACCTTGCACATTCCTGCAAAAGCCAACAAGGAAGTAGCCGTTCACCTGCACGAGCATGGCGACTGCGGCGAAATGGGCAACAACGCTCACGGACACTGGAATCCGACCAACTCTGAGCACGGCAAATGGGGCAGCGAGCAGTTCCACCGCGGTGATATCGGCAACGTGAGCCTCGATGCCGATGGTAATGCTAAATTTCAAATGCAGACAGACCTCTGGGCTGTCGGTGGTGAAGACAGCACAAAAAATATTGTGAACAGAGCCGTAATCGTACACGGAGGCGTTGACGACTATGTAACACAACCAACAGGGAATGCCGGTAACAGGATCGGCTGTGCAGTTATAAAATAACTTTCTCCGGCACAGTGCCCGTAAGGGGTTTCAGCTTATAGACTGATGCCTTTTACGGGCATTATTTTTTCTTATTCGGGTTAAATATGAAAAATCACCGCTTTTTTCTATCTTACATTCATAAATCCACTATTCAGGAACAAAATTTATTGAATCACAGTATTTATAATCACTCTATGAAGAAGACTTACCTGATCGCGGTTACGCTTCTATTCGGCCTTATTTCTTTCAATTCTTCTTACGGACAAAATATCACCCCCGAAAGGGCATTGGTTTTCCTGTCTGAAAATCTGGAAGCATTGAATTTGAGTAAAGAAGACCTTCAGAACTCTGAAGTGAGAAGCGCACATACCGATAAGCTCTCCGGTGTAAACCTTGTTTACCTGCAACAATATTATCAGGGCCTTCCTGTATATAATGCCCTGCAGGTGATTGCTTTTAAAAATAATAAGGTAGTAAGTTCTACCGGAAAAAGGCTCTACGGAATTGAAGAAGCAGCAGGAGCACAAAAAGCAGCACCGGCTCTCCCGGCTAAAGAAGCCGTAACGCTTGCAGCAAAGGCTGTAAAACTCCCGGCAGATATTTTTAATGCTCAACCGCTTACTGTCTCCAGACAAAGTCCGGACGGCAGAATTACAGAGTTCGGCGAGTCAACAGTCATGCGCGAAAATATTACTGCCGAACTGATGTGGGTACCCGATGACCTCGGAAACGTAAGACTCGGATGGGAAATAAAATTAGTTCCCTTCAGTTCATCCGACTACTGGCTGGTAAGGGTGGATGCTACAACGGGAAATATTCTGGGCAAAGATAACAACACTATTTATTGCAATTGGGATACTCCCGAACTTATACCCGGAGCTGCCCAAAAGCCGGATAATTTGTTTTTAGGTCTCTCTGTTCCTTCAGTTCAGAAACTGGCACCAGCCATCAAAACAGCCCCTGCATCTGCTTTTGATGTCAATTCAGCTCAATACAATGTAATTCCTTTTCCCGCCATGAGTCCTGAACATAACGGAGGTACTATATCTGTTGTAACCAATCCGTGGACACTGGCAGGCCCGGGAAATGATGCCACCACTCTTAAATGGCATAATGACGGTACTACTGAATACAATATTACCCGCGGAAATAATGTCCTGGCAAGAGAGAATATAAACAATGACAATAACGGGCAACCTGCTACATCTTCATCTGCATTGCCTGACCTTTCATTTAATTTTCCGTTCAACCCCAACAGTTCGCCGACGGGCAGTGACAATATGAACCTGGCAATAACTAATCTCTTCTATTGGAACAACATCATGCACGACCTCACGTACCAATACGGATTTGATGAAGTTGCAGGTAATTTCCAGGCCAGCAACATGGGGAGAGGGGCCGGTAATCCGAAAGCAAAAGAAAACGATTACGTAATTGCCAATGCACAGGACGGAAGCGGCACCAACAACGCAAGTTTTGCGACCGGAGTAGATGGTGTCAATCCCACTATGCGGATGTTCCTTTGGAGCCCAAGTCCATATAAAACTCTACATATTAATGCACCTTCATTTATAGAAACAGATGTTTTCGCAATAGAAAGCAATCTCAGTCTGAACAATAAACTTGAAGACGTCGGACCAGTAACAAACAACCTGGTTTTATATATAGACGACACCCCGGAGGGCAAAAGCTTAGCATGTGCCACACCTGCGAACGCTGCTCAGTTAAACGGCAGAATCGCAGTAATCGACAGGGGAGACTGCGCATTCACCGAAAAAATAAAAAATGCTCAAAATGCCGGGGCTATTGGTGTTATTGTGATAAACACTGACAATACAGGTATTACCATGTCGGGCGACGATAACTCTATCACCATTCCGGCGGTAGCCATTCTCAATTCAGATGGCAATGTTTTGAAGTCAATAATGGCTTCTTATACCATCAATGTTACGCTTAAAGCAAGCCAGGATTTAGACGGAGATCTGGATAACGGAATTATAGCACACGAGTACGCCCACGGTATTTCAGTACGCCTTACCGGCGGGCAAGATGTTATTTCCTGCCTGAACAATCAGGAACAAATGGGCGAAGGCTGGAGCGATTATTATTCAATAATGATTACACACGACTGGGCAAACGCTTCTGTCACTGATGGAAACATACCAGTAGCTGTGGGAACCTATGTTTTGGGAGAGAATCCCGAAGACGGATACGGCATCAGAAACTACCGCTATACAACCGACATGGGTGAAAACCCATGGACCTATGATATGCTCGAGCCTGCGCACGCTTCATCTCCTCACGTTGTGGGAGAACTATGGGCTACCACACTATGGCATATGACGTGGAACATGATCGAACAGGAAGGTATTATTAATACTAACCTGTTTGATGCAACTGCAGAAGGTGCTAACTCAGATGCCCTTAAACTTGTTACGCTGGGGCTGAAGTTACAGCCTTGCAGCCCCGGATTCCTCGATGGCAGAGACGCTTTGCTAAAAGCAGACGAAATACTTTTCGATGGCAAGTACAGTTGTGCCATCTGGGATGCTTTTGCAAAAAGAGGGATGGGGGTTGACGCAGTACAAGGAAGCTCTAACAGTTTGGGGGATCAGGTTGCTGACTTCACCAAACCCAATGGTGCACTCATTAAGAAAACCGTTGATAAAATCACCGCGCCGCAAAACGACATATTGACTTATACGTTTAATATTCAGGCACAGTGTGAGCCAATATCAGGATTCAAGGTTGTTGATACACTTGCTCCTAACGTTACTTATGTCAGCGGAGGAACTTATAACCCAGGAAACAGAACTGTTACACTTAACGTGCCGAGCCTCAATGCAGGGGAGTCTGCTTCTCTTACTTTGAAAGTAAAAATCAATACAGGCACTTACTTTGTTTCTACGAATTTGTTCTCTGAAACAATCCCAACGAACTCAATGCCTGCAAGCCTCGTTGCTACTACTAGCGATGAAACCAAAAACTGGGCTCCACACACCAACAATTATTCGGCACCATACTCACTCAGGACTACTCCATCAAATGTTGTAGCAGAACAAACACTGACTTCTGCCAATGCGGTTACAATCAGCGATCACGTTCAGCTCAGCTTCTACCACATGTATTCTTTTGAAAAGCAGAAAGACGGGGGTGTTGTCGAACTTTCTCTTGACGGAGGTACAAATTGGATTGACGCAGGCCCTTATATGGTTGAGAATGGCTATACCGATAAAATCTCCTCGGCAAGTTCAGGCATTAATGGCAGAATGGCCTTTACCGGAACGAGAACATCGTTCTATAAGACAACTATTAATCTGTCTGCCTTCCAAGGTCAGTCTGTTCTCTTCAGACTCCGTTTTGTAACAGATGATGCAGGTAACAGTATCGGCTGGTATGTAGATGATATCTATGTTACAAGGATGCCGGCTGTTTATAATCTGGCTTCCGTGAGGGATGCCAGTGATAAATTATTCTCAATGTCCGATACAATCACGGCCATCACTTCAGCAACGATTCCTGTTATCTGGAGTGATTTCACTGTTCAGAAAGATGGTAACAGGGCGTTGTTGAAATGGGAGACCCAACAGGAAAGCAATACCGATAAATATGTTGTAGAGCGAAGTGCAGATGGAGTAAACTTCTCAGCCATCGGCTCTAAACCGGCAGCGGGCAACTCTTCTACATCCAGGAGCTACAGTTTCTACGATGAGTCGCCAATGAACGGTAACAATATTTACAGGATTCAGTTACTCGATAAGGATGGTAAACTGTCTTATTCTAAGGCATTGTCGCTTTATTTTAATGAAGCGGCTAACCTGGCAGTGATGCTTACACCAAACCCTGCACGAAGCAATATAGAACTCACTATTGCAGAAAATAACAACTTGTTGAGGATAGATCTTGTAGATGCAACAGGACGTGTACTGAGGACATACGATATGAAAACAGAGAAGATCAACATCCCGGTTGCCACTCTTGCACAAGGTGTGTATTACCTGAAGATCAAGGGTGATAAGTTAGACACGACTCGCAAGTTCATTAAAGAGTAGAATTAAAACCTAAACCATCTATAACAATGGCGGGTGTTAATCCCGCCATTTTCTTTCAACCCTCATACTTTAATTGGTCAAAAGAGAATATCTTTAGTACCTGACAACAACCAATGCCATTTACGCATAAAACAGGGGTTGCCAATGCCGGAAAACGTATCAGACAAAAAGGTCTTTTCACTCTCGGAGGTGATGCAAAGCATCAAAAAGACACTGGAAGCACGCTATACCAGCGCCTTCTGGGTGAAGGCAGAAATGAATAAACTCAATTTCTACCGCCACTCCGGGCATTGTTATCCTGATCTGGTAGAAAAGGCCGACGGTAAGGTCGTCGCCGAAATCCGCTCCACACTATGGAGCAGTGATTACAGGAGGATCAATCAGAAATTTCTGGCTATCCTCAAAGAACCATTGAAGGATGGAATAAAAATTCTGTTCAGCGCAAGAGTAAATTTTGATCCTAAATACGGACTCTCTCTGCAGATATTAGACATCGATCCGTCTTTCACCTTGGGAGACCTCGAAAAAGAAAAACAAGAAACCATAGCCCGATTGCAGGAGGCTGAGCTATGGACAAAAAATAAAGAGGTACCTTTTCCTCTTCTGCCAAAACGCATAGCCGTCATCTCTGTAGAAACCAGCAAGGGATATGCCGACTTCATGACAATCACAAAAAATAACCCCTGGGGCTATAAGTTCTTTTTCTTCATATTTCCTTCTCTTCTGCAGGGAGAAAGAGCCGCTGCTACTATTATGCAACAACTCCGGCGCATCCGCAGCGTGAAAGATTATTTCGATGCTGTTGCCATCATCCGCGGCGGGGGCGGTGAAGTAGGCCTGACATGCTATAACGATTACAATTTGTCTAAAATGATCTGCGAGTTCCCTATTCCCGTCATCACTGGAATCGGGCATGCTACCAACGAAACTGTGGCCGAGATGGTGGCACATACTAATGCTATTACACCAACTAAACTAGCAGAATTCCTGATTCAGAAATTCCACAATTTCTCTGAACCTGTTAACCGCTCAGAAAGCAAGATTACCGACTTTGCCGGACGGATGCTGCACGATACCCGGGTTTCATTTAATAATACCATCAGGTTATTTAAAAGTATTACCGAACGTGTTATCAGTACCCATAATCACCAAATGCAGGTTTTAGGACAAGAACTTTTCAGGCAGTCTAATTTTCTTTTCCATAAAAGCAGGGAATCACTTGTCCGCACCGCAGTATCCATCAAGGCCAACTCCGGATTCATTTTCAGGAATACCCAAACACAACTCACCGGAATAGAAAAAAATATCGCCAATCTGCATCCCGATAACGTAATGAAGAGAGGGTTCAGCATTACCCGCCTGAACGGGAAAACGGTGACTGACATCTCTTCAGTGAAAAAAGGAGATGAAATAACTACCCTTCTCGCCGGAGGAGAACTAAAAAGTACTGTTTCTTCAACATCTAAAAAACAAAACCCATGAGTCAGCCTTCCTACACAGAAGCCTTCGAAGAGCTTCAGCAAATCGTTTCAGAAATAGAAGACGGACAAATATCTGTCGATACCCTTTCGGAGAAAGTGAGTCGTGCTGCTGCCCTCATTAAAATCTGTAAGCAAAAGCTGTCGGAAACAGAGGATAATGTCAACGAGATTCTGGCTGCACTTGAAAGAAATGACGAAGATGACCTGGAGATTCCCGACGACGAGCAGATTGAATACGAAGATGACAATACCGGCGAAGAATAGCTGCTAAGACCCAAAAATTACATTTCAAGAAGAGGTCGGCGCTCAATGCCCCGGCTACATATTAATACTTCCGTTAAAAAATCTCTCAAATTTGAGTAAATATGGGATGTCCTGCCTTTCCTTGTTACCTTTGCGCACTATGTCACAAAACGGGTTTGAAACGGTAATAGGATTAGAGATTCACGCTCAATTGCTTACCAAAAGCAAGTTGTTTTGCGGAGACAGTACTGTTTTTGGAGATACGCCTAAC
This sequence comes from Chitinophagaceae bacterium, assembly GCA_024103425.1. Classification (GTDB taxonomy): domain Bacteria; phylum Bacteroidota; class Bacteroidia; order Chitinophagales; family Chitinophagaceae; genus Ginsengibacter. The sequence goes on from JAGFIS010000008.1 coordinate 75,293, forward strand.
AGCCATATCAGCGCTGTAAGCCTGGCTCATCCAGGAACCATGCCTGTACTTAACAAAGAAGCTGTCAGACTGGCTACCCGCCTGGGAGTTGCGCTCAAGTGCAAAATCAACAGGTATAACTACTTCGAAAGAAAGCATTATTTCTATCCTGACCTGCCCGCAGGATTCCAGACCAGCCAGAACGATCTGCCAATCTGTTCGGGAGGTGCAATCCCGGTTTCAACCGAATCAGGCATAAAAGAAATTGCCCTCAACCGGATACATTTAGAAGAAGATGCCGGCAAAAGTGTTCACGATGCCGACCCTACAAACACTCTGATCGACCTGAACCGTGCAGGAACAGCTTTGGTAGAAATCGTAACAGAGCCTGTCATCTCTTCTCCAGAAGAAGCAGCAGCTTGCCTTGCGATGATCAGAAGCATCGTCCGGCGCCTCGATGTGTGCGACGGAAACATGGAGGAAGGAAGTCTGCGCTGCGATGTCAATATATCCGTAAAGAGAAAAGATGATACACGCCTTGGTACCAAGGTCGAAATCAAAAACCTGAACTCCGTAAGAAACGTGAAGCGTGCCGCTTCCTACGAGGAAGAGCGCCTTACAAACTTGATTAAAAACGGAGAAGAGGTATTTCAACAAACACGGAGCTTCGATGCTGAAACCGGTGTTACTTCGGCCCTGCGCTCAAAAGAAGAGGCTACCGACTACAGGTACTTCCCCGAACCCAACTTGCCTCCGGTAATTATTTCCGAAGAAGAAATTGAGGCTATCAGGAAAGAACTCCCTTTGCTTCCACACGAGATTGAACAGGAACTGATAAGAAAGTACGAAATCGGAAAAGAAGCAGCTTCTATCATCAGTGCCGATGAGATGCTGTATAATTATTTTGAAGCGGCATCTTCCCGGACACAATACCACTCTGCCATTGCTAACTGGCTGATCGGGCCCGTAAAGTCGTTAATGAATGAACAGGGAGAAGCAGCCGTGGCATCACTCACTACAGATGGACTTTTATCACTGGCATCAGCAACGGCAGAAAACAAAGTGGCCTTTAATGTTGCGGCTACTAAAGTATTGCCTGAAATGCTGGCTTTGAAAAGAGACGATGCGATGGCAATAGCCAAAGAGCTTAACCTGCTGCAGGTGAGCAATATAGGCTCACTCAATGGCTGGGTAGATGAAGTACTCAGCAAATTCCCCGGAAAAGTTCAGGAATATAAAAAAGGAAAGAAAAATCTTACAGGATTCTTTGCCGGAGAAGTTAAGAAACTCAGCAAAGGAAAAGCAGACATCAAAACTGCTATCGAAATTCTGTCGCAAAAACTAAATAAATAAGACAATCATGAAACAATTCTTTTATCTGGCAACGGCAATTCTGATTCTGGCATCGTGCCAGGATACTCCGGTGAAAAACTTTACTATCAGCGGAGAGATTAAAAATGCTCCTGATCAGGAGATTAAATTGGAGTATATGCCTTTCAACAATGATGCCCCGGCCGAATTGGCTAAGGTTCAACTCAAAGACGGAAAATTTGAAATGAAAGGCACTTCGGAGGACGAAGCTCTTCACAGAATCGTAATGGGCAACCTCAGCTATTTCTTCGTGAACGACAAGGCAAACATAACAATGACTGCCGATGCAAACGATCCTACCGGCCGCGACGTCAAATTCAATAGCCCGTCATCTTCATCTCTCAACAACTTTATGGGGGTAATTGATAGTATCAGCTCTAAGATGATGGCAGATCAGCAAGCGGCTGAAAAATATATCCAGGCCGGAGACGATTCATCAGCCAGCGAAATCACCAAAAAATTCAAAGACATACAGGAGTGGTACACTAATTTCGGAAAGAACTATGCCGATACTGCTAAGAGCCCTATCGTAGCCGTATTCGCATTAGGAATGACTGCTGCCAACGATCAGGATATACTCATAGCGCAAACTAAAAAGCTTAAAGAAAAATGGCCAAAGAACCGTGCTGTTACAATGTTTGCACAGCAAATTGAAGCTTTTACAGCTCAACAACAGGATTTTCAACAAATGAAACAAGGCTTAGAGGTTGGCACTATGGCCCCCGACATCACAATGCCGGATACCGATGGAAAAGATTTCTCGCTCAGCAGCCTGCGCGGCAAATATGTACTGGTTGACTTCTGGGCAAGCTGGTGTACTCCCTGCCGTATGGAAAATCCAAATGTAGTAGCTGCTTACCAAAAGTTCAAGGATAAGAACTTCACCATTCTGGGGGTTTCACTCGACCAAACTAAAGACAACTGGTTAGAAGCCATCGAAGCAGATAAACTGAGCTGGAAGCAGATTAGTGATCTCAAGTTCTGGGAAAGTGCAGCCGTTCCTTTATATAACATTCAGGGAATTCCTTACAACGTACTGATTGATCCGGAGGGAAAAATTATTGCAAGTGAACTGCGCGGGCCGGCTCTCGAAGCAAAGCTTGCAGAAGTGCTGAATTAAGATATTGTCTTATTTATATTTAAACCCCGGTGCTTATTGGCCGGGGTTTTTTATTGCTGTTGTAAGCTTTTCTCTGTCAATTATGCAACGGTGCGGTTTTCTTTTGTGTCCTTCTCTTTTTATTATCTTCGTTTCTCAAAATTCTCATGCAGGTTCCGCACTCAAAAAAAGTTTTTTTTCTTGGTGACTTTCATTTAGGCGCACCGGATTACGACAGTAGTCTCGAGCGCGAAAAGAGGATTGTATCTTTTCTGGATACGATCAAAAATGAAGCTGCAGTCATCTTTATCATGGGCGATCTGTTCGACTTCTGGTTTGAATACAAAACAGTTGTTCCCAAAGGTTATACCCGAATACTCGGAAAACTGGCCGAACTGAGTGACAGCGGTATCGAGATGCACTTTTTCGTGGGTAATCACGATATGTGGATGCACGGATACTTTGAGAAGGAATTGAAGATGGCTGTACACTACCATCCGATTAATATCGAGATTGAGGGAAAGAAATTTCAGGTCGGACACGGAGACGGCCTGGGCCCCGGAGATCACAAATACAAGTTTCTCAAAAAGATATTCAGGAATAAGGTGGCGCAGTTCTGTTTCGGTGCCTTGCCTCCTTCCTGGGGTATGGGACTGGCCAATTATTTCAGCCGCAAGAGCAGGGCTGCCACTGGTTCTTCGGATGCTGAGTTCCTCGGAGAAGATAAGGAATGGCTCATTATTCATTGCAAAGAGACACTGAAGAAAGAGCACTTCGACTATTTCATTTTCGGGCACCGGCATCTGCCATTAGAGATTCCTGTGGGCAACAACAGTATATATATCAACACCGGCGACTGGATTAAGTATAATAGTTACGCGGTGTTCGACGGCGAGCAAACCACCCTTCAATATTATAAAGACTCTAAAGATGCGTAGAGTATTGTTCGTCATATTGTTCTTAGGTTTCACACCTGCCTTGCTCGCTCAACCGGGAGTAGAGATCAAGCATCTGATGACACTGCCGTTTCCTGTTTCATACTTTGCCACAGGGGCCACGGGAGAACTATTCATCATCACACCCGACAACCAACTCAAGAAATACAATAACAACGGAGACTCTGTAGGCGTGTTCAACGAGGTGAAGAAATTTGGGAAGTTGTCGCTCATAGAAGCACAAAATCCGTGGAAAACGATTCTCTTTTACGAAGATTATGAGACCATTGTTCTGTTAGACAAGTACATGAGTGTTACCGGCATCATCCGCCTGAGAGAAAAGAATCTTTACGGAGTGAAGGCTGTAACGACCAGCTACGACAACGGCCTCTGGATCTTCGATCCGGTTGATTCTAAAATCAAGAAAATGGACGATAACGGGAATATACTACTGTCGTCGACAGATTTGAGACAAGTGCTGACTAAAGTACCCAATCCGGTTAGGATTATCGATAATGACGGTTTACTCTACCTGTACGATAAAGACGAAGGAATCTACACCTTCGATTACTACGGAGCCTTTAAATCGTTGATGCCTTACACGGGGTGGGAGTATATATATGTCTCGGGAAAATCCATCACGGGAATTGACAGCACCAAAATTTATAAAATCACGCAGCCTGTTCCGGTCGCTTCAGAGACAAGCCTCCCCGCCGAACTGCAAGGCGCAACTCTTGTGAGCTTCGGAAACAGAAAACTCTACTTGCTTAAAGACGAAAAGCTGTCTGTCTATAACTTAAACTAACCGGCAGGTATATACTAAGAACTTCAGGAGTTGATAATGTTCGTCAGTTCCTGATCCCATTTACCTGATGCGCCGAATTCTATAAGCCGGCCTTTTTCCTTTCCGTTTTCCATTACAATAATCGTCGGGACATTATGCACGTTCATTGCCTGGGGCAGGTGATTGGGCAATTCTTTGTTTTGGTCAACCGCAAACATGGCAATTCTTTCCTCAGGAAACCCTGAAGCATCTACAAGTTTGTAAAATCCGGGAATCACTACATGGCTGTCTTCGCACCAGGTACCCATAAAAATAATCAGGTGGATTTTATCCTTATTATTTTTCAACGCCTCAACAGCATCAGCACTTACATTGGTATAAGCGGCTTGTCCCTCAGCAAAAAACGGAAACTCCGGCACATCGATATCACTTCTGCGAATAGAACCCAGATAAATCTTCTCTCCCGTTTCAGGATGTGTACCGGTTTGATATAATGGATGATTAGCGGTGTTTGTTGACATGGTTTACAATTTTTCAGATTAAAAATCGGATCTACAGATTGTCTCTGAACTGTGTCAGGAACAATTTCATTTTCTCCAGCGAGGTAATCAGTTCGAACTTCTGCATCGCAGCCTTTTCATTTTTCAGGTACTCCTTGGCCCCTTCAATGGTAAACTTCCTGTCGCGCAGCAAGTGATTGATCAGGTACAGGGTTTTGACATCTTCGGGCCTGAAGTAGCGATCGCCTTTTTTATTCTTTTTTGGTTTTAGTACTTTGAATTCGTTTTCCCAGTAACGGATGAGCGAAGTCTGTTCTCCGAACATTTCGGCTACCTGCCCGATAGGATAATACGATTTAGAGAACAACTCTTCGTCGGGTGGCAAGACAATATCCTTCGATACCCCTTCCTTCAGACTACGCCTTCCGCTGCGGCCCTGCTTCTGCACTTCTTTTTCCTGCCCGGTAGGCTGAGGGGCGGCAGGTTTTTCCGGAACGGACCTGGGTTCGTCGAAGTCAAATTTTAGCTGCTCCATACTTTCTGATTTTTATTTTTAAAGCTTTCAGCCGGAATCAACTCTTCCAATCTGCAAAATTTATCACTATTACTACAAAGAGTGTCGCTACTGTTCTTAAAAGCACCCTTAAATATTACCTTTGTCGGCTAACAACAAAGATAAACAAGACACCGTCAATAACCGTCCTAAAACCGGTAACACATTTATGAAAAGCAGTAGTGAGATCAGACAGATATTTTTTGATTTCTTCAAAGAAAAAGAGCATACGATTGTCCCGTCTGCGCCTGTGGTAGTGAAGAACGACCCAACCCTTCTGTTTACCAATGCGGGGATGAATCAGTTCAAGGATTACTTCCTCGGTAACAAACCTCCGGTAACAGCCCGCGTAGCTGATACCCAAAAATGCCTGCGCGTGAGCGGAAAGCACAACGACCTGGAAGAGGTAGGGGTGGATCACTATCACCATACTATGTTTGAAATGCTGGGCAACTGGAGTTTCGGCAACGCCACCAACCAACCTGCGCCATATTTCAAGAAGGAAGCCATTGCATGGGGATGGGAACTGCTTACCAAAAGGCTCAATATAACTGGGGAAGATTTGTATGTAACCGTTTTCGGTGGTGATGAGGCTGAAGGCCTTCCACCGGATGAAGAATCGTTCAACCTATGGAAAGAATGGGTTCGCGAAGATCATATCTTGTACGGAAGCAAGAAAGACAACTTCTGGGAGATGGGCGATACCGGTCCGTGCGGACCCTGTACCGAAATCCATATCGACATAAGAAGCAAAGAAGAGAAAGCTGCTTCACCCGGGCGCGATTTGGTCAACAACGACCACGAAGAGGTGATTGAGATATGGAACATCGTATTCATTCAATTCAATCGAAAAAGTGATAACTCTCTTGAACCACTTGCCGCCAATCATGTGGATACAGGGATGGGTTTTGAAAGATTAGTGCGCGTGTTACAGGGCAAGAAAAGCAACTACGATACTGATATCTTCATTAATACCATCAGGGAAGTAGAGAAAATCTCAGGAGAACGCTATGAGGGCGGGCAGAGCCGGAAAGATATTGCTTTCCGTGTGATAGCCGATCATATCCGCGCCATTGTTTTCCCAATTTCCGACGGACAATTGCCGTCTAACACAGGGGCAGGATATGTCATCCGCAGGATTCTGCGCAGAGCCGTCCGTTATTACTTTACTTATCTGAATGTGAAGGAACCAATGCTCTACAAACTGGTTCCGCTCATTGCAACTCAGTTTGAAAATGTTTTTCCCGAGCCTAAGAAGCAACAGAAGTTTATCGAGACGGTCATACACGAAGAGGAGAACAGCTTCCTCAAAACACTGGGATCCGGCCTAAAGCGTCTGGAGGATATCCTTTCCGATGATAAAAAGGTCATTGAAGGAGCGGTGGCATTTGAACTCTTCGACACTTACGGCTTCCCAATCGACCTGACGCAACTGATCGCAGCAGAAAATAATGCTTCAGTAGATATGAAAGGCTTCGAAGCAGAGATGGCAAAGCAGAAAGAAAGAAGCCGCGCAGCCACACAGATTAAAACAGGCGACTGGGTAACCGTTCGCGAAGGCTCCGATACCGTATTCAAAGGATATGACACTCTTGAGACCGAAAGTGTGATTTTGAGATATCGTAAAGTAAACATCCACAATAAAGAATCCTATCAGATAGTACTGGATCAAACACCCTTTTATGCAGAAAGCGGCGGACAAGTCGGAGATACAGGTGTACTGATTTCGGGAGATGAGAAGATTGATGTATTCGATACTAAAAAAGAAAATGACTTAATCCTGCACTTCACCTATCAGTTACCATCAAACGTAGAACAAACTGTCACAGCAAAAGTCGAAGAACAAAAACGCAAGAAAACCATGATTCATCACAGTGCCACACACCTGATGCATGCGGCTCTGCGCAAGGTACTGGGTACTCACGTCGCACAAAAGGGAAGCCTTGTGAACAGCGACTATTTGCGATTCGACTTCTCGCACTTCACCAAGGTGACACCTGAAGAGTTGCAACAAGTGGAAGCGATCGTCAACCAACACATCCGCAATAATGATCCGGTAGTTATTGAGTACTTACCAAAAGAGGAAGCACTGCAGCGTGGCGCCATGGCGTTGTTCGGCGAAAAGTACGGCGACACCGTAAGAGTTGTTACTATGGACGATCACTACTCTATTGAACTGTGCGGTGGCACCCATGTAGCGCGAACCGGCGACATCGGCTTCTTTAAGATCATCCTTGAAACAGCAGTGGGAGCAGGTGTGAGAAGGGTAGAGGCTTTAGGCGGAGCTGTTGCAGAAAAATATATTGAAGACCAGCTTAATCAACTGCAATCGCTGAAAACAAAGATGAAGAATCCGAAGGATCCTGAAAAGGCTTTGGACCATCTCCTGGAAGAAGTATCTGATCTGAAGAAAGCCTTGGAGAGGGAAGCCAAACAAAAAGCGAAGTCTTTGGCTGACAGCCTCGCCAAAGAGGGTGAGACCGTAAACGGAACTGTCTTTATCAGCAAGGTTATCCAGGACGCAGATATGAACCTGATTCGCGAAATAGCCAATCACCTCAAGAAAGATTTAGACAATCACGTAGTCGTTATAGCTTCGGGCAGCAACGGCAAAGCATCAGTAGCCGTAGTTGTAAGCGATGCGGTGGCAAAAGGTAAGAGCCTGGATGCGGGAAAGATAATCAAGAGTGTTGTCGCACCTGTGATTAAAGGCGGTGGTGGCGGTAATGCGGGTATGGCAACAGCGGGCGGCCAGGATATCTCCGGCTTTGCTAAAATCTTTTCAGAAGTAAAGGCTCTTTTATAGGGCCCGCTATCCGGCAGCCTAAAAGAACGTTAATATCTTTTGATTTACTTCCGAAGTTTTTCGTAGATAAATAATTTACCATTATATTCGTTCTACGTTATTTTTCGTACATCAAAAACTTTCAGAATGAAAAAGATACTCTTACCCGTTTTTGCTCTTATTCTGGGGGTGCTGTTTTCCGTTCCTGCAAAAGCACAGGAAAAATCAAATGAAGAGCAGCAGCTCACTATCCGGCTAAAGTCCGGCGAAGTAAAAACTATCACACCAGGACAGTTAAGTCCGTTGATTGTTGATGGAAAAGCTATCTCTCCGAGCGATATCCAGTCTATAACCATCACAGGAAGACCTTTCGGACGTATGGGCTCAGGCATTCGCTCTGTTCAGGGTTTCAGAATATCAGATTACACCTTTCTGGGTGTATACAGCACGAAGAATGATAAAGGTGCTGAAGTCACTGAGGTAAGCCAGGGAAGCCCTGCAGAAAAAGCAGGGTTGCAAAAAGGAGATATTATTACTAAGGTTGACAACACTGCTATTGACGGTCCTGAAGCTTTGTCAAAAGCCATTCGCGCTCTGAAACCGGACCAAAAAGTAAGTATCTCTATTCTGCGCAACGGAAAGAAACAGAATATCTCTGCGACCCTCGGAAGCAACAACAGTTTCACTATAAATACAGATTCCCTTTCTGTACACCTTGACAAACTGTTCAGAAACCGATCCCGTATACCCGATACCAGAATATTTGACAGCCTGAGGAAGCGATTTAGAACGATTCCGGGTTACCCGGTACGTCCGGCCCGACCCTCATTAGGTCTGCAGATTCAGGAAACTGAAGATGGCAACGGAGTGACAGTGCTGAAGGTTACCCCTGATTCACACGCCGATAAAGCCGGTATCAAAGTGGGAGACCTGATTACCGCGATAGATGGCAAGGCCATAAAAAGCGTGGATGATGTTACGGATAAGATCAGTCTGAAAGAAGGAGAAGAATACAAACTGGATGTGATGCGCGATAAGAAACCGATGACTGTAACCATCAAAATTCCGAAGCAACTTAAAAAAATAACACTATAAAAATACCCTCTTTTGAATTTGTAAAAGCGCTGTGCAATGCATGGCGCTTTTTTATTGGTTAAAGGTCTCCGGAGCACATTTTTCGTACACAAAGCAAATGGTTGATTACAATCATAATAAACCGTGACCGAGAGCATTTTTTTTAAAGAACGGTCGATTTCATCTTTGTACTGATGAGAAGTCTGTTCGCCATATTGCTACTTCCTGTGATGTTTATCCAGACATTTCATATGGGTATAACAGAAGTAGATTTTTTCATCAATCAAGACCGGATAGCTGACGAGCTCTGTGAAAACAAAGCCGAGCCTGAATTAGAATGTCATGGTACCTGTCAGCTAAAAAAAGAGCTTGAAAAACAGGATGCTACCGAAACGACTGTTCGCCAGGTACGCGAGATTCAACTATTTCTGAATGCAGAAAATTTCTCATTAGATTATTCCATTCCCGAAGCAGACCCTTCATATGGCTGCCTGCCCATTCCCGCGCTTGTTCAGGCCGAACCGGGAGAACTGTTCCACCCGCCCACCTGTTAACCGCCACTTCCCAACTAGTAGATTTTAACAATTTTTCTATTGCCACAGATGGCTTTAGCCGAGACGGCTATGGTTGTCTATCTAAACTTACTTCGAAATGAAACATATTTTATATGGCCTCATTGGCCTCAGCTTAATATTTGCTTCGTGCGGAAAAACAAAATTTGAACCCGAAAACCCTACACAGAACCTGCATAAATTAGGTCAGGGTTTATTATCAACCGGCGACACCGTAGCCCTCTTCTCTGAAGAAGCATTAATCAACGGTTATCAGAAGATTTTCATTCAGTTACCGGCTACATATGGTAGCAGTTCCAACATAAAAATTTCTTCCCTGATGGATATGGGCACCATGAAGCACAGCAGCCCTTCCGTGCCTCCTATATATAACAATCAGTCCGGACTTTTTGAAGCAGCAGTTGTCTTCACCATGTCGTCCAATGCGGGTTCCTGGCAATTATTCGTAACAGTGGGTAGTGAAACACTCACCATCCCGGTTACAGTGGCCGAATCACCCACAAAGATTGTTGGTACTTACACTTCCACAGATAATGAGCGGTACGTGATAGCGCTGTACCCGACTAAAGGATTCAAGGTGGGCCTTAATGATATCTATTTGCTCATCTCCAAGCGGGAATCGATGATGAATTTCCCCACGGTTGACGGATTGAAAGTAGAAATGACCCCCGAAATGGTATCTATGGGTCACGGTTCTCCGAATAACATAGACCCTGTGAGTATTGGCGGTGGCGTGTACAAAGGAAAAGCAAACTTCACGATGACAGGAGACTGGAGGCTTAACCTTAAAATCAGCTCAGAAGGCAACATCCTCATCGATAATGCCTATCTGGACATTCTTTTCTAAACCATCCTGTCCACAGGGACGGGACAGAAACTGAACAATCATGAAACACAAGATATTAACAGGACTGATTGGTGGCCTTGCTTTCCTCAATGTCCACGCACAGATTGACACAATAGAAATCAAGAATGTGTGGCTGAAAGAAATCGTTATACAGACCGACACCCACAGCAACAGCAAAGAAGTCTTAAGCAGCAACAAGCAAAAAAGCACTGACGGGGTTTTAAATACTATTCCCGGAGTGTCTTTAATCAAACGCGGCGGCTACGCCTGGGAGCCCGGTATCAGAGGACTCAATTTTGGGCAGGTACAAACCACCATCGACGGAATGGCCATCTTTGGTGCATGTACTGACAGGATGGATCCCGTAAGCTCCTATATAGAACCCAGTAATATGAGGAGTATCGTGGTCAGCTACGGAACCAACGAAGAAGCATCCGGGAATAATATCGGTGGCGGCGTGAACTTTAAAATCAGGCAGCCATCCTTCAGCAGCAAAAAGCAAATCAAAGGGAATGCCGGTACAGGCTACGAGAGCAATGGAAATGCGTTTAATATATTTTCGGCAGTTGACTATAGCAATAAACGTATAGGCGTAAATGTCAATGCGATCTACCGTAGCGCTGATAACTATAAAACAGGACAGAATAAAGCGTTGCCTTTCTCCCAGTACACCAAATGGAATACAGGATTAGGCATCAAATACAAAACAACCGAGCACAGCAACCTTCACCTCAATTATATCCACGACGAAGGGCGTAACATCGGTTATCCCGCGCTGTTGATGGACGTTCTATTTGCTAAGGCAGACATTGTATCCCTAACGCACAACATCCATCTTCCCGATAAGGCACTCAATAAGATCGAAACCAAGGTGTATTACAACTTTATCGATCACGCAATGGACGATACCCGGCGCCCCGCCGAGGAAGTGTTCATGCATATGGATATGCCCGGTACCTCAGAAACTATCGGACTGTACAGCAACATTACCTGGCAGATAGATAAGATCAGCTTAACAACAAAGTTTTCGGGATATCAAAACCGTTTACACTCTGAAATGACAATGTATCCTGAAGACGGAACACCCATGTTCATGCTCACCCTGCCGGATGTACAGAGAAGATATGCCGAAATGAATATCTCAGCCTCGGCTGATCTTTCCGAAAAGATATCACTGACTGCCGGGGGCACCATCTCCACAAGCAGCTCGGGCCTGTTCACAGAAGAAGGGAAACACACCATACAGGGTACCTTGCAAGGCGATACCAAGAGACTGGACGCGATATACAGTTTCTTTGTAAACCCCACATTTAACCTTAGCCCCAAAGCGGTGGTGTTTTTAAACGGTGCTCTGTCGTCGCGCCTGCCCACACTGCAGGAGTTATACGGATTTTACCTGTTTAACCGCCCGGATGGCTATGATTACCTCGGTAACCCGGATTTGAAAAAAGAGTCTTCTTTCAACATTTCTGCAGGCGGCCGTTACAGAACGGGGTCTGTTTCGCTGTCTGCAAAGGGCTTTGCTTACTTTATGATGAACTATATAGCCGGAAGAGTATTGCCGGGTTATGATAAAATGACTGAAATAGCTTTTGGTGTGAAGCAATATCAAAATCTGCCATCGGCGCTGTTGACGGGATTTGAGGCCGAAGGCGAAGTGAAAATCAACAATGCGCTCCGTTTCACATCCACCAACTCTTTCTCATACGGCAAAGATTTTGAAAAAAATGCATTACCGTTTATTCCCCCCTTCCGTTCTATCGACAAACTGGAGGTGGTTTGGAAAGACGTATCGTTTACCCCTGAAGTGGTTTTCGCTGCGCGTCAAAGCCATGTCAGCAATACGATCTATGGCGAAACAGCGAGTCCCTCGTATGCAGTATTTAACTTCTCGACGGGCAAAGATTTCGCTCTGAAGCAAAACCGTATTTATCTGCTTGCCGGGGTGACTAATATCTTCAACCTGGATTATTATGACCATACCAGTGTGATGAAGATTCCGGAGAGAGGAAGGAGCTTTTTCATACAGACAAAGATTCAGTGGTAAAGGGCCTGATCCCTTATCGGTCTTTAATAACTATTTAATATTAAATGCACTTAAACATCTAAGTGCATTTTTTGTTTTTCCGAACTTATTATTATTCTCACATATTCGGACAATATATACCTTTACACTGTTGTAAACCAATGATGAGTCTTATGAAGCACCTTTCCTTTCTCTTAATCTCTTTTTTCGTTATTTATTCTGCTAAAGCCCAGGTCACAGAACAAGATTCTTTGGCACTGGTAGACTTTTACAACAGCACTGACGGTGATAACTGGCGTACGAACTACAATTGGAAATCTTCTTCACCGGTAAGCTCCTGGTACGGGGTTAGTGTCAGTGGCGGAAGAGTTACAGGTTTAGAAATGATGGGGAACCTCGTCAAAGGTCCCTTTCCTGCAAGTTTTGGAGATCTGACAGGGCTGAAATATATCAGTTTTATTGATAACGAGCTTTCTGGATCTATTCCCAATTCATTCGGTAACCTCGTCAATCTGGAATTTCTTAACCTGGGTGCCAATTACCTTACCGGAGCTATCCCCGGATCGTTTAGTAACCTTACGAAGCTGAAACAATTACAACTCTATTCCACTTTTCTGGAAGGGCCTTTGCCCTCTGCAATAGGAGATTTTCCCGATCTGATTGTCCTTGATGTTCAATACTCGGGCCTGAGCGGTTATATCCCTACCGGCCTTATCAGAGAAGATATGTTTTTAGCGCTGAATAATAACCGGTACGACTTTGGCTCTCTCGAGCCTTTCGTACAATTGGTGAAAGAGTTCAAAGAGACTCACAACGGTCCTGAGTTTTATTACCAGGATCAGGATTCTCTGCCTATTCTAAGATATCAAGATGGATTATACGTTAACGCCGGCGGGTCGCCCGACAAAACTACTTATACCTGGTATAAAGACGGAGGTGCGGTGTCATCAGCTCTTGAAGATACCCTGTTCATACCAACAGGGCCGGGGACCTATTATGCAACTGTTACCAACTCTGTTGTAGATGACCTGACGCTCATCAGCAAGAAAATAACTCTGGGTTATGAAATCATCAATGACTCCCTGAAGGGATCCGGAGTTATAACTTCTTCTAATCCCTCACTAAATCTTTCGGATGGCCTCAACCTGCTTGCTACGATTACGGCTACGGGATCGGATAATAAGCTTTCGGGCGAGGTAACCGGGCTGATGGTAAGAGATGAGACTGTAAAAACTGTTGGCAGTTTTCCTTATGTACAACGTCATTACGATATCGAGCCGGCTGATAACGCTGAAAACGCGACCGCAAACGTGACTCTGTACTTTACGCAGGAAGACTTCGACAATTATAACGATTTTATCACCACAAGCGGAATGGGTCTGGCTCTGTTACCAACGAATAAAACAGATAACGGGAATATCCGTGTTACTCAATACCATGGGGCTTATACAGGAACGGCCGATCCTGATGGTTATTCCGGAAGCACAACCTTTATTAATAATCCAGGTGTCCAGTGGCGCGATGACCTGAATGCCTGGGCTGTTACCTTCCCGGTAAACGGATTTAGCGGATTCTTTGTAAGTACTGTTGAAAGCGCATTGCCGCTGACGCTTACAAGTTTTGATGCAACTGCACAGAAGAACGTTGTTGCCTTGCATTGGCAAACAATAGCCGAAATCAACACGCATGAATTTATCGTAGAACGAAGCGCAGATAATAATTTCAAACCGATCGGACGGGTAGGCGCTTTTGCAACTTCCGGTTATCACTCCTATAGCTTTGACGACAGGCAACCACAGCCGGGTAAAAACCTTTACAGACTGAAGATGGTTGATAAAGACGGCCGGTTCACCTACAGTAAAACCATAAGTGTCAATATCACTCCATCAGTTTCTATAATCGAGGCTTATCCAAATCCTGTAAGTTCAGTCTTGCGTTTGAAAGTGCTTGCCGGAAGTCAGCAGAAAGCAGCTATTAAAATTTCAAACACTACAGGCGCTGTTGTATTACAAAAGGATATCCACCTGCAGAAAGGATTGAACTACAGTGAACTTAATACTAACAATTTACCGGCCGGCATATACTACATCCACACGGTTGTTGATGGTGTTACCCAAAAGACAAGCTTTCTTAAGAGATAGGGAAACCCTGTAGGGCTTTAAATACTTGATTCAGGAAAATCCTTTTAAGAAGTTTCAATCAATCGCTACGCGATAGACGTCTGTCTTATTTCGCTTAATATTTCTCACTTCAAACCCATTGGATTCCGGAATAATTTCGAGCAGATCGAAGACTTTGCAACCTTTCGGCAGTGGAGAGAAGATAAGCGTAAACCTGGCTGTTTGGTAGGGTTCGACCCTTTGCCACGCAGGATAAAGAGTGATATTTTCCGCGTGAATCAGTTTACTTCTGTGCCCTGATTCGTGAGGGCACAAAAATGTCGACTTCCAGATCCTGATCATGCCTCCCCAGTGTGAACTGTAGTAAGAACAATGAACAATCACCTGGCCTTCTTCCCCGGTTTCTTCCTTCAACTTCCGGCGAACTGATTTATCCACTTTGGAAACTTTCTTCTTGCGTGGAACTATTACCTCTTCTGATTTTGCCATTTTACGGAGCTTTTATCGACAGTACTCAGCGATTTACTCACATATAAATTTAAAACTTATTCAATAACTGCCGGATATCCGGCCTTCTTTTATCTCCAACGCGAGGAACTTGACTAGACCAACTCCGCCCCCAAAAAATAATTTACCTTTGCGCAGCAAAAAAATTCTAAGAAAAAATGAGTAAAGGACCTGTTTCTCAATTTATCGAACACCACTACAGGCACTTCAACGCAGCTGCCTTAATGGATGCTGCCAAAGGATATGAAAAGCATCTTGCCGAAGGTGGAAAAATGCTGATCTCTATGGCCGGTGCCATGAGTACCGCCGAACTTGGTATCTCTCTTGCCGAAATGATTCGCCAGGACAAAGTAGCTATCATCAGTTGTACCGGGGCTAACCTCGAAGAGGATATCATGAACCTGGTAGCGCACAGCCACTATAAACGCGTACCTCATTACCGTGATTTGAGTCCGCAGGAAGAATGGGAGCTTCTGGAAAATCATTACAATCGCGTTACCGACACTTGTATTCCTGAAGAAGAGGCTTTCCGCAGAATACAACAACATATTTTTAAAATCTGGAAAGCTGCCGATGAAAAAGGAGAGAGGTACTTACCACACGAATATATGTACCAGTTATTGAACAGTAAAGTACTGGAACAGTATTACGAAATCGATCCCAAAAACAGCTGGATGCTGGCCGCAGCAGAAAAGAATATTCCGATTATCGTACCGGGATGGGAAGACAGTACCATGGGTAATATCTTCGCTTCGTATGTGATTAAAGGCGAACTGAAAGCCTCAACAATGAAGAGCGGTATCGAGTATATGGTAATGCTGACCGACTGGTATCGCCATAATTCCGGAGGAAAAGGCGTTGGCTTCTTCCAAATCGGCGGAGGTATTGCCGGCGATTTCCCCATCTGCGTAGTGCCAATGATGTATCAGGATCTGGAGTGGACAGACGTTCCCTTCTGGAGTTACTTCTGCCAGATATCCGACAGCACCACTTCTTATGGTTCTTATTCCGGCGCTGTGCCTAACGAGAAAATCACCTGGGGTAAATTAGATATCAACACTCCTAAATTTATTGTAGAGAGCGATGCTACGATCGTAGCTCCACTGATTTTCGCGTGGGTGTTAGGATGGTAATATTTGCCAACCTTTCGAAGGTTGGCAACCATATATCGTATACATTATTCACTCTGCATCCTTCTGATGCGCTATAATAAAAAGGATGATGTCTTCCAACGGTACTCCTGCTCTATCCGCAGCATCGCTGATTTCTTCGCGCGAAACGTTTGCTGCAAAATACTTTTCTTTCAATCTCTTCTTAACTCCTTTCAGTTCCATGCCATCGTAACCCGTAGGACGCATGAGTGAGTAGGCATGGATGAGCCCGGACAATTCATCAAAAGCGTAGAGCATCTTATCCATTTTGGTGACAGGCTCTACTCCAAAATGAACAGGGCCATGTGAGGCTATGGCGTGAATTACTTCGGGGTCGATGTGCCTTCTTTCCAACTCTTCAATGATTTTCTTGCAATGCTCATCCGGCCACTGGTCCCAGTCGGCATCATGCAACAAGCCGGCGATATACCAGCGGTGTTGATCGGCTTCAGTCAATCCTTCTTTTTCCTTAGCCCACATCTTCATCAGGTGGCCCACCTGCCTCATGTGCAACTGGAGTTTGGGGTTTAGTACCCACTCATTCATTAGTGTTTCTGCTTCCTCGTTGGTTAAAATATTACCTGCATCTTCAGGACGGCCAAACTCCTGACGGCCTATAATCATTGACATAGCTGCGTAAATTAAAACTCTACATTCTTCGGATAACGGGGGAACGGAATCACATCGCGGATGTTAGTCATTCCCGTAATGAACTGCACCACTCTTTCAAAACCTAACCCGAACCCCGCGTGCGGCACAGTACCAAACTTGCGGATGTCCAGATACCAGTACAGGTCATCAGCAGGAATATTCATCTCCTCCATTCTTGACACCAGTTTATCAAGCCGCTCTTCTCTCTGCGATCCGCCGACAATCTCCCCAATGCCCGGCGCCAGGATATCCATAGCGGCAACCGTTTTACCATCGTCGTTCTGCCGCATATAAAAGGCTTTAATATCTTTTGGATAGTCGTACAGTATTACCGGTTTCTTGAAGTGTTTTTCTACGAGGTATCTTTCGTGCTCGCTCTGCAGATCGATTCCCCATTCGTTGACGGGATATTGAAATTTCTTCTTCTTGTTGTGATTCGAGTTCTTAAGAATATCGATAGCCTCTGTGTAGCTGATTCTTTCGAATTCGTTTTCAATTACAAATTGAAGTTTCTCCACAAGGCCCATTTCGCTCCTTTCCTGCTGTGGTTTCTGTTTTTCTTCTTCTTCAAGCCTCTTAGCAAGGAAAGCCATATCGTCAGGACAGTGATCTAACGCATATCTAATGATGTATTTGATAAACTCTTCCGCGAGATCCATATTATCCTCCAGATCGTAAAAGGCCATCTCCGGTTCAATCATCCAGAACTCTGCCAGGTGTCTTGCTGTATTGCTGTTCTCCGCACGGAACGTAGGCCCGAAAGTATAAACATTCCCCAGTGCTGTTGCACCCAGCTCTGCCTCCAACTGGCCGCTTACAGTCAAGTTTGCAGCACGTCCGAAGAAGTCTTCTTTGAAGTTTACTTTTCCGTTTTCACCTTTCGGTACGTTAGCCAGATCAAAGTTGGTAACATGGAACGTCTCACCGGCACCTTCTGCATCCGATGCAGTGATGATCGGTGAGTGTATGTACACAAAGCCTTTGTCGACAAAAAATTTGTGGATGGCGAAAGCCACAATACTCCTTACGCGGAATACCGAAGCAAAAGTATTCGTACGAAATCTCAGGTGTGCAATTTCCCGTAAGAATTCCAGGCTGTGTCTCTTAGGTTGCAACGGGTATTTCTCTGCATCGCTGTCTCCCAGGATATCTATACTGTCTGCCACAAGTTCTACTCTTTGTCCTTTTCCTGGAGATTCAACTAATTTTCCGGTTGCACGTATAGCCGCACCTGTAGTGAGGCGTTTCAGAAGTGCATCTTCAAATTTTTCCAATGGTGCCACCACCTGCAAATTGGTATTGGTACTGCCATCGTTTAGCGCAATAAACTGGTTATTACGAAATGTGCGCACCCAGCCCATTACTATAATTTCCTCGCCGGGCTGCCCGCCACTCAGCACTTTTGCAACTTCTGTCCTTTTATTAAACATCAGATTATTTTTAGGTGTGCAAATATACTCAACAAAGGAAAATGCCCTAAAACACAATACATACGGTATTATTACCGTTAAGTAAACTGAATTTTTTCCCTAAATTTTTTACCTAAAAAAAATATTTTATCAAAATTGCTGTAATATTGCAGCAGAAAGCATGCAGACTTCAAAACTGCATAGTTCCTATAAGAATCCACTTCCAATAAATATCATAATCGTATTTTTTTTCAAACTGCGAGGTTTTTTGACTAATAATATTTAAGTCCATCTATGTACGACATACTCCAACTGAACGACATGCTCGTTCCTGAGTTGCTGGATATTGCTGAGCAACAGAACATTCCTGACGTTCAGCATCTTAAAAAACAAGAACTAATAGAAAAAATTCTTAATAACCAATCCACAATGGAAAACGAAAAAAAGGAATCAACGGATAGCCCGAGGCCTAAGCGGAAGCGTATCGTGAAGACAACAAAAGTGAATGGGGATACTGTTTCGGCAGAGAAGAAAGACAGTATTCCGGCTGAAGAAGCGGAAGAAAATGTAATACCTGCCGAAAAAAAGAAGCCGGTTCAAAAATCTAAGGGTGCGGCCGCCGGCAATAAAACCGTAAAAGAAAGTGTGAAAGCCGAACCGGTTGATTTGGGCGATTCGGATCAGGAAGTAGAAGAACTTGCGGATCCAAAAACAATCGCTCCGTCTTTACTGGATATGCTGAAAGACGACGAAGAAGTAGATCTGGAATTACCTGAAGAAATACTCGAAGAAGAAGCTGCCCAGGCTGCAGCTACCCCATACAAAAGCAAGAAGGATTCTAACTTTAATCTTGAATTCGACGGAATTATTGAAGCCGAAGGTGTATTAGAAATGATGCCGGATGGTTACGGCTTCCTCAGAAGCAGTGACTATAACTACCTTTCGTCTCCGGATGATGTATACGTATCTCCAAGCCAAATTAAATTATTCGGGTTGAAAACCGGTGATACTATTTCAGGCACTATCAGGCCGCCGAAAGAAGGAGAAAAATATTTCGCAGTAATCAGGGTGGATACGATCAACGGAAAGAAGCCGGAAGAAGTTCGCGACCGCGTTCCGTTTGATTATCTCACCCCGCTTTTCCCGTACGAAAAACTCAACCTGTTTACCAGCCCGACCAACTACAGTACTCGTATCATGGATCTCTTTACTCCCATCGGTAAGGGACAGAGAGGGTTGATAGTTGCACAGCCGAAAACCGGTAAGACAATGTTGCTCAAAGAAGTGGCCAACGCCATAGCTGCCAATCACCCTGAGTGTTATCTGATGATTGTACTGGTGGATGAGCGTCCTGAAGAGGTGACCGATATGGAGCGCAGCGTAAAAGCAGAAGTAATAGCATCCACATTTGATGAGCCTGCAGAAAAGCACGTAAAAGTGAGTACTATGGCGCTTCAGAAAGCCAAGAGACTGGTTGAGAGTGGCCACGATGTGGTTATCCTGCTTGACAGTATCACCCGTCTTGCACGCGCACACAACACCGTTTCTCCTGCAAGCGGAAAGGTGTTGTCCGGTGGTGTGGAAGCCAACGCGATGCAGAAACCCAAACAGTTCTTCGGCGCTGCCCGTAAAATAGAAAACGGAGGAAGCCTTACCATCATCGCTACAGCTCTGGTAGATACGGGAAGCAAAATGGACGAGGTGATCTTTGAAGAATTCAAGGGGACAGGTAACATGGAGTTGCAACTTGATCGCAGGCTGAGCAACCGCCGTATCTTCCCTGCGATTGATATTATTTCTTCATCTACCCGCCGCGACGATTTGTTAGTTGACAAAGACGTATTACAACGGATGTGGGTACTGCGTAACCATATTGCAGATATGAATCCGGAAGAAGCCATTAATCTGCTTCTGAAGAACATGAAAGGAACAAAAGACAACTCCGAGTTCCTGACCAGCATGAATGGATAGAAATAAAAAATCAGATATATTACCACTGCTCAGCAGTGGTTTTTTTTGCAATGCCCATTGAGAAAACAGATATAGGTGAATTTATTGAACGGAGTAAATCTTTCCCCGTTCTGGATGTCAGGAGTCCGGCAGAATATGCCCATGCTCATTTCCCCGGAGCGTATTCCCTTCCCATATTTAATAACGAACAACGTGCTGCTATCGGAACAGCCTACAAGCAACAAGGCCGAGCAGTGGCGGTAGATATAGGGCTGAGTTACTTCTCTGAAGAGATGAAGTCTGTGCAGAAAAAAGCTCTTGAAATTTTTGAAGCACACGAGGGCGAAGGATTGCCCACTTTCGTGGTTCATTGCTGGAGAGGGGGTATGCGAAGCGGTGCCATTGCCTGGCTGTTAAGCCTTTACGGTTACAAGGTATATGTTCTCGATGGGGGATATAAATCGTTCAGGAGATGGGTACTTGATCAGTTTGAAAAAAAGTATTTGTTTTCACTGCTGGGTGGTTTTACCGGATCAGGTAAAACAGAATTACTATATGAATTAGAAAAACAGGGAAAAAAGATTATAGATCTCGAGCGTCTCGCCAACCATAAAGGTTCTGCCTTCGGTGCTCTGGGAATGGAAAAACAGCCATCGCAGGAGATGTTCGAAAACCGTCTGGCCATAAAACTGTGGGAAGCATCAAAGACTGCAACCGGAGATCCGATCTGGTTAGAAGACGAAAGCAGGCATATCGGTATTGTACACATCCCGAATACTATGTGGGAGCAGATGCGGTCGAGCCAACTCTACTTCCTCGAAATCCCTCAGGAGGAACGGCTGGAGTACATCACCGGGGAATATGGCAAATTTTCTACTGCAGAGCTTTCTGCCTGTGTGCTGAAGATTCAAAAAAGGCTGGGTGGTTTAGAAACTCAAAACGCAGTTAACCATTTGAAAAACAATGAGATAAAAGAGTGTTTTGCCATCCTCCTCAGATATTACGATAAACTATATCAGCACTCGCTGATGAACCGTGAAAATATCAGCCAGATTCTGCATAAAGTCCCCTGTAAAAGCGTTAGTAGTACAAACAGTCTGGCGCTTGACCCCACAGGTTAATCTGATATGAAGTTTAGTTATAAATCCATTATCACTCTTTTACTCACTTTTATTTCCTTCTACGGATATGCTCAACAAGATTGGGATATCACCGGTGTGTGGACAGGTACGCTCTATAACGACTCCACCCAAAAATACATTCCATTCGAATTAGCGGTAACCCGTCATGGCGGAGATTTATCCGGATATACTTACACTGTCTTTATGATCGACAGTATCCCTAATATCGGGGTGAAAGAAATTACCGTTAAGGAAAAGAATGAGCTTTACACCGTTCGTGATAAAAAGCTGATTGATAACAACTACACTGAGGCTCCTGATAAAGGGGTATACACCACACTGGAATTGTCGCATTCTCAAAATGATACAGCCGATGTGCTGAGCGGACGGTGGTACACTAACCGGACTAAATATTTCTATCCTGTAGGCGGTGCCGCTTTTCTTACCAAGAAGCTGAGAGTTCGAGAAACGAATATCGTCCCCCGTCTGGAAAAATTAGGACTGGCAGGCAGGTTGTCGTTCCTGCAAAGCAACAGGACAGGTGATATAGCTACAGTCGATAAAAAGAAACTAAAAGCAAAAAAATCAGGCGAACCGGACAAAGAGTCTTCAGAACCAATGATGGCCGTTATGGAGCCAGGACTCGTCATTGTTGTACCTAAAAAAGACACGGCTAAGCAAATCAAGCTTCCGGAAATCAGCGAACTGGCTCAAATAGCCGGGGCTGAAGAAAATACTACAAGAGAAAAGAACACAAAACCGGCCGGAAACATTCGCCAACAAACCACAGAGAGCACACTTGCTAAAAAAGAAATAGCCGATAACAACACACCGGGAAATGGAGCGGTCAATAATGTTGCAGAGAAATCTCCGATAACAAAGAAAGAAGCAGAAAGCGGGGGTATGGCCGGCCGTGAATCAAGGAAAGAAACACAAAGTGCGGTCACTGTGACTATAGCAGCATCGAATGCACCGGCAAAAGATTTGGATAATAACATTGCTCAGGCAAATCAAAAAGCCTCAGCTGATGCAGAAAAACAAAACAACAACACAGCCGGTACAGACAATAAGAGCCCCACACAACAACAGGTAACTATGAAAGGAAATGTTGTTGATAATAAAGCCGTTGCCGAAAACAAAACATTTGCATCCGGCACAAATCAAAATCCGGTTATTGCCAGCACCGATAACAAAGCCGGATTGCCTCAACAGAATGCTGCTGCAAGTGAAGTTTCAGGTAACAATAATCAAAAGCTGAATAACATCTCAACAGCCGCTCAGGATAAAAGAGGTAATATCGCCGGTGAACGTGAAGACAATAAGGTTGCCCAATCGCAACAAAAGACAGAAACAACAGCGCTCGCTTCCGGTGAACAGAAAAGTAATAATAAAGTTGCCGTGGCAGGTGATGGTACCGGTGCCACTATTGCCGGCTCTAATAATCCGCCTACTGCCAATCAACAAAAAACAGGGTCAAAAGAAATTACTGTCGCTGATAAGGCTGGATTAAATAAAGAAGCCTCAAACAAGATTGCTCAAAATAAAAACCCGGAGAGCCAGGCATCTGATGTATCCACTACGGATACACGTAGCTATAGTCAAAACTCAGCTTTAGCATCTGCAGCTACTAACCAGCCGGTATCGCAAAATGCAGCCCAAGCGGTCAGTGCTGCAAATAGCCGGACAGCATCAGCTCAGAAATCAATCGTAAAGGCCTCTGACGTTATTTCTGCAGAAAAAGCCGTTCAATCCGGAACAAATGATGCTACGAAAGAAATTAATACCGCAAACAATACTATTTCTGCGAATACTGCTGTGTCTAATAAAAATATGCAGACCTCTGAAACCACAAAAAATCAAACATCACAAGGCACAGAAAAAGAAACCTCCGTTCCTGAAGTCCGCAATGCACAGGGCAACAAAAACACCGTAACTCAATCAGCCTCCGGTACCGCCGGTGTCAAACAACAGGAAACAACAAAAACCGCTGAGGTTGTTAAAAAAGCCCCGGCTCCGGCACCCGATCTCAGCAAACGGAAAATTGAAACCATTCAAACCGTACAACTCAGAAGCGATAGCATCGTGCTTTCGCTGTACGACAACGGAATAGTGGATGGTGACACGGTCAGTGTATTGTTAAATGGGCAGGTTTTACTCTCGCGCATCGGATTAAAAGAAGAAGCCTTTAACCATACCCTCCATATCACTCCCGAAATGAGCGACTCGCTCAACCTCGTGATGTATGCCGAAAATCTCGGAAGTATTCCGCCTAACTCGGGACTGTTAATCGTCCGCGATAAGGGCCAAACCTACGAAATAAGGTTCAGCGGTGACCTGCAAAAGAATTCTGCCATAATTTTGCTGCGAAATAAGCAAGATGAAGACAGCAGAAAGTGATGCCACAATCTACCGCCTGACAGAATACTCTCACGGTGCAGGATGCGGCTGTAAGATATCTCCAAAAGTACTGAAAGACATTCTCAGCGAATCATTCAGTTACCCCGACGGTAATCTCATTGTCGGTAACAGCGATAGTGATGATGCTGCTGTTTACGATCTGCAAAACGGCAATGCGCTCATTTCCACTACCGATTTCTTTACGCCCATCGTCGACGATGCTTTTGCTTTCGGAAAGATAGCTGCAGCGAACGCTATCAGCGACATATACGCTATGGGCGGGACGCCTCTTTTGTCTGTGGCCATCCTCGGGTGGCCTGAAAAGATCCCTTCATCAGAGGCTAAGAAAGTGATGGCCGGAGCAAGAGAGATTTGCGCTCAGGCAAAAATCAGTATGGCGGGCGGACATAGTATAGAGTCGGTAGAGCCTTTCTTCGGACTGGCAGTTAACGGACTTGTTGCTTTGGAGAACCTGAAACGCAACAACACGGCAAAAGCCGGCGATCTTATTTTCATCACCCAGCCTGTCGGCATCGGCATCCTCGCTACGGCACAGAAAAGAAAAGTTATCGCAGATGAGGATGTGCCTATACTGATGAGCGAGCTTTCTAAACTGAATTCCATCGGCGAGAGGGTGGGAAAAATTAAGGAAGCGTCTGCTATGACGGATATCACAGGTTTCGGATTGGCAGGCCATCTGTTGGAGATAGCCGAAGGAAGCGGGCTCTCTGCCGTTCTCGATTATGCTAAAATACCTGTTTACGAAAGGGCCAGGCACTATTTGAAAGACAAAGTAATGCCCGATGCAACCTACCGTAACTGGAATAACCTGGATAAAAAAATTGAAATCGCTCCTACTGTAGATTTCATGGAAGCCTTCGGATTGTTGCCCGATCCGCAAACCAATGGAGGTTTAATGATTGCCATTGCTCCCGAAGGAGAAGATAAACTTATCGAACTTTTTCGTCAAAACGGACTGGGAGACTTCGTTCATCCCATCGGCAGATTCACCGAAAAACAGGAAAAGACTATTTTAGTACAATAATGAATTGGTTACTGCTCATCATCGGGGGACTTTTTGAAGTGGGCTTCGCCACATGCCTGGGAAAAGCTAAAGAAGCATCCGGAACTGAGTTTTATCTCTGGATTGGGGGTTTCTTTATTTCTCTTACAATCAGTATGATATTGCTTTACAAAGCATCCCTTACAATTCCTATCGGTACTGCTTATGCGGTTTGGACAGGTATCGGTGCGTGCGGTACTGTGCTGATGGGATTACTCCTCTTCAATGAACCTGCAGATTTATGGAGGATGTTTTTTCTCTCTACCCTCATCATCAGCATCATTGGCCTAAAGCTTGTATCACACTAAGCAACCGGTACAATACCATTCTTAAGTGAAAGAACTTTCAGAAAAGATTATTCAATATTACCGCGAAAGAGGGAAGCGCGCTGTATTTCAGCTGGGAGAAGACAGTAAATTCATTATCATCTCTCAGGCTCCCGGAAAGAAAGTGCATGATACCGGTACCCCCTGGAACGACATGAGTGGCAGAACACTGCGTTCCTGGTTGGGGGTGACAGATGACCAGTTTTATAATCCACGGCTCTTTTCCATTATGCCTGTCGATTTCTGCTACCCCGGCAAAGGCCCGCATGGCGACCTGCCTCCCGACAAATCCTGCGCAGATACCTGGCACCCGAAGATTCTGGCAAAAATGAAAAACAATCCGGTTAAAATACTGATTGGGAAGTACGCTATAGATTACTATCTCGGAACCTCTCAAAAAGAATCTCTTGCAAATACCGTCAGAAGTTACAAAGATTACTTACCCGCCTGTTTTCCACTGATTCACCCATCACCGCGTAATAAAAAGTGGCTTACAGATCACCCCTGGTTTTTAAACGAAACCGTGCCGGCGCTTAAGCAACTCATTGCTTCAAGACTGTAGTTCTTATCACTAATGACTATACGCCCATCGCTTGTGTGGATTTATTATGATAATTTCGCAGTGCTGAAAAAAATATTGGTGAAGAAAGATATTTCCTCTTTAGACGATGTGAAGTTGCTGGTAGATACTTTTTACGGTAAAATCCGTGAAGACGATTTGCTGGCCGATATCTTCAACGAACGGATTCAGGACCGCTGGCCAAAACACCTGGAGAAGATGTACACTTTCTGGCAGACCCTGTTACTCGACGAACACACTTACTTCGGAGGCCCGTTTCCTCCACACGCCACGCTGCCTGTAGAGAAAGTTCATTTTGACCGTTGGCTTGCTTTGTTTTTTGAGACTTTGGATGAATTCTTCGAAGGTCCAGTCAGGGATGAAGCTGAGTGGCGCGCCAATCGTATGGCTGATATGTTCCAGTACAAGATTCAACTTATCCGAGAAAGGCAGGGGTATATGTAATTCGAAGAATTCGTAATATCGGAATTACCTCAGTACTGTATCACCACCTCGTCCAGATCCCACTCATGCTGCATAAAATCGCGGGTAATCAGTTTTCCTTCACGCGTTACGCCCTGGATTACAGACTCAAAAACGCGGTTGTCTTTTTTCAGTTTTACAGGCTGGCCTTTTTTGAATAAATGTGAGTTATAATCCTCAATCCAATCGGTCATTCCTGTTTCTTTCCAGCGGTCGACCCAACCGACAAACATATGTCTGAGTTTGCGGGTAATTTCCGGAACATCCTGTTCAACTGATGTCTCTTTCAGAAGAGAGGTCCCCCTCCCTTCGGGGAATGTTTTCTGGTTCACATTCAGTCCGATACCCGTAACTGACCACTCCCAGCTGTGCCCGCGAATGATATTTTCAATCAGAATCCCCGCTATCTTCCTGTTGCCAACAATCACATCGTTAGGCCACTTTACGAAAACATCATCTTTGCAGAAACCCTGTACAATTTCCCTGACACATAAAGCAGCCGCCATAGAGAGGCAAAATCTGTCCGCAAGGGGTAATCCCGCCGTTTGAGTAATAATAGAGATCTGTACATTCGCACCGGGCTCGGTAATCCACTTTTTTCCTCCCCGCCCTTTTCCCGATGTCTGCTCAATGGCAAACACGCCTTCTCCATGTGCGGCACTGCCGGATTTTATCCAATCCATAGCGTAGGTATTGGTACTGTCAACACTCTCCAGAATTGTTATTTTATCGTCTGAAATGTGCATCTGAAAAGGAATGAAGTGGAAAATATTATATTTGGTAAATAGTTGCAAATTTCGGTCTTAAAGCCCTATAAGAGGGGATTTAATTCTAATTTTGTGACTTGTGATAAAAGATTGAGCGGAAAACAAAAAAAGAGCATTTGAATAATTTAAACTTATTAGAAACCAGACAAAAATCAACCCAAAGAAGGTTAACCAGAAATAGTAAATTATTTAAAGTAGTCTTAAATGCAATTCTGGAAAAAAAGGGAGAGAATGTGCTCTCTTTGAATCTTAAAAAGATTCCCGAAGCGGTAGCAGACTTCTTTATCATTTGCGAAGCCACTAACCCTATACAGTTAAAAACCATTGCTGACTATGTAGAGGAATGTGTTAAGAAGGAATGCGGAGAGCGGCCGTTCAATCACTCAGGCCGCAGCAGTGAGCACTGGATCTTGATGGATTACATCGATCTGGTCGTTCACATTATGATGCCGGATACAAGAAGATTCTATAAATTAGAAGAAATGTGGAGCGATGCTGAAATAAAAGAGCATTTTTAACGCTTATATACTGTAACAACTCATACTACTATCATTCAAATAATCCTCGGTGAAAGGATTTAAAACAAAATCACCGGAGCCAAGATGCCAAAAGAAGACACAAATAAGAGATATAACAGGGGGGCTAACCCGCCGCCGGAGAACGGGAAAAACAATGATCCCAAAAAGAAGTTTAAGCTCAATTTCTTCTGGGTATGGGGAATTCTTTTTGCCATGATCATCGGATACAACGCCCTTTTCTATAAAACAAATAGCGGCCATGAAATAGACAAGCAGGAGCTCTTCCAGATGCTGAAACAGGGAGATGTAGATAAAATTTACATCGTAGGAAATCGCAAACTGGTAAGGGTATCCATCAAACAGGATGCTCTGAAGAAGGATTCTGCAGGTTATTACAAGAAGTTATTAGACAGAGACTATAATCTCGCTCTTAAGATGACAGAAACACCGCAGGTGTTTTTCCCTATCGTAAAAGATGAGGTCTTTGCCAATCAGTTATACGATTTTTATAAAGACAATCCTGATGTGGATCAGGTCAGGGAGATACCGGGTGATGAGGGAGAAATTTTCACTCAGGTAATCAGCACACTGCTGCCGATCCTGCTTATCGCACTGATATTCATCCTCATGATGCGCAAGATGAGTGGTGGTGCAGGAGCCGGCGGACCGGGTGGTATCTTCAGCATCGGTAAGAGCCGTGCGACATTATTCGAAAAAGGAACTAAAGTAAATATTAACTTCTCTGATGTTGCCGGACTCGACGAAGCCAAGGTAGAAGTGATGGAGATTGTCGACTTCCTGAAGAACCCTAAAAAGTACACTAACCTCGGGGGTAAGATACCCAAGGGGGCATTGCTCGTCGGCCCTCCGGGAACGGGTAAGACTTTGCTCGCAAAAGCTGTTGCCGGCGAAGCACAAGTACCCTTCTTCAGCCTCAGCGGTAGTGACTTTGTCGAGATGTTTGTAGGTGTGGGAGCGAGCCGCGTACGCGATCTGTTTAAGCAGGCAAGAGAGAAAGCTCCTTGTATCATATTTATCGATGAGATCGATGCCATCGGCCGTGCCCGTGGTAAGAATATGATGATGAGCAACGATGAGAGGGAGAACACACTCAACCAGTTGCTCGTAGAAATGGACGGATTCGCTACTGATATAGGTATCATCATCCTTGCAGCAACCAACCGTCCTGATGTGTTGGACAGCGCACTGTTACGCCCCGGACGTTTCGACCGTCAGATCTCTATCGACCGTCCTGATTTAGTGGGGCGTGAAGCGATCTTTAAAGTACACCTTAAGCCGATAAAAACCAGCCAGACACTCGATATCCATAAACTGGCAGAACAGACACCCGGATTTGCGGGAGCCGATATTGCCAACGTTTGTAACGAGGCTGCGTTGATAGCGGCGCGTAAGAATAAGAACGGTGTGGATATGCAGGATTTCCAGGATGCCATTGACCGTGTAATCGGAGGGCTTGAGAAGAAAAATAAAATTATCCTTCCGGAGGAAAAAGAAATTATCGCTTATCACGAGGCAGGTCACGCCATCTGCGGATGGTTCCTTGAGCACGCATATCCATTACTGAAAGTAACTATTGTACCGCGCGGTACCGCAGCACTCGGTTATGCCCAATACACCCCGAAAGAACAGTATTTGTATAATACTGACCAACTTCTGGATCAGATGTGTATGACTTTAGGAGGGCGTGCATCAGAAAAGATCTTCTTTAATAAAATCAGCACCGGTGCCAGCAACGACCTGCAACAGGTAACAAAGATGGCTTACAGCATGGTTACTGTTTACGGTATGAATCCCAAAATCGGAAACGTGAGCTACTACGACCCTGCGCAGGAAAACTCATTCGTAAAACCTTTCAGCGAGGAAACCGGAAAGCTGATTGACGAAGAGGTGCGTAAGATGATCGACCACGCTTACGAAAGAACCCTTGCGCTTCTGACCGAAAAGAAGAAAGAGGTTGACATCCTCGCTCAGGCTCTCCTCAAACGCGAAGTACTCTTCCAAAGTGATGTGGAAGAACTCATCGGCAAGAGGCCATGGGAGGATAAGAAGGCGCTGGACTTCATTGACAATCCGAAAGAGGGTATCGTGAGCAATCCTATACCGGGTAGCCACGACATTACCGACAATCCGCAGCCGGAAGATTTATAACCTCCTCCGAATAGAGGTTGTTCACCTAAACTTTTCTCGTCAAGGGCCGGGAAGGATTAGTCGTATTAGCTTCCGGGCAAATATTACCTTTGCAAAAATCATTTCAGAATGCCTCTGATTGAACATTTATCGAAGTACGAGTTGTTGACGACAACTTTTACACTCTTTGCAGTTATTGATATTTTAGGTTCGATACCCATTCTGATATCACTGAAAGATAAAATGGGCGGACATATCCGTACAGGGCAGGCCACTCTTGCCTCAGGCGTATTGATGATTTTGTTTCTTTTTCTGGGGCAGCAATTCCTCAACATTCTCGGGCTCGATGTTCATTCATTCGCTGTTGCGGGAAGTATTGTGATTTTCATCATCGGCCTCGAAATGGTATTAGGGGTTGAGTTCTTTAAACAGGAGAAAGATTCGAAGAGCGGCAGCGTGGTACCCATTGCTTTCCCGCTGATTGCAGGATCGGGAACCTTAACCACGGTTATGTCGCTGAAAGCTAACTTTCACGACATCAATATTCTGTTTGGGATACTCATCAATCTGGTAATCATTTTCATAGTGCTTAAATCTCTTAAATGGATTGAAAAAGCACTCGGACCGAACGGTCTTATGGTAGTCCGTAAATTTTTTGGGGTCATCCTTTTGGCTATTGCCGTAAAGATTTTCGGAAGCAATCTCTCCGCATTCTCGCTCGGTTAGCCTTTTTAAAACATATTATTATGGAAGTAAAAACAAATAAAATAGCATTGCTGGTAGATGGCGATAACGCACAAGCCAAAATGCTGGAAGATGTACTTGATGAAGCTTCAAAATACGGCAAGGTTACCATCCGCCGTATTTATGGAGACTGGACAACACCACGCATGAACAACTGGAAAGCGGTTTTAAACGAACTGGCTTTCAGCCCGATCCAGAAATTCAATTATACCACAGGAAAGAATTCCACCGACAGTGCTCTGATTATCGATGCCATGGATATTCTCCATGATAACCTGGTAGAGGGTTTCTGCATTGTCAGCAGCGACAGTGATTATACCGGCTTGGCAAAGCGCATCAGAGAAGACGGCATCTTCGTAATGGGTATCGGCGAGCAGAAAACGCCACTGGCATTTGTCAAGTCGTGTGAGATATTTACTTACGTTGAGAACCTCGGGCAAGAATCAGAATCTGAAGACAAAAAGACTGTCAACAAAGTCACGAAAAAGAAGCCTGTCAACAAAAGGCTGATTAACAAAGCTTACGACATGAGCCTTAACGAAAGCAATGAAGCATATATATCAACCCTTGGTAATAACCTCAGAAAACTGGACCCCAGTTTCGATGTTCGTGCCCATGGTTGTAAAACACTCACACAGTTTTTCTCAACACTACCCAACTTCATCGTTAAGGATAATATCATCAACGGAATTAATAATCCGATTATAAAGAGGAAGCAAGGGAAAGGTTAGCTTACAACTATCCCCATATCTTTAGACATCCAAAGATACCTGCAGGCATAAGTACGATAAGGACTCCATTTTCCGGATATTCGTATAAGCTTATCATTTAGTTTCTTTTTATCCTGTTCTCTTATGTTATAAATCCTGATCATGGCATTACGGATACCGAGGTCATCGAGAGCAAAAACATCTTCCCGCCCCAGCGAAAACA
Source organism: Chitinophagaceae bacterium (assembly GCA_024103425.1). Classification (GTDB taxonomy): domain Bacteria; phylum Bacteroidota; class Bacteroidia; order Chitinophagales; family Chitinophagaceae; genus Ginsengibacter. The sequence continues at coordinate 106,665 of JAGFIS010000008.1, forward strand.
TCAGAATCATTTCGGCTGTCCAGCGCCCTACACCTTTAATTTGGGTCAGTAGTTTGATTACTTCTTCGTCATCCATCGCATGCAGCGATTTGTCGGATATATTATTCTCTGCAAAGAAGTTACAGACATTTTGTACATAGCTGCACTTGGCGCGAGAGAAACCAATTTCCTTGAGGTCTTCAACCGGGGTATTCAATATCTCTTCCAGCCGGGGTTCTCTGTTTCCGTAAAGGCCGAGAAACCGTCCGTAGAGTGTTCTCGCAACATGAACACTTAATTGTTGTGATAAGATGGAAGAGCAAAGCCTGAGGTAAATTTTATTCCGTTTCTCGATCTTCACTTCCGGCAGTTGTTTGATAACAGCTGCAAGCTTTTTGTCTTTTAATAAATGGCTTCTATAGTTCATCCTCAGTTATTTCCTCTTGCCCTCTGCCGCTTGAACGCGCTGATTACCCTTCCGGCACCTATAGGGTTATAGCCTTTCTCAATGCAGGCCCGGTTCAGTATTTCAGCAGAAAGGCCGGAAGCATACATATCGAATACGTCTGTTTTATTATATTTTTTCAACAGCGGCTTCCAGTCTTTTGTATCAATGTATGCTGTTATATTTTCAACCTCTTCAAAGGTTGTAATCGGTTTCAATGCTGAAAGCTCCTCAAGATAGCTATCACTATAATAAGTAAAATAAAATTTTTCTTTTAAGTCTTTAGTGTTCATCCTGACTGTATCCAATTGCTCTCTTTTCAGCCTGCTGTACAAGTCTAAAACACCTAACTCTTTGTAGTCGTCCTGCTTTAACACCAGTACATCAAACCTGTTATCAGGGTAGGGATCAGGGGTAAATGGTATGGTATCTAATCTTTCCAACTTTAAAAGGGTAAGCCCATCTTTCGTTTGGGTAGACAGCACTTTATATCGTTTGTCCGGACGTGGCAGACACGGCTGATCCGTATAACAATTCAATATGTACAGTGTATCATTACTTTGATGCAGCTTTGCTACTTTTCCATTCGTCAGTAGAAAGCTATAATCTTCCTTTAGAATTCCCGATTGCTGTGCAACACCGAAAAAAGGAAGCAACAAAAGAAAAAGGAAATGTTTCATCACTGTAAGTTCCAGCTGACCCCGCCGTCTTTTTCATCCTTCATCTCTATACCTACTTTTGCGAGCGCATCTCTTATCTTGTCTGAGGTATGAAAATCTCTTTTTGCACGGGCTTCTTTACGGATAGATGCAAGAAGGTTCATTACGTCTTTAAATGGGCTTTCAACAGCCCACTCGTTTTTAAGGCCTAAAACTTCTTCTATGAAAATATGGAAATCTTTCTTCAGCCGCTCAATGGTTTCAGCAGACAAAGTGTCACCGGCGATTACCTTATCCTTAATACTATTAATCGTCGGAACGATTTCAAACAAGCCTGCAAGCACTTTTGCTGTGTTGAAGTCATCGTCCAGATACAAGGGCAGCTCATCCAATTGCTTGTTGATACGCTCGTCGAGTTCTTTATCTGAAGCCTTTGTTCCTTCTGTAAGCGAAAGGCCTTTCAGATTTTCGTAAGCATCAAACAAACGCTTCAGCCCCTTTTCAGACGCAATTAAAGCATCATTACCAAAGTCGAGTACACTGCGATAATGCGTTTGAAGTATGAAAAAACGCACCGTCATCGGGCTGTAGGCTTTTTCTAACAACGGATGATTTCCACTGAAGAGTTCGGTAAGGGTAATCACATTATTGTAACTCTTACCCATCTTCTTACCATTGATGGTAATCATATTGTTATGCATCCAGTACTTCACAGGTGGATGCCCGTTACAGATAGTACTCTGTGCAATCTCACTCTCATGGTGCGGAAACAGTAAGTCCATTCCGCCTCCGTGAATATCAAAATAGCTTCCCAGGTACTTTGTAGCCATGGCAGAACACTCGATGTGCCACCCGGGGAAACCTTCTCCCCACGGGCTTTTCCACCGCATGATGTGTTTGGGCGGTGCTGCCTTCCACAGGGCAAAGTCTGCTTTATTTCGCTTCTCATCCTGCGATTCCAACACACGAGTGGTTTCAAGCAGGTCTTCTATTACCCTTCCGCTCAGTTTGCCGTAATCATGCCCCTTGGCATATTTCTCTACATCAAAGTAAACGGACCCGTTCACCTCATAGGCGTAACCTTTGGAAATCAGGTCCTCGATCATGGATATCTGCTCTACAATGTGGCCCGTAGCTGTGGGCTCGATTGATGGCTCCAGCGTATTGAATTTCCGGAATGCCCAGTGGAACATATTGGTATATTTCTGTACCAGTTCCATAGGCTCCAGCTTCTCGAGTAATGCCTTCTTGCTGATTTTATCTTCTGCTTCACGGCCTTCTTCCTCGAAGTGGCCCGCATCGGTAATATTCCTGACGTATCTTACCTTATAGCCGAGGTGCAACAGATATCTGTACACCACATCAAAAGTGATATACGGTCGGGCGTGGCCCAGATGGCTCTCTCCGCTCACGGTTGGTCCGCACACATACATCCCCACATAGGGCGGATTTATTGGTTCAAACACCTCCTTTTTCCTGCTGTACGAATTATAAATTTCCAACGCCATACTTTATCTTTTCCGGTTCGTCAAAGATATTTCTATAATCACAAAGGGAAATACAATTTTTGCTTCTGCTATTATCCTTCCTGAAATAAAAAGAGGCTGCCCTTTTGCATGGCAACCTCTTTTATATTATTTCATCAACTTGTTAAATCGGCGTCACGGTATATTTCCAGGTTAGGAAGTTCACATTAATGCGATAGTTACCCGTAGTTCCGGGGGCAGGTGTATTGCTACCCGGCACATCACCATCTGCTTTCAGGTCTCCTCCTCCGGCTTGTGTTCCATCGGTAGCTCCGCCGAATTTATGATCCCAGCTGCCATTGACCGGCAAGAACAAATAAGTTCCTCCTGCTGTTAAATGGATGTCAAGTGTGAACTCTGAACCGCTTATTCTGGTAAACTGCTGGTCAGGTACAGGAACAGGATTATTCCACCATCCCGGTGTTGCATCTCCTACGATATACAGATTCTCGGGAACACTATATGGTGTGACTTTATAGGTATTCGTTGCAAAGCTGACCTCTATCTTATACAAGCCCGATGTTGAAGGTGCGGGTGTATTACTGCCTGGCACTGCCCCGTCTGCCTTTAATATACCACCACCGGCTTCTGTTCCATCGGTAGATCCGCCAAACTTGTGTCCCCAGTCGCCGTTTACAGGCAGGAATAGGTAGCTGCCTCCCGCATTCAGATTAATAACTATGGCAAACGTCGCTGCATCGATCTTAGTGAATTGTTGAGCAGGTACCGCAACCGGATTATCCCATCCGCCGGGTGTCGCATCCCCCACAATGTACAAGTTGTCGGGAACCTGAACAGGAGTAACCGTAAACTTATTCGTCTGGAAGTTCACGGTAATCTTATACACCCCTGTTGTGGGCGGTGCGGGAGTATTGCTTCCCGGAACCGCATTATCTTTTAATAGAGTAGCACCTCCCGGCTCTGTTCCGTCGGTAGCACCACCATACTTGTGGCTCCAGTCGCCGTTTACAGGCAGGAATAAATAAGAACCGCCTGCAATCAGCCAAACGTTGATGCTGAAAGAATAAGCATCGACTCTCGTGAATTGTTGCTGCGGTACAGGAACAGGATTATTCCACCATCCCAGGGTTGCATCCCCTACAATATAAAGGTTATCCGGAATCGGAACATAGGTTGTGGTTGTAATGGTAACAACAGCAGACTTCACTAAAGCTGTTGTATACGAATCATCCATATAGCTTACCACTCTGAACTGAAGATCATCGGTATCACCTCCTGCAACTCCTGCATTAATAGCATATGTATTCAGGTCATTCACACTCATATTACCCGAAGTTGCCGTTCCATAATGCACTACTACAGGACTCGAGAAATCTCCTCCTGCCTTATCGATCTGTATTGCATAATAAATAGTGTGGTTTCCGTAATTACTGCTGTTCCAGGAAAATGATATCGCGTTACTTGAAGCCTGCGAAACGCCGAGAACCAGGGGTCCGTTAGTCGACGGAGTTAGAGTAAGCGGTATCAGATAAGGTGTCATCGATACTGACACTACATTAGAAGCATAACGCTCATTGTTATTTCCATATGAGGATATAACCCTGATGTTTATAGTGAAAGGGTCTCCCGGATTGAATCCGAAATCGGCCAGCATGTTGTTCAGCTGCAGGCCGGTAAATGAATACTCAAGAGCTCCTGATACTTCAAACCTTTTAGGCGCGGGAAAATTCTGATCTGCGTCCATCTCCATTACAAACTTCTGGTTTGACGGATCTGTGGCATACTCGGGATCTGTCCAGTTCAAAGTTAATACCACCTTGTTGGAGTCGGCTGCCGAAGGGGCAATGGTTGTTGTTGAGCTCGACAACGTCACCGATTTTCCTTTCTCATAGAATGGAAGCTTTTCTACCTTGGTACAGGCTGCCACAAAGCTCAGAAGAAGGATTGCCGTTAATGATTTTGATATAGATTTCATCTTAATTCTTTTAAATTTCAATCATATATTTTTTGAGTTGTCTTCTACTGTTTGGTGAAGGAATATTTTCCTCTCTGAAAGTCAACAACTATTTTGTACATACCGCTCTCTGCCGGCGCTCTTCCGTTTGCTCCGTTAAAGAACAAATCCCCGCTGAATGTTCCGGGCTCACCCGATCCGGGCGTGTCCTGTACACTCCACTGCTTATCCCACTGGCCAACAACTTCTACAAACTTGTACTCTTTGTCTCCATTTAACTGAATGGTTGTTTCAAAATAGGTCGGGGAGACCATTGTAAACTTCAATGTTGACTCGTCCACCGATACGGGGGGCCACCCGCCAAGGGTCGCATCGCCCACGATATACAAATTACCGCTTGCCGGTGGGGTAATCTTCGGCGGTATCGCGTACGGTGCTGCAGAAACCTGGATAACATTTGATGACAGCAACCCGGCTCCACCTGTCAGGAATGCATCTACCCTGATATAAACGGTAGATGATACACCTGTAGGCAACTGCAACTGGTTGAGTAAGATATCATTGAACTCACTTTGTTTAAAAATCTTTTCAACGTCTGTTCCTACCGACAGTACTTTCATATCCGGACTGTTGAAGCTGCTGCTTTTATCAACCAGGATGTTATAATTTACATCGATAGAATTAGCTCCTGTATTAAATTTGTATTCGGGGTTAGTCCATCGTAGTGTAAACGCCGGATTATTCTGTGTTGCGAAGGATAGAGGAATCGTCGTGGCACTGGTGCTCAATACAGGATTCGTGCCCCCTTCATAAATTACCCTATACCCCTCCTTCTCACACGACCCCAGCAGGAAGACTGCGGCAAGGCTTAGTAAAACTTTGAAACTCTTTTTCATACTAATTAGTTTTATATTTTAATAGTTGGGGTTTTGATCAAGATTGGGATTGGCAGCAACATCTTTCAATGGCAACGGATACAGATTGCGGTAATCCGCTACTGCCGTACCCGATTTAACACCACCTTTCCACGGCCACAGATAACTATTAGTGGTAAACTTGCCATAACGTATCAAATCTGATCTCCTGTACCCTTCCCAATACAATTCACGCGCTCTTTCGTCCAGGATAAAATCCAGGGTTAAATCTCCCTGATTTATATTTCCGGAATTATCTCCATAAGCCCTTTGTCTCAAAGCGTTGATATACCCTAATGCCGTTGCATTATCACCGCCTGTACCTCCGCGAAGAACTGCTTCCGCATAGATCAGGTAGATTTCACCCAGTCTGAAGATGGGAATATCAATATCAGAGAAGTCCAGGCTCTTTCCAACAGTGCCGTCTCTCTTCAAATTGCGGAATTTGTACACAGCAAAGCCATCGGTGAACACCGACTGGTCATCGATATCAATATTCTGACCTGCTGTATAGAATTGTGCTCTTTTATCTGCATCACCGGTATAATCAGGGAAAAGATTAGGAATGTTCCTGGTTGTCCTTAATCCGGCCCATCCGCCTCCTACTCCATAGTCGTTAGCATTCATACTGCCGCCAACTGATGCGTGTGTTAGATAGGTGGAGCCCCCGTAGTTCTTTGTATTCAGGCCATCATAGTTGATTGTCAGAATGAACTCGTCGGTATTCTTATCATTGTCTGCCAGCATTAACCATCTGTAATCCGGAGTCAGAGAGTAGCCGGCACTAATTACTTTATTCGCATAAGTAATGGCATCGGAATAACGTTCTTGCCCTGTGTACACTTTTGCATTCAGATAAACCCTTGCCAGCAATGCCCATGCAGCAGCCCTGTCAGCCCGGCCGTATTCATTAGACCTGGCATTCGGCAGTGTGTTTTCCAGGTCCTTCAATTCTGATTCAACATAGTTGAACAGGTCTGATCTGGATATCTGTACCGGAATGTCGCCGATGTTGTCTTTCTCAGTGACAAAGGGAGGATTGCCAAACAAATCCATCAGCACCCAGTATTGATAAGCACGAAGGAACCGCGCCTCTTGGGCATAGCCCTTGATTTTTTCTGCATCCGCTCCTTTGATTCCCCGAGAGCTCAGCTTTTCATCTGTTGACTGCCTGATGAAATCGTTTGCCAGAGAAATCTGATACAGCGACCTGTAATAAAGACCGGTAAGGAACGGGTTGCTGGCAGTCCAGTTCATGTTGTGGAAATCCTGAATTCCGGCATCCCCCCAGGAAACGACAGCTTCGTCTGTACTTAACTCCTGTGCGTTCCAAAACAGACGGAAGAAGTCGGAAGTACCCGGGTCAATTCCCTGAATATCACCACTTCCTTCTCCGTTGTTACCCGTCATTGCAAAAGAACCATACACTTTTGTAAAGGCCTGCATATAACCTTCCGGCGTGCTGTAAACCTCTTCGGCCGTCTTCGCGTTGGTGGGCGTACGGTCTAAATCTTTCGTACATCCCGCCAAAAACGAAATGGAAATTATCGCACTAAAAAGATATGCTATTGTATGTCTCATTATCTTCTGTTTTATAATTCGTTTAGAAATTTAGATTTAAACCAAGACTCATTGTTCTCGGACGCGGATACAAATTGTTGTCAATACCACCTTGTACCTCAGGATCTAATCCGATATAATTTGTAATCGTGAACACATTCTGCAAATTCGCATTCAGCGTCAGCGAAGACTTAGATCTGAATACATTCCTGAAAGTGTAGTTCATATAAAGGTTATCCATCTTCAGGAATGAAGCATTCTGAACATAATGATCAGACAGGAAGAACCTGTCGCCGGAACCTGATACCAGGAAATATGAAATACTGTTAGTCAGATACCCGAGCGGGTTCAGAATGTTTTTAAGGTTGGTGCTGGCTGTTATGTTGTTATTATAAACATAGTTGCCAATGCTTGCCCTCATTACAAACCCAACATTGAAATTCTTGCGGATGTTTACGTTGGTGCTTGCGCCGAACAAATATTGTGGATCAACCGACTGATATTGGTATAAGTCAGACTGGTTGATTTTTCCGTCTCTGTTTAAATCAGCATACAGGCCGTCAATCGGCAGGCCGTCGCTTCCGTAAACCTGGCGATAAACATAGAACGATCCTCTCGGTAAGCCCACAGAGTTGATCAGGATGGTGTTACCTGTACCGCCCGAGATACCTCCGTAAATGTTACCGGGGAATCCCGGTGTGGGAACCGCTGTAAGGTTGGTGATTTCGTTCTTGTTGTAAGTACCGTTTAATGCCAGATCCCAAACAACATCGTTGTTCTTCACGGGCTGCAGGTTGAGCGATACCTCAATACCTTTGTTTTCCATCGATCCCACATTCGCAATGATCTCGTTAGAGAAGTTACTTCCTGCAGGCTGATTAATCATATTCAGCAGGTCTGTTGTCTTTTTATAGTACAGATCGATAGCACCGGAAATTCTGTTATCCAGAAATCCGAAATCCAAACCAACGTTCGAGGTGGCTGTTTTCTCCCATGTACGCTGCGGGTAAAAACCACCCGGTGCATACATATGATAGAAAGTATTACCCAGCTGATATTGCGATTCGTTACTGCTGAATCCGTAGAAGGAGGTATAGTCGTAGTAACCGATTCCTTCCTGTTGTCCTGTAAGACCATAACCCAATCTCAGCTTCAGGGCACTCACCACTTTTGAATTATCCAGGAAGCTTTCATTCTTAATATTCCATGCTACTGCTCCCGACGGGAACACACCCCAGCGCTGATCTTTTGCAAACCTTGAGGAGCCATCTGTACGGATTGTTCCGGTCAACAGGTAACGGTTCTTAATATTGATGTTTGCCCTGCCGTAGTAAGACATTAAAGTGTAACGAGGGGAGTCAATAGCGAAAGTAGGCTCGCTCATTACAAACCCATCAGATGTCAAATCAGGGAAACTATGGCTGATGGTCAGGAAGTCCTGGTATGCATAACCACCCACAACTTCAACACGTGTATCTATATTTGATATGTCTTTTGAATAATTCAGATAAGCTTCCAGCAGTTTATCCTGGCGCTCCTGCTGATATTTATTGTCTACACCGCTGTGCAGCTTATCAGGAGATCTTTTGTATGCCTGAGCCGCATTAGGATCTACCTTCACTGTACCGCGTCCCCATGCGTAGTCGTAACCCACGTTCAGGAAGGCGTGTAAGTCGGGGAGGAAATGTACCTTATAATCCAACAGTGCATTACCAATTGTTCTCTTTACGTTGCTGTTATTGTGATAATCCATCAGTAACCCAACAGGGTTCCTCGGAGACAATGCCCTCAAACCATCGGCGGATGAAGGGTCTGTCCACTCCCAATATCCGTTGTACGCGCTATTGTCAGAGCGAATTGGTTTGGTTGGGTCAAAATAAACCGCAGCACCGATTGCGCCTGTATTTGCAAACCGCGACTCTGAGATCGTTCCTTTCAAACTGATATCTATCTTCAAGTGATCATCAAACAACTTCGGAGAAACATTTACTAAAGCACTGTACCTGTCTAATTTTCCGGTCTTCAGAACTCCCTGCTGATCTAAAAATCCAAACGAAACACGATAGGGTATTTTACCCAACCCACCCGAAACACTCAGGTTGTTATCGGTTGCAAGGGCTGTCTGATATATCGCATCCTGCCAGTTAGTATTAGCTGTGCCCAACAAGTTGATCTGAGCGGGAGTGCCGTATTTGTGAACCAATGCCCTGTAATCGTCTGCTGTAAACACATTTACGCCTCTTGCGATTTCTGAAACAGAGAATGTAGAGTTGAAGTTGAACTTCGCTTTACCGCCCGGTCTTCCGGTCTTGGTGGTAATCAGGATAACACCGTTAGATGCACGGCTACCATAAATAGCCGTTGCTGAAGCGTCTTTTAAAACAGTGAAAGACTCAATATCATCCGGGTTAATCATTCCCAGCGCATTTGGCGACCCCGCGATGCCACTATTGCTTAAAGGCACACCATCGATAACAATCAACGGATCGTTTGATGCGTTCAGCGAAGCGCCGCCCCTGATGCGGATTGTGCTTCCCGCTCCCGGTGCACCGCCATTACTGGTAATCTGTACACCCGCCACCTTCCCGGAGATCAGTTGTTCCGGTGTAGTGATCTGTCCGCTCTGGAAGTCACTTGAAGAAACCTGGGTGATAGATCCCGTCAGGTCTTTCTTCTTAACGGTACCGTAACCAATGCTAATCACAACATCAGACAGCGTTTCTACCAGAGGCTGCAATGTCACATCCAGGATGCTTTCGCCCGCAACCGGAACTGTCCTGGTCTCGTAGCTCACAGAAGTAAACATCAGCACAGCATCCGGTGAGGCCGTGATGGTGTAGCTTCCGTCTGCAGCAGTCTGTGTTGCAGTGGTTGTTCCGGCAACAGTGACGGTTACACTCTGTATGGGCTGTCCGGTCGTCGCGTCTGTAACGTGCCCGGTTATTTTATTCTGTCCGAATGCCGTTATTGTAAACAACATAGACAGCGTTACAAAAAGGAATCTGTAACTCTTACGTATTCTACCCTTTCTCATAAAACCGATTATTTATTTTTATTGTTGTTGAAGTAGTATATGTCTTATTCTTTCTGTTTTATTTTTAACCCCGATAAATGACGGGTTGTTTCACAGGTCCGGAAAATCGATGTGTGTATCAGCTGTTGAACCTTTCTCCAAATGTGTAAATTGTACACAAATTAAACTATTTTTTTAAATTCCGACTCTTTCTGTCAAATTTTTTCTGCTGCCCTTCTTGTGTTCTGAAACCTCCGGCCTTCCCTATAAAGACAAAAATTGTTTCAAATTGCTGCATGTTATTTTACCATACAGCCTGCGATTTCTCTCCCCGTCAGAAGTCAATCCCTGCCCATATCTTCTTTTTCTTCTCGTATTTCTCAAAATCAAATTTATACAGCTTGCCTGGCCTGTGTGGTACATTCTTTTCGTCTTCTCCTGTATCTACCAGAAAATCCATACTGAAGAACTTCTTCCTGAAATTCCTGCGGTCCAGTTTCTTATTCAGAATCGCCTCATAAAGGTTCTGTAACTCCCGCAACGAGAACTTCTTAGGAAGAAGGTTGAATCCAAGAGGATGCTCCTGTACTCTCTTCTGCAGCCATCTGTAACAAGTTTCAAAAATCTGCTTATGATCGAAGCCCAACTCCTTATCTTCCAGACTATCCACACTATGCCAGTGCAGTTCGTTATCGTGAATCTGTAGCTGATGGTTTTGAACATTAATCAAAGAGCAGTATGCTACCGTAACAACCCTGCCTGCAGGGTGACGGCCTACCTCACCGAATGTTTTAACCTGCTCCAGATATACATCTCTCATGCCTGTCCTCTGCTTCAAAACACGATAAGCTGCAGAGTCGAGGTCTTCGTCGGGCTTCACAAGGTCTCCCAACAATGTCCATTTACCCTTGTACTTCTTCAGGTCTGACCTGATTAATAAAACCTTCAGGGTGTTCTCGTCAAAACCAAAGATTACACAGTCAACAGAAATGGCAATCTTATTAATACTCTCCACTTCTGTCTGCAATCCTTTCAGGGTCTTTTCGACTGTCATCGTTGGTTTTGTTTTGATCGCCATCTACCAGCTTGTTTTCAACTATTGTTTAATTATTTTCCGACTGCTGACCTGTCCTTCCGAAACAAGCTTCATAACATACATGCCCTTCGCTAAACGGCCAGCCTCCTCAACAAACACATTATTCTCGCCTTTATTCAGCACTATTTGTTTCCGCATGAGTTCACGTCCCTGCATATCGGCAATTGTAATCAAGCCGGTTCCGGCCGTTGCGGTTTCTATATTAACCTTCAACGTTCCGCTGAACGGATTGGACATCACATTTAATGTTACCCCCTGTACAGCTCTTTTTACAGCTACAACATCACTGTATTCAAAGCTTCCATTTCTGTCCACCATTTTCAATCGATAATATGAAACAGCGTTATCTGCCCTGTTATCCAAGAAATCATATTGAGCTCTGCCCTGTGCCGTTATTTTTCCGATTAAAGAAAATTTGTTCCCATCATCACTTTTTTCAACCTCGTAAGAGGCAAGGTTGAGTTCCTGCCCTACGGTCCAAACCAAATGGTTGCCGTCATTCCCGGCAGTGCCCTTAAAACTAATGAGCGTTACAGGTACAACCACCGCCATATTTGTGTAAACCCTGAACTCTCCCGGTTGCAAAGTAAACGACTGACTGCTACCCGTAGCCGCAAATGGTGATTCGTCCATCAGGTTGTACCACGTACCCGACGTCGGGAAGGTAATGCTACCTGTTTTCTGTGTTACATCAAAGTTGCCTATGACTACAACCTTGCCGGATTGGGTTGAAAGCTTCAGCCATTTAAACGCTCCCGAAAAGTCTTTTTCAATGTCGTTGGAAATAAATGTCGGTAAAAACGCAGGGTCATTTCTTAACGCATTCAACTTTGAATAAACATCAAAAAGCGCCCGCCTGTCGGCATCTTCATAGTAACTCCACACGATAGGTTTGGGATCGGTTCTGCATCCACTGTTAATGGTTCCATCCGGACAGCGGTTGATAGAATAATCGTAACCTAACTCCCCGAATTGCCAGATCATCTTCGGGCCCGGTATCGTAAGCATAAAAGCTGCAGTCAAAGCCTGGCGCTGTAATGCCGTTTGCAGATTCTTGACATCATAAGAAGGTGTTCCACCAAACGAATTGCCGTACTGCAGGTTCTTATACATCAGCCTTTCTTCATCATGGCTTTCCATATAAGTAACCAAATGAGCGTCAGACCAGCCCCTCTGGCTTGCGGCTCCATAGCTGAAATCCCAATCGGTACTCCAGCCCATTGAGGCCTGAGAATAATTATAATTCATGTTTCCCCAAAGCAGCATTCCATAATCGCTCAGAACTGTTTCTTCAGAGTTATCGGCAAAATGCTCAAGGATAGAATATGAACCGGGAGAGTATTTTTGAAGAGTATCATAATAAGCTTTGAGTATATCTATACGGCTCTGGTCGTATGCTCCCCATGCTCCTACATCGCAATTGCCTCCATTATTATCACACGTTTGATTCTGTGTAAAGCCTTTACTCAGATCAAACCTGAATCCATCAATCTTATACTCGGTAAGCCAATAGCTCAACACCCTGCTTACAAAATATTTCGTCTGCGGACTCTCGTGGTTAAAGTCGTACCCCACATTAAAGGCGTGTTTTGCAACAGGATTGTACCAGGGATTATTCGCTGCCGGTCGGTTATTGGCCGCATCCCAATACAGCCTTACCATCGGCGACATACCAAAGCTGTGGTTCAGAGCAATATCCATTATCACAGCAATACCATTGGCATGGCAATAGTCGATAAACGCTTTCATATCGTTTGCCGGACCGTAATATTTATCCGGAGCAAAATAGAAATCCGGATTGTAGCCCCAACTCAAATTGCCCTCGAATTCATTTACCGGCATTAATTCAATTGCATTTACACCCAGCCTCTTCAGATAGCTGACAGAGTCTTTCAGTGTCTTCCAGTCGTGTTTATCTATAAAGTCTCTCAGCAGCAGTTCGTAAATGATAAGGTTGCGCTTATCCGGGCGTATATAGCCTGTTGTTGTCCACGTATAAGGGTTACTGCTAATTTTAAACAAGCTTACCACTTCTGTTGTTGATCCTGTCGGATAAGGCTTCAACCCGGGATAGGTATCCCAAGGGATATACTGGTCGTTATATGGATCCTGAATTTTTTCTGCATACGGATCGGCAATCCTTAAAGTACCATCTACCAGATATTGGAAACCATATTCTTTTGTCGACAATAAATCGGTAATGGTAATCCACCAATAATTGCCGTCGGGGGTTTTATTCATCTGGTATTGAGGTTTCTCTGTCCAGCTACTACCCGGCAGGTCGCCTATCACATTCACCCGTGATTTACCGGGTGCATACAGGACAAGCGTAACCGTATTGGAGTTGATGATATTAATTCCATCTTTGACACCGGCCGGTAACGGCTCTATATTTACCGTACCTGCTACAAAGAATTTAAACTCTTGAGTTTTTGTAACACCGCCGTCAATAGCCTCCACCTTTACTGTCTGCTCTCCTGCTGCTAATACCGGATTAGCAGAAACTGTCGTTGCCCCGGTAGCTGTTTGAATTACACTGCCATTGACATAAATATTAAGTGTAGCTGATTTGTTTGATTTGGCTGTAAGTTGAATATTATCGCCGGCCCACTTTACAATTGTTTCCGGCTTGCTAACGTATGTTGGCTGAAAAGGCGGTTCTGTGAACCTCACCGCCAGATCGGTAGTATACACAGGCACATACATGTCTGACTGATCCTCGTTTGCCAATTTGCGATTGCCATCACCGCTTCTGAACAGGATGGCTATCTTCTCAATCTTCTCAGCCGGATTAGATATCCCGAAATAAGTCCTCAGGTCTGAGCTGATTGTAAACGACCATTTATCGCCCCCTAGAGAGGTGGCTTTTGCTGAAGGATCAGTGCTGCCCCATGTGGTCTTCACATATTTCCAGTCGCTCCCGGATGAACTCAGGGTAGTAATCACCCCTATGTGAACATACACATCGTTGGGGTTGTAGCCTTGCAACCCTTTATTACCCTTTGAGGCATCTGCTGTAATTACAACACCCGAAGTTGATTCTGTCGGAAAATCAGGTGTCCAGGTTAATAGCTGCGTGAAGCCTGTGAGCGAACTGAAAAGAAAGAAAAGAGTGAGTAATTTTTTAAGCATAATCCGTCAGTTTAGAATGTGTAAATTACACACATTATTTTAATAAACCTTAAATTTTTTGAATTTGGGCCGGAAAAGAAGCCGGCCAGCGATGGTATAAAGAGGTTGAAGCTACTGGCTTGAGGTGGTATGAAACTCAAAGTCGGTTAGTCGATGTCTGTGTTATCCATTCTTATGACTTTTCTTTCTGTTGGGTCAGTTTTTGTAATTTCTCCCTCTCTCCTACAACCCACACTACGTCTCCCCATTCAAATACGAGATCTGATTTAGGGTTCAGAATCCGTTGGTTATCTCTCTCAACACCCACCACCAACCCATTGGTACGCTCCCTGATCTGCGAAGAGCTTATCGAGGTGCCTTTGAGTTTATTCTTCTCGTTAACAACCATCTTGCTCAGCACCACATCGCTCGTATTTGCTTCTTCCAGTTCAGACATCTCTTTCTCATCAAATGCTTTCTGGAAATTAATCATCTGTTCGTCCGTTGCTATAATTCCCACATGGTCAAAAGGCAACAGGCGGTCGTCTCTCTTCGGCGCATAGATAACCCTGTTCCCCCTTCTGATATAAGCAATGTTGATCCCAAATTTCTCACGCCATGCAAGCGCTTTAAGGTGTTGGCCAATGTAAACAGCATGCGGACTTACCTCCATATCCACCAGGTGGGCATCCCACGATGCCAGGGAATTTTCAGCAACAAACAACTTTGGCCTGTTTACGGCCATTTGCAGTTCTGCTTTCTCGCGTTCGTTGAGGTTACTCAAAAACCGCAACTCGATTCTATGATAAAAGGATTGTATTTTCTTTGAAAAAATAAGGAGGAACACCGTGATAATCGGAAAACCTACCATTATGCCCACTGAGGTCGTGAACACCCTGTCCAGACAAAAGGCTATATAAAGAACCCCCAGTAACAGGCGTCCGATTTCAATCATGAGTAAAGGTCCTTTACTATATTTTCTGTGTAGCCAGAGTTCCCGATAGGCTGTACTGTCAGGCTTCTTGGCAATTAATGCCCATAAGAACGGGGAAGAAATACCCAACACAGCTGTCAGAGATACAACCTTTGCCAGGAAGGAACTTTCTATATGCTGGTGGAAAAAGGGAATCAACACCTTTAAAGACAGTAAAAGTAATGCTGTCAATATGATTCCATTGATAAGGAAAATCTTCAGGTAAGAGAAAAGTACAATCTTCCATTTACTTTCGGCCTGAATTTTCTGGCTGCTTGCCGCATAAGTATTCAAACGGTTAAGGATATACGGAGGCAGTTTCTTTTCCAGAAAATTATAAAATGGTCCCGACAGCTTTATTAAGTACGGCGTTGTAAAGATTGTTATCGCCGAAACACCAACTGCAACAGGGAAGAGGAACGGGCTGATTACTCCTAAAGTAAGACCGAGTGTTGCAACGATAAAAGCAAATTCACCAATCTGAGCCATACTCATACCCACTTGTACCGACTGCTTAAGCGGCTGACCGGAGATTAAGGCTCCTATTACAGTACTGAAGATCTTTCCGAAGATTACAAACAGCGTAATTACCAACACCGGCCATTTATATTGAACAATGGCATCAGGGTCTATCATCATCCCGACCGAAACAAAGAAGATACTGGCAAAAAGGTCGCGCACGGGTGCCAGCACTTTTTCTATTCTTTCTGCCTTGGTTGTTTCTGCCAGGATTGACCCCATAATAATTGCTCCTAATTCTGCAGAGAACCCGGAGTAAACAGCAAGAACTACCATGCCGAGACAGAGGCCGGCTGCCAGTACCAGAAGGGTTTCGTCATCGAGCCACTCCTTCGTTCGCTTCAGCAGTGTTGGGATTAAGAATATACCGGTCAGAAACCACAGTGCGAGGAAGAACAGAAGCTTTGCGACAATAAACAACATTTCAACCCCTGCAATCTCTTTGGTAACAGCAATTGTCGAAAGTAGCACCATCAGTAAGATTACCACGATATCCTGTACTATTAGTACACCGAACACTACTCCCGCAAACTGCATTGCTTTCATCCGCAGGTCGTCGAATGCCTTAATAATAATTGTCGTAGGCGAGCTTGCCAGCATTCCTCCAAGAAACAGGCTATCCATTACAGACCACCCCATCCAACGGCCAATATAAAATCCACCGATGGTGATGAATATAATTTCCACGAGCGCCGTAATCGATGCCGCGCCACCAACTCTTGCGAGTTTTTTAAAGCTAAACTCAAGACCCAGGCTGAACAAAAGAAAGATTACTCCGATGTGGGCAAGGGTTTCAACGTTTTCTGAATCTACTACCGTAGGTGTGAGTGACAGGTTAGGACCAACGAGGAATCCGGCTATAATGTAACCGAGTATAACCGGCTGCTTTATTTTCTTAAATATAATGGTAACAACAGCCGCCGCCATCAGTATCAGTGCTAAGTCCTTTATCAATCCGGGTAGTTGCTCCATAAAAATTTACAGGGAAATGGGCTCAAAGATAATTTTAAGGCACATTAAAAACAAAATTGATTAATTGGCCGGACTGATATTTATAATGCAAAATACTCTCAATTAATAACAAAAGGGCCGCCACATGGCAGCCCTCATTCTAAACATTATCTTATTTATTTGTCCTCTGTTAAAGCGCTGTAAACTGTCTAACTGCACAGGTCGGAACAGCATCTCTGTAGCCTGACAGCACGTGATGGAACCTTCTACCTACATAAAGTGTCCACCAGTCGGTGTAGTTCTTAAGAGTGCCTGAACCATTCCCTACCTGTAAAAGGCCACCGTCGCTTCCATCGGGATTAATAACCTGGGCCCTGTAGTCGATCCTTGCAGAACCAGAGGATAATTCAACTGTCTTATTAACAGGTAACGGAACCCAGCCTGTTGTTTCACCAAAGGCAACCGGGTCTCCCACGTTCAGCCAGTCACTTTTCTGTCCGGTAGAATTATCTACTGTATACTGATACTGATACTGTAGTTTGAAATTCACCGGTGTGTTTCCAGTTTCAAAAAGGAAGTTGTAGAACTTCACCCAACCGGTAGTCCCGGTGTGTTCTGTTACTATGGGCTCATAAGGATAGCCGTTATCAAAAACGATGGGCTCTTTGTCAAAGTCGTAAACGAAGATGTTTTGTTTTCCTGCTGTTACATTACAATTCTTATCATACACCAAGTCTTCGTTCGTGCCTTTGTACAGTTTAATGTTAATTGTTCCGGGTTTTACCGTATAAAATCTTCCCACAGAGCCACTGGGAATGGCGTTATAGGTAAAGAGTGGAGCTGAAGCATTGGCTACAACCTCTCCGTTAATTTCTACTCTGTAAATATTATTGGCAGTACCTGCTACAACCGGTACAAAATAGTGCAGCTGATACTCGGCCAATCCTGTGGCGTCTTCTGCGTCATATTTTAATACATGCTTTTCGCATGAGAATGCAAAGACTGCCAGCGAGAGTAATATTGCTATATTTTTTAACTGTTTCATATTTCGTTTCATTTAAGGCATTATTATTTAGGCATTTCGGCTGGATAAGCAAACCATGGAATAGATGTGTGATAGTTCGGCGCCGTACCGGAGATTGGTCTTAAAACCTCCAATGACGGAAGGTTCCACATGTATTCAGAGTTATATCTTGGTCTCAGACGATATTCCGGGGAACCTTCGTTGAGCAGGTTGTAAGAACCTTTCCGTCCCGCAACTTGTGCCGGAGCCATATAAAGGCCTTTATAAACTCTGGTCGGGTCTGAGTTCCACTTCTGGTCAAGAGCTACATTAGTCCAACCGTTACCGTTAGAAGGATACTCACCGGTATATTTGATATCGTAGTGATATTTTCTCATATCTACCCATGCCTCTGGTGCGCCCCACGGATAAAGGGCTACCCACTTCTGCATCATGATATGTGACAGGGAGAAGTCGGCTATCGGAAGTCCGTCAACATACGGTCCTGCAGCATATTCATTTGCCAAAGTATTGTAAGCCGCCTTGGTGATTTTGTCGCCGCCCTTACCTCCTGTGGTTCCGGGATAAAGGTACTTACCGGTAAACTCTAAATCTGCTTTTACACCTTTCTTAAAGGCCTCAAACGCACCGTTTTTATCTCCTGTTTTCCATAAAGCCTCTGCCAGGCAGAACTGAATCTCGGCGTAGGTGGTCAGGATATAAGGAGCGTTATCTCGGTATAACCATTTTCCGATTCCATCATTATCAGGGGACGGTCTTGCGTTCCTTCCGTAGAAAGAAGAGGCTGTTCCTATAGGTCCTGTTGTGCCGGTAAATGATCCACCATAGTATTTGTAAGACTTAATATTGTCCAGATCACCCAAATTGTCGTAGTTGGGGTTGTCTGCTGTCCCCAGCTTTGCTACCACTCTTGGGTCAAAGTGTCCGGTCAGCTGGTGCAGTGTATCTGTGATTATCTGCTGAGTCTCCAGTTCATAAGGATAATAGGGGTTTGCATTGGTTGGGGTTCTTTCCCCTGTTGTTTCATCATATTTTACGGTAGTCCCCGTCATCATTTGTACAGCAAATTCATGCGGAAAGTAAGACCAAAGAAGATTACCCCTGCTTGTTCCCCAGAAGTTGTTGTAAGAAGAGAACGGAGCACTTGCTGACCCTCCCGGAATACTCAATACTGCATCATCTGCTGTTGACTGGAACGACTTACTGGCTGCATCAAATAGCTCCGCTGCATACTTCGAAGTAAAATCATTTTTGTTAGTCAGTGATGCAAGGTTGCGCACCAATACTGCATATGCAAACTTCTTCCACTTTGCTATATCTCCGGCATAAATGAAATCGTTAGCACTGATCTTGGTACCGTACTGGGTGTTATCTGTTTTTTCAAACATCTCTATGGCTTTATGAGCCCACTCGCGAACCTGTTCGTAAATCTCATCCTGGTAATCATAATCGTGAGACAACAGGCCCGGTATAAATGCTTCTTTCATCGGAAGTTCTCCGTGAATCTTAGTCATCAAATCCCAGGAGAAAGCCTTCATGGCATATCCGATACCTGCAAGGTGCCAGTTTTCTGCTTTTTCTGATTGGTTGATCAGGTTTTCAAGGTTCATTCCCTGGTTCCAGTAAACCATCCTCCAAACCTCACCACCGGCATCACTACCTACTGAGTAATAGTTAGTGGCAAAGGTGGTATATGAAGTGGTTCCCATCATTTGGGTCAGCGGCCCGATTGCCCTAATATCCCAATAGATACCCTGATAGTTTTGCTGAATTCCGGCCAGATACAAATAACCCTCAACATGGTCTGGTGCGTCGATGTTTTTATTTACATCCAGGTATTTCTGACATCCCATACCCGTTAGTAGTCCGGCCGCTATGAAATATAAAAATAATTTTTTCATGATTAATGGTATTATCTGTTCTGATTAATTGAATGTTACTGTGAATCCTACTGCAAAAGTGCGCGGCATTGGCAGAGAGAACACATCGTATCCTTCACCGCCTGTACCTCCTGCTGCTGCCGACATTGTATTGCCAACTGCATCAAACCCTGAGTAGTTAGTCCATACAGCCAGGTCGTTACCCACAACAAACACACTTGCATTAGAGATAACCTTTGTCTTCTTCAGCACTGTAGAAGGTATTCTGTAAGAAAGTCTTACCTCCTGCATTCTGAGATACTTCACATCTTTTTCTATCCAGTCAATATCACCTCCGGTATATATTGAAGAATAAAGCGAGTAGTCAACAGATATGTTATTCTTTGTAGGAGTCTTGGTGTTTTCGTTACCATCTTTCAGCACACCATTAAACACCACCGGAGGTCCTTCGCGCAGGGCAACAGATTCCCAGCTGAGGCCTTGTTGCATCATCCAGCGCTTAGTTCCGTTCACCACAGTAGCACCAATTCTGCCCGAGAAAAGGGCCGAGAGGCGCCATCCGCCATAATCGAGCGCTGTTGAAATTCCGTACCTCAACTTAGGCTCTCTATCGCCAACAACACTCCATGCTGAACTTACCAGCGGTAATCCCGTTGTTGGACTGATCAACACTTCTCCGGCGTCGTTCCTCTCGAAGTCGCGGGCTGTAAGTGTGGTGATGGGGTTACCCTGAGAAATACCCACGCGGATATTTCCTGAGTTCCACGTATAAGGGTTATAGTACTCTTTTACGTTTGCCGGAAGAGAAACTACTTCTGATTTCACTTGAGAAGCATTAAACCCTACATTCCACCTGAGACCGCTTGGATTCTTTACGACGTCCACATCAACGTGTGCCTCCCATCCCCAGGTATCAAATGCACCTACGTTCAAGGTATTTAAAACGAAACCTGTTGCATAACTCAAACGGAAGTTTTTTACAATCTGGTCGTCACAGTGTGTGAAGAAGTAAGTAAAGTCTGCGTTAATTCTGTTATCCCACAATCTGGTTTCAAACCCTATCTCCTTAGATGTGTTCATTTCGGGCCTCAGGTTCTTGTTCGGGCCGGTGAATCCATATTTGAAACCACCGCCGGCGAGCCCTGTGGCTTCAAGTTGCGGATCAATTTCCAGAGGTCCCGCATCCTTACCAACCTTAGCATAAGATGCCCTCAGTTTCAGGTAATTGATGAAAGGAACACTCTTGAGCGCCTTGAGGTCGCTGACAATGAATGATGCTTCTATTGCAGGATAGAAATAAGTGTTATTGTCTATCGGCAAAGTAGAAGACCAGTCATTTCTTCCACGGAAGGTCAGGAAGGCCATGTTGTTGTATCCAAACTCAAACTGTCCGGAGATAGCCTGAATTCTCCTCTTGGTATTACGCTGAGAAGAAACAATTGTTCCAACGTCAACGTTGTTGATAGACTGGAAGTCGGGAACAGTAAATCTGCTTCCGTTAGTTGTCAGCCTTGTAATGGCATTTTCCAACTGGTGATATCCCACTTGTGCAGAAACAGACAGTTTGTTGTCCAGAAACTTGTTGTTATATCCACCAAGAATATTAAGTGTAGGATCTGAGAAGTTCTGCTTTGTCAGATAATAAACACCTTGTCCGGCAAGATTAACCGAGTAATACGGGTGGTTTGATGAAACAAATGTTTGCATTCCGACATCCCAACCTACCTGAGCCCTTACAAAAGTGTTACGTACAGGTGTTACCGTTACTGCAACGTTTGAAATAAAACGGTCCGAAAGATCCTGATATTTATTCTTGTTCAAAGCAAATAACGGGTTCAGAATATCCTGGTCTAAGTAATAGTTGGGGAACTTCATGAAAATTCCGTCATCAGTCATATACTTGGACATGTCATCTACCAAAGGCCACATCATGGCTCTGTATAACGGGCCGTCGGTTCCAC
This sequence comes from Chitinophagaceae bacterium, assembly GCA_024103425.1. GTDB lineage: Bacteria > Bacteroidota > Bacteroidia > Chitinophagales > Chitinophagaceae > Ginsengibacter. Next base: position 128,191 of record JAGFIS010000008.1, read on the forward strand.
GCAGCACCTTATCATTTTTTGTTTTTGCATACTGCATGGAGCTTTCTACATTCAGCCAGTTTCCAACCTTTGCTTTTCCGGCAACTGAAATATTAGTTCTGTCATATCCGGAGGTTTTTATTACCCCGGTCTGGTTTAACTGCGAAAAGGCAACTCTGATTGTTGCATTTTCAGACCCACCCTCAACATTGAGGTTGTGGGTTCCGGAGAAACCGGTTTGGAGAATCTGCGGCACATTATCATATAATGTCATCCCCGGTGCATACAAACCTCCATAGCGTGACTGGTAATAATAGTTGGTGGTACCGTAGGCACCATTGGTATATTTATTCTGTACATCCGGCCAGCCATAGGCTTTAGACCATCCCATATTATTACTGTAAGTAACCCTGCCTTTTCCGGCACGGCCTTTTTTGGTTGTAATAATGATAGCGCCGTTAGAGGCATCAGAACCGTACAACGCAGCAGCAGCAGCACCTTTCAGTACAGTGATAGACTCAATGTCCTGCGGGTTGAAGTCGTTACCTCTGGACGAGTAGTCGGTGTTCCTAACCGAGAAGCTCTCTGTACCCCCGGTAAACATGTTTATCGGGTCAAAAGAAGTGTTGTTCATCGGAATACCATCTACAACGTACAATGGCGAGTTGTTTCCTGAAATAGAAGTCAGGTTTCTAAGAACGACAGATGTTGAAGCTCCGGGGGCTCCTGTAGTGGTCGTAACCGTCATACCGGAAATACGTCCCTGCAGGGCATTGATGAAGCTTTCTCTACCGGACTCTGATACATCCGAGCCTTTAACTGTCTGAGCCGAAGAACCGACACCTCGTGCAATTCTTTTCATACCGAACTCTGCAGTGATTTCAACCTCATCCAGAGTTGCGGCACTCTCCTCCATCGTAATGTTCATGTTTGCTTTAACAGGAACCTCGAGGGGTTTCATCGTTACGTGAGTTAATACAAGTGTTGTTGTTCCCGCCGGTACTGTCAGGGTGAAGTTTCCCTGATCATCAGTCGTTGTGCCCCCGCCGGTCTGCCCCTTTGCAGAAACGGATGCACCGACTACCGGATCGCCATTAGGCTTAGCTACATGGCCTGTTACCCGGGTCTGTCCGTACGTTAGTCCTGTCATTATAAAAAACAAGACTAACAAGAAGAGTTTTTTACTTTTCATGAAAAGGAAGATAATGGTTATAAAAACAGATTGATTATTTCCGAAAAATAATTCCGAGTTTCTACCAAAAGACTATATGGATACCGAACTAAACAGCAGCTTTTCGATTGCTTTTTCCTCATTTGCAGCTAAACATCTCTTCCTCAAGGAATCAACTCCTGATAGAAACGCTTCGCTAAAATATGCAAAATATCAATTCAACAAATATTTTTTTTGCGTTTTTTTCAGGTTTTATTTCTCAAAAACAGCATTTTATCGCAAAAACCGTCAAAAATTGCAAGTTTATATAGCCCTCTGTCACCTGATGGGAATATAAAACTCTGCATAACCACCTGCTGTCCAGATTAATAAGTGGGTATATATTAAGATTGTGTATTAGCCTTACGAAATTATAACTTACTTGCTGCCGGAGCATCAATAAACCAGGAAGCGGGTCTTTTTATTGGCTGTATCAGCTGTGCGGGAAATTGCTCCGGATCGAATGTTCCTTTCAGTATTTCTTTCAGTGGTTTGCTTTTTTCCTCACCATTGAGCAAGAAGACAATATTTTCAGATGCGTTGACAAGACACGGCATCAGAGTAATTCTGGGCAAATGTTCTTTTTGGTTAACAGTGTCTTTTACCCAATCGTCGCCTTTATAAAGAATCAAATCCGACCCGGGAAAGAGAGAAAGCGTATGACCGTCACTCCCCATCCCTAACAATACTAAATCGAAGACAGCGGGCAACACTTTGAAGTATTCCTTTAGAGTTCTTTCGTATCTGACTGCTGCACTCTGCGGTGTACGGTCTGTCGGAATCATATAAATATTGTCTCGTGGTATTTTTAACGGTTCAAGCAGGTGGGTCTTTGCCATCTTCGCATTGTTGCGATCGTCTTCATACGGAACAAACCGCTCGTCTCCCCAGAAGAAATCCACTCTGTGCCACTCAATTATGGAAGCGTACTTTTTAGAAAGTATATCGTATAACAACTTGGGGGTGTTGCCGCCTGACAACACGAAAGAATAACGGTCTTTGTCTTTCAAGGTCACACATATATTCCCAGCAATCCATTCTGCCACCCCTTCGGCTGCTTGTTGCTTATCATTATATATATGTAGGCTCATGTTTTTTAACTAAAGTGAGATATCCAGTTGTGTCCGTCTTTGGCAATCAATGCCTCTGAATCTTCGGGGCCCCAGGACCCCGGAGAATAGTTCGGGAAGCTGACGGGTTTTCTCTTGGCCCAAACATCCAGTATCGGCATTACGATCTCCCAGGCGGCTTCTACCTGATCTGCTCTCATGAAGAGTGTTGCATCTCCCGCCATTACATCGTATAACAGGGTTTCGTAGGCTTCGGGTTCCTCGCCTTTATAAGAGTCTTTATAATTAAACACCATATCCACCGGATTCAAAATCATTGCCTGGCCGGGGCGTTTTGCCTGGAATCTGAGACAAACATCCATCTCCGGAGAAATGCCTATTGATAAACGGTTGGGTTTCCAGGTGTCTGCAGCTTCTTGTGGAAAGGCATAGTTGGGTGCTGACTTAAACTGAATCGTAATCTCTGTCGACTTAACATGCATTCTCTTTCCCGTGCGAACATAGAACGGTACCCCCTCCCACCTCCAGTTATCAATAAAGAATTTTGCAGCAGCGAATGTTTCTGTTGTCGATTCAGGGGTTACATCTTTCTCCTGGCGGTAACCGACAACTTCCTGCCCTTTCATCCAACCATCGCGATACTGCCCTCTTGCCGCAACGTCCTGCACCTTTGTTTCATCTATCCGTCTAACGGCTTTTAAGACATCTACCTTTTTGTTCCTGATCTCGTTGGCATCGAAACTTACCGGCGGCTCCATCGCTACCATACACAACAACTGCAGGATGTGGTTTTGAATCATATCTCTCAATGCGCCCGCATTTTCATAATAGCCGCCCCGGCCTTCAACACCCACAGTTTCCGTGGCCGAAATTTGAACATGGTCGATATAGTTCCTGTTCCAGATGGGTTCAAATAACGAGTTGGCAAAACGCAGCGCCAAAATGTTCTGAACCGTTTCTTTTCCGAGATAGTGATCGATACGGTAGATCTGCTCCTCGGCAAAATACCTGGTAAGAGTGTGGTTCATCTGTTTTGCGCTTTCCAGATCGTGTCCGAATGGTTTCTCTATAACTATTCTGGTTGTACGTATTTCATGACAGAAACTTAACTCACTAAGCGGCTTGATAATAACAGGTACCAGTTGTGGGGCAACTGCCATATAAAAAACAATGCTTGGGTCTTCTTTATGTTTTGCCTTAAAGTCGTTTACAATTTTTTCCAGTTGTTCATAACGACTTTTTTCGTTGATATCCATCTGGATATAAGAAATGTGCTTAGCGAAGCTGTTCCAGCTTTTTTCATCGGGCTTATTTCTTGAAAACTGGTTGACACCGTCCTGTAAACGTTTTTTATAAGCTGTGTCATTATACTCAGTTCTGCTCACCCCCACAATACTAAAATTTTCGGGCAAGGCATCATCCAGAAATAAATTGTAAAGCGCCGGTGTCAGCTTGCGGTAATTCAAATCGCCGCTACCCCCGAAAATAAAGATGATGGTTGCTGAAAGTTTTTTATAGTCTAACATTGAAATTTCTTTTTTCTAAAAAATCTTGAATCGTTTACCATTGAGTGTGGAAAACTCCTTCCTTGTCTATTCGCTCGTAAGTATGCGCGCCGAAATAGTCTCTTTGTGCTTGCACTAAATTAGTCGGCAGCCAATTTCTGCGGTAGGCATTAAAATAGTTGAACGCAGCCATGATTCCCGGTATCTGGAAGTTGTTTTGTGCTGCAAGTGTAATCACTTTTTTAACTGCGGGCAAGGTGTCTTCAAGACGGCCCGCAATTTCTTTGTTCAACATCATATTTTTCAAGCCCGGATTTTCGTGGTAAATCCTTGCGTAATGATCCAGTGATGCCGAACGGATGATGCAACCGCCTCTCCATACTTTCACAACATCTTCGAGCGGTATGTCCATCTTCAGCTCTCCGGATGCGGTAGTAATCATCGCAAGTCCTTGCACATAACTTAAAAGTGTTGCAAAATACAGAGTGTCGTGAATAGCTTTGACGATCTCTTCTTTTTCGGCGGCGGAGCCTAATTGTTGTTCCTTTATATTATATATATCCGATGCTTCCTTCCTTTCGCTCAAAAGGCCGGAAAGGTTTCTCATCATTACCGCTACATCGATATTGGGAACAGGCATGGGCAGGTCAAGACCTGATTGTGATGTCCATTTACCCGTACCTTTTGCACCGGCTCTTCCCGAAATTACATCAACCAGATAACCTCCGGTGTCAGGATCTTTCTTTTTGAAAATCTCTGCTGTTATTTCCAAAAGGAATGAGTTCATTTCTCCGGAGTTCCAGCGACCAAAAGTTTCCGCCAACTCATCATTGCTCATCCCCAGTCCGTTTTTCATCAGATCATAACACTCTGATACCAATTGCATTATGGAATACTCGATACCATTATGAACCATCTTCACATAGTGTCCTGCGGCATTATTGCCAAGGTAAGCTACGCAGGGCTCGCCGTTTACTTTCGCAGAAACGTCCTGCAGGATAGGTTCTACCACTTTATATGCTTCTTTGTCTCCACCCGGCATGATACTCGGACCCCTTCTGGCACCTTCTTCACCACCGGAAATGCCAACTCCCATAAAATGAATGCCACTGTTTTTTAAGCGGTTGATTCTGCCGAGAGTGTCTGTATAGTGCGAGTTCCCGCCGTCTATTATGATGTCGCCTTTGTCCAGCAATGGTTCCAGGCCGTTGATCACGCTGTCCACAGCTTTACCTGCCGGGACAAGCAGCATTATCTTTCTGGGCGACTTAAGGTTGTCCACCAAGTCCTTCGCGGTAGTCACACCTTTGAGTTGCTGCCCCTCTTTGCCGGATGATTCAAATTTCTTTGCTTTCGCCTCGTCAAGATCAAAACCAACTACAGCATAACCATGGTCTGCCATGTTCAGTAACAGGTTGCTGCCCATCACTCCGAGGCCCACCATGCCAAAATCATATTTTCCGTTTCCCATAAAAATTATTTTTTATCCTTCCACACCCGGAAGGAGATTCCGGATTCCCTCTTTCACAAAAACCTAACCAAAATTTTTAATCTCAACTTTTGCTCAAAAAATTCTATGCTTCGCCGGTTTCCTGTTTCAAATAGTTCTGCAGATAAAACTCCGTCCAGTTGTAATTCATCAGGTCAAAACAACAGAAGATCACCTTCTTCGGAAAGGTATTCTCCAACAAAAAATCAATCGTAGTATTCACGGCAACAGCAGCAGCTTCATCCTTAGGATAGTTATATACCCCCGTGCTGATGTTCGGAAACGCAATGGTTTCAAAACCCTCCTGCACAGCCAGTCTCAGTGAGTTCCTGTAACAATTCATCAGTGTGACGGTTTCATTATGCTTCCCGTGCTGCCATACCGGTCCGACGGTATGAATAACATGCGAAGCCGGAAGATATCCGCCCCCCGTCAGCACTGCTTCGCCCGGCTCGCAACGGCCTATTCTCGAAATGATCTCTTTACATTCCTCCAAAATAGCCGGGCCACCCCTGCGGTGAATCGCACCATCTACCCCTCCGCCCCCCATAAGGCTGCTGTTAGCCGCATTGACAATGGCGTCTACCTCAAGCTCTGTGATATCTCCTTTTATGACTTCTATCCTTCCTCTGATAAGGTTATCTATGTGACTCATACTTCATTGCGGGAATATGGGTTTGTAAATACGTGATTTCGTCGGCTGACAACTGTGGCGCTGAAATGGCACCTACTGCCTCGTCCAGCTGTTTCTCTGTACGCATACCCACAACAGCAGAGGTTACCGCAGGATGGTGTAATACATACTGGATGGCTGTTTGGGCGGGTGTTCTTTCCCGGGTAGAAACAGATTTCACAACTTCTGCAGCATTGGCCACTTCTTCCGGGGTATGACCTAAATATGCTTTTGCCGGCTTATCTACCAACAAGCCTGACGCTACACTTCCTCTTACCAACACACCGATATTATTTTCTTTCATGAGATCAAGAGTTGTTTCCTCCGGCCGTCTGTCTAACAGACTGTATTGTGTCATCAGCGATACAACTTTTCCGTATTCTTTGTGTACCCGGATTACATTCGGGCGAATTGATGATAACCCGTAATACCTGATCTTGCCTTCTTTCAACAATTGTTCGAATGCGCTTATCGACTCAAGAATGTCGTCTTGTATTGTACCGCCGTGCAGCATGAAGAGGTCTATGTAATCTGTATTCAATCGCCTTAAACTTTCTTCGGCACACTTCAGTAGGTAATCTTTTCGGGGGTTCCAATCCCATCCGCTGCCATCGGACCTCCACTGATTACCTGCTTTAGAAGCAATAATCACCTTATCTCTTCTTCTTTTGAAAGCCTTGCCCAGCTCTTGTTCGTTGCCACCTTTATCATAAAGGTCTGCCGTGTCGAAATAATTGATTCCGTAATCGAGTGCTTTGTCTATTAAACTAAAAAAATCCTCCTGTCCGGGATGTAAACTCATACAACCATAACCGATAGGACTGATTTTTAGATCTGATTTTCCAAGCTGTTTATACTCCATTTCTTTCTTTGCTTTTGATCAGGCAAACAAAGGTCGATAAATATTTGCCACGTATTCTAACAGACGGAAAATAAAAAACCACGCCATAAAGCGTGGTTACCAAAAAATTCAAAGGAAATATCTTATTTACCCGACCCCTTCTGCTTTGCATAGGCAGTAGCGTCCAAAACTTCTCCCGAAAGCTTAACAAACTTCACATCCTGTGCATTCGCCAGCTTTACGGTGATTGTTTTGTTGATGGGCCCCAGGGCTTTTGCGTCAAATACAGCTTTGATGGTTCCTGTTTTACCCGGAGCAATCGGCTCTTTGGTATAATCACTAACAGTACAACCGCAAGAAGGAGATGCTTGTTCGATAATCAGCGGTTCTTTGCTGATATTAGTAACGGTAATGGTTGCCGTTACAGGAACACCCTGCTTTATTTTTCCGAAATTATAATTCTCGGTACTGAATTTTGCCAGCTCTGATACTTTGGGTTGAGCAAACAAAGAAGTGGATACGAAGGCAAAAATTGCCAGAAATACTACTCTCATTTTATTTGTTTCTTTTTGAATTGACTAATAGCATTGTTTTCAGGAGCTGAGGTTACCGGTGTTTGCCAAACTTCTCCCGAAATTAATAATTGAATTTGTTGCCCCTCATTATAAAAAACAGTTACGGGCTTTGAAAAACCCCCTAAAGCCTGGGAATCATAACCAACCACAATCTTTGAAGTCTCTCCCGGCGCAATGGCATCTTTACTCCACTCGGGAGTGGTGCATCCACAAGAAGCAACAACATTACTTAAAATCAACGGACTGCTGCCCGTATTCTTGAATTCAAATACGTGGGTAACGGGTTTCCCCTGAGGAATTTTTCCGAAATCGTGTTCTGTAGCCGTGAACTTAATTACCCCGGGTTCAATAGCTTTTTGCTCAACAGCCTTCGCCGCAGGAGATGCTATTCTCTGTTGTGCAGACGAACTGTTTATTAACAAAAAAATTCCCGTAATCGCCAGAAAAATCCTCATTTTTTCCTACTTTAGAGTATTCTCAAAGATAATAAAACGCAATAAAAGGTTGCAAATTGTACACCGCTTATAAAGGAATTTAACAATCCAATGCCACAATTAATATTTTTGCCGAATGGTACCTAATACACACACGGAAAACGACCTTCTGGAAAACTTATCCTACGATAGTTTTATAACCACTGTGCTGGACGACTACAAAATGGTTTGCATCAGCCGTGAAGCCAGTCTGCTAGCCCGAAAGGAGGTCTTAACCGGTAAAGCAAAATTTGGAATTTTCGGCGACGGAAAAGAGGTGGCCCAGGTGGCCATGGCTAAATTCTTCAAGCCGGGAGATTTCCGTTCCGGGTATTACCGCGACCAAACCTTCATCTTTTCTGCAGGAATGGGTACAGTGGAGCAATTCTTCTCACAACTGTATGCCGATCCTGACATCAATAATGACCCCTTCAGTGCCGGCAGGCAGATGAACTCACACTTTTGTACGCCCAATACCAATACAAGCGGTGAATGGCTTGACCTGGCAGACATGAAGAATACCTCTTCGGATATCGCTCCTACATCGGGACAAATGCCAAGGGCTTTGGGGTTGGCTCATGCATCAAAGCTTTTCAGGGAGAACCCTGATTTAAGCGCTTTTCAGGGCCTTAGTCACGGAGGAAATGAGGTCTGTTTCGCCGCAATCGGCGATAGCGCCACCTCTGAAGGCCCATTTTGGGAAACGATGAATGCCGCTGCTGTAATGCAAGTACCTCTCGCTGTTTTTGTGTGGGACGACGGGTACGGTATTTCTGTACCCAAAGAGTATCAAACAGTGAAATCGTCCATCTCAGAGGCCATGGCGGGATTCCAAAAAACAGACGATACTAACGGAATTAATATATACCAACTGAAAGGCTGGGATTACGCGGGTATGTGTGAAGTTCTTGAACCGGCTATCCAACATATCCGGGAAACACACACTCCGGCTCTCTTCCATATTCAGGAAGTTACACAACCTCAGGGACACAGTACTTCGGGTAGCCATGAGCGTTATAAATCAAAAGAGCGACTGGAATGGGAACGCAAGTGGGACTGTAAAGCCCAAATGCGCGAATGGATTCTGGTAAACTTGCTTGCAGATGCCGATCAACTCGATAAAATAGAATTGGAGGCTAAACACTATGTAAGAGAAAGCCGCAATGCTGCATGGGATAAGTATCAAAATCCGATTCGCGAACAGGTAAAGAAGACCCTGTCGCTTCTGGAAGAAGCCGGAAAGGCAAGCAATGGTACATGGGCCACGGAAATCAGCAAGGAATTGTCTTCTTTAAGAGAGCCCACCAGAAAGAATGTGATGAAAGCCCTTTCTGCTTACATTAATCATCCCGATAGCGCAGACAGCACCAAAGCACCCATCAGGCAATACCACAACGAATTAAAAACAGAAGCCAAAGCATTATACAACACCCACCTTTATAACGAAGGGGTTAAAGCGGCTGTAAAGGTTGAGGCTGTTGCTCCGGAATACGCAAGTGATGCGCCAATGATTAACGGTTATGAGGTGTTGAACAAGTATTTTGATGCACTCTTCACCAGAAACAAGAAAGTTGTTGCGTTCGGTGAGGATGTCGGTTATATCGGCGATGTAAATCAGGGCTTCAGCGGTTTACAGAAAAAGTTCGGCGAGGACAGGGTCTTTGACACCGGCATCCGCGAAAACACTATCATTGGACAGGGTTTAGGGCTTGCTTTCAGGGGTTTGCGTCCGATAGCAGAAATTCAATATTTGGACTACTTACTTTATGCAATGACCACCCTGAGTGATGACGTAGCCACCACACATTACAGGACCTTTGGCAAGCAAAGCGTACCGGTAATCGTCCGCACCAGGGGTCACCGCCTGGAGGGTATCTGGCACAGTGGATCTCCTATGGGCATGATTATCAACTCTTTAAGAGGGATGTACATATGCGTTCCCAGAGATATGACCAGGGCGGCGGGTATGTATAATACACTTTTGGAAGGAAATGATCCCGCTTTGGTTATCGAATGCCTGAACGGCTACAGACTGAAAGAAAAATTGATTTCCAATTTAGATGAATACAGAGTTCCGTTGGGTATCCCCGAGGTGATCAGAGAGGGAGAAGACGTAACAATTGTCTCCTACGGATCTGTGCTCAGAAATATCTCAAAAGCGGCTGTAACCCTTGAAAAGCTGGGGGTCAGCTGTGAAATCATCGACGTACAAACCCTGATTCCTTTCGATATTCACCACCACATTTTAGAGTCACTCAAAAAGACCAGCAGGATTCTTTTTGTAGATGAAGATGTTCCCGGTGGTGGTGCCGCCTATATGTTCAATAAAGTAATGGAAGAACAAGGAGGTTATCGTTGGCTGGATTGTGCACCGAGAACCCTTACAGGTAAAGACCACAGGCCGGGATATGGCACCGAGGGCGATTATTTCAGTAAGCCTAACACCGAACAGGTTGTAGAGGTTGTGTTAGAAATTATGAAAGAATGAACCGGGATTTCCTTAAAATCATTGATTTTTTACAAATGAGAGCTGAAGACAGGCGCTTTATTGAATATTGGGAAGAACAGAAAAAGGGCTCCAGGGCCGGATATTACATTACCTATACAATTGCTTGGTCAGTCGTTTCTTTCCTGCTGTTATTCTTTTTATCTAAACTCCTGACCAATCTTTGGAAAACCGGTGGCTCTTACCTCATCTATGTTTTTATAGTTATTTCCGTCTTTTGCGGGTATGTGATTACCAATCTCGCGTGGACCAAAAACGAGAAACGGCTGAAACGGTTAACAGACCAATTAAATAAAGAGGAACAAAACTAGTTCCTTAAACGTATCTGGATGATTATCAGCGTGTTGTGGTTTGAATAAGGCTTGTTTTTAGCCTTTCTGGTTCCTGTTTTATATATATAAAATACTCTCATTTAGGCCTTGTTGCCTGCGTTCTTTAAAAATAATATTGCTGGCTGTCTATTTCTTCTCTGACAATATCAGGAACTAAGTACCGTATAGATTTCCGCTCTTTAATTAGTTCTCTGATCATTGTGCCCGAAATCTGCAATAAAGGAGCTTCAACAATTTCAATATTTTTTTTCAGCATTTTCGGGTCCACAGGAAAACCGGAGCGCAAATAAATTTTTATGGAATAGTTTTTCAATAAGACGTTAGCATTCTTCCATTTTTTGATGTTCATAAAACTGTCGCTTCCCATGATGACGGTGAACTCGTGTTGAGGATACTTTTCTTCGAGGTGAACCAGGGTATCGATCGTGTAAGATGGCCGCGGAAGCTTGAATTCAATATCACAGGTTTTCAGACGAACATCGTCTTCGATAGCAAGATCTACAAGATGCTTGCGGTGTCGCTCGTTCAGCAGAGAGGCAGATTCTTTAAAAGGGTTTTGTGGTGAGATAACAAACCATACCCGCTGTAAGTCGCTAAAATTCACCATATGGCTCGCAATAATCAAGTGCCCGTGGTGAATGGGATTAAACGATCCGAAGTATAGTCCGATTTTCATTTCTTCGTTTTGTTGATATCTGAATTGTGTTTTTACCCAAAAGCTTTTTGCTGTCAGACCGGATGGCTTTTTCTACTTTTGTACTATAAAAACCAAGAAGCACAAAGGTAACCTACCACTCTTTAAAAATTGATCATTTTGGCAACTACTGCAAAAGGTACTATTACGTTTCACTTTCTTGGGGTAAAAAGAATCCTCAAAACCGCCCTGCCGGGAAAGGCTTTTCTGTCGGGTGTCTTGAAGGAGGAGGAAACCGGGTTTTCTTCGATAGACTATATATTCTGCAGTGATGATTACCTTTTAGAGCTCAATAAGGCTTATCTCAACCATGATACGCTTACCGATATTCTCACTTTTACTCTTTCCGGACCGGGTGAACCCATAATATCTGAAATATACATTAGCGTTGATCGGGTGAAGGAAAATGCAGAGAGGTTTGATACAGACTTCAACACAGAGCTGCATCGCGTGATGATTCACGGATTATTACACCTATGCGGGTATGAAGATGATACCCCGGCTCGTAAAAAGAAAATGCGTGCCAGAGAAGATTATTACCTGGGTAAACGCTAATGTTCCACGTGGAACTTTTGGGGATTATTCGTTTTCTTTTTAAGAATGTTTCACGTGAAACACATTCTTTTTCATCACTTATATTTCATCTAAATGCTAAAAAATAGCCGGGGCCCTGATAAAAAACCGCTTTCCTGTAATTTTGCAAAATGTTTCCGAAATATGATGTAATCGTTGTGGGTGCCGGCCACGCCGGCTGTGAGGCTGCAGCTGCTGCAGCAAACATGGGTAGTAAAACTCTGTTGATTACCCTCAATATGCAGAATATGGCCCAGATGAGCTGTAACCCGGCAATGGGGGGAATAGGCAAGGGGCAAATCATCCGCGAGATTGATGCTTTGGGTGGCTACAGCGCTATTGTTACCGATGAGACGACGATACAGTTCCGCATGCTCAATAAAAGTAAGGGTCCGGCCATGTGGAGCCCGAGGGCACAAAACGACCGTATGTTGTTTTCTATGAGGTGGCGCCAGGCTTTGGAGAATATCGACAATCTGGATTTTTACCAGGATGTTGTAATCGGGCTTACAAAAAAGGGGGATACCATTACCGGGGTAAAAACCCGTATGGGGCATAATATTGAAGCAAAAACCGTAATCCTTACCAACGGAACCTTCCTCAATGGTGTCATCCATGTCGGGAACAAAAAGAGTAAAGGGGGAAGAATGGCCGAGAAGTCGGTCGAAGGCATCACAGAAAATTTAGTGGAGTGGGGGTTTGAGAGCGACAGGTTGAAAACCGGAACACCCCCTAGGGTGGATGGCCGCTCTTTAGACTATTCTAAGATGGAAGAACAAAGAGGAGACGACGAAATAACCGGTTTCTCTTATCTGGATACCAACCTTCCCGAAAGGCAGAGAAGCTGTTGGATTACCTATACCAATAAGACAGTACACGATATCCTGAGAACAGGTTTTGATGAAAGCCCGATGTTCCAGGGAAGGATCAAAGGGGTAGGCCCGCGCTATTGCCCAAGTATAGAGGATAAAATAGACCGATTTGCACAACGTGAGCGTCATCAGATATTTGTAGAGCCCGAAGGGTGGAATACCTATGAAGTTTATGTGAACGGATTTTCATCATCTTTACCTGAAGATGTTCAGTATCAGGCGCTTAAGCAGATACCCGGCTTTGAAAACTGTAAGATGTTCCGTCCGGGATATGCTATAGAGTACGACTACTTTCCGCCCACACAGCTGAAATTCACATTGGAAACGAAGCGGATTAAAAACCTCTTTCTTGCCGGACAAATCAACGGTACCACCGGTTATGAAGAAGCTGCATGCCAGGGTATCGTCGCCGGAATCAATGCTCATCTGGCAGTAAATGATCTTGAACCTTTTACCCTCAAACGCAACGAGGCATATATAGGGGTGCTCATTGATGACCTGATCAATAAAGGAACCGAAGAGCCCTACCGGATGTTCACCAGCCGCGCAGAGTACAGAACACTCCTCAGGCAGGACAATGCAGATCTGCGCCTGACCGAAAAAAGTTACCGCCTGGGTCTGGCAAGCCAACAGCGGATGAACCGCCTTTTGAAAAAGAGAAAAGAAATTGAAGAGATAGAAAGGGTACTTAAGGAAACTTCTGTCTTTGAATCAGCCACACCATTACTGGAATCTATAGGTTCTGCACCGTTGAGCCAGAAAACAAAAGCCGCTCAGATATTATTACGGCCGGCTGTCGGTATCAATCAAATGATAGATTCCATTCCCGAACTGAATCACCTCAGTAAATATTCAGACGAATTTTTGCAAGAAGCTGAGATCGGTATTAAGTATGAAGTGTATATAAAAAAAGAAGAGGAACTGGTTGAAAAGCTCAGCGCTCTTGAGGATCTTGTAATTCCTGAAACCTTTAATTACGATAAACTGTCTTCTCTAAGTACGGAAGCGCGTCAGAAATTCAATAAAATCCGCCCTCAGACGTTAGGACAAGCAAGCCGCATCAGTGGTGTGAACCCAAGTGATGTTCAGATCCTGATGGTGTATATGGGAAGATAATTTATTTACGAATAAACATAGCTGTTATATGTTGGAAAACAATTTGCAATTACCTGCAGGGATCTCAAAGAAAGAGGTCTTTGATAGAGTGAAAGATTTTATTACCGAAAACGGATTTACCACAACCAACATGGATGACAACCGTCCGTGGGGTGGGTTTTATTATATTTCGGAAGACCAGACCGATAAATTTATAGACCGCTTCTTTCCGGAGGTGGAGGTAGAAAATATTCATATCTCTGAAAAGTTGAGTCCGAAGATTCTTGTTGTCGAACCACATAAAAGGCTCAGCTGGCAGTATCATCTGCGTCGTGCAGAAATCTGGAAAGTTGTAGCCGGCACTGTGAATGTTGTTGTAAGCGACGACGACGAACAAAGAGATATTTCCGAAAAGAAGGAAAACGATGTCATCATCCTGAAGAGAGAACAAAGACATCGCCTTATAGGAACAGACGGGTGGGGTATCATTGCCGAAATATGGCAGCATACACATCCACATCATCCGAGCGACGAGGAAGATATCATCCGCGTTCAGGATGATTTCGGAAGATAGACCGGCGGCAATTTTTCCTTAATTAATAAAGCCTTTGCTCGTTTTATCCGGCCATCCACAGTAACTTTACAATATGAGCAATACAACAACACCGGTACTTACATCCAAAGATTTTGTCACCGATCAGGAAGTAAGGTGGTGTCCCGGTTGTGGTGACTATTCTATCCTGGCACAAGTGCAAAAAGTTTTCCCTACACTGGGAATACCCAGGGAAAATTTCGTCATCATCAGCGGAATCGGGTGCAGCAGCCGTTTTCCTTATTACATGAATACTTTCGGTATGCACAGTATTCATGGAAGAGCAACTACAATCGCCAGCGGATTAAAAGCGGTCAACCCTGATTTGAGCATCTGGATTGTAACAGGTGATGGTGATGGATTGAGCATCGGTGGAAATCATACCATCCATTTGCTTAGAAGAAATTTTGATGTAAACGTTCTTTTGTTCAACAATGAAATATATGGGTTAACGAAAGGGCAATACTCGCCAACCAGTCCGAGAAAGTCAACCACAAAAAGTTCACCTTACGGAAGTGTGGACACACCGTTTAATCCTTTATCATTAGCGTTAGGGGCGGGCGCAACATTCGTAGCAAGATCGATGGACCGTGATCCTAAACATTTGCAATACGCGCTGCTAAGCAGCCACCAACACAAAGGGGCTTCTTTTCTGGAAATCTATCAGAACTGTAATATTTTTAACGACGGTGCTTTTGAGCTCTTCACAGATAAGAGCACTAAGCCGGATAACACTGTTTTTCTTGAAGAAGGAAAGCCATTAGTGTTTGGAGAAGGAAATAGTAAAGGAATCAAATTCGATGGGTTAAAGCCGGTTATCGTCAATATCGATGAAAATACCTCTGTGAATGATTTATGGATTCACGATCCTAAAGATTACACCAAAGCAACCATACTGGCAAGCTTTACCGGTGATCCGAGAAACGAAGGAAATTTTCCAAGACCATTTGGGGTATTATACGATGTAGAGCGTCCTTGCTATGAAGACATTTTACAAGAACAAGTTGTAACAGCTAAAGCTAATAAGGGGGCCGATTTAGATAATTTATTGAGAGGAAAGGAAATCTGGGAAATAAGAGAGGAAGATTTGAATTAATTCAAATTATTCAGAAAAATAAACGGCTTTAAAGTTTCCACCTTCAACACGCAGAGTACTTGTTTTGAACGGCGAAATATTTTCCTCTTTCTAATATTAATTACTTCGTGGGCAATCGCAATATTCTCAATTTTTTCTACATGGTATAATAATTCATGTAGAGACTCCACCTGGCGCTCTATCAATGTTGAATCAGATTTATCTCTGAACAACACCAGTAACTCACGGTTAAACTTCTTCATTTATATTGGTTTTTAAAAGCCTATTATTCCTTGTGTATTCGGACAACCACAATTCGATTTTTTTGACGAACTGCAGCTCATCATACACATACTTACTACTAATACTATAAGTAATATTTTTCCAAAGCTCTTCATAGTAACGGAGTTATAACATCACGCATCTATCCTCACATTTTTCCTGCCCTAAGATAAGAAAAAAAGTATTTGCCAAATTAAATCATTTTCTATCACAAAATTTGCAAAATTTGAAGAAAAAGGCAACGATTTTGGGAAATTTCAAAAATCCAGTAGTTCTCATATCCGTCTTAGACTGGGGTTTAGGACACGCAACCCGTTGTATTCCAATCATTAAAGAGTTGAAAAATCGTGGGTATAGCGTTATCATCGGAGCCTCCGGAGCACCCCTTTTTTTACTAAAAAATGAATTTCCTGACCTGGAATTTATTATTATGAACGGCTATAACTTGCGTTATCCGGCTAATCAAAGATTTTTTATATCCCGTATTTCTGTCCAGTTACCAAAAATTTTATTAAGAAAGTATCAGGAGAAGCGGCAAATACAAAACTTTTTAAAATCAAGAAAAATAGATTTAATCATCTCAGATAACCGACCCGGTGTCTATCATAAAAGTGTTTATTCTGTTTATATCACTCATCAGATTCAAGTAAAAACAGGAAATAAATTTATTGATAAAATTGCTTCGCAAATACACCAATCGGTCATTAAAAAATTTGATGAGTGCTGGGTGCCGGATGAAGAGGAAAATGGTTTATCGGGAGCATTATCTCATATAAAAGTTGAAGGTATTCAACAGCGTTTTATTGGTCCGCTATCAAGAATGGAAATTCATCCATCAAGTATTGAATATGATTACTGTATTATTTTATCAGGTCCGGAGCCTCAGCGAACTATTCTCGAGGCAAAAATTCTTTCTCAAATACATACTCTCAACGGAAGAATAATTTTCATAAGAGGTTTACCTGAAGAAACACAGCTGCCGGATGTTCCAGAAAATATTTCAATAACCAACCATCTGCCTGCAGAATTAATCAATAAGACTTTGAATACTTCAAAAACAATCATCAGCAGGTGTGGTTACTCTACAGTTATGGATCTTGTTAAATTAAAAAAGTCGGGAATACTCATCCCGACTCCGGGGCAGGCAGAACAAGAATACATCGGTGAGGTACTTTCTTATAAAAAATATTTTCTCGTTAAAAGTCAAGATGAGTTTTCATTATCCGGAGCGGTTAAAGAATATGAAGAAAATATTTATCATCCTGTCATCATGAATTTTAATTTATTTAAACAGGCTATAGATGATGTCGTAAGAAAGATACCCCATGAAGGCAATTGAGTTGTTCTCTATTTTCTGCCGGCTTGCTGTGAATAACCTTATATATAAACAATAATATTTCTTTTAAAAAAAGCTTCTATTATTATTAGGAATGTGAAATCGTGGAAAGAAAATTTCATGCGTTTTTGGAAATATTGAAAATATCTCTTTATTCACAGTAATACACATAATATTAAGACCGGCGAATGTTTCGGCTGCTATAAAACTTCTACTATATACACATCTGTTGATAAGAAACTAACTGTATAACTTTTTGAAGAAAATCTCCACCGGCTTTGTGAATGTGATATTGAAGGTTTGGGTAAAATTTCTATAATCATCTCTAACCGCCTATGGATGCATTAAGTTATTAAAAGTTGTGCCCGGATTTTTTCAGTGAAAGTGGCGTTTTCCACAAGAAAAACAGTTTTTCAACGGAGGTGTGTGAATACTAAAAATTTTACCCCGAAGTGAAGGGAATTATCGTCTGAAACACTTAACCCTGTAACACTCTCTTTACTTTGTTGCTATTTTAATTTAACCTATTTTTGCCGCCCTAAACATAAAAATTAAGGTAATAACATGTCAATAATTCAAGCAATCCGTGAAAAAGGGGCTGTGTTAGTGATTTCTCTTGTAGCTATAAGTCTTATCGGATTTATATTAATGGACTCAATAAGCAGTACCGGTAAGCTGTTTGGTGGAGGTAATGAGACCACTATAGGTATTGTAAACGGTGACGCAATTGATTATCAGGAGTTTAATGAGAAAGTCACCGAAATGGAACAGCAATACGGTAACCAGTCTGGTCAGCGTAATATGGTAATGCAGGGAGCGTGGGATCAGATGGTATCTGAAAGAATAGTGAATGACCAGTTTGACAAATTAGGATTGGTATTTACCGCTAAAGAACTTAGTTCAGTTTTATTTAGCGAAGAAGCACCCTTACAGTTAAAACAAGCTTTCACGGATCCTAATACCGGACAATATGATATAGAACAGGCAAAACAATGGTGGAGCCAGGTAAAACAAAATAAGAACAAAGAACAAAGGAGTGCACTGATTTCTCAGGTTATTGATCCGATGGTTTTGAACTCTTTGTATTCTAAATATACAGCATTGATTGCAGGCAGCATCAACGAGCCTTCCTGGATGATCAATATGGAAAAAGCATCAGCAACGGATTTTGCTGTTATCAGCTATGTATCAGTTCCTTACTCTACTATTGCCGACAGCACCGTTAAGATCAGTACTCAGGATGTTAAAGATTACCTCAACGCCCGTAAGAGCATGTTCAAACAAGAAAACGGGACAATGATCTCCTATGTTTCTTTCAGTGCGGCACCCAGCAAAGAAGACAGTCTGGCAGTGTTTAATGCTTTGGAAGAATTGAAACCCGAATTCAGGGCAGATACAAATGCCAAATTCTTCCTGGGACGTAACGGATCAACAATACCTTTCTTTGACGGTTATCTGCCCGGTAGTCAAATTCAGGCGCCAATCGGCGAGCCCGTCAGCTCTTTGGTTAAAGGCGAAGTTTACGGACCGTATCTCGATGGTAAAAATTATGTGCTTGCTAAAGTGATTGATATTAAGAATATGCCGGACAGTTTCAAAGTGAGACACATTCTTTTTGGAACCATTGATCCGCAAACACAGCAACCAATAATGGATGACAGCACAGCCCGGCGCAAGGCTGATAGTGTTGCAACAGCAATTAAGAACGGAGCCAGCTTCGATGCGCTGGAACCCATCTATTCTACCGACCAGGGCGCCAAACAAACCCAGGGGGTGATGAACTTTGACCTTAAGACTGTTCAAAGCGACAACTTTGCAAAAGAGTTTGGTAAGTTCCTTCTGAACGATGCCGGCGAAACCAAGAAAGTGGTAAAAACAGAATTCGGATACCATTATATAGAAATCATGTCAAAATCTCACTACGAACCGAGTTATAAGATAGCCTATATGGCAAGACAGATTGATCCGAGTGATGAAACTATCAATAAAGCCAATGCCGAAGCAGTGAAACTGTCAGCAGCGGCAACGTCGCCGAAAGCATTAGAAGAGTATCTGGTTCAGAACGGTATTTCAAAAGTAGATCTTCCTTTGCCGGTAGGCGAGAACGATTATCAACTCGGAAGTTATGCCAATGCGAGAGAAATCGTTCGCTGGGCAAACGAAGCGAAAGAAGGAGCTGTTTCAGAGCCTTTCTCTATTGACGACGATTTTGTTGTGGCTATTGTAAACAGAAGGCTTCGCGAGGGTTTGATGGATGTACAGACAGCCCTGCCTTATGTTGAATCGGATATTCGCAATCAGAAGAAAGCGGAAGTGATCAAAAAGAAAATGACGAACACTTCTTCTTTGGAAGCTGTTGCAAAAGATTTCAACGTTCAGGTAATGACAGCCGGAGAAGACTCAACTCTTACTTTCAACTCGCAAATTATCAGCGGTATCGGTAACGAACCTAAAGTCACCGGTGCAGCATTTGCGAAAGATGCCGAAAACAAAGTTTCTGCGCCGATATCAGGAAATAATGGCGTATTTGTGATCAAGGTAGATTCTTATGGTAAGAAACCGGTTGATGATGCGTTATGGCAAGAGCAGGTTGCGGCCGACCGTAACCGCGAACTACAGACAGCGCTTCAACAGTCGTTCATGGGCCTGAGAAAGATGGCGAAGATTAAAGATTACAGAAGCAAGTTCTTCTAAACAATAAAGAGATTAATAGAAAATACCGGACGCGTTCCGGTATTTTTTTTGCCTGCAGCCACAGATTTTATGTATTTTTCGGTAATGAAAAAGCTATTCATTCCGATCGTCCTGATAACCGCCCTGAGCTCTTGCTCGATGACACAAAAAATCAACAGGGAAGCTAAATCGACAGTTCTTAATAAAGATCAGATTACCAACTACCATATGGGTATTGCTGTGTACGACCCCGAAACATCTAAGATGGTTTATGAATATCAGGCCGACAAATATTTTATGCCGGCGAGCAACACCAAACTGGCATCCTGCTATGTGGCGATGAAGTATCTGGGAGATAGCCTTACGGGGATTCAGTATGAGGTTGTGGACGGTTCTACTGTAAAAATCCGGGGAATGGCCGACCCTACTGTGATGCATCCGGATTTCCCGAACCAACCGGTATATAATTTCCTAAAGAATTATAAGAATGTAGAAATAGAAAAAACCAACTTCTCTTCTTTTTTGGGTAACGGCTGGTCGTGGGATGATTATCCGTACAGCTATGCGGCACCCCGCTCTGCTTTCCCGATGTATGGAGATTATGTAACGCTGAAGTTTGATAATAATAAAGTCACCACTACTCCATCCTGGTTTCGGACAAAAACCACAACCGAAGGGAACATCACTAATGGCATAACGGTTACCCGCCCGTGGAGTGAAAACAGTTTTACTGTATCGGGGGGAAAATCAAAAAAAGTCGAGTACCCTTTTATTCCTGATGACAATACTGTCGCGGCTTTGTGGACAGACGTTCTCGGTACGCAAGTTAAACTGACAGACACAAAGGTTTCATCCGCCAACTACGTTTATACCCAACCGTTAGACAGTATGCTTGCTATCATGATGCACAGAAGCGATAACCTCTTTGCCGAACAGTCGTTGCTTATGGTGAGCGACAAATTGCTGGGCACACTCAACACAAGACAGATTATACAAAAGATACTTGAGACTGATTTTGCCGGCATGCCACAAAAACCCAGGTGGGTAGACGGTTCAGGCCTGAGCAGTTATAACCTTTTCACCCCGAAAGACTTTATTTTCATTTTGGAAAAGCTTAAAAACGAGTTCGGAATGGAGCGGCTCAAAGTAATCCTGCCCACGGGAGGAACGGGCACGCTTTCTTCTCTGTACCATGAGGATACAGGAAAAATCTTTGCAAAGACCGGTACTATTAGCGGGGTTGTAACGTTAAGCGGTTACCTTATCACTGAGAAAAATAAATTATTGCTGTTTTCGGTTTTAGTCAACAATCATAACACTGCAGCGCAGGATGTGAGAAAGTCTGTAGAAAAGTTCCTGCATGCAATCCGGACGAAGTTATAGCAGGCCGTTTTGTTCCTTCACCCATTGTATAGCCATACGGGTACGCGATGGATTATCACCTTTAATTTCAATCCAGGGTACGTCCTGCCCGGTGAGTAATTCTTTGTAATAAAGAAAGAGTTCTTCGCGGATTTTAGGATCGGGATACTCTCTCATATTATCTTCCACCCATGGCAGATCGAGGTTACAGAGAAAATAACCGTCGTATTTTCTCTCGGCTATTTGATCCAGGATAAAGCGGTGGCACTCACCAAAAACAAACTCACACCACACCTTCATCACATACATATCGGTATCAACAAAAAGGAAAGGGGATACACCGCTCTCAGAAAGCTCTTGAGCAATTCTGTCTTCCTGTTCTAATTGTTTTGTTGCAATATGGAGCAAGTTATCGTACGTGTACTCTGTACCGTTAGTATTCAAAAACTCTCTTGCATATTCGGGGCACCATAATGTGTTAAAGTGTTTTGCCAGTTGTTCGCACAAGGTGCTTTTGCCCGTGGATTCGGGCCCGATAGCTACATATTTTTTAATCCCGTTTATCATGCCGCACTCTTTACAAGTAACAGATTTTGACGAGCGCGCTTCCGCCACTCAATAAGTCCCATTATGGCGAGTACAAGAAGCACCGTATAGTAAACACTGGTGAACACATAATGTTTTATAAAGAAAAGCGGAATGGAAGCAATGTTGGTAGCGATCCACCAAATCCAGCTCTCAACTTTTTTGCGTGCCATTAGCCACATGCCCGTAAATGCCGTCGCGCTGGCAAAAGCATCAGCCCAGGGTATGGCACCGGGAGCAAAGTCGCGTTTCAAATAAGTAAGAGCAGAAAAGATCGTGATATAGAAGAAAAGGAAGAAACCAATCTCAATGAGCCATTCCTTCTTATTGCTGAAGGTGATTTGAACAACGTGCTCTTTCTGCTCGTTTTTACGGGTCCACAAAATCCATCCGTAAATACTCATTACCGTATAATAGAAATTCACGGTTGCCTCTCCGAAAAGACTGCCCTTAAAGCTCAGATAGATATAAAAAGTGGTATTAATCAACCCTGTGGGATACACCCAGATATTTTCTTTGCGCGAAAACCAGACACTGGCGATGCCGGCGATAACAGCAATAAACTCGAGAAAACCGGTTTCTTTCAGTCCGGCAATAAACTGCTGGTAGATTTCAGGTAAGGTCATTGAGGTGAGCGTGTGTTATAAAAAAGATTTTCGGGGAAGTAAAATATTATATGTCGGCAATAACTTCTTTCACTTCTGGCACCAGCCGCATCATCACTTTTTCTACCCCGGCCTTCAGGGTGATCATAGAAGAAGGACAGCCACTGCAGCTGCCCAGCATTTTAACGCTTAATATACCGCCTTCAAAGCTTTCGAACTGGATAGCTCCGCCATCCATTTCCACAGCCGGAGCTACGTGGTGCTTAAGTACCTCTTTTATTTTTTTTACAATGTCTCCGTCGTCAGACAGGATTGTATTATTCGTATCAATCTTACTCTTGGCAAGAATATCGTGGTTTATAATGACACCACCCTTTTCTATATAATCTTTCAGGAACTGCTGTATCGGGGTGGTAATATTATTCCAGTCGTGTACATTATCCTTTCGGGTCAGCGTAACAAAATTGCTGGCTATAAAAACTGACTTTACGAAAGGAAAAGTAAACAGTTGTTGGGCAAGAGGAGAACCAACGGCACTGTTTTCATCGGGGAAATCGGCGCTTTTGCCCGGATACAGCAGCTTGTTCACAATAAACTTAAGCGACTGCGGATTGGGTGTCTCTTCTGTATAAATATTGATAACCGGATGCCCAGCTTTAATCATGCTCCGAAAATTGAGCAGCAAAGATAAACAATCGAAAAAAACCGCTCTTGTCGATAAGCGGTAAAAAGCGTATGCCGGATTTACGGCTTAATCCAGCGCCCTGCTCAGGAAATCAATAAAAGGCTTCATCGTTTTGAAGGTATTGACCACCTTGGTAACCAGTCCTTTATGAGTGAGGGCTTCATCATCGAATGCCACGCCGGTAATGAAGCTTTTTAATTTCAGGTATTCAATGGCCGGATTATCCTCTTCATACCCTTTTGGTGCACGCGTTAGTTTATCATCTTCTTCCAGCGGGCCGAAGAGTTTTTTGAATTTCTTTTCGTTGAGAATCGCCTCGAACTCCTCCAGATTGTAATCAATCTCCTGTCTTACCTTTTTCAGTTCTTCATTGTCCGGATGCCAGATACCACCACCGCAATAAGTTAATCCTCCGGGCTGAACATGAAAATAAAACCCCGGAAAATGCACCCGCTTTCCGCCGCGGTTGAACCCTGCCGCGAAATGTGTTTTGTAAGGAGTTTTGTCCTTAGAAAAACGGATATCGCGATAGATTCTGAATACACAGTCTTTCACCTGCAGCGCCCCGATTTCAGGATCTACCTTACCATACTCGTTGATGATTTCTTGCACGAGATTATCGAAGTCTTCTTTAGCGGCGAGATATTGTTCCCTGTGCGCATCAAACCAGGGTTTGTTGTTGTTGCGTTTGAGTTGTGAGAGGAAACGGACGGTGGAGGGTTGGAGCATTATTTTTCTTTAAACGATACTGTAATAAAAACCATACCGAACAAATCACATCTCCTCCTCCCGCTCCAGCATCAGTATGGAACTTTGCGGTACGATGAAGTACTTTTCGCCTTCGTACATCACTTCTGTAGCGCCGGAGACAAGGAAGATGGCGAGATCGCCTTCGCGGGCCTGGAGGGGGATGTATTTCACCTGTTCTTCTTCAGGTTTCCAGGATTCATCTTCATCTACCGGAGTGGGGATGGCATATCCCGGACCGGTTTTGAGGATGTACCCCTGTTGAACCTTCTCTTTCTCATACACACCCGGGGGCAGGTAGAGACCGGATGAGGTGCGTTCTTCGGGTGCGTGCGGCTTGATGAGCACTCGGTCGCCGATGATGATAAGCCGTTTGAATTTATTGTCGGGTGTGATACGCATAATGTGATGTCCGGTTTATGATACAATCATCAGTTTGGCATAGTTGAGCATAATCTTCTTCTCGCCGTTGTTGTCAAAACGGATGGTCGCCACGCGGTTGTGCGGAGCTCCTTCGAGCTTCAGAACGTCACCGAAGCCAAACCGCTGATGCTCAATACGAGACCCTTCTGCAATCTCTGCCGGATTGCTGGGTTTGAAACCGGCTGATGGTTCGTGCTCTGTAAGTTTGGTAGAAGGTTTGGCAACGGTATAGACCGGTTTCTCTTTTTTGGGTGGCGGACCGTATCTGCGTTCGGCAATGGCTGCGGCAGAACCGAAAGATGACGGCCTTCGCATGAATGGTTGTTCGCGCCGCGGACCGAAAGCTGTGCGCTCAACCTGTCCAGCAGGTAATTCATCAACAAAACGGCTGGGATCGTTCAGCACCAGGTTACCAAAACGATAACGTGTATCCGCATAGGTTAGGTACAGTTTTGTTTTTGCACGGGTGATGGCTACATAGAACAAACGGCGTTCTTCCTCTAACTCCTCCAGCGTGTTGATGGACATGCCACTCGGGAAAAGGTTTTCTTCCAGTCCTACCACAAAGACTACAGGGAACTCTAATCCTTTTGCTGCGTGAATGGTCATCAGTTTCACCACATTGGAATCTCCTTCATCATCCTCATCCGCATCGGTCAATAAGGTGATTTGTTGGAGATAGCTTCCTAACCCTTTGTCCAGGAGCTCTCCGTCTTCTGTAGGTGTCATGGAAAATTCCTTGATGGCGTTGAGCAACTCCTGTACGTTTTCGTAGCGCACCAACCCTTCGGTTGTCTTGTCGTTGAAGAGTTCCTTCATCAACCCGGTATGCTTGCCGACCAAAACAGCCAGGTCATAAGCATCTTTCCGCTTCATTTCACTGATGAACATTTCTATCATCAGCACAAATTCTTTTATGGCTCCGACAGATGCTCCTTTCAACCCCGATTCTGCACCACTCTTAAGAGCCTCCCAAAGAGAGATATTGTTTTCGTTGGCGTAGAGGACTGCGCGCTCTATGGTAGTCTTACCGATGCCCCTTGCCGGATAATTGATGATGCGCTTAAGCGATTCTTCATCGTTGGG
Organism: Chitinophagaceae bacterium; assembly: GCA_024103425.1. GTDB lineage: Bacteria > Bacteroidota > Bacteroidia > Chitinophagales > Chitinophagaceae > Ginsengibacter. The sequence goes on from JAGFIS010000008.1 coordinate 153,529, forward strand.
ATTGGCAATCACCCTGAGGTAAGCCAGATAGTCTTTAATTTCTTTCCTTTGATAGAAGCTGATGCCGCCATAAATGCGGTAAGGAATATTCATCCTGCGCAGGTTCTCCTCAAAACTGCGGCTCTGTGCATTGGTGCGGTAGAGTATCGCGAAGTCTTTATTCAGAAAATGGTTTCTCAGTTTTTGTTCCTGAATCTGATCGGCGATAAACTTACCTTCATCTGAATCGGATGCTGTTTCCACCAGGCGGATCTTCTCTCCCACCGTATTGCTCGTCCACAATTTTTTGGGTATCTGCCCTTTGTTTTTGGCAATCACTTCGTTAGCCGCATTGAGGATATTCTGTGAGCTGCGGTAGTTCTGTTCCAGCTTCACCACCTTGGCATCTTCATAGTCTTTCTGAAAGCGAAGAATATTTTCTATCGTCGCTCCGCGGAAGCTGTAGATACTCTGCGCATCATCGCCCACTACTGCAATATTTTCATGCATCGCACCAAGCAGTTTGATGATCTGATACTGCACGTTGTTAGTGTCCTGATACTCATCAATGAGGATATATTGAAACTTGCGCTGATACTTACTCAGGCTTTCCGGGAAGGTGGTGAGCAGCTGATAAAATTTCAGCAAAAGGTCGTCGAAGTCCATAGCGCCATTGCGGAAGCACCTCTTAGCGTAAGCGGCATATATCTTCCCGATCATGGGGCGGTTAGACTTGGTGTCATAGCTTTGAATAATAGGGTCGTTCAGGTATTCTTCGGGGGTAATCAGACTGTTTTTCGCTCCGGATATCCGGTTGTATACGATAGATGGCTTGTAGACCTTATCGTTTAGTCCCATTTCCTTTACTACCGCTTTGATGACACTTTTCGAATCATCGGTATCATAGATGGAAAAATTTCTCGGGTAGCCGAGTTTCTCTGCCTCAGCACGCAGGATACGGGCAAAGACAGAGTGAAAAGTACCTATATAAAGATTGCGGGCTTCGTTATTGCCTAATATTTTCTCTACGCGTTCGCGCATTTCTGCTGCGGCTTTATTGGTAAAAGTCAGTGCCAGGATTCTGAAAGCGTCCACGCCATTAGCCATCAGGTGGGCTATCCTGGTAGTCAGCACCTTAGTTTTTCCGCTTCCGGCTCCGGCAACGATCATAATGGGTCCATCCTGGTGTAGTACGGCTTCTCTCTGGGCGTCGTTCAGCTCCTCTAAGTAATTCTGCATTCTACAAATTTACACAAAACAAAGGGTGGGTAAGGTGAAGGAAAGGAGAAAAAGTAATCCACATTTCTTTGCGTTTAGGGTTTATAGGTTTAGTATCCGGGGTTTATAGGTTTATTTGTTTATGCGTTTAGTGGGTGTTGAAGGTGATAATTGTTGAAACTAGCAAAAACTAGCGCAGATATGCAGCGCTGGGTTTGAGAGTAAGGGTATCTGTGTTTTACTTATCGGCACAGATACGCCACACACCGTCTTCCTCTCTGCAAAGCTGCCCCAGTAATATGTTTGTTCTACCCGTTTATTTTTTCGTTGGAAAATAAAAGAAACTAGCGCAGATATGCAGCGCTGGGTTTGTGAGTAAGGGTATCTGTGCTTTACCTTGTCGGCACAGACACGCAACGCACGGTACCTCATCCTGTATATCTGCGCCAGTAAGGGTATGCAGCGTTGGGTTTGAGAGTAAGGGTATCTGTGTTTTACTTATCGGCACAGATACACCACGCGCGGTTCCTCACCCTGCATATCTGCGCCAGAGATAGATTAGCGAGTAAGGGCATTTGTGCTGGTACTTTTAGGCACAGATACGCGACACACGGTTCCCCACCCTGCATATCTGCGCTGGTAATGTCCCTGGTTTATTCGTTAAATTGTCAGCGGTGGTAAATCTATAATCTCTAACAGGCTTTCGCCTCCGTAATATCTAATTGCACTACTATATTTCCAGTCTTCCGGCTTGGTTACGAATCCGGCTACTACAGGGTTGTTGTGAATGTATTCCAATCTTTGATGTGCCATTTTGTTGCTTGTTAATAGTACAGGATGACTTTCGGGCTGCCAAAGTTGAAACCTGGAAGAGTTACTGAATTTTTGTGCCGCCCTTTCCATAGCAAGCAACATCCATTCCCGCCGGCTTTCAGACGGGTGTACCTTAATAGCCTTATGTAACATTTCGGAAGTATGTCTTTTCAGATCGCGCATGATATTGGATAAGGCATTACCTGTAGTTCCGACTATCAAGTGCAGGTGACTTGTCATTATACACCAACCATACAGTTCAAGTCCTTTATTCTTCTGGCAATACTTAATACTATTGACAAGTATTTCTCTGTATTCTTCTCTGATAAAGAGGTCAACCCAGTCGGTAACAGTAAATGTGACAAAATACAGTTTATCATTATCGCTGAACTTGTATTTCTTACTCATTGTAAAAGTGTGTATTTGAAAAATACAATCTTTATGAAAAATAAGGACTGCCGGTACAAATTAGCTAAACCAAACTCCAATTAAAACTAGCGCAGATATGCGGGGTTGGATTTATGGGCAAGGGTATCTGTGCTGGTAATAATGCTTTTAAGGCACAGATACGCCACACGCGGCCCCGGCTCTGCATATCCGCGCCAGGAATGGGATACGCTGTGCACAACTTTATCGGCACAGGTAAGCCAACACGAAGCCTCTGCCCTGCATATCTGGGCCGGTTATTAGATGTTATTAATTTAATGACACTTAAAATAATCAAAAGGCTCTGCACAGTCCTTGCATTTGAAAAGAGCCTTGCAGGCGGTGGAACCGAAGGCGCTGACAAGAACGGTGTTGGTAGAGTTACAAAAAGGACAAGGCGGATGGCGGTTGATCAAATCTTCGCTTCCGCGGTTGCCCATCGGAGGCGCGATGCCGAATTCTTTCAGTTTTCTTTTCCCTTCTTCACTCATCCAGTCGGTTGTCCACGGGGGCGCGATCTGTGTTTCTACTTTAAAATGCGGTACCCCGCACTCTCTCATCTTTTTGTGGATATTCAGCGTAATCATGTCCATGGCCGGGCAGCCGCTGTAGGTGGGTGTGATGGTGATGATAAATGTTTCTCCTTCTTTACGGATATCCCTCAACACACCGAGATCTTCTATGGAGATAACAGGTATTTCAGGATCTACTACTTCCTTCAACCACTTTCGTATGTCCTCAACTGTTATATCGCGAATGTGTGTTTCCATAGTTAATAATTCTGCGACTTACCACTCACAACCGGGATAAGCTCTCTGCAGAAACTGCATTTCTGCCAGGATATAACCCAGATATTCTGTATGAACACCCGTCTTACCACCTGTATGCATATACGTATCTGCCGGAGGTAAGGAAAGTGTGGCTTCTGTCAGGATGCCCGATACTTTGTCCAGCCACCCCTGCTTCAGGACATCAAATGAGAATTCGTTTTCCAAAAAGTTCTTTTCGTACGTTGCCGGGACGAACATCTCTCCCGTATAGGGCCACAGGTATTCCAGCGCTTTCGTCATTCTATCATGACTTTCCTGCGTTCCGTCGCCCAGTCGCTTTACCCAGTCGCTGCTCCAGGATACATGGTATTCTACCTCTTTCAGCGCTTTGGAAGCAATGCCCGCGATCTCTGCGTCAGCCGATCCCGACAGCTTTTCATACATCAACTTTTGCCGGTGGGCATAAAAGAAGATTTTCAAAATCGTTTGGCCCCAGTCGCCGTTTGGCAACTCCACAAGCAACAGGTTTTTATACTGATGAGCATCCCGCAGATAGGCAAGGGTGTCTTCGGTTACGTCTGCATTGCCGGATTTTTCATTAAGCCTGGCTGCAGCCAGTTGATAAAAATATCTGGCCTGTCCGATAGTGTCCAGCGATATATTGGTGATCGCGATGTCCTGTTCCAGCATCGGTCCGTGACCCGTCCATTCGCTCAGCCGCTGACCCATAATCAGCGAACTGTCGGCCAGCAGCATCAGGTAGTCTATAGTGTTACTCTCATTCATTGCTTACATGTATTCTACTTCGTCAGGGAGTTTGTAAAATGTCGGATGGCGGTAGATCTTGTCTTCAGCCGGTTCGTAGAAGCTGGCTGCTTCATCGGGGCTCGATGCGTGGATATTCTTCGACTCCACTACCCAGATGCTTACGCCCTCCATCCTGCGCGTATATACATCGCGGGCACTCTCAATGGCCATGCGGGCGTCAGCAGCATGGAGGCTTCCGACATGCTTATGATCGAGCCCCTGGCGGCTTCTGATAAAAACTTCCCAAAGTGGTTGTTCCATATTTTTATTTTTTAATAGTCGCTTTTTCTGATTGTTTACCGGTTAATCCCGCAGCCTCTTTGCGTGCGTATTCGAGCGCAGCTGCGCGTACCCATTCTCCGTCTTCGTGCGCTTTAATCCGTGCGGCCATTCTCTCTTTGTTGCAAGGCCCATTCCCCTTCACTACATTCCAGAATTCATCCCAGTTGATAGGGCCGAAATCATAGTGTCCCCTCTCCTCATTCCATTTCAGATCGGGATCCGGAATCTGCAGTCCCAACACCTCTACCTGTTGTGCACACATATCGACAAACTTCTGCCGCAGTTCGTCGTTGGTAAACCGTTTGATCTTCCACTTCATGTTCTGAATGGTGTGCGGTGATTCATTGTCGGGCGGACCGAACATCATCAGGCTGGGCCACCACCACCGGTTGATTGCATCCTGAGCCATTGCTTTTTGTTCGGCAGACCCGCGGCTGAGTGTCAGCAGAATATCGAATCCCTGCCGTTGATGAAAACTTTCTTCTTTACAGATGCGCACCATCCCGCGTGCATAGGGCGCGTACGAGGTACGGCACAGCGGAATCTGATTGATGATGGCCGCTCCATCGACCAACCAGCCTATGGCACCCATATCTGCCCAGGATAGCGTAGGATAGTTGAAGATAGAACTGTACTTGGCCTTGCCTGAAAGCAATTGTTCCGTCATTTCCTCGCGGGTGATGTTCAGCGTCTCTGCTGCGCAATAGAGATAGAGGCCGTGGCCGGCTTCGTCCTGCACCTTGGCGATGAGGATACACTTGCGGCGCAGTGTCGGGGCGCGGGTGATCCAGTTGCCTTCGGGTAGCATACCGACAATCTCGCTGTGTGCGTGCTGACTGATCTGGCGGATCAGCGTCTTGCGGTATTCCACAGGCATCCAGTCTTTCGGTTCTATTTTGATGTCTTTTTCAATCTTTTCATCAAAAGATTTCTGAAGCGCTTCTGTGTCCATGTTGTCTGATAATTTCCTCATACAAGGTAAGATTTTTTGATGACAGCCATGCGGAGGCAATCCTAATAGTTGGGTAATTTTGAAGATACAACCCACCCGGAATGAAATCGCTTTACATGACCGCCATTGTACCTCCTGCCGGTCTCGCCCGGGAAATCAGAACCCTGCAACAGGAGTTTGCAGACAGGTATGGCACTGCAGCGGCGTTAAAGCCACCGGTACACATCACTTTCAGTCCGCCCGAACACTTGGACCCCTCCGGGGCGGAGGAATATCAGCATCAACTTACGGAAGTCTGCAAAGAAGCAAAACCGTTTGAAGTCAGACTGTCGGGGTTTGACTGTTTCCTGAAAAACAGGGTGATGTTCATCGCCGTAGCGCCCTGTGAACCTCTGATGAAATTAGAGCAGACCTTTTGTTCAATAAAGAACAGTAAAGAATCCCGTCCTTATCATCCGCACATCACTATCGGTTACCGCAACATGCTGCCGGAGGTGTTTGAAAGAGCTGTGGAAGATTACAAAAGCAGAACATTCAGTGCTTCGTTTATGGTCGATGCGCTGTATGTCTGGAAACATGAAGGCGGGATGTGGAAGACAGTGGGGAGAGTGGATTTTGAAAAAAGTTAGTCTTAAATAGTTTGGCTACCGGTACTCTTCAGATAATTAAAAGCCGAATTTCTATTCTGTTGTCAACAGTTAGCCTAATCAATTTTAAATGGGCTCGAAAGAAGAACATAAAATCTGATCTTGATATTTCTTTATAGTCCAACGTACCAGTTTGTTTAATGTATTAATTGTTGAGATATAAGCTATATCCCTTAAAGAGTTTTATTCTCTGATGCCTGCTCCAAAAAGAACGCCATGTTAATTCACCTCTACTGATCATAATCCACCTCACACTCAGGTGTACGTGGGTGCGACTGGCAGGTGAGGATATAACCGGCTTCTACTTCATAATCTTCCAATCCGTAGTTACAGTCCATTTCCACTTCGCCCTTCAGCAACTTAGCGCGGCAGGTAGTGCAAACACCGCTCTTGCAGGAGTAGGGTAAGTCGATACCCATATCCAGTCCCGCATCCAGGATAGTGGGAGTTTCGTATGGGACTTTGATTTCGTAGGTACGTCCATCGACGGTGATGGCCACATCGCTTTCTTCGCCGGATACCGCTTCGGGTTGTTTTTCTTCTTTCTTCTTTTCTTCTGCAACGGGCGTATTGAATAACTCGAAATGAATTTTAGAACTTTCCACTCCCGCATCGACGAGGTAATCTCTTACGGCGAATATCATAGCCTCGGGACCGCAGACGAAGAAGTCATCGGCCTTGCTGATGCTGAACAGCGGTTCTGCGAGTTTGAGTTTTTCAGGGTCAATCCTTCCGGTGTTCAGCGGCGAGTCGGTTTGTTCTTTACTGAGTACGTGGGTAAGCGCAAAGCGATTCATATATTTATCCTTCAGCCCTTCGAGTTCGTCTTTAAAGATGATGGTAGCCACGCTTTTGTTTCCGTAGAAAAGGGCTACACGGCTTTCAGGCTCTGTTGCCAGAACTGTTTTAATAATAGAGATGATAGGCGTGATCCCGCTGCCCGCAGCGAAGAAGACGTAATATTTGGATTGTGCCGGGTTGAGCTCTGTATAGAAACTGCCGGCAGGTTCCATGATCTCTAGTTCATCTCCCTCTTTAAGTTTTTCCAGGGCAAACGTACTGAACACTCCGTCAGGTATACGTTTAACCGCAACCGTAAGTTTGTTTTCCAGCGGACTGCTACAAATCGAGTAGGCACGTCTTTTATCGTCGATGTCACTTTTTATGGTGATGTTTTGGCCTTGTTTGTATGCAAAGAGCTCCAGCTTTTCTTCGGGAATATCAAATTCAATAGATACGCATTCAGGGGTTTCCTTAGTTATTTTTTTTACTTTAATTCTGTGAAAATGTCTTGCCACTGTCGTTGATTTAATTCTCTCAAAAGTAGTGATTACTTTCTCTTCCGCGTTTGTGAGGAACGGAATGAGAACCGGGCCGGTTTGCGGACAGTAATGCGCAGGTTGGTGAAAATTATCCGGCCCCGGGGATGCGGGTGCCATACTGGCAACTGGGGATATATAATAAGACTTTCTTAAAAGGTTGATTTATTGAACGAAATAAATTTTCTTTTAAAATATTAATAAATAATACTTACTTTAGCTAAAGAATTAGTTTTTCCTCTTATCCCCCGAAAGCCTAACCCCCAAGTCAGTACTTTTCGAGAGTATTGATATTTGTAAAGAATATATCCGATGAACTTTAGTTAACTACTATATATTATCAGGTCTTACCTATAACTCTTTTTCTTGTGGTTTCAGAGGTAAGCAAGGCCGGTGATGTTTATCATCGGCCATTTTTTTGAATACTGCAATAATCACCTGTTCCAGTAAAAAACGATTAACCATATTAATAGGGGGACATGAATTTCCCTGGCGGCAACCTGGTGTTGAACAAGGTGTTGTCGTCGGAAAGGACGTGTGTACATTTATCCCGGCTGCGTTAAAACCGGGGGCGCTTTCTTATATCAAGCCTTTTTCCAGCTTTCTCCTCTTTGAATCCTGTAGAGTGTCATTTCGCTCACTCCGAATTTTTCTGCAATCTGCTTCTTGGTCATTTTACGCTTCGGGTTGGCGAGCTGGGCTTTCATTGCCTGAACTTTTGCAAGGGTCAGCTTTAGTCCTTTAGTTCTGTTTTTCTGTACTTCTTTATACGCCTTGCGCTTCGGACTCTTCTGCTGATGTGCTATAGCCTCTTCCTGGGTAACCCATTTCAGGTTTTTAGCACGATTGTCCTCCCTTTTGTGGTTCAGGTGAATGACGATCTTTTTCTTTCCTGTAGGCTTTGGTAAAAAGAGGCGCGCGACTTCGCGGTGGATGTAGTAAGTGTTGCTGAGGCCCCCGGCATGAATGTTCAAAGTGTTGTATCCGGAAGTCTGAGACCCGTTTAAGATTCTTCCGTCCTCGAAGATATCTTTTTTGTAAGCTGCGATTCTGCCGTTCGAACTGATGGCATACTTGTTTCGCATCTGCTGGTAGCCCTTAAAATGAAGGGGTTTCCATGTTTCGCCTGATACTTTTTTTACCATGGTTATTTGGAATGATTCATCAAATCTAAAAATTCCTTTTCATTTAAAATCTGAATTGATTTTATTTTTCTGGCTTTTTCGAGTTTGCTTCCGGCGGCTTCCCCTACTACCAGATAGTCGAGGTGGGCACTGACCGAAGAGAGTAACCTGCCCCCGTTATCCTCTGCCAGTTTCTCGGCGTCCCTGCGTTTCATTCCCTCAAGAGTACCCGTAAACAGGAAGGTCTTGCCCGCAAGAGACCCGGTGGCTTCCTGCTTGTGCACTCCTTTCATGTTTACTCCTTTGTGCCTTAATTCCTGCAGCATTTTCAAATTATGGTCGTCGTGGAAAAAGGAGTAGATACTTTCACTGACCCGTGGTCCTATATCTTTCAGGCTTTGCAGCCGCCCTTTGTCAAAGTGTTGCAGATCCGACAAGTCTTCCACGTTTGAAGCCAGCTCCTTCGCCGTGGCCTCGCCGACATACCGTATGCCCAGACCGTAAATCAGCCGGTTCAGTTCCTGGGTTTTTGAGTTCTCGATAGCCGTTTGCAGGTTTTCAATCGACTTTTTGCCGAATCCTTCCATGCCCGAAAGGCGGTTATAGTCTATTGAATAAAGCGACGGGATATCCGTGATGATTTTTTCTTCGTAGAATCTTCTGACGTTGGACTCTCCGAGCGATTTGATATCCATTGCATCCTTGCTGGCGAAGTGTATGATGCGTTCCACCACCTGAGCCGGACAGTTGATATTCATACACCTCCAAACGGCTTCCCCCTCGGGCTTGACAAGCTTGTCGCCACAGACAGGGCAATACGTCGGAAAGTGTATTTTCTTCTCAGAACCGTCTCTCAGTTCGGTGAGGGGTTTGACTATGTAAGGAATCACATCACCGGCGCGCTCGACAATAACGGTATCGCCTATCCGTAGGTCTTTTTCCTGAATGATACCTTCGTTGAACAGCGAAACAGAGGAAACGGTAACACCGCCAATATGGACAGGCTCGAGTTTTGCAACGGGGGTAACGGCTCCGGTACGGCCTACCTGAAACTCTACGTCTTTCAGTTTGGTGGTAGCTTGTCTTGCCTTGAATTTAAAGGCCATTGCCCAACGCGGATGATGGCTGGTGCTGCCGGCCATATTCTGGAAAACCTTCTCGTCTACTTTTACCACCATGCCGTCGATTTCGTAAGGCAGGTTATCACGCCCTGTTTCGAAACTGAGGCAGTATTCGACCACCTTGTTAATATCGGTGTATGTTCTGATGTCGTGCTGTGGTGTCTTAAATCCGAGTGCGTTTAAAACTTCTATAGTGCCCGAGTGTGTGCTGAGTTGCTTGTTCTCTTCTCCGCTGTATTCTACATAGCTGACGTGATAGAGCACGGCCTCTAACCTGCGCCTGCCGACCTCTGCAGGGTCTTTCATTCTGAGCGATCCCGCTGCGGCATTCCTCGGATTGGCCAGAGGTGCGGCACCTTCCTTCATCAGCTCTTCGTTGAACCTCCTGAAGTTCTCTTTGGTGAGCAGGATTTCTCCGCGGATTTCAATTTTACGGATTCCATATTTAGAGAATGATGCAGACAGGGGAACCGATCGGATCTGACGGATGTTGGTTGTGATATCATCTCCTTCGGCACCGTCGCCGCGGGTGGTGCCCCTTACAAGCAAATCGTTTTCGTAAATAAGAGAAATACCTGCTCCGTCGTATTTGGGTTCCACACTGAAATGGACGTGTGGGGACTTAACAAAAGAGTTCAGCCGTTGCCTCCAATCGATAACATCCTGAGGGTTATAGCTGTTCTCCAGACTCAGCATGGGCGCCAGATGCTTCACTGTTACGAAGTCGTCGTTGAGATCTTTTCCTACACGTTGCGTCGGAGAATCGGGAGTTATCCATTCCGGATGTTCGCGTTCTAAAGCTTCAAGCTTTTTATACAGTTTGTCGTATTCCTCATCGCTCAGCAACGGGTCGTTAACTACATAGTATCGATACTCGTGAAAGCGGAGTAATTCCCTTAATCGCCTGATATCTGGCTTACTTGTGAGGTATTTCTTCGAGTCTTCAAGAAATTGTCTTATTTCCTCCTTTGAATACATACAAACCGGTTTACCCAAAGGTACATGATAGAAAATTTGGTGCCGAAAATTAAGAGAGGTCTAAAAAGTGAATTGAAATACATTTCCAACAGTAAGAGCTATTCGCCTTCGCTGCCGTCTTTCTGATAGGCTTTGATGAAGAGCGCTCCCAGGTTCTTCTGCGGCGGGATGTAGTCTTCAAACGTTTCCCTGATCTGTTTAGGGGCCTTCATGAACTGATTGTTCAGTCCGGCCCACATCTTCCGCCAATCGATATCCTTGCCTTCGCGAAGGGTATTGTCTAACAGGTCGATGATGGGTTTGTTGACGTTCATAGCACCCGTTTGCTTGGTACTGATGATGTGTGCTTCGGGTGCATAGTCCAGAATCGTCTTCAGGTTCTGATATCCCCCGCAGCTGCCCAGCATGATGATTTTGTTACTCTCTGACAGCTGATTAATGGTAGCCTGCAGATGGTAGCTGTGTCCGCGGTGGATGATGATAGAAGGAACCAAACCTTGCTCATCCATATAAGCTCTTAGTTGATCTTGTGCTTCTGCGTCCTTTCCTTCATTATTATCAAGAGGTTTGTTGGCGTAGATCCACACCGGTTTCCCCTTTTTAGATTTAATCTCAATCCACAGTTTTTTGTCGGTAATCGTCCAGTCTGATGCAGGGAAACTTGTCAGGTAGCTGTTGTACGACATGATTCCGTCTTTGTCGCCGTAGAAGAACACCTGTTCTATAATTCTGCCGCTGTCGTCGGTCAGGTAGCTGTTATCAACAGTGTAGATAGGCGGGATACCTATTTCTTTACTCAGGTCGATGTTATTCGCCGGGTCAGAACTCAGAAGGATTGTTTTCAGCAAGCCGTAAATCTTCATGCCACGCTCGTCGTTCTGCTTTTTGCAACGATCGAGGTTCCATTCTACGTTGGTAAGCATAGACTTAAGCAGCGCGGGGTCTGTAATGCTGCCATAGCTGTCAGCCACGTCAACAGCATCTTCCAAAGAGCCGGTTTTTTCGAGGTTGAGCACAAAAGCCTGCATCAGTTTTTCAGAATTCTGGGGGGCCATTGTCTTCAGGAAGACATCCAGCCGGTTGTATCCCGCTGCCAGTTTGATGAACTTCTTGAATTTATCAAAATTCAATGAAATCAATAACGAATCACCATGAGGGTTAGGACCCATTACCTGCATCATTCTGTCGAAGCTGTATTTATAACTCGAGGTGTATATATCGTTTTCTCCCAATACCATCATATAGTACAGCTCTTGTGCGTTCAGTGGGTTCAGCGCCTGAAAGCGAATGTTATTGGGCATCTCGTGCAAGTCGTTGATCGGAGTTACGAAGTGCTGAATGGCTTTTCTCTGCAGCATATCGACCAGGCCGTTGGCTCCGAACATGGCTATCGGGGTATCTTTTCTTATCAGCCGGCCGTAGTATTCGATTTCGGTTTTAACCAACAGCCTGAAGTATCCGATACTGTCATAACTACTGTCATCGGTACCGGCAACTTTACTAATCTCTTCTATCGTCTTTCTGCCATTGATGAGGTCATCGAGGAACGGAAAGTAAAACAAGGCGCGAGGTTGCCTTGCGAGCTGTACTACCGTCTGGATGCGGCTGTCTTTACTCCTGCTGATGAGTTGTCCCTGTTTGGTGGCCCTGCTTTGGCTGTAAGAATAAAGCTGGCTCGGGCTATTATTAAATGCAACGATAACCAAAGAGTCTGCAAAGTCTTCCTCCGCATAAGGGCCGATGTTACTCAATATCTCTCCCGGATAAAGTGTTGCGAACTTTTTAAACAAAGTCAATCTGCTCTCCTGATACCCTTCGTTGTCGCGAAATAAGTTGACTACGATCTTTCCCACTTCGTAAGGAGCTTTCTCGATATATGGCAGCATACTTTCGCCGTTCATCTGGGCGTAGAACACATCCGTAAAACAGTCGAGTAATGAAGGCGCCATGGAAGGAGGCAGGGAATGACCCCTCCATGCATTGATAAAATCTCTGATGAGGAATTCCAGATATCTGAGGTATCTGACTTTGTCGTTGTTGGTTTTCAGATCCTTGTTTTCTTCGATATCGTTTCTGAGGACATTAATCCTTCGGAAAATAGCATCGGTTACCAGCAGATTGATATCTGAATTGGATCCAACCCTGATGACACCGTCCTGATGCCCATCTGCCCTGTCAGCTCTGATTTGTTCTTTTACTATCCGGTCGTGGAAGACCTGGCGGGCCAAAGGGATATTCGTTGTGTCTGCGGAAAAAACCAAAGCAGGGAACGAAAAAAATCCTAGGATGAGTAAAAGTATTTTCATATTCAGGCAAACAGGTCCGGAGAATAAGATTGCAAAAGGGCCAATGCAGTTGCAAAGTTAACGCCGGCAAACCAAGATTACGGAAAATTAAGGAAAATTAACAGCTGTGGCCCTTTGATTAACCAATATTTAAGTCCGTATTCCAATGCCCATAACAACCGCGCAGGTGATATCTTGTGTCAGATTTTGAAGCTTTTTCGGTGAAAAGGTGATAAACCATAGATTTCTATGGCTTTACGGTGTTCGGGGGTACCGTATCCCTTGTTTTTCTGCCAACCGTATTGTGGGAAGTTTTTATCCAGCGCGTTCATCAGTTCATCTCTGTGTGTTTTAGCCAAAATTCCCGCCGCTGCGATAGACGCATATAACCCGTCGCCATGGATGATACATTTATGCGGAATATCGGGATACTCCTTAAAGCGATTGCCATCCACCAGCAGAAACTCCGGTGTGACTGTAAGGTTTCTCACGGCAATATGCATGGCTTTGTATGTAGCTTGCAGGATGTTAACCTCGTCGATTTCAGAATTCGGAACTGAAGCTACTGCCCAGGCAATGCTCTCCTGCTCTATGATGGGTCTTAACATTTCCCGCTTGGTGGGAGAAAGTTTTTTACTGTCGTTCAGGTCGGGGTGAGAAAAATCGGGAGCCAGGATTACCGCTGCGGCAAAAACGGGTCCGGCATAGCACCCCCTTCCGGCTTCATCAATTCCGGCCTCGAGCACATCACTTTGAAAAAAAGGTAGCAGCAATCTGATTATTTTTGTCAAAAGTAACAGCTAAAAGTTTCTTGATGTGCAAAAGCTGTGCGATGAACAGCTCTGTCATCTCTATCTTTATCAAAAGCGAGCATTTATGTCAAATACATCAGCCACTTCTTCAAACCGCGCAATAGCTATTTGGTTGTACATCGGAGTATTTATGATTGTCATGCAGATTCTAATCGGGGGCATTACACGACTGACAGAGAGCGGCCTGAGTATTACGGAGTGGAAGCCGCTGACCGGTACGCTTCCACCCATGAACCAGGCAGAATGGCAGACTGAGTTTGATAAATATAAAAACACCGCGCAGTTTCAGTACATCCACGGTGATTTTACGTTGAGCGATTTCAAAACCATTTTTTTCTGGGAGTGGTTTCACCGTAACTGGGCCCGGCTGATGGGACTGGTGTTCATCGTGGGGTTTATTTACTTCCTTGTGAAAAAGAAGTTTAAAAGGGAGATGGTGATGCCGCTTGTGTTGTTGTTTGTGTTAGGTGGAATACAGGGAGCGATAGGATGGATAATGGTAAAAAGCGGCCTTGTCCCTGAAAAATATTTTGTTGGACACTTAGAGTTAGCGACGCACTTCATGGCGGCGATGGTACTATTGGTATACTTGTTCTGGTTTGCGCTCAGTCTTTCGGTACCACGGGAAGAAATCATTGTTAACACGTGGCTAAAGAATGAAACGATACTTATTTGTGTGCTGCTTTTTGTTCAACTGACTTATGGTGCTTTTATGGCCGGGTTGCATGCAGCTATGGCCGCCCCGACCTGGCCGACGATTAACGGCGAATGGATTCCGGCACATATGTATTCGATGGAACCGGCCTGGAGCAATTGGATTAATAATAAAATAGCTGTCCAGTTCGTTCACCGTGGGATTGCTTATCTGATTTTGGTAGCAGCCCTGTTCTGGTGGATAACGGCACTGAAGGCAAGAGAAGGAAAATTGTTTATGAAGTATCGCCACCTGCCGATGGTACTCGTGATAGTTCAGATAACCCTGGGCATCTTTACGGTAGTATTATCACCGAAGGGAGACAACCTTCTGTATTTCGGAGTGCTACACCAGATGGCAGGTATTTTGCTCTTACTGGCTTTTGTACTGCAGGTGTATTTAGTGCGCAAGAAACCGGTGAGATACTCGGTGTTCGGAAATTAAGCAGTTCTTTTTTATGAAGAAGGCACTGAAATATTTTTACTATTCTTTTCCCATACAGTTGTTGTTATTGCATTTCAGGAAAGCGCAATTACTCTTACTGTTCTGGGCAATACCATTTTTGACTGTTACCGGCCACTTTATGAAGCTGTTCGGGGCGGACGGCCTGTTTCTTGCGCCGGAATATCTGGGGACAGTCAATCCCTTAGGGGCGGCGATCGTAGGGGTTGCGGCCGGTGTTTTCATCATGAGCTGGAATATTGCCACCTTTATTTTACATAGCAGCAGGTTTCGGTTTCTGGCAGCTACATCTAATCCCTTTTTGAAGTACTGTCTTAACAACGGCATCATACCTACCCTGTTCCTTATTGTTTATTTCTTCGAAGCGTATCACTATGCACTTCACTACGAATTGATTCCTTTCGATCGTTTTATTCTGATTGCCTTGTCATTTTTAGGTGGACTGATTTTTCTACATATCATATCTTTTGCTTATTTCTTTACGGCCGACAGGCAGATTATCCGCAGGATACAACCGGGTATGCTTAATCTTACGGGAGAGAATGTAAGGCAGAATGTCAAGGATAATGAAGCATACGCTTTTGAGTTGCCGGTCTTGTATTATGCCTCCGGTTTCTTCAAGTTTCACAAGGCGAGGGACGTTTCACACTATAGTCTTTCGTTTCTGGATTCTATTTTCAAGAGACATCACTTTTCGGCAATCATAACCATCCTTCTTGCTTTTATATTTCTGATATTCATCGGTTTCTTTCTCGATAAAAGGGCCTTTCAGTTACCCGCGGGGGCTAGCATTTTTGTCTTTTTCGCAATAATGGTTGCGGTGATGGCAGCTCTCACATATTTTCTGCGCAGTTGGGGGTTGGTTTTCATAATCCTGCTCTATCTCCTGATGAACGCGTTGTATGTGAACGAGGTGATTGATCCGAGAAACAGAGCTTACGGACTAGACTATTCTTCGCAAAACCGGCCGGCTTATACGCTCGAGATGTTGCAATCGCTGAATACTCCCGAGAAAATAGCGGCAGACAAAGAGAATATGATTCGCATTCTGGACAAGTGGAAGGCAAAACAGAAGGCAGATAAGCCGGTGCTGATTATGTTGAATTTCAGTGGTGGAGGCCTGAGGGGTGCCAGTTTTTCGATGAATGCTCTTCAGCATCTCGACAGCGCAACGAAGGGTAATTTTTTGAAACAGACCTTTTTAATGACCGGCGCATCGGGCGGCATGCTAGCTGCTACATACTTCAGGGAATTGTATCGACAGAGAGAGGAAGGAAAAAAAATCAACCTACAAGACAGAAAGTATCAGAAGAATGTTTCGGAAGACTTGCTGAATCCCGTCTTTACCTCCCTCGTAGCAAGAGACTTCATTGCCCCTACCCAGCGATTTACTTATAATGGTTTTAGTTATAATAAGGATAGGGGATATGCTTTTGAACAAAAGTTTAATCGTAATACAGAAGGGGTATTGGATCATCCTGTAGGATTTTATACAGAAGCAGAATCGAATGCAGCCATTCCGTTAATTATCTTCAACTCTGTCGTTACGCGCGACCTGAAAAAGATGATTATATCTACACAGCCGGTGAGTTTTCTGATGCAGGAGGCGTATGTTGACCTGGCAACAAAATATGCAGGGCCGGATGCCATTGACTTTGCAGCCTTATTTAAAGACCGTTCTCCAATGGGGGTGCGTGTGCTTACAGCTCTTCGTATGAATGCAACTTACCCTTATGTGCTACCAGCCGTTTGGCTGCCCACAAAACCAATTATCGATGTAATGGACGCAGGGCTGAGAGATAATATCGGAGAGGAAACAACCATGAGGTTTTTGTATGCCTTTAAAGACTGGATTAATGAAAACATCAGCGACGTAGTTATTGTTCAATTCCGCTCTACTTTAAAGGGCAGTTGGGAGGTGAAACACAAACCAAGCACTCTTGCAGATGCTATTACACGACCAGTATCAATGCTGCAGAGTAACTGGTTTAAGGTGCAGGAATACAACCAGAATGATGAGATTACTTATGCGCAGGGTTTTTTAAAAATTCCGATAAGAAGACTCTCATTTATGTACATGCCCGAAAAACAACAGCCGGGAGCTCCCTTGAACTTTCATCTTACGGCGAGAGAGAAAGAAGAGGTCGCACAATCTCTGTACAGAGAGAATAACGAAGAAGTGCTCAACGAGTTGATGAAAATTCTGAATGGAAAGAATTAACTAGCCGGTTGAATCAGTTTGTAAGCATTGGGCACTACCTCAATCACATATTCCTTTTCCGGAAGAAAGGGTTCTCCATCAATATGAAAAGGTGCCATCTCATGGTTTGTAATTCTGATTTTGGAGACATTGAAATACGCAATGTTTCTGATATTCTTTCGTACTTCTTCTTCATCGGTTTTCTTTCCGAAAAGCAGGTGGTTTACGAAGGAGGTCAGCAATGAAATTTTTGAAGTTTTTTTTAATACGACCACATCCAGCCTGCCATCATTCAGCAAGGCTTTGGGAGCAATTTTTAAATTATTTCCGAACTGGTTTGCGTTGGATACACAAAGGATGAAGGCCTTCAGTTGAAATCGTTCATCGTTCCACTCTACCGAGAAGTCGAATGGTTTAGCTCCGAAAAAATGTTTAATAGCAAGCTTTGTGTAAGTGGGCAGCCCCCTTTTTCGCTCTTTTGCAAATTCTGCGGCAATCAGGCCATCAAATCCCAACCCCGTAATTTGACAACCGAGTATACCGTTCACCCGGAATGCGTCAACAAACCGGGCCTGCCCCTTAAATATAACGTCAAGTGCTTTAAGTGGGGCGTACGGAATCCGGGCGGTGCGAGCGAGCCCGTTACCACTTCCCATCGGTATCACACCGATATTTACGTTGGTATTGAGCAGGAAAGCCACTACAGAGTGGATAGATCCGTCTCCCCCACATATAACGACATCGGATATTTTCTCTTCTTTGATTTTCCCGGGCAGGTAATAATAGTCTCCTTCGATATTTGTGTGTACGATCTCGTGGTAAGCCCCCTTATTCTTACAATAATCAGCAATGGTTTGTTCAAGCTTTTCCTTGCTTTTTCCTCCGGAAATTGGGTTGATAAAGAAAAGCAGCCGTCGGTTCATCAGTTAATTTTCAGGAAATATACAGAGAAAATGGTTTTAAGGATTCAGTGACGCCCAAAGTAAATCTTTAAGCTCTGTGATTCCCTTTCCGGTGACAGATGAAATAAATACGTGAGGGATATCTGCAGGCAGTTCCTTGTGAATTGCTTCAGTTAATTCCTCGTCGAGGAGATCAGATTTACTGACAGCTATAATGAATTTCTTGTCCATCATTTCCGGGTTGTATGCTTCGAGTTCGTTTTTCAGAATTTCGAATTCTTTTGAATGGTCATTACTATCAGCGGGTATGAGGAAAAGCAGGACAGCATTGCGTTCGATATGGCGCAGGAAACGGTGGCCCATTCCGCGACCTTCTGCGGCACCCTCGATAATACCCGGCAAGTCCGCGATACAAAAGCTTTTGTTGTCGCGATACTTAACAATACCCAATTGGGGATTAATAGTAGTGAATGCATAGTCCGCAATCTTGGGTTTAGCAGCAGTAACAACGGAGAGCAAGGTCGATTTCCCTGCATTGGGGAAGCCTACAAGGCCAACATCGGCCAGAACTTTCAGCTCGAAGTTGACGATAGTCTCTTCCCCCGTCTCTCCCGGTTGTGCATAGGTTGGCGCCTGGTTGGTAGGTGTGGCAAAGTTTGAATTGCCGAGCCCTCCGCGCCCACCTTTCAGCAGGATTTTTTCTTCGTCGTGGTGTAATATCTCAATAGATTCGCCGCTATCTTCCCGGGTGGCAATAGTGCCGAGCGGCACTTCAATGATGATATCCTTTCCGTCTCTCCCCGTCCTGTTATTTTCCCCGCCATTGGTACCGTTTTCTGCAAGAATATTTTTATGGTAGCGCAGGGGGAGTAATGTCCACATGTGTTTATTGCCTTTTACAATAATATGCGCACCTCTACCACCATTGCCGCCGTCGGGGCCGCCTTTGGAAGTAAACTTCGTGCGAAGAAAATGTGAGCTACCCCTGCCACCGTTGCCACTGCGGCAAAAGACTTTGATGTAGTCTATGAAGTTGCTGTTATCCATGCGCAGCAAATATCAAGACTTTTTAAGGAATGGAAAGAAATTGAACCAAATTGACTATTAGAAGAAGATTTGAGGATTATTTCTTGATTACCTGCCCTGTTCCGTTGATCTGAGAGTACACTTCGGGGTTGCCTTTGTAATAAACAATTCCGCTTCCATCGATGTTTACATTGAGATTTTCGCTTACACTCACTTCTATCTTTCCGCTTCCGGTCATTTGTGCCTGAACTTTTTTAGCCGAAAGTCCGAATCCTGAGATCTTACCGCTACCCGAGAGTTCTGCTTTAAGAAGATTGGCCGATCCTGCTTTGAGATCGATTTCAGCCCTGTCGGATGAGAGCACTTTAAGGTTGTCCATATTCGGAAAAGCACTTTGCAGCTCGGCTTCCCCATTTTCGTAAACGGAGATATTCTTCAATTGGGGTAAAGTAACCCAAATTTCTATGTCATCATCTTTAACGTTGACATTTTTATTGAAGCGGATTACGAGAGTTCCATTCTCAAGATTAGTATTAAGGTAGGGCACCAAACTTTCATATCCCTTTACTTCGACCTTGTATGCTGTACCGTAGTTAATCTTTACCTCTGTATTTGCGTAAGCCGCTATGTTATAAAAATCGGATACGTCTCTGATTTCTGTGATGATGGCTCCCGACCCGATGATCAGATCTTTTTTGCAGGATGTGAGAAAAGAAAGGCCGAGAGCGAAGAAAATTAATGGGAACAGACGGATAGACTTTTTCATAAAATTGGGTATTGCAAGTTGGATGATTTGTTGTAACCCTCAACAGTGTTTGCTGTTTTCGGTTGTCGGAAATACAAATCTAACCATCTCACAATACCCAACGTCCTATCTCGGGAATTCTAACAATTCTTTTAAAAGCGGTTATTGCCGCCGGAATGCCTATTGTTTTACAAAGGACTGTCTGTAAATCACATCTCCTTTCTCAACAACAGCGGCGGAATAAATACCGGCCGGAAGCTGCACGGGAATGTTATGATTTCCTGATCCAGAAAGGTTTTTCTGCATAACCCTTCTACCTGACATATCAGTTACCACTAATTGAACATTGTCCATATCGTATGTCGTGGTGATTCTGAACATATCTGCAACGGGATTAGGGTATAGAGCAAACTCAACACCAGTCTTCAGGCTAATATTCTTCACCTTGCTGTATATAGAACGACCGGAGTTTTTAAGAGCTTTAATCCTGTAGTAATTCTTTCCCTCATAAGGTTTTGTGTCTTCAAAGCGGTATTTTCCTGCAATGCCTGAAGCGGCATCCACATATCCGATTGAGGTGAATTCTTTACCATCTTTACTTCTTTCTATAAAGAACCCGGTATAATCATTATCGCCTATGAACGACCACTCTACCAGGGTATGTGTACCTTCTTTTTTCAGAAGGACGGTCAGGTCTTCGTCGGGCAAAGCACTCATTGATCCTCTCGTAAAAGTGAGCATCCATTCGTAAACGTTTACACCCCCTTCCTTGAAATTCAGGTCGTATGTCTTAGACCATGCATCGTGTGAGTTACTTGTGAAAATGGTCATTTTTGCCGGGGGGGTCGGGGGGGCGGGTTGGGAGTTGATTCCGTTTACAAAACCAACGGTGTTGGAACTTGACACGGTTCCGTCTCCGCTATTATGGGTAGCCCAGACGGCGACATTGCCTGCCGCAATTTTTTCGCACTTAGCATTAGTGGGGCTTGTTGCTCCACAGATTGGAACAACGGCCGCAATTCTTTTTGCACGGACAAGGCTGCTGCCGACATAATCCCAAACAACACCCCCGCCCATACTCAGGCCTGTCAGATAGATACGATCTTCGTCGATTCTATAGTTCTCGATTGCATAATTGATGATAGCTTCTATATCGTTTGCTCCAGGCCACTTCTTAAATTGCGGAATGATAGCGAGGAAACTATAAGACAATCCATTTACGGAGAAAGATGTTGGAAAAGTTCCGTTTTTCATTTGCTTTGGAGTCCCGTTGACAAGGACCTTTGACAACTGAGAAGCACCTCCATCGCCAAGCTCACCAAGCCCATGAATAAAGATTAATAATGGATAATGGGTCTGCGATTGATTGTAGTTAATAGGTAAATACTCATAAAAACCCCCTGTATTTGCGGTTATTGACACATTAGCTTTCGCTGTAAACGTCTGTGCCAAAACGTGTGTTGGGTTAGCAAGCAATCCGATAAGGCCTGATAAGGCCACTAGGTAACAAAGTTTCTTCATAGATATTGGTTTTTCTTGTGATCCAAAAAGTTCTTGCATAATTAGGCAAAAACTATTCCGAATTTCTTTGTGGAAAACGGTATTTATCCACAAATATTTTCTATTTATTCAGAAAAAGCAAGCCCTGACGGCATTTGTGGTAAATGCCGAAGGTTAGATGTGCCTGTGACGTAGTTTCCCGAATTGTATCCGTTAATTTCATCCGGAGAAGATTCGAAAAAGTACTCGAGGTTCCTTTGTATAGTTATTTTTATTAATTTTTACTTCCGCAATCAGTAATATTTTTTTTTATCATCTGAGCTTCCTTCTCCTTTATTACTTAATTTAGACCCCGAATAAAACAATAAACCAGGATTCGGTAAAAGAATGCGTCTGATTCGGTCTTCCGGTTAAAATAAACTCCTTTTGCGGTTTTGCCGGTAGCGTTGTCGACGCCGGGCTTATGAGAGTTTTTTTATGACAGGAGAGGTTTCGTTACGTATTCTTTTGTTCTGATCGGGCCTATAAAAATCTTCTAATAACCATGCACGAAACTGAGTCCCTCTCTACTTTATGGCCACTGTTAGTATATGCAGGAGGTGTGGTTTTGTTGGTAACTATAATGCTTACCGCTTCCTATTTTCTGGGAGAAAGACACAAAGAAACAGTTACAGACAGGCCGTATGAGTCGGGTATTAAAGTCACCGGAGATGCCCGTTTCAAGTTCCCGGTTCATTTCTATATCCTGGCAATGTTGTTTGTTATTTTCGATCTCGAGGTAATATTTGTTGTTGCTTGGGCTATTCACGCGAAAGCATTGGGGTGGGCCGGATATATTGCTATTTCTATTTTCATAGGTTTATTGGTTGCCGTATTGATATACGAATGGAGAATGGGTGCACTCGACTTCGGTCCGTCGGGCAGCAAAATCCTGAAGAGTTACCACGAGAAATACAGGAGCAATCCGGATGATATATTAAAAGCTAACATTGAAAAATTAAAATCTGAATAAATGAAATGGTGGACTACTCGTGCGGATGATCAGCAGCAGAAAATTCAAGGCAACTTCTCGATGGAAGAAGCCGTAAAACAGTCTGTAGTACTTACCACTATGGACTCGATGGTGAACTGGGGCAGAAAAAACTCTATCTGGCCGTTCAACTTCGGTTTGTCTTGTTGCTATGTGGAGATGGCGACCAGTATTACCAGTAAATACGATGTTTCACGCTTTGGTGCCGAAGTAATTCGCGGTACACCCAGGGAGGCAGATATGATGATCGTTGCGGGTACGGTATTTATTAAAATGGCACCGATTATCCGCCACCTGTACGAACAAATGATGGCTCCGAGATGGATTATAGCTATGGGAGCCTGCGCTTCATCTGGTGGTATGTACGACATCTATAGTGTTGTACAGGGTGTTGACAAGTTTATGCCGGTGGACGTGTATGTGCCCGGCTGCCCTCCGCGGCCAGATGCGTTCCTCGAAGGAATTGTGATGCTGCGTGATAAAGTTGGTCAGGAGAAGAGGCCACTGAGCTGGACAATCGGACCGCAGGGTATTATTAAACCGCAGATGCCTGCAATGCGTGAACTGAAGCGTGATGCCAGAATGAAGATGACCGAAATCCGCCCGCCGGACGAAGTCTGATTTTAAAACATTCAACTAATTGCTGTTTAAAAAGCTGAATAGAAATTTTATATGGAAGACCTCGTAGATATAGAACAGGAAATAAGGGTTAAGTTTCCGGAAGCCATAGTTTATGTGCAGCCAACCAGAGATGTGTTCCCTACTTACTGGATAAGCAAGGACTATATCATTCCTGTCCTGGGCTTTTTGAAAACAGCGCCGGGTCTGCAGTTCAAGTTTCTTTATGACCTGAGTGCTATCGACGAACAGGCCCGCCAGAACAGAGGCGACCAGCCTGAAAGCAGATTCACTGTTTTCTATCATTTACTGTCTTTTTCCAGAAACCAGTTCTTAAGGTTGAAAGTAGCCTGTCCGGAAGAAAAGCCATCTGTGCCGACGGCCACTACTGTTTGGCAAAATGCCAACTGGTACGAGAGGGAGGCTTATGATATGTTTGGTATCAACTTCGAGGGACACCCGTTGCTCAGAAGAATCCTGATGCCTCAGTACTGGGAAGGGCATCCACTGCAGAAAGCCCATCCGGCCAGAGCTACAGAGATGGGGCAATTTAAGATGCCGGAAGACAGGATGCTGGTAGAGCAGGATATTTTGCAATTCAAACCCGAAGAATGGGGGTTGTCTTCTCATGGAAATAATAACGAAGACTTCATGTTCCTCAATCTGGGTCCGCAACACCCGGGAACACATGGTGTACTGCGACTTGTACTACAGATGGACGGAGAGTCTATTGTAAATATTGTGCCCGATATCGGCTTCCACCATCGGGGGGCCGAAAAAATGGGCGAGCGCCAATCGTGGCATACCTACATCCCTTATACGGATCGTGTGGAATATCTGAGTGGGGTGATGAACAACTTCCCGTACGTAATGGCTGTGGAGCAGATGGGAGGTATTGAGGTACCTGACAGGGCAAAGGTAATTCGCATTATGCTGAGCGAACTGTTCCGTATTTCCAGCCACCTGGTTTGGTATGGTACGTTTGCTCAAGACTTGGGAATGATGACACCCGTATTCCTGATGTTCTATGACAGGGAAAGGCTGTTTACTATCATTGAGGCTATTTGTGGAGACCGTATGCACCCCAACTGGTTCCGTATCGGAGGTGTTGCACAAGATTTGCCGAATGGCTGGGAAGACCTTGTAAGAGATTTCCTTAAATATATGCCGGGCAGGTTAAATGAGTATGATAAAATGATTATGAAAAACCGACTCTTTAAGGCGCGTACCAAAGGAATCGGGGTTTATAATACAGAGGAAGCAATTGAATGGGGTGTAACCGGAGCCGGTTTACGGGCAACGGGTTTGGAGTGGGATTTCCGTAAAAAGCAACCTTATTCAGGCTTTGACCAGTTTGAATTTGACGTGCCTATTGCAGTGAATGGTGATTGCTATGACCGTTCTCTTGTAAGGATTGAAGAAATGCGCCAGAGCCTTCGGATTATTCAGCAATGTGTTGATAACATGCCTCCTGGCCCGTATAAGTCACACCACCCGCTGACGACGCCACCCGATAAAAAACATACCATGTATGATATAGAAACCCTGATCAATCACTTTGTGAATGTATCATGGGGGCCTGTATTACCACCGGACGAATCTTACTTTGGAGTGGAATCCAGTAAGGGGCATAACGGGTATTACCTGGTAAGCGACGGAAGTACGATGTCGTATCGTACGAGAATCCGCACTCCGAGTTTCCCTCATATCCAGTTTGTGCCGTATTACAGTAAGGGTTATACGATAGCTGACCTGATGGCGATACTGGGTAGTGTGGACTTTGTGTTATCAGACCTTGACCGTTAAAAAAGAATTTTTGAATGGCTACAGAACAAGTTATATCAGAAGAAGCAAGAAAGGAAATAGAAGCTTTGTTTGAACACCTTCCGAGAAAGCAGGCTGCATGTATTGATGCTTTGAAGGTTGTACAGAAATACAATCGCTGGGTGTCAGACCAGGCATTAGTTGAACTGGCCCCAATCCTGGAAATGAGCCCTCATGAAATTGATAGTGTAGCTACATTTTACAACATCATTTTCAGGCGCCCTGTTGGAAGACACGTGATTTACCTGTGTAACAGTGTGAGTTGCTGGGTGATGGGTTACGAAGCGATTCGCAATGCTCTGAAAGAAAAACTGCAGGTTGACTTTGGTATGACCACCAAAGATGACCGGTTTACTTTTCTTCCGATTCCGTGTCTGGGCAACTGCGATCACGCCCCGTCGATGATAGTTGATGAAGATCTATATGAAGATCTGACCCCGGAAATACTCGATGAAATATTGGCTAAATATGAATAATTAGAAATGGAAAGACCATTAACAGAACATATAAAGAATGATGGTACGGCCTTAACCCTTAAGGAATACGAAGCTGTAGGCGGATATCAGGGGCTGAGAGCAGCACTCAAGATGACGCCGGCTGATGTGATGAACACCGTGAAGGATTCCAAGTTAAGAGGACGTGGTGGTGCCGGATTTCCTACCGGGTTGAAATGGAGTTTCGTACCGATGGGTGACGATGCACCACAACCCAAATACTTGGTTGCTAACGGAGACGAAATGGAGCCCGGGACTTTTAAAGACCGGTTGCTGATAGAAGGAAATCCTCATCAGTTGATTGAGGGAATGATTATCAGCGCCTATGCTATCGGAGCGTCTATGAGTTATATATTCCTGAGATGGGCGTATCACGAGGCAGCACAGCGCGTGTTGGTGGCTTTGGATGAAGCCTACAAGGCCGGATATCTCGGTGAAAATATATTGGGCAGCGGCTTCTCACTGGATATGGATTTACATACCAGTGTGGGCAGATATATATGCGGAGAGGAAACAGCCTTGTTGAATGCCCTGGAAGGAAAGCGCGCGAATCCGAGAAACAAACCACCGTTCCCACAAGTAAGCGGGCTGTTCGGCAAGCCGACCATTGTAAATAACGTAGAGACTTATTGTAATGTACCGCATATTCTGGCAAAAGGTGCTCAGTGGTATATAGGACTGAGCAAATCAGAAGGTGGTGGTGGAACAAAACTTTACGGCGCCAGCGGCAGGGTGAAAAATCCCGCTATCTGGGAGCTGCCGTTGGGTACAACACTCAGGGAAATTATAGAAGTGCATGCCGGTGGAATGCAGGATGGTTACAAATTAAGAGGAGTGCTTCCCGGTGGAGCATCGACCGACTTCCTGACCCCTGATCATTTCGATATTAAGATGGATTTTGAAGAAGTGGCCAAGGCGGGAAGCCGTATGGGTACGGGAACTGTTATTGTTCTGGACGATAAGACCTGCCCTGTCGGAATGTGCCTGAACCTCGAACAGTTCTTTGCTCAGGAATCCTGCGGATGGTGTACCCCCTGTCGTGAAGGGCTACCGTGGACAGCAAAAATATTGTTGGCTTTAGAAGAGGGAAGAGGTAAACCGGAAGACATCGATCACCTGACTTTCCAGACTCATTATAATGCTCCGGGAAATACTTTCTGTGCGCTGGCACCGGGTGCTATGGAGCCCCTGCAGAGTGCGCTGAAGTATTTCAGGGAAGATTTTGATGAACACATTCATAATCACACCTGTAAATACCGGCATTAAGGAGGAAAAACAAAAAAGATTATGGCTAAAGTTATAATAGACAATGTCGAATATGAAGTGCCTGACGGGAAGAATATGCTTGAAGTATGTCTCTCGCTCGGCATGGATCTGACCTATTTCTGCTGGCACCCGGCAATGCATTCTGTCGGAGCCTGCCGTCAGTGTGCTGTAATACAATATCGCGACGAGAATGACACCCGCGGTAAGATTGTAATGTCTTGTATGCTGGATGCTAACGATGGAACCCGTATTTCGCTGAAAGACCAGAGAGGGGCAGAGTTCAGAGCGGGCAATATCGAAGCCCTCATGATCAACCACCCCCACGATTGCCCTGTGTGCGACGAAGGCGGTGAATGTCATCTGCAGGATATGACGGTGATGAGCGGCCACAACTACAGGCGCTACCGTTTCAATAAAAGAACACACGTGAACCAGGATCTCGGTCCGTTTATCTATCACGAGATGAACCGTTGTATCCAGTGTTACCGTTGTGTACGTTTTTATAATGATTATGCCGGCGGAAAGGACTTTGGAGTATTCGCTTCCAGCGGAAGGGTTTACTTCGGAAGAAGCGAAAGTGGCACGCTTGAGAACGAGTTCAGCGGTAACCTGGTAGAGATTTGTCCGACCGGTGTATTTACAGACAAAACACTCAGAAAACATTATACCCGTAAATGGGATCTCACTAGTGCGCCATCTATCTGTCATCAATGTTCGGTAGGATGTAACACGCTTGCATCAGAGCGCTACGGCGGATTGAGAAGAATTCTTTCGAGATATAATGGAGACGTAAACGGTTACTTCCTTTGTGACCGCGGACGTTTCGGATATGAATATGTAAATGACGAAAAGCGCCTGACGAAAGCTGCGCAGAAAGCAACTGCCGATACCGACGCATTCACAACGGTGAAGAATCTTGTAGCATCCGGCACCAAAATGATTGGAATCGGTTCGCCACGAGCTTCACTCGAATCCAACTTCATGCTTAAGCAACTGGTAGGAGAAGAAAACTTCTATCAGGGTATTCCCCGGCATGAAGCACAACTGACAGAGACAGCCTTTAACCTTCTGCGCACTGTTGGTGTTAAAACACCCTCACTAAAAGAAGTAGAGTCGTACGATACCGTTTTCATTCTAGGCGAGGATGTTACCAATACTGCGCCGATGATTGCATTGGGACTACGCCAGGCTGCGAAGAATCTTCCGAGAGAGGAAGCTTACAAACTGAGAATTCAGAAATGGAATGACGCGGCTATCCGCGAAGTGGTTCAGGAAAGAACAGGACCGTTCTATCTGGCGACACCATGCAGCACCAAGCTCGATGAAATAGCTACATCTAAATACTATGGTGATACGGACAGTTTACTGTCACTTTCAGATAAAATTATTGCCGCTATCGCAGGCAGGCAGGGTGGTAATGATGAAGCGTGGAGTTTTGCCGGTGAAGTAGCACAAGCCCTGAAAGCATCAAAACACCCGCTGATTGTTTCAGGTACGGGAATGATGAGCAGGGAAATACTGCTCGCTGCTGCCGGTATTGCCAGGGCTCTTAAAGCAGGAGGCAGTGATGTGGGGTTGACCTTTGCAGTGCCTGAAGTTAACTCCATGGGGTTAGCGCTTATCGGCGGTAAGTACTGGGATGAAGCAGTAGAATATGTTGCTGCCAACAAAGATGTAACTGCTATTGTAATGGAGACCAATCCTGTGTACCGCTTCGGTGCAAAACAGGCAGAATCATTCCTGAAGAATTGCGGTAAAGTGGTGATGCTCGACTCTCTGGAAAATGAAAGTACTGAGTACGCTGATTTTGTGTTGCCGGCAGGAACCTTTGCAGAATCAACCGGAACTGTAATCAATAACGAAGGCAGGGCACAGCGTTTCTATCAGGTATTTGCTCCGAAGAATGAAATGAAGAGCAGCTGGGCCTGGTTAGATATGATGGCTCATAACAGCGAGAAGTGGAGGCATTTTGATGATATCGTAGAGGATATGATTGCCCACTATCCTATACTGGAAAAAATCAGAGATCTCGCTCCGACAGCAGACTCAAGAGTGGGAACCCAGAAGATTCCGAGAGCAACACACCGTTTCAGCGGACGTACTGCAATGAATGCCAACGTGAGTGTACACGAGCCTAAACCACCGGTTGACGAGGATACACCACTTTCATACACCATGGAAGGGTATCACGGTAAAGCCCCATCGAAAGCGATTCCTTACTTCTGGTCGCCCGGATGGAACTCTCTGCAGTCTATCAATAAATATCAGATAGAAGTAGGCGGTCCGTTACACGGGGGTAATCCCGGTATCAGGTTGATTGAACCTGATGGAGCAGAAGGGGGAGATTTCAATGCATCAGGAAACGGCAGAAACGCCGGCAAGACATTTGAAGTGCTTCCTGCTCACCACATTTTTGGTGGTGACGAGTTGAGCGCCAAGAGTGCACCGCTCGCAACACGGATTCCTGATACTGCTGTATCTGTCAGCACTACCGCTTTGGAAAAAGCAGGTATGGCAGGGGCGGATCGTTTGCAGATTAACTATAATGGAGATAATCTTTCATTCAAGATAAAAATAGACAACAGCCTTCCTGATAATGTATTGATGTTACCGAAGGGATTCAACGGTACTCAGGGAATGTTATTCCCCTTCTTTACCGACATCAGCAAGGAAGGAGAATAAGGGAAACTCTAAAAAAACTAAAAAGAGGTTATGAACGAAATCTGGATGCAAATACTGGTAATAGTAGGAGTGTTGCTGGGAACGGTAACCATTGCGGCAGGCCTTATTTATGTTGAGCGTAAGATGCTCGCCGTATGGCAGCAGCGTTCGGGTCCGAACCGGGTAGGTCCGTTCGGAATCTTCCAGGTACTGGCCGACATGGTCAAGATCTTCTTCAAAGAAGACTGGATTCCACCATTTGTGGATAAGAAGATATTTATTATCGCGCCTACGATTATCATGCTCTCCATTCTGATGAGCTTTGCGATTGTTCCATTTGCTCCCGGAATTGTAATTGCAGATTT
The DNA here is from genome assembly GCA_024103425.1 of Chitinophagaceae bacterium. Taxonomy (GTDB): domain Bacteria; phylum Bacteroidota; class Bacteroidia; order Chitinophagales; family Chitinophagaceae; genus Ginsengibacter. The sequence goes on from JAGFIS010000008.1 coordinate 182,849, forward strand.
AAATATCGGATTGCTCTTCTTCCTTGCCATGTCTTCACTCGGTGCCTATACGATTGTATTGGCAGGTTGGGCTTCCAACAATAAATATTCATTGCTCGGTGGAATGCGTGGTGCAGCCCAGTTGATTTCTTATGAAGTGTTTATGGGGCTGTCGCTGATGGGTGTTGTAATACAGGTAGGTTCCTTCAATATGACCGACATTGTTAACGCCCAGAAAGGGATGTGGTTTGTTGTTCCGCAATTCGTGGGGTTTGTAACCTTCCTGATTGCAGGTATCGCCGAAACCCACAGATTACCTTTCGACCTGCCGGAGTCTGAAAGTGAATTGATTGCAGGGTTTCACTCTGAATATTCAGGGATGAAGTTCGGAATGTTCTTCGTGGGTGAATATCTCGGAATCACACTGGTGTCCTGCATGATAACAATATTGTTTTTCGGTGGCTGGTTAGGACCTTCCTTCCTTCCTCCGATAGTTTGGTTCCTCATCAAAATGTTCGCATTCATCCTGTTCTTTATTTTATTGAGAGCATCCCTTGCCAGACCGAGGTATGATCAGCTGATGGGTTTTGGCTGGAAGCTGTTACTGCCGCTGACATTGCTGAATGTTTTGATTACAGGAGCAGTGGTATTGTCAAACGCCTAAAAAATTAATGAACTATGCTTAGTAATGTTCGCACTTTATGGATGGTCTTTCTGAAGATGTTCAAAAAGAAAGTAACCATTCAGTATCCTGAAAAGAAGGCCTACCTGCCTCCGCGCTGGAGGGGAAGGATTATTCTTTCCAGGGATCCGGACCACAACGAGAGGTGTGTGGCATGTTACCTGTGTGCTGCGGCCTGTCCGGTAGATTGTATTTCATTACAGGCAACAGAAGATGAGAACGGAAGAAGATATCCCGAGTTCTTCAGGATTAATTTCTCACGCTGTATTTTCTGCGGATTGTGTGAAGATGCCTGTCCGACTTATGCCATTCAGTTGACTCCAGATTTTGAGATGGGAGAATACAACCGTCAGAACCTGGTATATGAGAAAGAAGATTTACTGATTGACGGAATGGGCAAATATCATGGGTACAGCTTCTATCAGCAGGCAGGTGTAGCCGTAGGAGTAAAACCTAAAGGAGGAGGAGAGAAAGAAGACCCTCCGGTAGATGTACGTACACTATTACCTTAAAATAATTTTTAGAAAAAACATGACCATCATTTTTTATATCGCAGCCTTAGTAGCTTTCGTCTCCACTGTCATGGTGGTTACACGTAAAAATGCTGTGCATGCATTGTTGTATCTGATTGTATCGCTCCTGGCTGTTTCGGTGATATTCTTTATTTCGGGAGCCCCGTTTGTGGCAGCACTTGAGGTAATTGTTTATGCCGGAGCCATCTTAGTGTTATTTGTATTTGCAATTATGATGCTGAATCTGGGAACCGACAGCGAGAAGGAGGAATCGAAATTGCTGAAGCCTAATGCGTGGATTATCCCGACGATTATGAGTGCAATTTTACTTGCTGAACTGGGATATGTATTCTTCTCTTATCAGGGTGCATTGGGAGAGCTTCGTACCATTGGACCGAACGAAGTTTCAGAAAGCCTCTTCGGTGGTTATATGCTGGCCGTTGAGCTGACAGGAATATTACTGATGGCCGGTGTGGTAGGTGCTTATCATATAGGTAAAGAGAAAAAGCGTGAATACCATCGTTATTTACAAACAAATGAAAACTCATGAGTGAACTGCCTTTAGATGCCGGTTTGATACTGGCCGCTTTATTGTTTTTGACAGGACTTGCCGGGGTAATTACCCGAAGAAATATCCTTTTTATGCTCATGAGCATTGAGATTATGTTCAACGCGGCCGGACTGGCTTTCGTGCTGGCCGGAGCGCAGAACGGGCAACCCGACGGACAAGTGATGTTGATTTTTATTCTGGCAATGGCAGCGGCTGAAGTGGCTGTCGGGCTGGCTTTGATTATACAGATGTATCGACAATTCAACACGGTAGATACAGACGTAATTAGTGAACTGAGAGACTGATATTTTTAAAGTATTTGAAATAAAAACTGTATGGATATTTCGAATGTGCTTTGGTTAATTCCCTTTTTCCCAATGGTGGGTTTTCTCATCCTCGCCTTGTTTGGGATAAAGATGCCTAAAAAGATGGTGGCAACTGTTGGTTGCGGATCTGTTGGAATTTCGGCACTGATAACGATTATTTACGGAGTACCTTTTCTTCAGAGTGCGACGGCAGGGTCGTTTGTAGAACAGCATTTATGGACATGGTTCCAGATAGGAAACTTTGCCCCGGAAATGACGCTGCATCTGGATGCGCTGTCGCTGACTTTTGTATTTGTTATCACATTTGTTGGTTTCCTTATTCATGTATTCTCTGTTGAGTATATGGCAGAAGACGAAGGCTACTCTCGTTTTTTTGCTTACATGAACTTGTTTGTGTTTAGCATGTTGCTACTCGTTTTGGCAAACGACCTTCTGCTGTTGTATCTTGGATGGGAAGGTGTTGGTCTGTGCAGCTTCCTGCTGATCGGATTTTATTACGGAGGAAAGAATGCTGAAGAGAATGCTTATGCTGCGCGTAAGTCATTCCTGATTACCCGTATCGGCGACACCTTAATGATTTTGGGATTCTTCCTTCTGGTAAAAGATTTTGACACACTCAACATTTCGAAAATATTGGCAGCGGCTCCTGATGTATGGGTAGACAATCCTACAGCGGCAAGCTGGGGCGCATTCCTGTTACTCGGTGGAGCGCTTGGAAAATCAGCCCAGCTACCTTTGCAGACATGGTTGCCTGACGCAATGGCCGGACCTTCTCCGGTGAGCGCCCTGATCCACGCTGCTACGATGGTTACTGCCGGGGTTTACCTGCTGGCGCGCACACACGTTATTTTTGAACTGGCGCCTTCTATTCAGTTGCTGGTTGCCATCATTGGTGCAGCAACGCTGCTGATCGCTTCGTTCAGCGCTTTGGTTCAAACAGACATTAAGAGAGTATTGGCTTATTCTACGATCAGTCAGATCGGTTATATGTTCCTTGCAATGGGTATCGGAGCATGGTCGGCAGGAATCTTCCATTTCATGATTCATGCCTTCTTTAAAGCATTACTCTTTCTCGGTGCAGGAGCCGTTATCCTTGCTTTGCACCACGAGCAGGATATGTTTAAAATGGGTGGTCTCAGAAAGAAGCTGCCTGTAGTTTACTGGACTTACCTGTTTGGTTCGGGGGCATTAGCTTCCCTGCCATTAATCACCGCAGGGTTCTATAGTAAGGACGCAATTATCTGGAGCTCCTTTGCCGGAGATAAAGCAAACTTCTGGCTATGGCTTGCAGCAATCATCTCTGCATTCCTGACAGCGCTCTATACTTTCAGGATGGTATTCCTGACATTCTTTGGAGAGCAGAAAACTGAAATCACTCACAAACCGGGCATGGCAATCAAAGTGCCTTTAGTGATACTTGGTGTACTTTCTTTGGTTGCCGGCTTTATTGAATTGCCACACAGCTTTGGACATTTCCAGCCGTTCAGCAAATTCCTCAATACGGTATTGCCGGAGTCTAAGTTCATGTCATCTCCTGCTCTCAGCGAACCGGTGATGCAGACGATTGCAGGACTCTTGGCGATTGCGGGTGTTTTTATAGCATGGCAGCTGTATGTGAAACGTACGGTTACTGCGCGGAAAGAAACTCCGCTTTCCAACTTCTTCTACTCAGGATGGGGATTTGATAAGTTGTATGATACCATCTTTATCAATCCGCTGGTATGGCTTTCTAAGATCGATGTCGGCGACTTTGTAGATAAAATTTATGTGGGAGTGGGTAAGTTCAACCTGTTGATGAATGCATCGTTCAGTAAAACGCAGAACGGCCGGCTGAGGATGTACCTCTTCGGTATCGGGTTGGGCGCATTAATAATTCTAACAATGATTTTGGCAATATGATATTAATTACTCTTCTTTTGATTCTGATGGGTGGCGGGGTTCTTGCCTGGATTGCGGGAGCCTTCGACAAGTCATTACCAAAATGGATAGCACTGTTTGCATTGCTGACGGGATTGTCGATGATGGTGAGTTTCTGGATCGGCTCGGGCAACGTGGTGGATGTAACCGCCGGAGGAGCATGGATGGTGACGGTGCAATACGACTGGGTTCCAAAACTGGGGATGACCTTCCATTTGGGCATGGACGGTATCAGCCTTATCATGACAATGCTGACAATGTTCCTCGGAGCGATTTCGGTTATCGTTTCATGGAAAGAAGAGCGCAACACCGGTTTTTACTTCTTTAATATCTTATGGCTGTTAGCCGGAATCACGGGCGTGTTTATTGCTTTGGATATGATGGTCTTCTATTTCTTCTGGGAGATCATGCTGATACCGATGTACTTCGTGATTGCTATCTGGGGATACGAAGACCGCAAGTATGCAGGATGGAAATTCTTCTTGTTCACACAGATTAGCGGACTGATGATGTTGTTGTCTATCATCGCCCTGTATCTGATCCATGCGAGCAAGACAGGCACTTTCACTTTTGATTATTTAGTATTGATTCAGAACGTTCCCGGTGGAAAAGCAGCTTTCTGGCTGATGGGAGGATTCCTCCTGGCCTTCTTTGTAAAACTACCGGCACTGCCGTTCCACTCCTGGTTACCCGATGCTTATACTCAGGCACCGCCTGCTGGAAGTGTGATTATTGCAGCGCTGATGTCAAAGACAGCTGCTTACGGTTTGATCCGTTTTATAATTCCACTGTTTCCTGAAGCAGCAAAGGCATTTGCGATACCAGCTTTGCTTATAGGGGGGCTTTCAATTTTATACGGAGCAAAATTATCTTACGCACAGAAGAGCCTGAAGCGTTTGATTGCTTATTCAAGTTTCAGCCACATGGGCTTTATTCTTGTCGGAGTGTTTTCTTTTACTGTACTCGGAATGCAAGGTGTGATGATGCAGATGGTAGCGCACGGGTTGAGCATAGCAGCACTCTTTATCATTTCAGAATTTGTTCGCGAAAGAACCGGTTCGTTTGATCTCGATCAGATGGGTGGGTTCTGGAAGCAGATGTCAAATATGGGGGGTTTTACCATTGTGTTTGTGATGGCATCACTCGGATTACCGGGGCTGGCCAACTTTGTTGCAGAGTTCCTCACGCTGGCAGGTGCATGGCAGTTCAGCATTCCGATGGCTGTGTTGGCAACAATGGGATTGATAGTATCCGTTAACTATTCGCTGCGGATTCTACAGAAAGTGTTTCACCAGACAGAACACCCCGAGGCCGAAAAGCGCAATTACGATCTCACCTTTCGCGAGTGGGTGGTAATGGGCAGCCTTACAGTTGCGATTGTCTGGCTGGGCTTCTTCCCGCAGAAAGTAGTTCATACTGCACAACCGGCATTTGATAATATCCTGATATCGGTACCGGCCGACCAAACAATGAATCAAGTGATACAATTAGACGAGATGCAATTAGCAGAACTAAACAAAAAGGAGGTGAGCCATGATTAGTCTTGCCGAGTTTAAAACGATACTTCCGGAGGTTATTCTGTCTGCAGGAGCTGTTCTGGTATTGATAGGAATTGCAGTGAAGCGGAATTTCAAATTCAGCTACCTGCTCACATTGCTCACACTTTTGGCTTCATTGTATTTTCTGACAGGATTAGAAGGGAAAGGCGAAATAGTGTCTAACCTGTTTGTAATGGACGGTCAGGGAAAATTTGTTTCCGGACTGATCATCTGTTCATCGTTGGTGATTTCTTTCTTCACTTATTACTACTTCAAGGGTGTTAGAGAAGAAACGAGGGAGGAGTATTTTGTACTCTTGTTACTGGCCACTCTGGGTGCGGCATTCATGACGATCAGCAGCCACTTCATTTCCTTTGTGATCTCGCTGGAGGTGCTGAGTGTATCGCTGTTTGCATTGATTGGTTACATGAGGCATAAGAAGGTTTCCATTGAGGCGGGCATCAAATATCTGATTCTTGCAGCCGCAGCTACTTCGTTTATCCTTTTTGGTTTTGCACTTATTTATACTTCTACAGGAAAAATGAACCTGCACGACCTTTCAGGAATTGTCAGCAAAGAAGGATTTGCAGATATACTTTCGGTTGCCGGTTTGGGGATGGTGATAGTGGGCTTCGGATTTAAGATGGCGTTAGTGCCGTTCCATTTCTGGACGCCCGATATTTACGCCGCAGCACCTACACCCGGTGCTACCTTCGTGGCTACCGTCAGCAAGGGAGCAGCATTTGTGTTCCTGCTGAGATTCTTTTACAGCATTGGTGGGCTGAACCATGAAGGTGTTTGGGTAGCGTTTGCAGTGATTGCCACCGCATCGATGTTTATCGGTAACTGGCTCGGATTGAGACAACAAAACCTCAAGAGGCTTTTCGCATATTCATCCATATCACACCTGGGATATTTGATGGTCGCATTCCTTGCTTTCTCTAACAGAGGGATCGATGCATCATCTTTCTATCTGCTGATTTACTTCATCAGCATGCTTGCCGCATTTGGTATGATTATTTACCTCTCGGGTAAGGGCAACGAACTCGAGATGGTAGATGACTATCGCGGCCTCTTCTGGAGAAGGCCCGTAGCCGCTGCAGTGTTTACTGTGGTGATGCTCTCGCTGGCGGGTGTTCCGCTGACGGCAGGTTTCATGGGTAAGTTCCTGGTACTCTCTGCAGGAATGGGGGGCAAAGGATTGTTCCTGCTGTTTGTGCTGGTGATATCCAGCACCATCGGGTTGTTCTACTACCTGAGAGTTATTGCGGCCATGCTTTCCAGAAGCGATGTACCGGCAGTAAGTCAGGCTGAAGCGAGGCCATCTGTTGTGTTGACAGCGGTGATGGCAGCCTTATTCATCCTGTTGCTCTGGGCAGGTATCTATCCGAAAGTGTTTATCGGAATGCTGAGCTAAGAATTCATTTTCTGTTATCGACCGGATCGATAGGGGAGAAGTGTAAACATCGACGAAAGAAATATCTCAGAATATATTTAATCACTATAAAAGAAAAAACATGTCGTTAATACAAGACCTTGTTTTGGAAATTGAACAAGAGCATGCAGGAACCAGAAAGATGCTGGAGCGTGTACCTGCAGATAAGTTTGACTGGCGCCCGCATGAGAAGTCTATGACCCTGAAGGCCCTGGCCACTCATATTGCCAACCTGTCGCGTATGGTGGGGTTGATTGCTACCACAGACTCAGTTGATCTCGCTGATGGAAGCATGAAAGCTCCTGAGATTACAAGCGCTGAAGATTTGGTAAAACTGTCAGACAGAGGGGCTGAAGAATCTGTTGAAGCACTGAAGACCAAGAAAGAAGAAGATCTGAGAGGAGAGTGGACAATGAAGTTTGGTGACAGAATTATCATGAAGATGCCTAAAGCACAGGCAATGCGAGCTATGGGGATGAGTCATCTGTATCATCACAGGGCACAGTTAGGTATGTATCTTAGGTTGCTGGATGTTCCTATTCCGGGAATGTACGGTCCGAGTGCAGACGATAAGGCCTGATAATATAATTCATCAGGTGATTATACCTTTCTTCCCACGCACCGGCGTGGGATTTTTTTATAGTAGTACTTTCGATGTGCCTTTTTCATTTAAAAACATTTCAATGAAGAAACTTATACTGTTCTTCTCTGTTGTATTTGCGTCAGCAGTTCATGCTCAAACAGGAGATTTTATCAGAGATAATTTCACCAAGATTGATACTACCATCACTATGCGCGATGGCGTAAAGTTGTATACCATTATTTACGTTCCTAAAGATCAATCGGAGAAGTATCCTTTTCTGATACAGCGGACACCTTACTCTGTTGCTCCCTATGGGAGAGACAATTACGCGCGCAGGCTGGGGCCCAACGAAGCGTTGATGCACGAGAAGTACATTTTTGTATATCAGGATGTGAGAGGTAGATATATGAGCGAAGGTCATAACCAGGAAGCGACACCTTTTATTCCCGACAAGAAAAGCAATAAGGATGTTGATGAAAGCAGCGACACTTATGATACCATGGAGTGGCTGCTGAAAAATATTAAGAACAACAACGGACGGGCAGGATTATACGGAATTTCTTATCCGGGGTTTTATGCAACCACCAGTCTTCCCGATGCTCATCCTTCCATTAAAGCTGTAAGCCCGCAAGCACCTGTGACGGATGAATTCATCGGCGATGACGCCAACCATAACGGAGCGTTTTTTCTGATGGACAATTTTGATTTCATGAATTTCTATGGTAAGGAAAGAAGTGGTCCAACTCAAAATTATGGCGGTACTCTCTTCAACGCACCACGCACAGATGCTTATAAGTTCTTTCTCGAGCTCGGACCGGTTAAGAATACCCAGTCAGAAAAATATTTCAACCACCGCAGTTATATCTGGAATGAATATTTAGAGCACGATACCTATGATGATTACTGGCAGAAAAGAAATATCCGTCAGCATTTAAAAAGTGTTACTATCCCTACATTGGTGGTAGGCGGCTGGTTTGATGCCGAGGATCTGTTTGGTGCCCTCCACACTTTTGAAGCCATTGAAAAACAAGGGCCGGGAACCAATAACTATCTGGTGATGGGGCCGTGGACACATGGCGCATGGGCAAGAGACGGGTGGGCACGCTTTGGTACATATGATTTTGGCAGCAACACAAGCAAGTATTTCCAGGATAGCCTGCAAACCGTGTTCTTCAACTATTTCCTTAAAGACAAAGGAAGCTGGAACATGACGAAGGCCACCATGTTTGAAACGGGAGGAAATAAATGGCACCACTTCGATGAGTGGCCTGTTACAAATACAGAGTTGAAGACTTTTTATTTTGGTGAGGGAGGAACGCTTAGCGAATCCAAAAGCAAATCTTCAGAATCTTTTGATAAGTATATCAGCGACCCCGCTAATCCTGTACCCTATACCGGGAAAGTACAGGCGAGAAGGAATAACGAGTATATGGTGGAAGATCAGAGTTTTGCAGCGGAGAGAAAAGATGTGATGGTTTACCGGTCGCCGGTATTGAAGGAAGATATTACGGTAGCCGGTCCGGTTGTTGCGGACCTGTTTGTTAGCACTACCGGAACGGATGCAGATTTTATTGTCAAGCTGATAGACGTAGTGCCCGCCCCGGAAGGAAAGGATGCAAAACCGGAGCAAAGAATGGTGAGAGCAGAAGTGATGCGCGGAAAGTTCAGGAACGATTATGTTCATCCCGAACCATTTGTTCCGGGAGAATCTACGAAAGTGAAAATTAATCTGAACGATGTGTTGCACACCTTCAAAAAAGGCCACAGGATAATGGTACAGGTACAAAGCAGTTGGTTTCCGTTGGTGGATATGAACCCTCAGAAGTTTTTGAGAATTCCCGAGGCAAATACAGAAGACTTTCAGAAAGCAGAAATAAAAATCTATCGCGATAAAACGCGAAGCTCAGGAGTTCTGTTACCGATCCTGAAACAGGATGGCGAAAAGAATTAAAGAAAACAATGAAAACAGGGGAACTGACAAGAATAACTGGTCCGTTAGGCAAGACGGAGAAGATGCCTGTTTTATTCATTGGGCACGGCAGCCCGATGAATGCTATTGAAGAAAATGAATTTGTCCGGGGCTTTAGAAAAGTGAGCAGCGAGATTCCCAGGCCGAAAGCTATTATTTGTATCAGCGCCCACTGGGAGACAGCAGGAACTTATATAACAGCGATGGAGCGCCCGCAGACGATTCACGACTTTGGCGGTTTTCCGAGAGAGCTGTATGAGGTACAATATCCTGCGCCGGGCAGTCCGGAGCTGGCGATGGAAGCCAAAGGGCAAATTTCAAAGACAGAAGTCGGGTTGAACACCAACTGGGGGCTGGATCACGGTGCATGGAGCGTGATAAAGCATCTGTATCCCAAGGCTGATATACCTGTTGTGGAACTGAGTTTAGACTATTATCAGGGACCGCAATACCACTACGATCTTGCGAAGGAACTAAGTGCATTCAGAGAAAAAGGAGTATTGATTATCGGCAGCGGCAACATGGTGCACAATCTCAGAAGAGTGGCGTGGGATAAACTGGAAGAGTATTACGCATACGACTGGGCGTTAGAGGCCAGCGATAAAATGAAACAACTGATTCTGAACGGAGACCACAGCTCACTCATCAACTTCTCCCGCCAGGGAAAATCTTTTGAGTTGGCCATACCCACTCCCGAGCATTACCTCCCTTTGTTGTATGCACTTGCGTTGAAAGATCAAAATGAAGAGACAGAACTGTTCAACGACCACCCCGTTGGTGGTTCTTTAACGATGACGAGTCTTAAGATTGGCTGAGAATATATTCAAAGTGTGAGAATACAATGACCGGCCTGTATTAAAACAGCGAATATTTAATTTCTTCCCAGTAATCAATTTTTCTGCGTTTCAGGAAAGAACAGTGTTTAGAGATATACTGTTTGAGCTCCTCAAAGTTTTTATAGTAGAACTCAGAAACCACCAGTTCCTTTTTGCCGTCTTTCATTAGAATGAGAAACTCGTACTCTCTGTCTTCTCCTAAAACGGCCACCAGCTGATATCCGTCGAATTCTGAAAAAGAATACTCCCGGGGTTTTGTGAGACCAAGGTACTGTGCGGCAGTAATCGTATCTCCATTAAAAGTAAGCTTCATCGCCTTCTTCTTGAGTTCTCCTCTGATCATCAGGACGAGAAAGAAAATGAATACCGGTATAGTGAAAATATTCACCCACAGTCCATCGGGGGTATTGATAATAGACAGGATAAAAATCATGAAAGCTGTCATGAATGTAATACCCAGTAATAGTGCTAAGACCGATGTTTTTTTAAATTCTGAATAAACCACCACTACCAGTTTGAGTTTAGGGTATAGAAATTTTCTTCAAACAGTTTGTAACCTTTCTCATACATGCCAACTCAATTTAAGTATTACAAACAAAAAAGCATAAGAAATGAAAACAAATGTAAACAACAGATTTTTGCATAGAATCGGAAAATTTACCGGAATCCTTACTTTTTCTCTACTGATTATCCTTGCGCTTACCGGTTGTAAGAAAGAAACAGTGGCTGATATTGACAATACAGAATATAATACGCTGATAAGTAAAATGCAGGGCCTTTGGAGCGATCATATGCAATGGACTTACGGTACAGTAGATGCATTTTTTAATAACCAATCGAGCCTGAATTCCAGTCTTGAGAGATTACTTCAAAACCAGAAAGATATAGGCGATGCAATTGTACCATATTATGGAAAAGCCGCAGGCGATGCGCTTACAGAACTCCTGACTACACACATCAATGAAGCTGTACCTGTGCTGACTGCTGCGAAAGAAGGAAACAGCGCAGCACTGGAAGCGGCTTTAGCCGACTGGTACCTGAATGCAAAAGAGATTGGAGATTTTCTTGCAAATGCAAATCCGCATTGGGCGCAAACTGAAATGCGCGATATGATGAAGATGCATATTGATCAGACAACAGAATACTCTGTTTTTTTACTGCAAAAAGATTATGATAATGCTATCAGAGTTTTTGATGAAGCCGCACACCACATGAGAATGATGGCAGACATGATGAGTGAAGG
>JAGFIS010000024.1 GCA_024103425.1 Chitinophagaceae bacterium
AAAAATAAATGGGTGGATGAAAACTTGTTTTCAGACACGTGGAATTTATTTTTTGGGATCAAATTTCAGTCAAGCGTTTTGTAGGACGCAGTCCTGCAAAACTGAGGTGGGGGAAATTTGGTCAAGCGCCGCGTAGAAACGCAACTCGGTAAAGGGGCGGGAGTGTCGCCTCCGGCGACACGTAGCAACTTTACTCCACCGAAGGTGGATTGCGTTCCTACTCATAAATATACGAACATTCTACGGTACGAAAACATTAAAAACAATTTTTTTCACCATTGATTCTCAACACGTTTGGTCACTTTTGCGCAATACATATTAAAAAATGTGCTGTTGCGTCAATACAACTTCACAATTATTTCTTCAGAATGCTGTCGATGTCATCAATCAGACTTAAAATATTTGTCAGATCCTTACTAGTTACGTGCAGATATTTCAGTTAGGTTTTTAAGCCCGCACGCCCAAAAAGTTACCGGTAAGGCAACGCCAATCCCCTGCCGGGCGGTTTCAATATAAACCGTGCCCTGTTTAATGTATTTCACTGTAATGGGTGTTGCTGGCCTTAGCAAATAAACCGGAAAGAATCAGTAAACGGCATTTACTTTTTCTTTCTTCCTTTTAATCTGGTTGATGACAGATTCCAATGCGCTGTCAAAACTCTCTTCAAAAGATTTTGAGGAGCATTTTACAAAGAAATTATGCCTCGGGATATATACTTTAATCTCAGCGATTTTGTCTTTTATTTTATGGACGACATTGTCGAGTTGCAAATAGACTTCAACACGGATAATGCGATCGTGGAACTGATTGAGTTTTTCTACTTTCTTTTCTATAAACGCGAGCAACTTAGCGTCTGCATCGAAGCGATGCGTCTGAATATCTACCGTCATACCTGCATAATTTTTAAGAAGTGAAAAAAATAAAAGAACTGCGATTCCCGCACGGGAATCTGAGATTGAAGTTAAAGATTTGGCGGGATTTTTCAAGGGAGATATTTTTTCTTTCCCTTTTTAAGAAATGCCTAACTCTTGGGGTGGGCTTTGTCGTAAATTTCCTTCAGCCGGGCGATGGCCGTATGGGTGTAAACTTGCGTGGATGCCAGGCTGGCATGCCCCAGCAACTCCTTGATTTCGTTGATCCCGGCCCCGTGATTGCTTAAATGGGTGGCAAAGCTGTGTCTCAGTACGTGCGGACTCTTCTTTTTGAGCGTGGTAATCAGGCTCAACTCTTTCTTTACCATATTATATACAACACTGCGGGTAAGCGGTTTGCCCTTTTTGTTGACGAGCAGGCTGTCTGCAGGATGTTCGAGCTTGCGCCGTTTTTCGGCGATATAGTCCTTTATTTGGTGCAGCATGTCGTTGCTCAGCGGCACATTCCGCTGCTTATTCCCTTTTCCGTAGATACGGATGATGCGGGCGGAGTAGTCTATATCGGATTCTTTGATGCCGGTGAGTTCGCTGACCCGTATCCCGGTGATATATAATAAGGTAATTACCATGAAGCGGGTACTGCCTTCTAATCCTTCGGGGAAGTAGTTCCTTTCCAGAACGGGGACTATCTGGTTTTCTTCTACAAACGAAGGCAGCCTTTTCTTCTGTTTCAGCGAGGGAATGCCGGTAGCCGGATTTTTGGTAATCAGTTGCCTTTTGAGCAGGTATTTATAGAATGATTTCAGGGCGGATATCTTGCGGTTGATGCTGGTGGCTTCCATTTCCCTCTCCTTGAGCGATGCCAGCCAAGAGCGGATGAAGGGCGGGCGGGCCTCAGCCGGGGGCTGATTATATGTAGTTTCAAGAAAATCGCGGAAATCGGTCAGGTCTCTGCGGTAATTACTTACCGTATGCTCCGAGTACCTCTTTTCAGAGGTCAGGTGATTGCAGAATTGTTCTATAAGGTCAGATTGGGGCATAAAAAAACCGGTAGCTGTAAAATTAAGCTATCGGTTCTGAATATCTTGAACGGAGTGAAATTTATATTTCTACCTTACCGCTGGCGATTTGCTGCTTGTAAATTGCTTTCTGAACCATCTCGCGACGACGTACTGACGGCTTGGTGAAAGCTTGACGGTCACGCAATTCTAAAAGAATACGGCTTTTTTCGAATTTCTTCTTGTACTTTTTTAAAGCCTTGTCGATGTTTTCGCAATCTTTTGAGTCAATAATCAGCATAAATAAATTACTCCTTTATTTTTTTAGGAGTGCAAAGATAAGGGTATTTTTTGTTTTGTGCCAAAAATCAGCCCTTTTAATGAAATTTTACCTTAAATCAAGGAAAATAGCCTGCTAATGCTTTGGAAACTAAATGATTAAACACTCACCATTCACCACTACAGAAACTTCTATGTCTCTATGTGGTTAATTATTTCTACCACATAGTGCACAGAGATTTTTTTGTTTTACCACCAAGATTCTAAAGCACCAAGGAGCACCAAGATTTTGGAAACGCAGCATCCTTGCGAAGGTTAGAGACAACTGTGAAGAAAAGAAAAAAATCCTTAAAAAGTCGTGAGCTCTTTTATTCTCCTCAGGCTTCCTTCGAATGTTTTAATGAGATTCTGTGTCGAGCACAGAATGACATAATGGGGATTATCATTGCGGGCTTGACTCGCAATCTCTTCTTTGTAATGATTTTTTAATGGTGGCAAATGAAGAAACTCTCCGTCTTCCGCAGGCGCGTGATCCACCCCTCCAAGGCGGAGGAATTTTCCCGACAGTGTCTCCGTCATGGTTGTGGACGCTGTGCATCATTTACTTCCGCGACCAGGGATGGTCACGGTACTATGGGCAGCGTGGATAACCTGTAAGGTTTGCCGTGAGGGATAGTGCAGAGGAAAACCTTGCAGTGTTTGGAGCAGAGGTTGATGATAATTACTTTAAGTGCACCGTCCTCACCACGAAGAGAGACAACTGTGAAGGAATGAAGTGGTAACTCCGTAGGAGTTCCCCGTTTGTAACAAAAGCTAACAATAAGACACATACTCCGTAGGAGTATCCGGTAAAAATTAAGATATCGTGTTCAGAAATAAGGAGCCTTTTACACTGAACAAATAAATCCGTCACGGTAGACAGTCCCATAAACGAAAAAATCTATATCAGGCCAAGACACTCAGAGCTCATCACTAAACCTTTAAACGAATAAACAAATAAACAAGAAATAGCCGGGGGCTATTTCTTGATAAACTCCTCATACATGATTTTAATCGCTTTTTTCCCAGCAGAGTAAAACGGGGCATTGCCGTTGGAGATCGTCACAAATCCGAATTTCTTCTCGGGGTCAAAAAACATCAGACTTGTCAGTCCGTAAGCACCGCCTGTATGTCCGTACATATTAACGCCGGGGATGATGTCGGGATTCATTAACAACCCGAGTCCGTAGTGTTCCTTCTCTGAAAGAGGTGTTCTGATCAGTTCGGTACTCTTTTTCGAAATGATTCGATTTCCGTTCTGCTTGCCGTCTTTCATGTGCATCATCATATACTTAGCGAGGTCGCCCGCTGATATTTTCATGCCCCCTGCGGGTGAAAAGATGGGTGTCGTAAAACCCATTTCGTAGGCTGCTATTTCTTTTTTGCGAGGAGCGTACGCAGAGGGGGAGAGAATGAATTTTGAAGAATCTTTGTTGTATGCGTAAATCATGGCAAACCTCAAACTGTTCAGGTCGTTGACGTTGAATCCGCCGTAAATGTCTAATGGTTCGAGAATATGGTGGGCAATGTATCGGTCGAACCGCTCTCCCGATACGCGTTCTAAAATGGTACCTGCAATATTATAGTTGTAGTTGCAGTACTCGTAAGCACTGCCCGGCTCATAATCGTTGTAGCATTTTGCCCAATCGGGATTCTTATCCGGGTTGATAGTCACCATATCAAAATATCCCTGGCTGTCGTTGATGCTCGATGTGTGCGAAAGGACCATCCGCAGGGTGATGACTTTGTCGGGAAACTTCGGGTTGCGGATCTTGAACCCGGCTAAAGAGCTTACATCATCGTCCAAACTGATTTTTCCTTTCTCTACCAGTTGCATCAGTCCGACTGAGGTAAAGGATTTGGAAATAGATGCTATGCGGAAAATATCATTATCAGAAAGGGGAGTCTTCCGCTCCAGATCTTTATATCCGAAAGAATGGGTGTAGATAATCTTACCGTCTTTTACTGCTGCAACGGAGAGCCCGACCGTAGGCTGCTCTTTCATCATCGCTTCCAGTTTTTCCTCTATTGTCTGTGCTGAAGTAATGAGTCCCGTAAAACAAAAAATCAGTATCAGGCTGAAGTAGTGTGAAAGATTCTTCATCGCTTTGGTTTTGAGTATTGAAAGGTAAGCAATTTGAAAAAGAGGCAGGCCGGTAACTAAAGGTATCACGGATCCGGGTATGAAATGCAAAAAGGCCATCCTTGCGGACGGCCCTCTGCTATAATCAATCCTAAACTTCCCTATGCCATTACCTCTTCAACAACCTGCTTCACAAACTGTACCTCGGCATTGATGCGTACTTCTTCGCTTACCATTACACCACCGGCTTCCAGTGAAGCATTCCAGTTCAGTCCCCAGTCTTTTCTGTTGAATTTACCCGAAACAGAGAATCCTGCTTTTTCATTTCCGTAAGGATCTTTCATCAGTCCGCCGAACTCTACATCCAGTACCACTTCTTTCTCCACACCTTTCATTTCGAGCATTCCTTTCAACTGATAGTTTTCTTCATCTAACTGAGTGAGGGAAGTGCCTTTGAAAGTGATCTGCGGATATTTTTCTGCATCGAAGAAATCAGCGCTTCTCAGGTGTGCATCCCTGTTTTCGTTGTTGGTGAAAACGGAAGATGCGTCGATCGTTAATTCTACGCTTGCATCGTGAAAGTTTGCATCGTTGCTGATGACTTTACCATCAAACTTTCTGAATTCACCCTTCACGTTAGTGATCATCAGGTGCTTCACTTTAAAAAGTATTTCTGTGTGAGATGGGTCAATTACCCAGGTCATTTTGTTGCTCATAATTTCAAAAATTTTACTCGTTTTACAATTATGATGCAAATCTCACTAAAGGAAACCTCGATTACGTTCACATAGGTTAAGAAATGACGGGGAAGTTTATTTTTCTGATAATTCTTTGCGGATTCTGCTGAGCGATTGCGGGCGGATGCCCAGGTAAGAGGCAATGAGGTACTGCGGAATGCGGTTGAGGAAATGCGGATAGAGTTCTGCAAACTCCAGGTATCTGCTTTCTGCAGTTTCGCTGTTGGTTTTGGTAAGGCGGTATTGCAGGGCTGCAAAGGCATTTTGTACCAATATCCTGAAGAAGTGTTCTATACGGTGACTGCCGCGGCACAGGTTGTCGATGCTCTCTTTGCTGAAGACCAGCATCTCGCAGTCTTCGAGTGTTTCGATCATGAAGATGCCTTTCTTACCCGAGAAGAAACTGTACTGGTCGGTAATCCAGTGGCCTTCAATAGCGAACTGGATGACGTTTTTATCGCCATCCTCATTGATGTAATAAGAGTATGCTGCTCCCTTAGTAATGAAGTAAACGTATTTACAAACCTTGCCTTCGTCGGCGATGATGGTCTTCCGGGCATACGATTTTTGAAACGGAAGTTCGGAGAAAGCTTCACACTCCTCATCACTAAGGTGCTCACCGATGGTCTTGAATACATTCTCTTTAATTGTTGCTTCCATTTTTATTTATTTCTTTTCCGGATTCCGGTGAAGCCTGTTTTCAGTCGCCGTGTGTTAAATAAATCCGCCCGGGACAACGAAATTATACCAAATTCGCTCGAAAGAAACTTTCTTTGCAAACAGTGACTTCCAAACCAAAAACAGCCATTTAGCTCTCCGTATGGAAAAGACAAGAATCAATCTTGATATTCTGTTACCCGAAGTGCCCGACGAAAGGGATGAATGTGTCGATCGCATCATCAAACGTCTGTCAACTAAGAGGGGAATTGATAAAGTGCATATCGTTCCTTTGGAGGAGAATGGTAAATCCGGTATTTGTTTTCACTATAATCCCGACATCATTTCTATTACCGATGTTGAAAGTATGGCCCGCAGGGAAGGCGCAATCGTTACGGATATGTACGGCCACTTGTTGCTCGAAGTTTCCGGTATCCGCCATCCGCGCCATGCGAGAAATATTGAAGGTGAATTTAAAAAAATACAAGGGATCCAGAGCGTTTCTGTTTCAGGTACCGGGTTTATCCAACTGGAGTACAAAAAAGATATCCTGAACAGAGATCAGGTTTTGAGTCTGATACATAAGAAAGGGTTAGATGTCATCAGGGTAGAAGATTTCCATGCAGATTATGAAGCGGAAATCGTTGAGGAAGCTGAAGATCATCATCACGATGGAATCTTCGGTGAGCGGACCGAACTCATTTTTGCAATCATCTGCGGTATTTTTCTGGTAGCGGGGTTTGGTATTTCGTTTATTAAAGGTATATCGTCGAATGTGCCGATTGCATTCTATATCATTTCTTATTTCTTCGGCGGGTATTATACCACTAAGGAAGCGGTTGAGAGTGTGCTGAAAGGAAAATTTGAAATTGACTTTCTGATGCTGGTAGCAGCCATTGGTGCTGCGGTTTTGGGACATTGGGCAGAGGGTGCCCTGTTGCTGTTCCTGTTCAGCCTGGGGCATTCGCTCGAGCATTATGCCTTATCCAAAGCCAAAAAGTCTATTGAAGCGTTGTCGGGATTAGCACCCAAAACAGCACTGTTGCGAAAGGGTGATGATCTCAAGACCGTGCAGATAGAGAGTCTTGTTCCCGGAGATATTATAGTTGTAAGGCCTAACTCTAAAATAGCGGCTGACGGAATTGTTGTCCGCGGCAGCAGTCCTGTTAATCAGGCTCCGATTACCGGAGAGAGTATCCCCGTAGATAAGGAACCCGTTAACGATAAAGACATTCCATTGGAACAGGCAGATATTCTCGACGAGAAGTACAGGGTGTTTGCAGGAACTATCAACGGTGATCATACGTTGGAAGTGAAGGTTACCAAGCTGGCGGCCGACAGTACAATCTCCCGGTTGATTAAACTGGTGAATGAAGCGCAGACGCAGAAGTCGCCCACACAGCATTTTACTGCCAAGATTGAAAAGTATTATGTACCTGCAGTGCTGATACTTGTGGTTTTATTACAGTTTGCATTCGTTGTGGTTGATGAGCCGTTCAGGGATAGTTTCTATCGCGCGATGGCGGTATTGGTAGCTGCGAGTCCGTGTGCACTTGCCATCTCTACTCCGAGTGCTGTGCTGAGCGGGGTGGCGCGTGGTGCTCTGGCGGGGGTGCTGTTCAAAGGCGGTAAACCATTGGAAGACCTGGCTTCTGTCAATGCGATTGCCTTTGATAAAACAGGAACACTGACTGAAGGTAAGCCGACACTCACCGGTGTATATGCACTGAATGGTTTTGACGAAAGAGAATTAATAAAAATTGTGGTTGCTGTTGAAAAACTCAGCGATCATCCGCTGGCGAGGGCCATCGTTGCAGGGGGTATCCAGAAGTTAGGAGAGGATGTGCAACCGGCAAAGAGTGCCGAGGGAATACAGGGGCGCGGACTGATGGCTGTTCTGTTTGGTGTAACGGTTTATATCGGTAACAAAGAACTCTTCACCGAGAAAGGTGATACGCTGACTCCTGAATTGATCTCGAGGATTGAGCAGTTGGAAAAAGAGGGGAATACTACGATGGTTGTACAGCGCGAAGACCGGTTTATCGGAATCGTTGCCTTGCGCGATTTGGCAAGAGAAGAGGCAAAAGGCACGATCGACGAACTGAAGCATATGGGTATTCAGAAGATGATTATGCTCACCGGTGATAATCAGCGCGTAGGTGAAGCAGTAGCTAAAGAAGTGGGAATCAGTGATGTTATTGGCAACCTGCTGCCCGAGCAGAAAGTAGCTGCGATCGAACGCCTGCACCGAGAGACCGGGAGAATCGCAATGGTGGGCGACGGAGTGAACGATGCCCCCGCCATGGCAAAGAGCACTGTCGGAATTGCCATGGGTGCCGCCGGAAGCGATGTGGCTCTGGAAACTGCCGACATCGCCCTGATGGCAGATAAACTGAGCAATCTGCCCTTCGCGATCGGACTGAGCAAAAAAGCGAAAACTATCATCAAGCAGAACCTGGTCATCAGTCTGGGGATGGTGTTATTCCTCGTGCCGATGACCATCTCGGGATTGGCGAAGATCGGTCCTGCCGTTATTGGTCACGAAGGTTCTACTATTCTGGTAGTGTTCAATGCCTTGCGTTTGCTTGTGTATAAAGGCCCAAAGCGTAAAGCGTAGAATGATTAAATATTCTCAAGCAAGTCAATCACCTTTTCACTTTTCAGGATGAAGTATCCCAGGCGGTCGTTGCTGACGCCTTCCTTCAGGTGGTAGCTGAATTCTAATTTGTCGCCTTTTACTTCTGTTTCAAAATACCGGAAGTCGATGTTCTTGTGTTGCTTCAGATCTTCACTGATTTCGTAGAGGTGTGTGCTGAGCACGAAGAAAGAATCTTTTACGCGGACGAGTCCGTTGATAACTGCTGTACTGCACTTCATGGCATCCTGAATATTAGTGCCTTTGAACAATTCGTCAATCAGCACCATCCATTTACGTCCATCAGTCACCTTTAGTACTGTATTTTTCACACGGGTTACCTCACTGTAAAAATAACTTTCTCCTTTTACGATGTTATCTTTTACGTTGATGTTGGTAATCAGCCCGTCGAACAAAGTCAGTTTCATGGAATTAGCAGGTACTCCCATTCCCAGGTGAGCGAGATAAATCGCAACACCGACTGACTTGATGAACGTACTCTTACCCGCCATGTTTGCTCCCGTCAGGAAAAGAAAGTTTTTATTCTCGTTCAGTTCGATATTGTAAGGCACCGGTTGGCGCAACAACGGGTGGTATAATCCGTTCAACTGCAGCACGGGCGACGTGGACTCGACAAACTCGGGAAATACGAGATTATCACGTTCAACCGCAACCGACATGGCATACCAGGCGTCAAGCAGACTGTAGATATCTATGAGCTCAAACAGAAGATTCTTGAAGTGGTATCGCACAAAGGAAGCAAATGCCAGCATCTTGCGGATGGAGAGTTCTTCGGCTTTTTCATACCCTGCGATTTCCTCCAGATGCGGTTTGTTGAGGATGTCCTGAGCACGCCGGAGATTCTTTTCCAGCAACGGCGGACAGTCTTCTTTCAGCAACATCTCTGTGATTTGTTGCATCCCTGTCACAAAGTCGAAAGCATGTCCGGCTGAGAACTTTACCAACCCGTAATCCGGCCCGTGCAGGAATTTATATAAATAAGCATCCGTTCCGGAAGGGTGGCCGGGAATGGCATCCACTGCTGTTTCAAAAAACTTATGGAGCATCATGATGGACCCGTTGCTAATGCGTTGCGGCCATTCATCGTGATGTTTGGCGATGGTCTTCAGGATCTCCTGGGTTTCCCGGATGCTCTCTGTAGATTTGAGCGGGCGCACGAACAACCTTCTCAGCATGTCTCTACCACCGGAGGTGCGGGTATGATCGTATTTGTCGAACAAGGAAAGATCTTCCTCAGGGTGAAAGACCGAAAGGTCTTCAAGCGTGGTGTTATCAATCTCCATATCTGCGCTCCTTGTACTTCTTTTGTGATTTCGTCGAAATTACTCTATTGAGAGATGCAAATGAAGGGGAATTTACATATTAGAAGAGAATGGGGTTTGTTTCTACTTTGAAACTACTCGATTTCAATTACTTGATCGAATCACATAGTTTTTCCGCAAGCCTTTTTGCCAGGTCATCTATATCCTCTTTCCTCGCGATTTGATCTACCCAATGCGTTGGTATGGCATTAAAGCCGTAGTAAAGGCCTGCCAGGCCTCCTGCTATTGCGGCAGATGTATCTGTATCGTGTCCTATGTTTATTATATCAAGAACCGTGTCTTTATAATTCTCTCTTTTCATGAAAAACCAAATAGCGGATTCAAGAACTTCAATTACATACCCGCCGGATTTTAAGTGTTCAATGGGAGTATCACGTATATCTCTTTGTATTACTCTTTGAAAATGGTTTCTTTCTACCTCGGGAAAATCAATTTCCTCCCATAATTCTAAAACAGATTTTCTTGCCTGCTCGTAAGCCTCGGCCTTGTCATGTTTTTCTAAAATGTACTCAGTTATTTTTAAGTAGATGAAACAACTCATGGCAGCTCTTATATGCCTGTGGGTAAGCGCAGAAACATCCCGGATGATATCAAACTGATCTACCGGTTTCATCCCTTTGATATAAAATACCAGTGGAAGTATCCGCATTAAAGAACCGTTTCCGTTATCGTACTCGTCTCCGGAATACTTCAATTTCTCAAGCTCCTTAAAGTCTTGATTTTCGAGGATATCCGATAGGCGTGAAATAGCATGAGAGGTTGTAATCCCTATGTCGAATAATTCGTGCCTGGCGGTCCACCAGGCATTCATTTTCCACTTCACAAAATTCGAAGCTATACTTGCCAGTGAGTATTCAGAATCTGCCAATGCCTCGGCTAAACAAAATGTCAGCGAGCTGTCGTCAGACCATGTTCCGGGTGGTTGGTTATAAGTACCGAACCCGACCATATCAGTAGCAGGGTGTTGCAGCATTCTCTCTCTTGTGCTGAATTCAAATGGAACACCTAACGCATCGCCTACAGCGACACCGAAGAGAGCAGATTTTATTTGGAGATTGCAAGAGCCTGGCATAACCACAAGAGTTAGTTTATTAAAACTATCTCAAGTTATCACAAGTTTTCGTAAAATATCAAGGGTTCCTTTTACCCGCCATGCTTCTGGTGCGGTCCAGCCTCGATCGCTCTCTGACATACCAAAACATGGAGCCAATTAATAGCAAGGGGAAGAGGATAATGAAGATGAAAAAGTTCACCTCGTAATACGATATGCCGAGGATGTTCGCCAGGTTGATCAGAAAGTCGGTACAATAAGCGTAAACCCCTTTGAAAAAAGTAATCAGTTGGTTCATGGCTGTTGTTTTTTGAGTTTACGGATTTCGTCACGAAAGTTGAGCGATTTGATAATGAAAAACCAGATGACGAGCGGAAATAAGATCACAAAGACAATGATGTTGGCTGCGCCATAGTTTCCGGTCATTGCCAAAGCGCCGATGGCACCGAAGTAGAGGAAGTCTGTCGTGCCGAAATATGGTTTCAGGAATTTGACGTGATGCTCCTTGCAATATTGCGTATCGTTATGGCACACCCATGAACATTTCTCCGGTATATACTTGGCCGAGTTGATGGCCGTGATGCCATGAGCAGAGTAAGGTTGTTCTTTGATTCGCGGACGCATCACTTCGTTCACCACAATCATGATGATGAAGGGAAGGACTAAGATGGAAATATTCCGTAGGAATCGTTTCATAGTTGCTGAATGGTTGATTCTAACTGTCGGTAGGACAGTACAGTAACTTTAGAAACTATAACGAAAGGCAGGGAGACTTATTTTCTAATTTTTATACCCAGGTTCATGTAGGGTGATCCATTCTGTTAACTCCGATACATAGAGAAATATGCCGGTGTTGAGCAATTATGTAACTGGAAATCTCTTATCTCACCGTAAAGCCATTGCCTACCACCTCGCCCGGAGATACAAAGTAGAGCTGGCCTTCGGCATTTTCTGCCATCAGAATCATTCCGTTGCTCTCAATGCCTCTCATCTTGCGCGGTGCAAGGTTGGCCACTACAACCACACGCTGACCAACGATGTCTTCGGGTTTGAAGTGTTGTGCGATTCCCGAGAGGATTGTTCTCTTCTCGAAGCCGAGGTCGATTTCGAGTTTCAGCAGTTTGTCTGCTTTCTCTACTTTCTCAGCTTTCAGGATGGTTCCGGTCCGGAAGTCTAACTTACCGAAGTCGTCAATGCTGATTTCAGACTTTAACGGAGGAAAGGAAGTTTCCTCTTTTGGTGCCTCAGCTTTTTTGGAGCCGCTTTTCAGCTTTTCGAGTTGTGCTTCTATTTCGGAGTCCTCGATTTTCCTGAACAATAATTCGGGCGCACGCAGGCTGTAACCCACACTCAGCAGTTTTGCTTTTCCTGCATTCTCCCAGAACAGCATACGCTGTACTACCTTCATCATCTTGAGCATCTTCTTGGAAGTATCGGGCATGAAGGGATAAATCAGGATAGCCAGGTTTGCACAGAGTTGCAGACAAACGTGTATGCACATATCGATTTTCTTCTGTGCTTCAGCTTCTATTTTTCCGTTGGCATCTACCTGGCGCGCAAGTATCCACGGTTCTTTATCCTGCATGTACTTGTTGCCCTTTCTTGCCAGTTCCATGATTTCGGCAAGCGCTTCCCTGAATTTGAAGTGTTCGATATTCTCGCTCACTTTCTTCTTTGTTTCGGCAAAAGCATTGACCATCTCCTGGTCTTCAGGTGTGGCCACATCACCGTGCAGCGGCGGCACTTTTCCTCCGCAGAGCTTGTGCATCAGCACGAAGGTGCGGTTTACGAAGTTGCCGAGGTTGGCTACGAGTTCGCTGTTATTGCGCTCCTGAAAATCCTTCCAGGTGAAGTCGTTGTCTTTAGTTTCCGGTGCGTTGGCGCAGAGTACATAACGCAGTACATCCTGCTGACCGGGGAAGTCTTTCAGGTATTCATCTACCCATACAGCCCAGTTACGGCTGGTAGATACTTTGTCGCCTTCGATGTTTAAGAATTCGTTGGCAGGTACATTGGTAGGTAATACAAAATCGCCATGTGCTTTCAGCATCGCCGGAAAGATGATGCAGTGGAATACGATATTGTCTTTACCGATGAAGTGGTAGAGTTTTGTATTCGGGTCGCACCAGTATTTGGCCCAGTCTTCTGTCAGTTCTTTTGTAAATGAGATATAACCGATCGGGGCGTCAAACCAAACATAAAGCACTTTGTCTTCGGCATCCGGTAGCGGTACTTTGATACCCCAGTTGCTGTCGCGCGTCATGGCTCTGGATTGCAGTCCATTGTCTAACCAGCTTTTGCATTGGCCGTAAACATTATTTTTCCAATCGTCTTTATGTCCGTCGACAATCCACTCTTTCAAAAATGCTTCATAGTTCTGCAGAGGAAAATACCAGTGTTTGGTTTTTCTTTTTACAGGCACTGCATCGCTGAGGGTGCTGCGCGGATTGATGAGCTGGTCGGGGCTGAGTGAAGAACCACATTTCTCGCATTGGTCACCGTAAGCATTCGGATTGCCACAAATCGGGCAGGTACCGGTGATGTAGCGATCGGCTAAGAAAACATTCTTTACCTCATCGTAATACTGCTCGGTTTCTTTTACTTCAAAAAGTCCTTTGTTATACAGATTCAGGAAAAAATCCTGAGATGTTTTGTGGTGGATTGGTTTTGATGTACGGCTGTAGATATCATAACTGATACCCATACTCTCCAGGGAGTTCTTGAGTATTTCGTGATAATGGTCAACCACTTCCTGAGGTGTCTTGCCTTCCTGCATGGCGCGGATGGTGATGGGAACTCCATGTTCGTCGCTTCCACCGACGAACTTTACATCCTTTCTGTTCACCCGTAGGTAACGCACAAAAATATCTGCCGGCAGGTAGCACCCCGCAAGGTGACCGATGTGTAACGGTCCGTTTGCATAGGGTAGGGCGGCAGTAACCAAATATCTTGTCGAATCACTCATCTGCTAAAAAATTAATGGTGCAAAATTACCTGAATGGGATCGCATGGCAAAAATGAGAGGTTACGAAAATGAAAAATTATCCGGCCACCGGATTTAAGAGAATCAAAGGCTTTTTCTTCTTATTTGATGGGGCTTTTGTGTGAAGAATCCATCTGAAATAGTTTACATTTACCGATAGAATTAATCTCTTACCTCAATGGATCGTAAAGACTTTCTGCAGACCTCCATCCCTTTTGTAGCTTCATTGAGTTTGATTCGTAAGACAGAGGATCCCGATGATGAAACCGCTGTTTTTCCCAAGTATCTGAAACCGGCGGGTACTATCGGCATTACATGCCCGTCAGGGCACATCTCGCTCGAAGAGTGCGAACCGGCTATCAGGAAGATGAAAGAATGGGGTTTTGAGGTAAAAATTGGGAAAACTGTAGGTCTGCGGGATTTCACCTTTGCCGGTACGGATGATGAACGTGCTGCCGACTTTCAGCAGATGATAGATGACGATTCCGTGGATGCCATCATGTTCGGCAGGGGTGGATACGGTGCTATCAGGATTCTCGATCGCATTGATTTTAGCAAGTTCAGGAAGAAGCCGAAGTGGATTATAGGTTTCAGTGATGCTACAGCTATTCACGTACTGCTGAATGGAAAATACAAGATTCCGTCTATCCACTCTAAGATGTGCAACAGCTTTTTGGAGGATGAATCGAAAGGATCACTCGAACAACTGGATTCGATTGATTCAATCCGCAGGTGCCTGTTGGGAAACGAAATGAAATATGCCTGTACAACAGGCCTGCAAAACCGCCCGGGGACGGCGAAGGGCAAATTAGTGGGCGGCAACCTATCACTGCTTCAGATGATGAGTGGCAGTAAAACTGACGTAAAAACCGACGGTAAAATTTTATTCATTGAAGATGTCGGCGAATATCTGTACAAGTTAGACGGGATGATGTGGAACCTGCTGCGCGCAGGTAAATTAGATAAACTGAAAGGCCTGATAATCGGTGGCTTCCGGATAAAACCGGATGATGAGGGTGAGGAATTCGGATTAAGTCTGTACGATATAGTAATGGAAAAAGTAAAACAGTTTGACTATCCTGTTTGTTTTGATTTCCCGGTAGGGCACATCAAAGTAAACTATGCCTTGAAATGCGGAGTAGAACACAAACTTTCAGTTTACGATCACAGTGCCGAATTAGTTTCTTTACGATAATTTGTTTTTAAAAATCTGAATGACGAATGAAGACAATCCTTCCTGCTTATTTAAAACCCGGCGATACGATAGGACTGGTAGCAGCTGCCGGTTACATGCCCGATGAAAAATTTGCCAGATGCATAGAAGTGCTTAAAGCACGCGGGTACAAGGTTTTGAAGGGAAAAACCCCCGGTCATCAGTTCCATTACTTTTCGGGTACCGACAAACAGCGCCTGACCGATCTGCAGAAGATGATGGATAATGATAAGGTAAAAGCGATCCTGTCAGTAAGAGGTGGATACGGCTCGGTAAGGATAGTGGACGATCTGGATTTTAAGAAATTTGTCAGGAATCCTAAATGGATTATCGGCTTCAGTGATATCACGGTTTTTTTAAACCATATTTATACAAAGTACAACATCGGTTCGCTGCATGCGCCTATGGCTGCAGCTTTCAATGAAGGAGACGATATTAATGAGTACGTGCAAAGTTTATTAGACGCGCTCGAAGGAAAGAAAGCTGTTTATCATTCGGAGGCTCACAAGTTTGATCATAAAGGCAAATGCTCGGGTACATTAGTCGGCGGCAATCTGATGTTACTGGTGAATCTCATCGGCACACCTTCCGTGCCCGACATGAAAAATAAAATTCTCTTCATCGAAGATACCGGTGAATATATCTACAGCATCGACCGCATGATGTACCATCTGAAGCGCAGTGGAAATCTGAAGAAGCTGAAAGGCGTGGTGGTAGGCCGTTTCAGTGAGATGAAGGATACAGATCATCCCTTCGGACAGACGGTTGAAGAGGTGATTCGCGATGTTCTCAAAGAGTATAAATATCCGGTGTGCTTCAACTTTCCTGTCGGTCATCAGACGGAGAACTATGCGCTGAAAGTAGGAGCTACTTATTCTCTGGAGGTAGGTAATACCGGAACCGTGTTGCGAGAGGTGTAAAATAGCTATGAGTTAGGAATTATGAATTATGATTTTTGAGTGCCTTAACCTAATATAGATTTTTTCTTCGCAGTTGTTTTCCACTGTGGCAAGGATACTGCGTTTCCAAAGTCTTGGTGTTCCTTGGTGCCTTAGGGCCTTGGTGGCGGGAAAATATTTAACCTATTATTGGCGCACAGCGTCCGCTTGTGCCTTACCTATTGAAGTTATGCAATTACGGATTTCCTCTGTGTACTATGTGGTAAAAATATTTAACCACATAGAGACATAGGCGTTTCTTTAGCGGTGAATAGTGAAGATTTAACAGCTTTTTTCTCAGCAGCTGTCTCTCACGACTGGACGAGAAAATGCTGCGTTACTAAACTAAATATTGTAACAATTATTTCTTCTTGAAATCTCCGCGCTTCCAGGCTTTGATGAATTCAGCCCAGGCGAATGGATTGAAGATATTTTGGGGAGGCAACTGTCCGGCACTATAATACTTGCGCACGTTCTGCTGCATAATGTACTGTCCGCCCTCGGCACCACTCATAGGGTAAGCATTCATCAGCGCCCGCTGATTGGCTTCAGACATATTGCGCCGAGCAACCTCTTCCTTGGTGTCAGGTACTTCTGTTGTAACAAAAGCCCTCTCAAATTCTTCTCTCGTCGGATATTTTCTGATGATGGTCGCCGGCAAGTGTACCGTATCCTGTACCATCAACTGAATCATACTGTGCTGATTGCCTTCCAGATTTCTGGGGACGGTGAAGCGGATATCCTTAAAACCGACACTGGAAAACTCTAACTGATCACCCTTCAAAACTACTATAGAGAAGACCCCTTTATCGTTGGCAATGGTACCCTGATTACGACCGATTACCATGATGCTGGCACCCGGCAGGGCAGCAAGACTGTCAGATGACATTACGACTCCGTAAATCTGAACGACCGAATCGCGGTAAGATTCAAACTGTGCATTTGCTCCGTACGATAGAAACAGGCCAACAGTTATAAGGAGTAAAATTCGCTTCATCATCTAAAAGTAAAATAATCCTCAGAGGTAATTTCCCGGTTGATAAAACTCAGGCTTTCTGAAGGAAAAACAAAATAAACTTATCGGGTGCTAAAACACTGGTTATTCAGATGTTTTAACATAACATTTTAGCAGTATAGGTACTTTTACGGCTGATTGAGGGCAGAAATTTCTTTTGAATAAGAATCATTCAAGTCCACGTGATTCACAACCTGGTGTAATTATCTTTGCCACATGTATTATCTCGTTTACGGATTACTGTATCTGATTTCCCTTCTTCCTTTTTGGATAATATACGGGCTATCCGACTTCGTTGCTTTTGTCCTTCAATACATAGTCGGCTATCGCAAAAAAGTGTTGATGAAAAACTTTAGTATAGCCTTCCCGGAAAAGACAGAAAAGGAGAAGAAAGCGCTTATGAGACGCTTTTACAGAAATTTTACCGACACCTTTCTGGAGGCGATCAAAATGTTCTCAATGAGTGAAAAGACTTTGAGAAAAAGAGTCCGCTTCGATCCCACTATTTTCGACCAACTGTATAAGGAAGGAAAAAGTTGCCAAATACACCTCGGACATAATTTCAATTGGGAGTGGGCTAACCTGAGGGTTGGCGGACAATTGCAACAACCCTTCCTTGGTGTGTATATGCCGATCAGTAATAAAATCTTCGATCGGCTTTTTAAAAAATTAAGGCAGAAGAGCGGTACCCACCTCCTTTCTGCAAAGAATATGAAAAATGATATGATGCCATTCAGACACCAGACTTACGCATTGGTTCTTGTGGCCGACCAAAACCCCAGGAAACCGGCGGAGGCACATTGGGTTAAGTTCTTTGGAAGGTGGACTCCCTTTGTTCCCGGGCCGGAGAAGTATGCCAGATACAATAATATGCCTGTTGTATTTATGCGGATTCTGAGACCGAAGCGAGGACATTACATAATAGAATCAAAGCTTGCAACCGAACATCCCACAGAGATGAAAGAGAAAGAATTGACGTTGAGGTATGTCCGGTATCTGGAAGAGGTCATTAGAGAGCATCCTGAAGTTTACCTTTGGAGTCACAACCGGTGGAGATGGGAAATTAAAGATGAGTATGAAGACAAGAAGATTCATGATGAAGACTTCGTATTGAGTTGAGTTTTGCTTCTTCCTTTTTGAATTCAGATTTTTGTAGTACAGATGAGTAAGAGAATAATTGTAACGGTAGATGGTTTTTCCAGTTGCGGTAAAAGCACGCTGGCGAGGGCTCTGGCGAGGGAGTTGGGATATGTGTATATCGATAGCGGTGCTATGTACCGTGCCATCACGCTTTATTTTCTGAGAAATAACCTAAACTGGAACGAACCGGATCAGGTGAGCGAGGCGCTGAAGAATATCGAATTGCACTTTGAGCCTAATCCAACCACACTGAAATCAGAGATGCATCTGAATGGAGAGAATGTGGAATACATCATTCGCGATATTGTCGTTGCAGAAAAGGTTTCTGAGGTGGCAGCTGTTAAAGAAATCAGAGAGTTTGCAGTCGCTGCTCAGCAAAGAATGGGAGAGAAGAAGGGAATTGTAATGGATGGACGGGACATCGGAACAACAGTCTTTCCGAATGCGGAAGTAAAAATTTTCATGGTGGCAGACGAAGCCGTGAGGGTGGAAAGGCGTTTTGCCGAGATGTATAACAAGAATCCCAACATTACCATAGAAGAAGTAAAGGCCAACATTGAATTGAGGGATTATATCGACAGTAACCGCGAGGTAAGTCCGCTGAGAAAAGCAGACGATGCCATAGTGTTAGACAATACTCATCTTACCGAGAAAGAGCAGTTGCAGGTAGCTCTTGAAATCGTAAAACCGCATCTCGTTTAGAGAAACGCCCGATTATCTTTTGAAGCCGGGCATCATTCTTCCCATTGGCATTTTGTTCATCATCTTCATCATGTTCTTCATCTGCTCAAACTGTTTGATGAACTGATTCAGTTCCTGAATATCTTTTCCGCTTCCGGCGGCAATCCTTTGTTTTCGGCTGGCATTGAGGATATCAGGATTGCGGCGCTCTTCAGGTGTCATTGAGTTGATCATGGCTTCAATTCCTTTGAAAGCATCATCGTTTACGTCAATGTCTTTAATCTGCTTGCCAACACCGGGAATCATACCCATCAGATCCTTCAGGTTCCCCATCTTTTTGATTTGCTGAATCTGGGTTTTGAAGTCTTCGAAATCGAATTGATTCTTGCGGATTTTTCTCTCCAGCTTCTTGGTCTCCTCCTCGTCGAACTGTGCCTGGGCTTTTTCTACTAAGGTTACGATATCTCCCATGCCGAGAATACGCTGAGCCATCCTCTCGGGATAGAAAACATCCAGCGTGTCCATCTTCTCGCCTGAGCTGACAAACTTGATGGGCTTCTTAACAGTGTATCTAATGGAAATCGCAGCACCACCCCGGGTATCACCGTCTAACTTGGTCAGTACAACACCTGTGTAGTCCAACTTCTCGTTGAAGGCAGCGGCTGTGTTCACGGCATCCTGACCGGTCATGCTGTCCACCACAAACAGGATTTCAGCCGGCTTTACGGCTGCTTTAATTCCTGCTACTTCATTCATCATCACCTCATCAATGGCTAACCGTCCTGCAGTATCTATGATGATAACATTTTTGTTTTTTGTCTTAGCTTCTTTGACGGCATTTTCTGCAATTGCAATAGCGTTCTTGTTTTCTGGCTCGCTGTACACCTCAACTCCTATCTGTTCGCCCAGAACGGTCAATTGGTCAATAGCTGCCGGACGATACACGTCGGCTGCCACTAACAGCGGACTCTTAGCTTTCTTAGTTTTTAGATAGTTGGCCAATTTCGCACTGAAGGTAGTTTTACCGCTACCTTGCAGGCCGGCAATCAGGATGATGGCAGGATTCCCGGTAATATTGAAAGTGGCTTCTTCGCCACCCATCAGAGCTGCTAGTTCATCCTTAACGATCTTTACCATTTGCTGGCCGGGGCTGACGGCCTGCAGCACCTTCTCTCCTAGAGCCTTTTCCTTAACGGTATCGGTAAACTCCTTGGCGATCTTGTAGTTGACATCGGCATCTACCAGTGCACGGCGGATTTCTTTGACTGTACCCGCAATATTCAGTTCGGTGATTCTTCCATGCCCTTTTAGGTTTTTAAAGGCACTATCCAGCTTTTCACTTAAAGATTCAAACATATCAATTCCTGATTTTCGGACGGCAAATTTAAGGTTTTCGGGAAGGATTTACGAACTGTTCAGGTTTGGGGTTCGTCTCGGCTAAGCCGAGAGTGGTTTACTTCGCTTGCGGCGAGTTTGTGGTTCGTGGTTCGTTGTTTGGAGTTTGGAGTTCGTGGTTCGTGGTTCGGTGTTCGTGGTTGGTAGTTCGTAGTTTTATCCTGAATTTTCAATTTTCAACCTTCAATTTTCAACCTTCAATCTTCAATCTTCAACCTTCAATCTTCAATCTTCAATCTTCAATCCCTAAATCAAACAAGCTTCTTTCGCTTTTTTCAGTAATTGCTGTGTGGAACTCGCGTTCAGCTTTTGCATCATATTCTTGCGATGGGTTTCTACGGTATAAGGGCTTATAAAGAGCTTTTCAGCAATTTGCGGTCCGTTTAAACCCTCTTCCAATAATAGTAGAACTTCTTTTTCCCTCCTGGTGATGGCGGGCACTTCACTTAATGCTGAAGAAAGAGAGGCAAAATGTTCCAGTACTTTTTCATTAGCGGCGCGGCTCAGATAAATTTTCCCGTTGATTACTTTATCTATGGCCTCCAGAAGTTCGTTACGCTCCATATTTTTTAACAGATAGCCGTTACCACCCCTGTGCAATAATTGGGTTATAATAGAACTTTCGTTAGCCGAAGTGAGGCCTATTATTTTGCTGTATTTGTTTTCCTTCCTTATAATATCACAGAGTTGGAGCCCGTCCATGTCGGGCAGACTGATATCTAACAGAATAATATCAGGCTTATTATCTTTTAAAAAGTTGATGGCTTCATTACCGGTAGTTGCTGTACCCATAATATTGACGTATCCTACATCTTTGAGCATCATTGCAATACCTCCTGCAACAAGAGGATGATCGTCTATGATATAAATACTTAACATTATCCGGCAATCTAAGAAGATTGAGAAGTTTCAGGATCGTCGTTAACTAAAAATTCCATTAATACTGTTGTGCCTATATCGGATTCGGAATCTATGGAAATTTGTCCATTTAAATAATTAACGCGGCTTTTTACGGTTTCTAATCCGGTTTGTTCCTTGTCGTCTGATTTTTTCAAATTAAATCCGCGCCCGTTGTCTTCCACTGTTACCGAAAGCCGGTCACCATTCCTGTTAAACTGAACAATTGCCTGTGTAGCCTGTGCGTGTTTTATGATGTTAGTCAGTAATTCCTGTACGATACGGTACAACATGATTTCTGTCGAAATATTCATCCGTTGTTCCATTCCGTAGGTCTGCAGTTTAACATCCAGCTGTTTAGCTGCGCTGATATTCGTACACATATCCTCCAGTGCGTGTACCAGTCCTAATTTCATCAGTCCTTCAGGCATCATGTTGTGAGCAATGCGCCGTATTTCTTCACTGGCAGTATCAATCAGCTTGAAGCTTCTGTTAAAGAGTTCACTATGCTGCAACGCTTCCTGTTCATGTTGCAGTGTACTCAAATACATCTTTATGGTACTGAAAATACCACCGAGACCGTCGTGCAAATCCCGCGCAATACGGGTCCGTTCAGTTTCCTGTCCATTGACCATGCTTCGAAGTGAAAGCACCTGTTGTTCTTTTTTCAAGAATTCGATTTGCTCCAGATGAAGCGCATTTTCTTTAGCCACTAATAATTGTTTTTGTTTACTGTTACGATAAAGGAACCCAAAGGTTAATAAAAGCAGTAATGCCCCAAGCCCTCCGGCTATTATTAGGCGGTTGCGTCTTGCTACAGTCAGTTCATGAGCGGCATTGGCAGCAGTCAGTTCAGCAATTTCTCTTTCTTTTTTTTCTGTTTGATATTTTTTCTCCAGGCTCACAATTTGATTTTGCGTCTCCTGGTTAATAGTGCTGTCTGAATATCTTTTAAACAGGTTAGCATATCTTAGTGCTGCTTTGTAATCACCCTGAGCAGTTGCTATTCTTTTCAGGACATCAAAACTTGATGCTGTTACTGTAAACTGTTTTTGTTCCAGGCTCAGCGAATTTGCTTCCTCAGCATAGGGCTTAGCCTTATCATATTGTTTCTGCAGCCAATATTCAATTGCGATATTATTGGCAACATGTGTTTTCATATTGTAATCCTTCACACTGTCACACAAATTGTAAACCTTTTTATAAGTCTCAATAGCCAGGTCAGAATTCCCTGAATTAGAAAAATAAATAGCCTGGGTATTATAAGCCTGCAGCGATATAACCATATTACCCAGTGAATCACTTTCTTTCACTGCGGTTGAGATATATTTCCCTGCTTCTTCTAACTGCTTCAATTTTAGATATGCATCCGTTATTTCTAATAATATCAAAATCCGGTATCGCTGCTCTCCCGGATAATTGGTAAACTCCAAAGCCTTCTCACCATATTCAATCGTTTTCCGGTATTGGTTTTGAATTTTAAAGGTGGCACCAATATCGTGATATAGCATAGGTAATATTTTGATAATGGCAGAGTCTGTAGAATGTTCAGCAATTTCTGCTCCCCTTATGGCATAGTTCAGGGAAGCTTTATAGTCGCCAAGCTTCCTATACCCCGCGGCATAATTACTATAACAGTGAACGAGAAGGAAAGTATCTTTAAGTTCTATCGCTTCCTTTTCAGCCAAACCGTTATAATACAATAAGCTGTCTTGATTGTAAAGGTTCGTGTAGATGGATCCCAAATTAAAATAGCTTCTGGTCAGTGAAGTTTTATCATTTATTTTTTTTGATAAATCAATGGCTGCGTATCCGTATTTGAGCGCAGAGTCGTAATTGCCGGTATTGAAATACATTCCTATCAACGTTTTGACAGCAAGAACAGAGTTACTGTCAGTTTTGGCTTTGAACGCTACCGACAGGAGGCTGTCTTTGGTTTTTTGATCCTGGGCAGATAACCGGAATCCGCTAATCAGAAAAAAGAGCAGTAGAACCAGGTATGACAGGAAGTTTTTCAATATATATTTTTGGATAAACTTAACGATTTACCCTAACATTTAGATACCTGAATTCAGGTATTTTCCAAACGTAAAAATGGTTTCATTCAGGTATTGACATAAGTTAATAAAGGGTTCATATTTACATCCGTTACCATTTCATTCATTCAAAAAATATGAACCATGAAAAAGATTATTTTATTTATAGCTGCGGGTTTCTTTTTAAGTAGCATAAATGCTTATGCGCAAAAGACGGATCCTGAAAACCCTCCTGCAAAGGATGTAACTATTTCAGGCAGGTTATCTGTTTCCGGTTTTGCAAGGGATGGCAAGATAAAGGAAAAGAGCCCTGTTGAACTTTATAAAAGTTTCAGAGATAAGAAATACAAAATTGGCTTCCGGATTAAAGGAGACGCCCCTTCGAGTGATATTGTGCTCTTCGATTTAGTTACAACAGTGAAAAAGAATGGCAGAGTGATTGGAACCTCTGTAAGACCTAACTGGCCTTTTTTACCAGGTGATATCTTTATACCGGGAGACCAATTTATACCGGGAGACCAATTCTTACCCGGAGATATTTTCATTCCGGTAGAGGCTTTTGATTTTATTCCGATAATTCAAAGGGAAGATGCGAAAAGGTTAAGAGGTGCCAAAGGTAATCAGCTAAGCGGCAGTTATAGTGTGACTCTGGAAATGAAAGCTTCATCCGGACAGGGTATCACCGGTACTGTTCAACCGGCAACGATTTCATTCAAATTTTAAAAACATAAATGCGGGTCCCCGGAAGGGAGTCTCCTTTATTAAAAACCTGTAATTGAAGAATGATGAAACCGTCTTCTGCTTTAATTATGATTATGTCCGCGCTTTTGCTGTTTTCATGTAATACAGAAAACAGTAAAGGAGATAAGCCGGAGCTTAATAAAGAAGTCTCCTCTGCATCTAAAAATACAAGCGGAGTAGATGCCGCAGATTTTAAAGGAAGACTGGATGAGTTGTTGACTCTTGATATGGCAGCAAAAGTGACCGGTTTCGACAAAGCCAAAGCGACCAAAGATTATGAAAATAAGACAGCCGGATTTATGGGCGACAAGGATGCGCCTCCACGCGAATGCAATTATCTGTGGAAGAATGGCAGGACAATAACCCTGACGGTTGGCGGCAAAACAGTGCATCCCGCTTACGATGATAAAGTAGGTATCCATTCAGTATCAAATACTACACTTGAAAGGTTTAAGAGAAATTATCCGGTTCTCAGCGATGAAGAGAAAGAAGCTGCCGCAAAAGAATTTGAAAAGCAGATCATCGAAAATCAACCCGAATTAACCAATACAGAAGCAGGAAGAGAAGTGACAGAAACTGGTGCAGGATTAATCAGAAATCTCGATCCTGAAGAGATAACAGGAGTCGGACAAGCCGCTGTATGGTATCCGAAAATCAATGAACTGAAAGTGTCTTACCAAGGTCTGACTTTCGCTTTGGTAATGGACATTTCTGAAGATAAAAATCTGAATGAAGAGAAGTGTATTGAATTGGCCAAAATGATAATAGATGAAAAATTACAATAAACTTTTAAAGCCGGTTATTATGAAACAGATATTATTCATCGTGGTTCTGCTTGGCGGTATAGGCACGACAAACGTAAACGGACAGTTTTTAAAAAACCTGAAAGAACGCGCTTTAGAGCGAAGCAAAGAAATTGTTATTGAAAAAACAGCTGAAAAGATTGCCGATAAAACAAGCGAGGCAATGGACAAACTTCTCAATCCAAATTTTGATAAGCTGTTCGCCCCTAAAGGCGAAAAAATAGATATGGCGCAGGTACCTGATGCCTACTACTTCCAGTATAAATATACTCTTCGCATGACCACAAATCAAGGATCTATTGACATTGATTACTTCCTGAATAGTACAGAACCCTACATGGCGGTAAAAACAAATATGGCTATGGGAATGGTGGTGGTATTCGACGAAGGAAATAAGATAACATTCACTTCGGTAAATGGGATAGCAACTGCTACTGAAATGAAGATAAATATTGAAGATGAAGAGGAGGATGCAGATATGTTTCAGGGTTACACTTTCAAAGAATTACCCAACCGGCGTTTCCTGGACTATGATTGTATCGGGCGCGAAATGGAAAACGATGATCACAAGTTCATCTTTTACTTAGCAACTGATACTGAAGCAGATTTCGGCAGTATGTTCAGAAGCAAATATTCCGACGTTCCCAAGCCGCAAGCTATGGAAAAATACGCACTGGATAACCAAAAAGGCCTGATGATGTACATGGAAAAGGTGGACAAAAAAAATAAAGGCAAGAAAAAGAAGGACACGAGTGGCAAGATGGAATGTATAGCTTTTGAACCGGTCGATATGGTGATAAACACCAGGGATTAAACAGGTTTCAAAGGGCATAAATCAGGATATGCTACTATACAGGATAACTCTCTTTATTGAATAATAACTTCTAAAAGCTGATAAGATGAAAAATAAAAAGGTAATCATCCGGGTCTTGTGGATACTGATGGTGATATGGGGTTGCAGTGCAGGTTCAAATGACCGGGCAGCTGCTCAAATTACCGGGTCTGAAGATACGGAAGTACAAAACGCTGATAAGAGCTGGCAACAGATACTGGCTGAAAAAACTCCTTTGGATAAAGAAGAACTGTACAAATTGTTCCCTGAAAATCTGGGAGGGTATCCGTTGATCAGAATCACCGATGCTGATGGCTTCAATGGGGCTATTGGTACTTACTCCGGTGAAAAAGAAACCGGCCCTCTCAACACGTACATAACACTTACCATTATTGATGGAGCCGGTTATCAATATTTTCAGCACATCAATGCAGTGAACAATACGCTTGAAAGCGGATACTCGCAAAAAGATGCAAAAGGATATGAGCGTATTGAAACAGTGAATGGTCTGAAAATGGCTTTTGTGGATCGTCAAATTGGCGACCGTACCACATCAGATATCACTTTTATTAAGGGACGCCGTTACCAGGTTCAACTGGGAGGCAACCGCATGACAACAGAAAACTTATGGGATCCGGCTGTGTTGGTTCAGGGTCTTCAATTTCCCGATTGATCACATCCGGTATTTGTTTTATGTGGTTCATCTCAAATAAATGTTGCAGATGACTGAGGGAACAGTTCTAAGAATTTTTAATAGAAAAATATTGTATCAGCTAAAAATCATAAGTCATGAAAAAGTATGTTTTAATATTCGCCTCGCTTTTGTTGATAATGTCTTGTTCGAAAGACAAAGATTCAACTGGAACTGATTTTAGTGATCAAGTCAAAACTGTTTCTAATAAAGAACAGGGCGCTTATTTTAAAGTTAACGGTAAACAATTACCACTGGGCGAACGAGTATTTCTGGATGCAGATTGGTTACCAGGGGGAGGACTTACCCGTCAGATTCGTATTTCCGTCCCCGATTATGGAAGTCTCCATATCAAGTTTGCCTTTCCGAGAATCTATTTGGAAACATGGAGAGAAGAGCTATACAAGGAACACAAGTTAAATCCCACCAGATTTTTGTTGGAATATTCATTCGGACTAAACTATGTTCATTCCGAAGCCTTTTTTAATCCTTATGGAAGCAATTTTCAGGATAAAAATGGTACCGGAACAGTCAGGATGTTTGAAAACAAAAAAATAGGAAGCCGGACCATCAAAATCTATGGAGAATTAGACGCTGTATTTTATGATCTGGACGGCGAGTATTATGAGATTGAAGGGTATTTCTGGAAAGATGCTGATTTCAAGTAGTAGGTGACGTGATTAATTAACAAGATTTAAGAGTAGCAGTATCATAGCAAAATCCGTTTTATCCGGCCTCTACCAAGAGGCCGGTGAGCGGAACTTAAAAAAAACCTAAACCCTAAACACAACCTACATATCCTCGGGTTTCCAGTTGAAACTTTTCTGCGAAACGACATACCCTGTTGGGCGTACCACCGTGATGATACCTCCTCCATTATAGAGATCGTCGATTTCGATAAGCACCTTCTCTCCCGGTTTGGTTTCAGGAATTTCGTAGGCTTTTGTTCCCTGCCAGTTGTCTTCGCGGTCGCTCAGGTAAAGTTTATAGCCTTTGATGGTGTGTTGCGGCAGACCGATATTACCGAAGGCGGTTACGGTCAGTTTGCCTTTCTTCCATGAACTCAGTGTCTGCACCTCAATCGGTGATGAATATTCTCTCAACACTTTCATTGACGGTTTAGGGTTGCCATAGACATCGTAAATACCATGAACACGCTGCCTGTATTTATCATCATCCTGTGTGCCCGGGTAGTGCGTGCGATAGTCTGTAAGGTCGAAGTAAATAGCACCTTCGATATAAGGACGGCTCTCGTATGTGGCTATATGATAGATCATATCTTCAAGCCTGCGCTGATCGCCTCCTTTGAAGTTGGGTTCACAAATTCCAAATTCCGATATGAAAAAAGGGATGTTGGGGTAGGTCATGTGGATACTATCGAGATAAGCTCCGATCTTTCCGGTTGGCAATTGCCACCAGCTGCCACCGTATTCGTTCATCATCAGGAAATCGCCGTCACCACCGGCATCAGCAACGAAATTCGGCGAATTGTAGAATCCCCATGTGAGGGTGTTGCTACAATATCCGGTATAGCGGGATGGATCTAATTTTCTTGATTGTACAAGCAAATCCCCGATCAGCTCTTTCATGTCTGCGTCTCTGGCTCTCAATTCATTTCCTACTCCCCAGGCGAAGATGCTCGTATGATTGTACAAATTGTTAATCATTGTTTGCAACTGCCTCATGGCAATTTTGCGAATGGTGTCATTGGCCGGTGTCTCGCCGCCCCAAAGCGGAACTTCCTGCTGCACGAGAATTCCGTTGCGGTCGCAGAAATCATAAAACACATCACCCTGCTGGAAGTGCTGACGGCTGAAGATGCAATTCACGTCTTTCATCAGTTTACCTATAGCGCGGATCAGGCTGTCGGATTCTGCAAAACCGTAATCGGGATTAGAACCGGCTGTCCATTCCACACCCATCAGTTTTATGTTTTCACCGTTCAGATAGACTTTTCCGTTTTGGAGTTTCAGGTCTTTGAATCCTACAACCGTGCTGATTTTATCCGTTGTCTTCTTTCCGGAGTGTATCGTTACATCCACTTTATAAAGGTTCGGAAAATCAAAGTGCCATAGGTGAATGTTTGGTAGAGAAATGTCTGCTTCAGCAGCGTTACCGGTCCATACAGGTTGAATTGTCTCATTGTAAACCACATTTTTAGTGGCTTGATTCTCTTCAGTGATGGTTACTGTCCATGAAATATTTACAGGTTTGTCAAAACCTAATTTCAGATGCAGTTTTCCGTCTTTATAATCGTTCACTACAGTCGGAGTCGCATGAATATAGGCTGCTGCAGGTTTGTCGCTGACGATGATTTGTGCAGGGCGGATGATACCTCCGTCATTCGGCCAGTCGAACGAACTACCGAAAGGAACTTTGTTATTTGAATAGGCATTGTTCACCAGCACACGAAGGATATTTTCCTTACCGTATTTCAATAATCCGTTTAATGGAATAATGATTTTATTAAACCCGTCGCCGCTGTGGGTCATTATTTTGTTCCCGTTGAGTGTAAAGATAGACGTGTGGTTGATGGCGCCGAACTCCAGCACTACATTTTTGTTCTTCCACGCAGCGGGCACAGTAAACGATTTCTGATACCATCCCCATCCGTAATGGTTTTGATACTTGTCTTCCACGTTCCAGGTGTGTGGCAGGGTAACAATCCTGGAACCGGGCAGGTCTTCATTGGTGTTTATTTTTACTCCGTCGTCGTAAATGGCAAACTGCCAGTTGTCGTTGAATTCAATCGTGTCGCGCTGAGCAAAGATGTTGCTAACGAAAATCAGGCTGAATATCAGCAGGACTTGTTTTTTCATAAAGTCAGGTATAAAATGAATAATTGGTTTATGGCAATGGCTTGATTGCTGGCATCGGATCTTTTCCAATCATAGTGTTATAAATTTCCAATGCCTCTTTATCGTCGTATTTAAGGATGAGGTCTTTTAATTGTCCCATGAGTTTGGATGTTATCTTTCTCTTGCCTTTTTTCCCGAAGATGTTGTGCATTTCGTGCGGATCTTTTTTGAGGTCGTATAGCTCCCAGTCTTCTACTCTTTTATAGAATCTTATCAGTTTATACCGGCCGGTTTTGATTCCGAAGTGAGGAGATACACTGTGTTCTCCGTTTTCATAATAGTGATAGTACATACTTTTCCTCCAGGGAACCTGCTCACCTTTCAACAGCGGCAGGAATGATTCGCCTTGCATATCGGCCGGAATTTTCACACCGGCTGCTTCGAGGAGGGTGGGACCGATATCAAGATTCAGGATGAAATCTGTATTTACTGATCCCGGTTTCACTACTCCGGGATACCGTATCACCATCGGCGTTCTGAAGGACTCTTCGTAAATCCATCGTTTGTCGAACCAACCGTGTTCTCCCATGTAGAAACCCTGATCAGACATGTAGATGACGATTGTGTTGTCCGTCAGGTTGTGTTCGTCGAGGTAGTTGAGTGTCCTTTCAATATTGCGGTCTAATGATAAAACACTGCTCAAATAGTCGCGCATGTAACGTTGGTATTTCCATTCAGTCAGGGCTCTGCCCGATAGGTTTTGCGATTTAAAGTCGGCATAGATCGGATCGTAATACGCATCAAATGCAGCTCTTTGTTGAGCGTTCATCCTGTTGATGTAGCCCATCTTCTCCTTTTCTTCATCGTTGGGAAACATCTTCAGATCATAACCCAGTATAAGCGTCTTTTCGATAGTCATATCCTGAACGGAAGCAGCTTTTCTTCCTGCGTAGTCGTCGTAGAAATTTTCCGGTAAGGGGAATGTGACATCGTCAAACTTTCCATAATCCTGTATATCAGGCACCCATGTACGGTGCACACCTTTCTGCCCTAGTACAAGACAAAACGGCTTGGTAGTATCGCGGTTGTACAGCCAGTCTTCAGCGAAGTCTTCTGCCAGTGTAGTGCCGTAGCCTTCCACCCTTACGCGGCTTCCATCCATATTGATAAAGTCGGGATTGTAGTACTGACCCATTCCAACGAAAATTTTAGAATAAGTAAATCCCTGTGGATCATTCCCCAGGTGCCACTTCCCGATGAGGGCTGTTTCGTAACCGCTTTTCGTTAATTCGCTGATAAAGGTTTGCTGACTAGCATTAAATTTTGAAGTTTCATTGTCCTTGAAGCCATTCTTGTGGCTGTATTTTCCCGTCATGATTACTGCCCGACTGGGCCCGCAGATAGAGTTCGTCACATAAGCATGATCAAATCGTACCCCTTCGTTTGCGATGCGATCGATTCCGGGAGTTTTAATAAGATCACTTCGGTACGCACTGATGGTTTGGTAAGAGTGGTCATCGGAAATAATCAGAACAATGTTCGGACGTTTTTGAGCTTGTAAAAGTGAAAAAAACAGACTGAAAAGAATCAAGAATGACGATTTCCTAATCATTTGATTTGAATTTCCGGATGAAGGATGATGTGCGGTTTAAAGGTAATGAATTCTGTCTGGCTGTTCAGCTCTCTGCTTGTTTTTAATCAGACGCCATCAGGAAGAATATTTTTTGTATTTTACAGAAAATTAATTGCTATGGCCCCTCCCGTATGGCAGACAGGAACCATTATTGATATCATTCAAGAGACGTGGAATACCAGGCGTTATTTCATTAGAGTGGAGGGTACTAATCGATTTGATTTTCAAGCAGGGCAATTTGTTACGCTGGATTTGCCGATAGGAGAACGCCCTGCGCAGCGGTGGCGCAGTTACTCAATTGCCAGCCATCCGGACGGATCAAATGTTTTCGAACTGCTTGTAGCATTGCTCGAAGGCGGAGCCGGAACTACCTATTTATTTAATGAAACCGGAGTAGGATCAGAATTATTGTTCAGAGGGCCACATGGTTTTTTTACACTGCCTGAATCCCTGGAAAAAGATTTGTTTCTCATCTGTACGGGAGCCGGGCTGGCACCTTTTCGCAGTATGATCCTCGATGTGAAAAACAGAAACCTTACCAGCAAAAACATTTATCTCGTCTTCGGATGCCGTACTCAAAAAGATTTGCTCTACTACGATGAGTTCAGGCAATTAGAGAACGAACTTGAGAACTTCAAATATATCCCCACGCTTAGTCGTGAAGAGTGGGAGGGGCATACGGGATATGTGCATCCCATTTATGAAGAAATAATTGCGCCTAAAAGCGGAAAGAATGGAATACACCATCTGAAACCGGCTCTTTTCTATCTCTGCGGGTGGAAGTTCATGATCAACGATGCCTACAAGAGATTAACCGATATGGGTTATGATAAACAGTCGGTTAAGTTTGAGTTGTATGGGTGAGTTGAAGTGAGGTTCCACAATTAGATTGCTCGAGCCTGTATAGACTTCAACTATATATCAAGTAGCTGTTTTTGGGGTTAAACATTTTTAATTTGAAAGTTTCACGCTTCTGTTTCCTAACTTATTAAGGGATTATTTCGGCCGGCGCTTAAAGCCCGAGCTTCTCATTATTACTTTTTGTCTTGACACAAAAAGTAACCAAAAAAGTCAAGGACAACCCGATCGCTCCGCGCGTTTGTCCGGCCAACGCTCTTTAGGTTTCACGATAGAAGACACCAGAAGTACTCCTGGTTTAGCTATTACTTAATTACCTCATTAATCCTGTTTACTACCTCACTCAAGGGGATCCTTTCCTGTGTCATGCTATCGCGGTCGCGGATGGTGACAGTCTGGTCTTCCTTTGTCTGATGGTCAATAGTAACACAGAAAGGCGTACCGATGGCATCCATTCTCCTGTAACGTTTTCCAATACTGTCTTTTTCTTCGTAGAAAGTGTGGAAGTATTGCTTACACTGATGCATCAGGTCGCGGGCGATTTCAGGAAGTCCGTCTTTCTTAACCAACGGCAGGATGGCCAATTTATATGGAGCCAGTTTTGGCGGTATGCGCATTACAACCCGGCTGTCTTCAGAACCGTCTTCTTTCTGCCACTTCTCTTCTTTGTACGACATAGACACTACTGCAAGGAATAAACGGTCTAATCCGACGGAGGTCTCCACTACGTATGGAATGTAGTTACCGTAAGGTTTACCGTTCTCATCGAGATCGTTATCATAGTACTGCATCTTCTTCTTGCTGAGGCCTTGATGTTGCTTCAGGTCGTAGTCTGTACGGCTGTGAATGCCTTCCAATTCTTTAAATCCGAAGGGGAATTCAAATTCAATATCTACCGCGGCATTGGCATAGTGTGCCAGTTTGGTGTGGTCGTGGTAACGCAATTTTTCGGTTGGAATACCGATAGACTCGTGCCATTTCTTCCTTTCTGCTTTCCAGTGTTCGTACCAGTCGAGCTCAGTGCCGGGACGTACAAAAAACTGCATTTCCATCTGCTCAAACTCTCTCATTCTGAAGATGAACTGGCGCGCAACAATTTCATTTCTGAAGGCCTTGCCGGTTTGTGCTATACCGAATGGAATTTTCATCCTGCCGGTTTTTTGAACGTTCAAAAAGTTGACAAATATCCCCTGAGCCGTTTCAGGACGCAGGTATATTGTATCGGCCTCACCGCTCACACTACCGATTTTGGTATCGAACATCAGGTTGAACTGACGGATATCCGACCAGTTGGCAGTACCGCTGATTGGACA
This sequence comes from Chitinophagaceae bacterium, assembly GCA_024103425.1. Taxonomy (GTDB): domain Bacteria; phylum Bacteroidota; class Bacteroidia; order Chitinophagales; family Chitinophagaceae; genus Ginsengibacter. Next base: position 32,662 of record JAGFIS010000024.1, read on the forward strand.
AACGATTCCGTAGCTCAGGATGAGCTCTTTCAATGCCGGGAAATCGTCTTTGGCCAGCAATTCATCCATTTTCTTCAGTAGCTGCTCTTCCTCGTTTTTTTTTCCTTCCTGGGCCAGCTTTTCGGCATGACCTTCAATCAGGTGATCAACGCGGTAGCGTTTGTTGCTGTCCTTGTTATCAATCATCGGGTCATTGAAATTGTCCACGTGGCCGCTGGCCTTCCAGGTAAGCGGGTGCATGAAGATGGCAGCGTCGATACCAACGATATTGTCCTGCAATTGCGTCATGCTCTTCCACCACTGGTCGCGGATGTTTTTCTTGAGCTGAACACCGTTCTGACCATAGTCGTAAACAGCACTCAGTCCGTCGTAAATCTCACTGGAAGGAAAAATATAGCCATACTCTTTACAATGGGCTATGATATCCTGAAAATTGTTCTCGTTTGCCATAAGGCTGCAAATATAGTGAGGGATAAAATGACAGACCAAAACAGGTTTGATTTTCGTAATTTGACAAGGGGAATTAAACGTTGACGTTTTGCGCGGGGGTTGTCTAAACCGCGATTATCTCAAGATGAGGAAGATTGACAAGATTATGGATTAATGGAATGTTTTCCGTCAAGGTAATCGGGTTAATCTTGTAAAAATCACGGTGTAGACAGTGACGGTGAAGAAAATTATCAACAGTGATGACAAAAGAAGAACAAGATAAAATAACACACCGGATAATCGGTTGTGCTATGGAAGTGCATTCCATATTGGGTAATGGGTTTCAGGAAGTCGTGTATCAAAGAGCCTTGTCTTACGAAATGTACTTACGTGACGTAATGCATCAAAGGGAATTTGAAATGCCCTTGTTATATAAAGGGCAAGATGTAGGCACACGAAGGGTTGATTTTCTGGTTCATGGAGAAATCTCCGTTGAAATAAAAGCAATCATCAATTTGGAAGATATGCATTTGGCACAAGCCATGAATTATTTGGAAGCATATAATTTAGAGACCGGCTTATTGATTAATTTCGGAACAAAGAGTTTACAGTTTAAGAGGTTGTTTAATAAAAAGTATAAGCCTAAACCGTGATTTTTTCAAGGTTATGAAGATGAACAAGATTAAGGATAGACAAAATAAATCAAGGTAATCGGGCTAATCTAATTATAATCATGGTTCAGACAATATGAATACGCAACATAAAATATCTATCCGATTCTTCAACGACCGTGAGGTACGTGCTGCCTGGGATGATGAAAATGCCAAATGGTGGTTTTCGGTATTGGATGTTGTGGGTATTCTGAATGAGGAAGATGACTATACAAAGACGCGTAATTATTGGAAGTACCTGAAGGCGAAATTGAAGAAGGAAGGAAGTCAAGTGGTTAGTGTCACTACCCAGTTGAAATTACTGGCACCCGATGGTAGAAAGCGTCTGACAGATGCTTTGGACAGTAATGGTATTATTGAACTTGCCAAACACTTCCCCAATAATAAAGCAACCAAGTTTCTCGACTGGTTTTTGTACAGCGAAAACAGCATTGACGGACAAAGCAAGAAGAAGGCATACACCCTGTTTGAAGGTAATTTATTAGAAACGATTGAGGTTGGTACGACTAAAGGATTGCAACAAATCCATGCGTACTTGTTCGGGGGTTTATATGAGTTTGCAGGAAAGATTCGACAGAAAAATATTTCTAAAGGCGGATTTCAATTTGCCACCTCTCATTTCCTTGGTAATACACTGAAGCAAATAGAGGCAATGCCTGAAAACACTTTTGATGAGATAGTGCAGAAGTATATCGAGATGAACATCGCTCATCCGTTTATGGAAGGTAATGGAAGAAGTGCCAGGATCTGGCTGGATTTGATTTTGAAGAAACGTTTAAAGAAATGCGTGGACTGGAGCAAAATAAGCAAGCGAAATTATATGACGGCCATGATGTTGAGTCCTACAAACAGCGAAGTGCTGAAGAAACTTTTAAAAACCGCTTTAACTACCAAGATACACGATCGTGAAATGTTCATGAAGGGTATAGATTATTCCTATTACTATGAAGAAGAATGAGACCTCTTTTAATTAATCGCTCATTGCTAACCAATCACCTCTTCCAACTCTTTCAAATCATCTTCCGTTGGTCTGAAGAAATAAACTCCCGATGACTCTCCTTCCCGCATTCCCCGAATGAAGCAATAAATCACTCCGCCAAAAGAGCTATAGTCAAATTTGCCCAATCGTTGTTGCAGGTACTTTTTGGCAGCCAGGGTGTAGATCAGATATTGCAGGTGGTAATTCCATTCATCCATCGCCTGATCGAGTGATGCGCCGGTATAGGATTCAACCTGATTTCCGAGAAAATTGGTCTTCCAGTCCAGCACATAATACTTGCCGTCGTGTTCAAAAAACAGATCAATAAATCCGTTCATCATGCCGGAGAGAGTGTTCTCTCCTCGCAGTTGAATATTCTTTTTCAAGCGATCACCCAGTGCTTTCAGTTTAGTTGTGTCAAAGGTGTTGACAGAAAAATCGAATTCCAGTTCCTGCAACCTCTTCTCCCGGCTAATTTGGTTGAGTGAAAAAGAATTGTCTCCGTCGGACATGACAGCACTTAGTACTTGTCGGGCTAATTCCGGAAGGTGTTTTTTGTAATACTCTATGTCTGTGAGTGTATAACGCTTGACAATATTGTCAATAATCATATCATGCTTCTCAGATTGAGTAAAGTTGATCTTCTCCAGGATTTCATGAATCATGGTACCTGTTACCGGACCTCGTCGAAGCCGCTCGAAGACGAAGGTGTCATACGCTTCGGGTGTGCGTTGTACGGGCAACACGGCAGGGGGAAGTATAGCGCTTTTGGCTGTCAGACCTGAATAGCTCATGAATTGCCAATTGGGTTCCAGCACTGAAAGCTGACCATTCAATGTGGCTGCTTTGGCAGGATCGGGAGTAGAGGAGACGTATCTCGGCTGTGCCGGGATGTACGCATCAGTTGTGTGAATTTTAATCAGATCCTCTGAAGGAGGATTGTTTTTTAAGCCATCCAAAATTTTTGTAAGACCGGATTCATTAAAGGTATCTTTACTTGTATTCTTAAAAATAAAACATCCGTACACTGCTCTGGTTACTGTCACGTATATCAGCCTTCTGTTTTCCTGTTCTTCCTGAGTACGTGCTATCTCCATGAGTTTATCATCCAGTTCTTCATCAGGATAATACAGGTATTTACCTGCGAAGGGTTGCAGATGAGTATCAGTGATATTTTCGGGGATGTAAATAGTATGGCTTTTCCCGTTTCTGAAATCCGGCACAAGGTCTAACTGTGGTGCGATGACGATTGGATACTCTAACCCCTTTGCAGCATGTATGGTAGATATGGTAACAGAATCAGCATCATTTTCCAACCTGATTTCTTTTTCATCTTCCTGGATCAGATCGAGCTCGGTAGCCCGCTGCATCCATTCTAACAGCTCTGCTTGTTTCAGTTTCTGGTGGTATTCTGTTTTGAAAAGCAGTTCTGATATCTGGTTGATATTAGAGATAATTCGCAGTCCGTTTTCTGTTTGCGGGTCCGATAAATAATTTCTGATACCAAAGTCGGTGATAAAAGAAGAGATGGCTTCATTGACGCCGCGTGTTTCCCACAGTGTCTTATATTTTCTGAAAAGTTCAGTCAGTCGCTCTTTGTTTAGTTTGATTACTTCAGTGCTATTGTAAGGAGTAAAGGAGCTTACAAGAGCTGTATGGATTTTGTCCAGGTCCGGATCGAACATTGCCTTTAAAACGCGAAGCATCTCAAGTGCTTCGGTGCTCTCCATTATTCTCTCATGAGAAATGATGACTGCCGGTATCCCTATTTTATTAAGTCTGTCCTTCATCTCAGCACCGTGGTCATTACCGCGAACGAGGATACTGATGTCTTTGGGCAAAACAGAAAGTTCTTTTCCATCCTTGAGTATTTTAAATTTCTTGTCTGTCAGCAGGGTGAGAATCAGTCCGGATGCTGATCTCCTTATCGCATCAAGTCCTGACAACTCATAGATCTGGATGGGCGTTACAGGTTTGCCGTCGTACAGTAGCAAATTTTGTGCGGCACCCCGAGGTGCACTGACCAGTATGTACTTTATAGTATCAATATTTTCCCGAAAATAGAAGGTATCAAAACCCGGTTCGGGTTTAAAGAAGCAATTCATAGCTTCGATCAGCCTGTGCGACGAACGAAAATTGGTATTCATCGTATATCGGCGATCCACTTCGCTGCGCGCTTTAAAGTAAGTGTTGATGTCTGCCTGGCGCCATCCGTAAATCGATTGTTTAGGATCACCCACATAAAATACGGTTGTGATACCGCTAAATGCCGTTTTAAAAATTTCGTATTGAAGTCTGTCAGTGTCCTGAAATTCATCGATAAAGACAGCCTGGTATTGGCTTTGTAAATGCTGAGTTATTCTCTCACGGTTATTGCCGGTAATGGCAGTGTGCAGATTAAAAATCAGTTTGTCGAAAGACAACATCCCTGCCTTTGCCAGATGCTCGTCTATTTTGGGAAGTAAGGTTTGAATGGCATAACAGTTGATTTTGTAAATAGCAACATTCACCGAAGCAGAGATCTCTTCAAGCTTTTCTGATCTTCTCTGTGCAAGATCATTAATTCCGAACGGGACGAGTAGATTGTAATATTGCTTTTGATCTTTTTCCGCCAGGATATCTAATAGTTTCTGTGGGGCCTCTAATTGAGGTAAAAGCTTTTCTCTTGCATAACGGTTGTCCCGAAGAACCTGTTCTATTTCTTCACGATTCTGAGTAATAATTGCTGCACACTGATCTTCTATTGCTGTTATTTCCTGTTGAGCCTGTTTTGCACCCTGTAATATGTTTCTTTCTATTCTGTAAGTTATTCTTTCATCATAATAAAAATAATGTTTGCCTGAAGCATGGTTCTTAAGCACCTCCATAATGCTCTTAAACGAATAGTCTTTGCTTTTGAGAAGAGCAAAATCTTCAACCGGGAGGGTGTTGACCTTGGTTCGCCAGAAATCCATGGCATATTGCAGGAACAGATCGTCCAATGAGCTGACAACTTCGCCTCCGAACAGTTGTCCTGTCTCGAACGACTGGTTGGCCAGACTTTGCTGGCAAAATCCGTGGATGGTCATGATGGAGAGCTCATCTAAAAACAAGAGTGCTCCTTTGATACGAAGTTTGATTTCTTCGGGGTCAATTCCTTTTGCAATGGCACCCGAAATAACTTTTTGTACAGGATCGTCGTGATCTTTTTCTGTTGTGATACATTCTTGAGCCTTGCGGACAAACTGGCGAATGCGTTCTTCTAACTCTGCCACAGCATTCTTGGTAAAGGTTACAAGCAGTATTTGATTGACGGGAATATTTTTTTCCAGCACCATGCGCAAGACAAGAATAGCGATAGAGAAGGTTTTCCCTGTGCCGGCGCTGGCCTCCACAAGGTTTTTACTGTCTAACGGTACTTCAAATACGTTAAAATCCAAAATTTCATTCTGCCTCATTGTCTTTCTGTTTTACAAAAACTCCGTTTTGTTGATTTTTAATATAACCTGCTACTACTTTATAGTCATTATGGGTTGCCTCTATATTGGTTATATCTATTAATCCTTCCCGTATAGCCAAGGCCAAGTATTGATCATTATTACTGATGTCGCTCTGTATATTGTTCTTTAATGCCGACTTAGACAGGCTGCCCCACTTGACCTTATAGGCTACAGGATGATCAGCGTTATTCTTGAAGAAGTGTATTAACTGTCGGAGGACTTCTTTGGCATTTTGTATATCGTTAATCACTACTTCAGACACATCCTGATTGATTAAAAAAACTTTCAAGTCTGCTGCTCCGGCTACTTTGAGTAACAGGGCATACAGCCATGCCCTTAGTTCTGCTTTAGCAGGATTTTTTGACAGGTTCGGAACAAGCACCCTGTTGGCAAAGATGTTGGCGATGCCGGCGGTGAGGTTGATTCCATCAATGGTAACGTGAAACTCTTTAAACTCTTCGGAATGATTGCCTTTCATTTGTCTGAATGCAGCAATTGTCTGCTGGTGATTTTCCAGGATGACCTGTACTTCGTATTCTCCGGCTGCCTTCAGAGGCAAATCTCCCTGTTTGGTAGCAGCCCTCATAAAAGTCGCAATTTGATCAGGTTCTGTGTTGAGAAGTTGATGAGTGAGCTGCCATTTCTCCAGGTGGTTCATTTCAAACATTTCTGTTTCTGCAAGACTGACAGAAGCGTCGTCGTAAGAAATGCCAAGTGTTTTTTGATAATAAAATTGAATGGTATCTGAGAAGAAATTATATAAGGTGTGGATATCCATTTCTTCCTGAGTTTCATCCGGCACTATTTCTTCAGGCTCTTCACCAATTTCCTGCGGGGCAACAGTGGTCAGCAAATAATTATAGTAATGCGGATCATTTCCATATTTGTTACTAAAGCCGTGCAATGGTTGCAGTGTAGTGAGTATTTTATTTACCTCCCGAATCTCTGTTCCGGATTGGATGAATGAGAGCAGTTCGTCGGTAAGGATGGAAGGCGGGCGATTTTTATTGTCCTTAGAATTTTGTCCGGTATAACTGATATATAGCTTATCGCCTGCACTCATCAGCGTTTCCAGGAAAAGGTGCTTGTCGTTAATCTTCACATTCCTGTCGCCTGTCTGAGGAAATTTTTCCATTAGATTGAAACCCGTCTTCACCGGTTTCCGGGGAAATTTGTCAAAGTCAAGCCCCAGCATGGCTACTATCCTAAAGGGAATACTGCGCATCGGAATCAGTGAACAGAAAGTGATGCCTCCGCGTCCGAAATCAGCGTTGCGTTCTGCACTCTCCAGCACCGGTAAAAACTGTCTTAAAAAAACGGGATAGGTAATTTCTTGCTCAAAGAATTGGCCCGATACCTCTATCTCTTTCAGTTGCTGGATCAGGAGTTGATATTCCTCGGCATTTTCGCTTTCAATATCTGCCAGCAATTCGTTGATCGTATCCGTTACATAACCCGTCCATTCGGTGATTTTCTTTCCACATTCTCTGGCCTGTAATGACTTGATGAGCAGCCTCACCATACCCGTGAATCTGATAACTTCATCAGCGGTACCACCCTCTGTGCTGTCTAACGGGAAGAAACTGGTTTCCCCCGTACCCACTTCTTCCCCTCCGCTCATGCATAAACCATAGATAATTCTCTTCAGCCCGTATCCCCAACTGACAAAAACAGAATCATCTTCTTCACTCCCTTCGATGCCGTGTCTGATATTGGCATCTGCAACGACGCCTCGTATCAGTTCGGTTTCAGTCAATTTAAATCTCTTTCTGATAGCAGAAAAATCGAGCAGTTGCAATACATTTTCAGATGTGAATACCGATTCATCTATAGTAAGGATGGCGTAAAGAGCGCTGCTGATGCTGTCTGATGAGATGATAGATTCATCTGCAATATTATATCTCAGCCTGTAAGGAGCGTTATCAAAAACAGCGCGTATATATGCCGCATATTTATTGATATCAGTTACCTGAACTACGATATCGCGCAGGGAATACCGGCCCGGATTCTCGTCCAATGTTTTGATCAGGTAATTATAGAGAGTTTCTACCTCTCTCAATTCCGAAAAACAGGATTGAATAATAATACTGCCGTCTTTGAGTTGGTTTTCCGTAAACTGATTACTTGCGGGTGGCAGATTATTTCGGAAAGTCTGCTGCACGGCGGAAAGCAGCGTGGTATTTTCATTCTCTGTTATTAAATCTTCATACGTATTCAACGTATCCTCGTCAGTGAAGAATAGCAAAAACGTATTCTGGATCAACTTGCCCCAGTCAGTCAGCAGTGGGTTATTTAATGTGTCCTGGTCGGGCAGCCCTGTTTTCTTTCGGCGATAAAAGGCTGCTTTTCGGCTTAAGTCCTCATACCAATAAATGTCAGGTGCCGGATTAGAAAGGTACACATACACCTGAATGTTGTACATAGCTATAGCCTGCAGTATTTCATAATGATATGGGGTAATAAGGCTGGTGCCGAAAAAATGAACAGCCGGTAACTGTCTTTCCAGTGCCCGGATATTGCCTTCCTGCTTTAAATTTTCAATAATTGTTTTCTTGACTCTCGATTTATCAGGAAATAGAACTCCACTCCTTTCTTTAATGATCGACCACAACTTTTTTTGCCATTCTTCATCCTGTACATTGTGAACAAGCGTATCCTTCTCCCAGGCCTCCAGCATATCATAGCGGTACACCTGGTACTGGTCAAAGAGATCAGAAACCACCTGTGCGAGCGCGATGCGTTTAATGTCTCCCTCAGTGCCCGGATTGCTGTAATAGGCAGCAACCTGTGGAAATGAGTCTTTAAAAGCCGGGTTGCCTAATTCTTCATAAATCAGCCATTGCAGTTGATGTTTGTCTAATGTCTTTTCCAGTTTTCCCCCTGAGAGGAAATACACTTTATTGATCAGCTCATTGGGTTGTAGAAATTCAATATTCGCTGCAATGCCGGTTCGCTCCGCTATTTGGGTTTTCAGCCAACTGTTCATTCCATCGGTCTGAGAAACAATGTACACAGGCTGAAAAATATTTTGGGGATGCGCAGGAATTGTTTCGCTGAGTACTTCAGCCAGCTGATGCAGAGAATTGGAGCTTTTTATCAGGATACTCATTTTCCAAAACGGTTTTGCAATCCGCTGCCGCGTTTAACCCGCCTCGTAATGGATTGAGTAAAAATTTCTTTGTTTGTCCGGATCAGCACGGTTTCTTTGGCACGGGTGATAGCAGTGTAGATCAGCTCCTTTGTCAGGATTGGAGAATCGTATGGCGGTAGTATTATGGCAACATTTTCAAATTCAGAACCCTGGCTCTTGTGAATGGTGATAGCAAAAGCAGTTTCAGCATAACTGATAATAGCCGGATTAAAGTCAACAATGCCCGACTCGGTCTCTATCCATGCACGCAGTTGTCCTTTTTCATTTTTTCGGATGATGCCGGTATCCCCGTTGTACACGCCCAAAGCATAATTGTTTTTAGTGATCATTACGGGGCGATTGTGATAAAATATGTTATCACACTTGATAAGCCCTTTCTTTTCCAGGATGGATTCTATCCTTTTGTTAATGGCGTACAATCCGTTGTTGCCCTCACGCAGTGCACACAAGACTTTGCACTTACCCAGTAGAGAGATAGCTTTTTTGATGTCTTTCTCTTTGATAAAAGCCCCGAACCCATCGACAAAATGCTCAAAAATGGAATCGTTATATTCAAAATCAATTTTTACCTGCTTGTCCGTTTCTTCCATAAAGGATTTCAGAGTGTTGACATCTTCATTAATGACAATCCTGCTCAGCCTGCCGATGCCTTTACTGTCATCAAAGCGGTAGCTCTTTTGTAATTCCACAATATGATTGGCGATAGGAATTACCTTTTCTGCAGGAGTCAGTTCTGATTCATATAGTGGGGTGATTTTTTTAAGGAAATTATTTCCGAACTGATTCAGTTTTTCCGGCAGCGAGCAGAGGTCGCCAAACAAACTTCCCGCTTCAACAGAAGCTAATTGGTTTTTATCGCCCAGCAGGATGAGTTTGCTTTGTGGGGCAACGGCCTCTACTAATTTAGCAAATAATGCCACGTCAATCATCGAGCTCTCATCGATGATGATGACATCATGCGGCAACGGATTCTCGCTGTTATGCTTAAAGTAAATAGAGTTTCTTATACTGCCCAGCAATCTGTGAATGGTAGAGGGAGAAAGCCCTTTGAATTTCTCCTGAACGGTTTGTGGTAATTTATCCGAACTGTTTTTTATGCTCTCTGCCATCCGGGTGGCAGCTTTTCCTGTTGGGGCAGCCAGTGCGACCTTCAGTTCGGGATTTTCAGAAAAAAGTAACGCCAGGATGAATGCCACGGTTCTTGTCTTCCCCGTTCCCGGTCCGCCGGTGATGATGGTGAACTGTTGTGTCAGTGCCGCAGCAGCTGCAACAGCCTGCCAGTCAGTTGTCTCATTTCCGGGAAATAGTTCTTTAAAAAGCTTTTTTGTATCAGCAGAGATTTCTGCATTTACGGCGGCCTCTAAAAACGATTTTATCTTTTCAATAATAGTCGTTTCATACTTGAAATATCGTTGCAGGTAGAGATTTCCCTCAGACTCTACAATTGGTGTATACTTGGCTCCCTCGGAGACGAACTCACTGAGATCCTCTTCATTGTTAAACCCCGGAAAGACATCACTCCAATTCTCACTTTCTATCTCTAGCCTGGGCACGCAGATATGGCCGTCTTTCAATTTTGACCATAAAGCATAGAAATACGGCCGGACATTTACAGGGAAATATTCGGCAAACTGAAGGCTGGTTGAGTCTAAATTCCGGGCAGATACAGGCATATTCCAAATATAATTAAAGAAAGTAGAAAAAATCTGCCCATATTATTGTCGGAAATTTAAAATAAGCTGCTTTTCTGTCCACAATTGCTGCACAGTCCTAAAGGTTTCGGCATGGAAACAAAAATTAATTTATTACCTTGCGCCCGTTAAATAACTAATTTAGTTTTTGTGAATACCGTCCCTAATAAAAAGCCTGTCGTAGGGATTTCCTGTGGAGATATCAATGGTATCGGGCCGGAAATAATTATCAAAGCTCTGTCTGACAGCAGGATGACGGAATTATGTACTCCTGTAGTTTTTGGGAGCAACAGATTGTTTAATTTTTACAAAAAAGGACTTTCAGACTATAGTTTTAATTATACCGCTTTAAAAGATTTTAACCGGATTAACCAGAAACAGGTGAACATTTTCAACTGTTGGGAGGAGGAGATTGTGATTCATCCGGGAGAAACAAGTGCCGAAGGCGGAAAGTATGCCATCCGCTCTCTGAAAGCTGCAACTGAGGCTGCAAAGAACGGAGATGTTGACATCTTAGTTACTGCGCCGATTAATAAGAAGAATGTATATAGCGAGGACGAGTTTCCGTTTACCGGCCATACTCCTTATTTGAAGGATTTTTTTAGAGTCGAGGATGTTGTGATGCTGATGGCAGCAGGCGATTTCAGGGTAGGATTAGTTACTGAGCACCTGCCCGTTCATGAAGTTGCCGGGCATATTGACCGCAAAGGAATTTTAAGCAAGTTGTTGTTAATCAATAGTTCTCTGAAAAAGGATTTTAATGTACAAAGGCCGAAAATTGCTGTTTTAGCCTTAAATCCACACGCAGGTGATGACGGGCTGACGGGCAAGGAAGAAGAGGAGATTATCCGTCCGGCAATTAAGGATGCAAGACAGCATAATATTATAGTGGAAGGGCCATTTGCGGCTGACGGGTTCTTTGCAAGGTACTACCACACGAAGTTTGATGCGGTTTTGGCCATGTACCACGATCAGGGGCTGATTCCTTTCAAGTCACTGGCAGTTCAGGAGGGGATAAATTATACAGCCGGGCTGGATATTGTGAGGACAAGTCCCGATCACGGAACGGCCATGGATATTGCAGGAAAAGGAGTTGCAGATGCAGGTTCGTTGACGGCGGCTATTTTTGAGGGAATAGATATTTACAGAAGACGGGAGTTTTATGAGGATATCCGCAAAAATCCCCTCAAAAAGAGAAATATTGATCTTGGGGTAGATGAGAAGATAGACGGATAACAAGGTGTTCTTATGGATTTTTAAAATAAATCCCTGAATTATTACGTTTAATACGCCAGGGATTGCTTAATTTTAATACCGGAATTAGCCGGTAGTCCAACGTAAGCCACCTTCTAAAAACGTACGACTGATTTTTTAATGCAGAATAATTTTAATAACTGTTAGGTATGGAAAATGTTTTTTTAAGTGGTGGATTGGCTTTCCTTATAACCTTCTTTTCAATTCCTGTTATTATTGAACTGGCAATACAGAAAAAACTCTACGACGAGCCTAACGGTAGAAAAGTGCATAAAAAGGTCATCCCGACGCTGGGCGGGCTTGGAATTTTTGCCGGTTTAATGATTGCTACTTTAATCGGAACTCCTGTAGATTCTGCCGGGGTTCTTCAATATTTTATAGCAGCAGCACTGATTCTCTTTTTTCTGGGAATTAAAGATGACATCCTCATTCTTTCTGCATCCAAAAAGTTTTTAGGACAGTTATTCGCAGCCGGAGTCATCATAAAGTTTGGTGGCGTACAACTGCAGAATATGTATGGGTTTATGGGGATTCATGAACTAACGCCAACTGCAGGTTTATTGCTGACATTATTCACCATCATCGTCATAACGAATTCATTCAATCTGATAGATGGTGTTGACGGCCTTGCCGGATCTCTGGGAGTGCTGACATCCTTCACCTTCGGAATGTATTTTTATCAGACAGGACAAGTGCTTTACGCAGTAATGGCTATGTCTTTGGTGGGAGCATTGCTGGCATTCCTGATTTATAATTTCAGCCCTGCTAAAATATTCATGGGTGATACCGGATCGCTATTGTTAGGGTTTATGAACTCGATATTTGTGATTCGTTTTATCACTACAGCCGCTGATCCCGCATCTGCATACCCGATAGCTTCCGCACCTGCCATTGGTTTTGCTATTCTGATTGTTCCTTTATTTGATACGCTCAGGGTAGTAGCTATCAGAGTGTTTAACCGCCGCTCGCCGTTTAGCCCCGATCGTAATCACATCCATCATCTTCTTTTAGACCTTGGGTTTAAACATGCTGCAGTAGTTGCCTTCTGTGTTCTGGGCAACATTGGGCTTATTGCTCTGGCTTATGCTTTAAGATTTTCGGGGCCTACAATTGTGATGGCAGCAGTTCTTTCAACCTCACTGGCGGCAATCGGAATTATTTATTTCAGCAAATCCAGAATGCATATTGTACCCCGTAAACCTGTTTTGGTAGAGGAATCGGCAATTAAGAAAGAGCATAAGGTGATTACCCTGAATGGCAAAAAAGCCGGACAGGAATCAAATGCCATCTAGCAGACTATTTCCACGATAGTTTTTTCTGAATTTTCTATTTCGTAAATTTGCGTCCTTTAGAAAAAGGATAAAAGATTTATTATGTCAGGCGAAAATGAAATGTATGCTTCTGCCAAGAGCGCAATGCAGAAGACGATTAACCATCTAGAATCTGAACTTTCCAAGATCAGGGCTGGGAAAGCCTCTCCGGATATACTGAATGGGGTAGTAGTTGATTATTACGGCAACCCAACTCCAATCAATCAGGTGGCTAACGTAAGCGTGATGGATGCACGTACGATTACCGTGCAACCCTGGGAGAAAAATATGCTTCAGCCACTGGAGCGAGCAATTATTGCTGCTAATATTGGTATTAATCCTCAGAATGATGGCAACATCATCCGCCTGTTTTTACCTCCGCTGACAGAGGAAAGAAGAAAAGAACTCGTGAAGAAGAGTAACTCTGAAGGCGAGCAGGCAAAAGTGTCTATCAGAAATATCAGAAGAGATGCTATTGAGCAGATTAAGAAAGAACAAAAAGATGGACTGAGCGAAGACGTGGCCAGAGACTACGAAGGGCAAATCCAGGGACTCACCGATAAGTATATAGGGATTGTAGATAAGTATCTCGAAACAAAAGAAAAAGAAATAATGGCAATTTAATCGTTGCGTGAAATATTTTGAAAAAGGCTCGGAACAAGAGCCTTTTTCTTTTATTAGCGGATAATTTAAAAAATAAAATATATTTGAGTTAATTCCGGAACATCTATTTTGTCCGGTTTTATTTGTAAACAATTAAATTTTTTTTTACCATGAGCCTTCTTAAAGATTTTAAAGCCTTTGCAATGAAAGGCAATGTGATGGATCTGGCCATAGCAGTGATTTTGGGTGCTGCATTTGGGGCAATCGTTTCATCTTTTGTAGATGATATACTTACGCCATTGTTGCTGGCGCCTGCGCTAAGTGCTGTCGGTGTGGATGAAATTGCCGAGTTACATTGGGGAACAGTGAAGTACGGTAACTTCCTTGCTGCTGTTATCAAGTTTCTCGTTTATGCATTTGTAATCTTTATGCTGATCAGAACCATGCAGAAGTTTGAGAAGAAGAAAGAAGATGCTCCGGCAGAACCTTCAAGCACTGATAAACTGTTAACAGAAATCAGAGATGAATTAAAGAGACGCTAAGCTTTTCAGATATAACTTTCCAGGGGCAAACTCTGCGAGGGGTTTGCCTTTTTTATGATAAAAAACTCTCTAACGGATAACCGAATGGTTAGCCGGCAGAGAGTAAATATGGCTGAAGCAAAGTAAGCAGTTAGTTTAGGTAGCCATAGTTACAAGAAGAATAGCCTGATCTGAATTTCTTCTGTCAGGGTTTTACTTTTTCTCTTCTGTGTTGCAGGTATAAAAGAATATGGGTAGCAATAAGCAGTTCCACTACAATTAGTTTGACAATCATAGGAGCAACAGTTTTTTTGGGTTTCAGGGTTTAACTCACATATAACGCATTATTTGCCGCAGTTATTATATAGTAAATCCCGACCGGCTTTCAGAAGAGATATTTATTTACTGTGCCATTAAATTATATTTGTTAATGCAAACCATCTGTTATCAGTTAGATTGGAAGGAATGGTGTTTTTAAGCAACAAATTTTGGGGAATTGCCGCATTGATATATCTGATATCCTGCGGTTCGCAGGTGGAATATACACAGCCAACGGTTGAGATTAAAACTGATTACGGAAATATTATCGTAGAACTATATCCGGAAAAGGCTCCGAAAACAGTAGCAGCTTTCCTTAGCTATGTTGAGTCCGGTTATTATAAGAACAGTTCGTTTTACCGTGTGCTTAAAGAAGAAGACCAGCCATCAAACGCTTTCAGGTCAGAATTAATTCAGGGAGGGATTTTCCAGACTAATCCGACTTTATTGTCATCTCTCCAGGGAATTCCTTTGGAGACAACCCAAATGACGGGATTGAAACACGTCAGCGGAGCCATCTCGCTGGCGCGCACCTCTCCTGATTCGGGTAGCAGTGAATTTTTTATTTGTATTGGCAATCAACCGGCTTATGATTATGGAGGTGTTGCTAATCCGGACGGGCTGGGGTATGCAGCCTTCGGAAAGGTAATTAAAGGAATGAAAGTGGTCAGAAGCATTCATTCCACACCGTCTGACGGTACAGCCTTCGACCGCTTTATTGAGATCAGTGATATTACTTATCTGAATCCTCCGGCGAAGAAATAATTTTTAAATATTCAGGAAAAAATAATTTTCTCTATCTTTCACATCCAATAACTCAACTATAATTAATTCCATCTAATGTCTGAATCAACAGTTAAAACAGGTCATCCTAAAGGACTGTACCTGTTATTTTTTACAGAAATGTGGGAGCGTTTCAGCTACTACGGAATGCGCGCCATTTTTGTTTTGTTCATGATCAAGGAACTGATGTTCAATGATCAGGATGCCTCTACAATCTACGGAAGCTACACAGGCCTGGTTTATCTGACTCCGCTTTTAGGAGGTTATCTGAGCGACAGGTATCTCGGTAACAGGCGAAGTATTATGACGGGTGGTATCCTCATGGCCATCGGTCAGTTTTTACTTTTTGTCAGCGCAAGTATTTCGGGTAGCAGTGGGGCTGACGTTGCAATTTCTGGGGGAAGTACCGGTTCGGTTACTATGATGTGGGCAGGTCTTACTTTCTTGATAGTTGGTAATGGATTCTTTAAGCCCAACATCAGCACGATGGT
Organism: Chitinophagaceae bacterium; assembly: GCA_024103425.1. GTDB lineage: Bacteria > Bacteroidota > Bacteroidia > Chitinophagales > Chitinophagaceae > Ginsengibacter. The sequence goes on from JAGFIS010000024.1 coordinate 48,342, forward strand.
AGGCCAGCTTTACCCTCAGGGAGACCACAGAGTGGATTCAGCCTTTACGATATTCTACATGGGTATCAACCTCGGAGCATTTTTCTCTCCGTTAGTCTGTGGAGCACTGGGAGAGAATATCGGGTTCCAGTGGGGGTTTCTGGCAGCTTGTATCGGAATGATTCTGGGGGTCATTACGTTCGCAGTATTTAAAGACAAATATCTTGTAAACGAGGAAGATGGTCACCCAATCGGTACTCAGGTAAAGAAACTTGATACACCTAGTATCTCGATGATAGTAGGTTCTATCATCCTGATTTTCTTTTTGCTTAATTTCAAGAGCCTCTTCAAATCAGACCTGGATGTGATAGGTTATCTTATCTACGGTTCTATGGTAATCGTACCCACTGTAATCCTGAGAGATAGGAGTATAACCAAAGAAGAGAACAGCCGTATATGGGTAATCTTTATCCTTGCCTTCTTCGTAATTTTCTTCTGGAGTGCTTTTGAGCAGGCGGGAGCTTCACTTACAATCTTTGCCGAGCGCCAGACCGACAGGCATATCTTTAACTGGGAGATGCCTGCCTCATGGTTCCAATCGGTAAACCCGCTCGCTATTATCACCTTGGCTCCTCTGTTTTCCTGGATGTGGGGACAAATGGGAAAAAGAAATATGGAGCCGCCTTCTCCCAAAAAGATGGCTATTGGTCTTACACTTCTTTGCCTCGGATACGTAGTAATTGCCTTTGCAGTAAAAGGAGTCGACAGCACAGCGAAAGTGGCTATGTGGTGGTTAATCGGATTGTATGTACTGCACACAATGGGTGAACTTTGTCTTTCGCCTATCGGGCTTTCAATGGTAGCTAAGTTGTCACCAATACGTTTCTCTTCGTTACTTATGGGTACATGGTTCCTTGCCAACGCAGCAGCAAACAAACTTGCCGGAGCATTGAGTGCCTTAATTCCATCAGGAGCAGGAGAGGGAGCCGGAGGTGTTACCCCGAGCATCCTCGGGTTTCAGATCGAGACATTATACGATTTCTTCATGGTATTCATAATTATGACAGGTATTGCCGCTGTTGTATTGTTTGCATTAAGCGGAACACTGTTGAAGATGATGCGTGGTATCAGATAATAAAAACAAAGTTTTTATCGGAATCCCGGGGCTAAGGTTCCGGGATTTTTATTTTTATCGAAACTTGCCTGCCTTTCAAATAATTTATGGTTGAATTTTTGTGGAAGATTCCCAATTTTGACACGGGAAACCCCTCGGGTATCAGGAAAAGATCAACCACGGGATTCCTGATTTTTAATCTCTAAATCACCACGGGTGAGTAAGAGTTCGATAAACAGACTTTCAGGTGCCGGATTGCTCATAGCACTCGGCATCATTTACGGCGATATTGGTACCTCGCCCCTCTATGTGCTAAACGCCATCATCAGAGACAGGGAGATTACGCATGAGCTTATTATTGGTGCTGTCTCCTGTGTTATCTGGACTCTCACGTTACAAACTACCATCAAGTATATTGTGCTAACTCTTCGTGCTGATAACAATGGCGAAGGAGGGATTTTTTCCTTATACGCACTGGTTAGAAGACATAAGAAATGGTTGCTGTTTCCCGCTATTATCGGAGGCGCCTCACTCCTTGCAGATGGTATGATTACCCCTTCAATCTCAATAATGTCGTCCATCGAAGGGTTGAAGCAGATTTCCGTTTTTAGCCATATCAGCAGGGATGCTATTGTATACATCGTACTGGCAATCCTCGCGGCAATTTTTATCACGCAGCAATTCGGCACTGCTACGATTGGGAAGACCTTCGGGCCTGTAATGTTTCTGTGGTTTCTGATGCTGGCTGTGTTGGGATTGATACACATATTCGATGGGCTATACATTTTTAAGGCCTTCAATCCGTATTACGCTATTAATTTATTGGTTCTGTATCCGAAAGGTTTTTGGATACTCGGTGCAGTCTTTCTCTGTACAACGGGTGCAGAGGCGTTGTACAGCGACTTGGGGCATTGTGGCAGAAGAAATATCAGGGTCTCCTGGGTTTTTGTAAAGACAGCCCTGATATTGAATTATTTAGGCCAGGGAGCCTGGCTGCTCTCACACCACTCGGGAAAAGTCTTTACAAAAGAGATCATAGAAAGTGGTTTCAATCCTTTTTTCGGAGTGATGCATGACCATTTTAGACTGATAGGCATCCTGATAGCGACGATTGCTGCCATAATTGCCAGCCAGGCGTTGATCAGCGGGTCATTTACACTGATTAGTGAAGCAATGCGGTTAAATCTTTGGCCAAAACTTAAGATTAATTATCCCTCAGAAGAAAGAGGTCAGTTATTCATTCCACGAATCAATATGATGATGTTTGTCGGTAGTGCAGCCGTAACTTTATATTTCCGTTCATCTTCCAATATGGAGGGTGCTTATGGGCTGGCTATTACATTGTGCATGCTGGCTACATCGATTTTGTACGCGAATTATCTCGTTACCCGCCGTGCCCCGAGTTGGGTAATTTACCTCTATCTGGCAGTTTATCTGACAATTGAATTAAGTTTTCTCATAGCTAACCTCCTGGATAAGTTTCCGCAGGGCGGATTTATAACGCTGCTGATCGCAGGTGTGCTTTTCAGTGTCATGTATGTTTGGTACAGAGCGCGCAAGATTAAAAATCGTTATGTGGAATTTGTTCGGTTGGATAAGTACTTACCGGCAATTAATAAGTTGAGTACGGACTCATCTGTTCCAAAATATGCTACTCATCTGGTTTATCTGACAAGTGCTGATAACCCTAAAGAAATTGAACATAAAATCATATTCAGTATTCTCGGCCAGAAACCGAAGAGGGCAGATATATATTGGCTCGTGCATGTTGATACTCAGGATGATCCCTATACTTCTAAATATATGGTTGAGAACATCATTCCGAATGAGATTATCCGTATCGATTTAAAGTTGGGCTTCAGGCAGGCACCTCGCATCAGCGTTATGTTCAGGAAAATTGTGCGCGAACTGATTTTGAATGACGAAGTACAGGTTACTTCGAAATATCCTGTTATGCAGGAAAATGCGATCCCCGGTGATTTGCAGTTTGTTGTTATGGAGAAGTTTCTGTCGCAGGATAATGAGTTGCCGTTTTTTGAGCGGCTGGTAATGAAGCTGTATTTTCTTTTGAAACATATTAGCCTGAGCGAAGAGAAAGGTTTTGGACTGGAGCAAAGCAATGTGACGGTAGAAAAATTTCCTTTGATTGTAGCTCCGATACGCAAACTTTCGCTAACACGGGTTTACCCTGAAGAATAAGACAGATTGTAAGGATTTTTTAATAAAAAGATTGCGCTATAATGCTTTAATTTGTGCAGATGTACAACCGAAAATTTCGAAATATCGCCGGTGTTTTTCTGTTGCTTGTATTCATTTTATGCAATACACCGACCTCGGTTTTACATGCTATGTTCGCCGATCATACCGACAGAACTGAAATGGCGATGCATTCCGGACAGACGGCAAAAATTGATGCTACCGGAATAGATTGTTTTTGTAATGGAAATGTGGTAAGCACTCCTTACTATTTCGATTTTCAACCGGCCGATTTTCCTCCGCTCAGATTCTATCATCTTTATCGCGAGGTTCTCAACAAAACCTACATCTCTCCCACAGCGGATTTCTTTTCGCTGCGCGCCCCTCCGGTATTGAATTGAAAACGATTTTTTCAGCTTTCAGTTCATTACTAATTAATTAATTTATGAAACATACTTACGGGGGTTTAGCAGCAGTGATGCTGTTAGTTACATTTAATCTTTTTTACTATAATACAGTAGCACAAAAGACTACTTCTACATATTCACTTTCAGGAAAGGTAACCGATAATTTGGGAGTGCCTCTGCAGGGGGCATCGATTTACGTGCCTGATTTGCGCAGAGGAACGATAGCCGATGCGGAGGGAAAATTTGTAATCACAGGATTACCGGCAGGAAATTATTACGTGGAGGCTTCATTTGCAGGTTATAAAACGCAAGTGCTGCCATTAAATTTTGATAAATCCCTGCAAGTGGATTTCAAGTTGGAAATTTCGGTTACAGAAGATAAAGAAATTGTAATTACAGGAGTGTCACAGGCTACCACACTCAAGCGTAACCCTTTGCCGGTAGTCAATGTCTCCAGGCAGTTAATCCAACAGAGCCTTACTACCAACATCATTAATGTGATCGCAAGTGTGCCCGGTGTTGCGGCAGTAACAACAGGTCCGAATGTCGCAAAGCCATTCATAAGAGGTTTGGGATTCAACAGGGTGGTAACCTTGTTTGACGGGATACGTCTCGAAGGTCAACAATGGGGTGATGAACATGGAGTAGAGATAGACGAGAATACGGTGGACAGGGCTGAAGTAGTGAAAGGCCCGGCGAGTTTGCTTTATGGTTCTGATGCTCTGGCCGGAGTTGTCAATCTTTTTCCTGCTCAGGTACTGCCATCAGATAAAGGAAAGGGAAATGTAGCCCTGGAGTATCAGACAAATAACAATCAATTAGAAGGAACAGTAAACCTCGCGAAGAATACAGGCCCCTTTAGTTGGAGTTTAGTAGGAACTCAGAAGATAGCGGCCGATTATCAAAATAAGGTTGATGGAAGGGTATATAACACGGGATTTAATCAGTCGTCGTTATTCTTTCAATCGACACTGAATAAATCGTGGGGTTTTAGCAGGATAGGAGCTTCCTTCCTGAATCTGCTGCAGGAGATACCGGACGGTAACCGCGACTCAGCTTCCAGAAAGTTTTTGAAACCGGTATCCGATGATGATGAATTCGAGATTGTTTCAAAGAAAGAATTAAGGTCGTATAAGATCTCACCGGTTCATCAGTTGGTACGTCACATCACCCTTTACAATAGTACGAGTCTTAGGGCGGGTAGTGGAAGGGTGCTTGCAGGCATCGGATGGCAAAAGAACATCAGAAAGGAATTTGAGTCTGTTGAAGAACAGGAGGCCGAACTTTCACTCGGGCTGAGTACGCTCACCTATGATGTTAAGTATTTATCAGGTAGGCTGGGTGATATAAGGTTGACCGGTGGGGTTAACGGACTTTTGCAAAACAATAGAATTACAGGTGGCGAGGAGTTTCTGATTCCGGAGTTCAGGCAGTTTGATCTGGGACCATTTTTATTTGCAAGATACAATCGAGAAAAACTGCAAATCGATGGTGGTATCAGGATGGATTTCAGGCATGTAAATGCTGATGCATTGTATGTTAAAGAGGTTGACGGAGAGGAGGTCCCTGTAACAGGAATTGACACAGTTGGAGCTGAAAGATTGTTCGCGAATTATAGTAATAATTTTACCGGTTTGAGCGGGAGCATTGGCTTCTCTTACCGTGTGGATGAGAAATGGAATTTGAAGCTCAACGTTGCCCGTGGATTCAGGGCTCCAAACATTCCTGAAATAACCTCCAATGGTATTCATGCCGGATCGCGGATTTATCAATTGGGTAATTCAAACTTGAAACCTGAATTCAGTTTCCAACAGGACTTAGGCGTGACCTATTCAGCTGAACACGTTACAATCGGTGCTGACATTTTCAATAACCAGATACAGAATTATATCTTCAACACAAAGCTGGTGAATGCTGCCGGAGAAGATACTGTTGTTGTACCCGGATATGAAACCTTTAGATATACAGCTTCAAGAGCGCATTTGTGGGGTGGTGAGTTCCTGATCGATTTACATCCTCATCCGTTAGATTGGCTGCATTTTGAAAATTCGTTTTCTTTTATTCTTGCACGTAATCTGGGTACAAAGACACACGGTGTTAATGCTGAAGAAAAATACCTCCCCTTTATTCCGCCGCTCCATGGTAAATCAGAGCTGAGAGCGAGTTTCAGAGAATGGAAGCAACTGGAAAATATATTCATCAAGTTGCAACTCGAATTGTTTGCTGCGCAAAACAGATTCTACGCTATGAATGCGACTGAGAGCCGAACAGCGGGATATCAACTTCTTAATTTTGGAGTAGGTGCCGGCATAATCAACAAGAAGGGAGTGACTGTTTTAAATCTTTCTCTTCTGTGTAACAACGTTTTAAATGCAGCCTATCAATCGCACCTGAGCAGATTGAAGTATTTTGAAGAATATCCGGATCATCCGGGAGGGCGGTATGGTATCTACGGAATGGGAAGAAATGTGAGCTTAAAGCTTTCTGTGCCATTTAATATTTGAAGTACAGGAAATACTTAGAGTGAAGTGTTTTGTACTTCATCGTTTTGAGCGATCTCATCTCTTTTCCCGAAGCTGGTCATCGGAATAACAATTTCAATTTCACTTCCTTCACCCGGACTTGAATAGAGATTCATCTTGCCGGAGAAGAGTTCTGCCCTGCGTCGCATATTAGATAAACCTATCCCGGCAGTTATTTCTTCAGGATCAAAACCGACACCGTCGTCGGATATTAATAAACGAAGGTTGTTTTTATGTAACACCAGATCGAGTTTTATTTCGTTGGCATTAGCGTATTTAAGGATATTACGTAATCCTTCCTGTGTAATGCGGTAGAGGTTCAGTTGAAGATCCTGGCTGATTTGATAGGCCTCAAATGCAGGATCAAAATAGAAATTAAAATTGTATTTGTCCTGAATCTTGAAAGTATCTATCAGTCTCAGTATAGCATCTTTAAGCGAACCCTTCTGGAAGAATACAGGTGCCAGCCTGTGCGACAGGTTTCGGATTTCCTCAGTTGCGAGTGTCAGACATTCTATCGTCTGTTTGTATGCATTCTCTCCTGACGAATCCAAAGCCCCTTTGAGTAAACCCAAATTCATCTTTGCAGCTGCCATTAGCTGGCCGATGTTATCGTGTAGTTCACTGCCGAGTTCATAGCGTTCATCTTCCTGAGTCTTAAGGATAGCCTGGTTGATCCGTTTTTCGTTTTGCGTTTTCTCGGTTATGTCTGTTATGGAAGACATAATCAGTGTTACATCATTTAGCACTATCTTGGAGGCGTAAACGTCAGCATCTATCATTGTACCGTCTTTCTTGACATGTTTGTAAACCTGATTATGAATATGGTTTTCTTTTACAATACGCCTGATGGCTTCTGATGTGCGTGCGATTTCTTCGTACGGTCTGATGTCCATAATGGTTCGCTGAAGAAACTCTTCACGTGTGTAACCATATAACAGTATAGCCGAAGCATTTACAAGAACGAATCTCAGTGTTACCGGGTCAAAGGCAAACATGGCGGCAGGAGCCAGGTCGAAGAGTTGCTTGAATTTATTTTCAGACTCTCTGAGGGATTTTTGAAGGAGAATCTTTTCTGTAACATCGTTGAAGAAACTGGTTGCTCCTGCAAATTTGTTGTTTTGAAATTCCCAGATAAGACTTCCTTCTATATACACCTTTTCGCCATTCTTGCTTTTTAGAACACAAAATATTTTTTGTTCAGGTGTTTTCTTTTGTCCGGTCACCAGATCTGCTATATAATCGAGATACTCTTCATCAATAATGTCTAACAGGTTGAGCACTTCCAGCTCCTTGTCAGAATATCCTAACCTTTCTCTTACTTTTTTATTAGCAAAGAGAATTCTTCCCTTTTCATCTATCCGGCTTATGAACTCGTGTGCCTCTTCTACGAATATGCGGTATCTGTTTTCAGTCTCGCGCAGTCTGGCTTTATTTTTAATGGTTGCAAGATGGTTCAACAGAAGAATAATTCCCAGAACTATGAGTATTAAAACAATAAGGGTTGCCGTTAGGCGGCTGAGCTGCCGGGTGAAAGTAATTTGCTCGCTGAGTTCCGCTTCTTTTTCCTGGTCGATTTGAGAAGAGAGAAGGCTGAGTTTGTAATGGGCTAGCTGAAGTGCCGGAAAGAGTATTTCGTTAATATAGCTATCCGCTTCTCTTGCGGCAGGGATATTATTATTGTTGAAGTAAGTAAATACTTCTTCACCTTTTTTTTCCAGATTTTGCTTCGCAAGTATGAGGCTGTCAAAAAGTGCTCTTTTTTCCTTGCCGAAAATCAGCTTTTCATATTTTGAAAATGTCTCTGATAGTTTAGCATATTCATTACGAACCTTTTTTTGCAGTTCCAATTCTTCTTCAGACGAATGGCGGTAGATCAGTTCGAGAGCATGTATCCGAGCGATGAACATACTCTTTTGAGCTTCAGAGAGTAATTCCTGCCGTTGAGCAGATCTTTGAGATAGTTTCTGAAGGTCTTTATTTGCAGATTTAAGTTTCTGAGATTCAAAAATCCTGATAAACAAAAGCGAAGCCACCAAAAAGATGTACAGTGCCAGAAGCGTATGAGTAATGGATATTTTGGATAATAATTTTCTCATTTGAAATGGCGGACAAAAGGGCTTAGAAATCATCCGGAAAAACTAGATGCCGGATAAAATCAATATTTCATGGTTAGTTAGGAATATGAATAGGTTAAATATGCTTGTTTATCAATCAGTTAATTTTATTTCTTTCAGAAGTAGCTCATTAATGTCCTGCTCATTTGCTGATTTTTAAGCTATAAGAACAAAACACTGCTATCACCTCAATCAGTTTATTATTAATTATCATATAAAGGTAAAACAAGATAAATCCACAAGTAATTTACTGCCATTACTACAGTAGATTTCCCTTTTCTGCCAAATACGTGACAAAAGTCCTTGTGGCACCAAAATTGAAAATATACTGAGACAGTTAAATTGTCGTTTCTTATAACGAAAAAGTAGTGCGAAGAATTATATAGTTGTAATGAATAATAATTTTTTTAAAGTGGCACCCGAGGATGAAATGGAATTTATGCCGATTATACCCTTAAACGAGGGCGTGGATGAAGACAATGGGAAAGAAGATGTACCCGACGAACTGCCCATTTTACCTCTGAGAAATACAGTTTTATTCCCGGGCGTAGTTATTCCGATTACTGCAGGTCGCGAAAAGAGTATTAAAGCCGTAAATGATGCATATAAATCTCATAAACTTATTGGTGTTGTAGCTCAAAAAGACAGTAATGTAGAAGAGCCAAAAGCAGAAGATCTGGCGAGTGTGGGATCAATAGCCAGGATTATTAAAATGATCCGGATGCCGGATGGCGGGTTAACGGTGATTATGCAGGGAAAGACCCGTTTTGAGATGGGGGATGTGCTGAGTGAAGATCCTTATTTCAGAGCTAAAATCAAGGTATTACCTGATGACGAATATCAGAAGGATGAGTCTTTTGATGCGATGGTAGCTTCTATCAAAGACCTGGCAGATGAGATTATCAGTCTTTCGCCAAACGTACCCTCTGAAGCAAATATCATCCTTAAGAATATTGAGAATCCTTCTTTTCTGATTCATTTTATCAGTAGCAACTTCAATAGCAATATTGCAGATAAACAGAGGCTGCTGGAGATTAATGATTTAAAACAACGAGCCGAGTTATTGCTCAGTTTGTTGCAAACAGAGTTGCAATATGCCGAGCTTAAGAACAAGGTTACAACCAAGACGAGAGCCGAACTGGATAAACAGCAGAAAGACTACTTCCTGCAGCAGCAATTAAAAGCCATCAGGGAAGAGTTAGGAGGTGAGAATCTTGAGGAAGTAAAAGAGCTGCAGCACAGGGCAGAGTCTAAGAAATGGCCCAAAACTGCAAAAGAAGCTTTTGAAAAAGGGATTGAGAAGCTGGAGCGCATGCACCCCTCGACTCCCGATTATTCTCTTATTTACAATCACCTCGATCTGATGCTCGATCTTCCGTGGGATGAGGTGACAAAAGATGAGTACGATTTAAAGAAGGCCAAGAAGATTCTGGATCACGATCATTATGGCATGAACGAGATCAAAGAGCGTCTGCTCGAATACCTGGCCGTATTAAAGTTGAAAGGAGATATGAAGAGTCCGATTCTGTGCTTTGTCGGTCCTCCGGGTATTGGTAAGACATCATTGGGCAGAAGTATTGCTAATGCAATCGGAAGAAAGTATGTGAGAGTGAGCCTTGGCGGATTGCATGATGAAAGTGAGATCAGAGGTCACCGTAAAACTTATATCGGTGCCATGCCCGGAAGAATTATTCAGTCCATCAGGAAAGCCGGTTCTTCAAACCCCGTGATTATTCTCGACGAGATAGATAAAGTGGGCTCTGATTTTCGTGGCGATCCGTCATCGGCTTTGTTGGAAGTATTGGATCCCGAACAGAATAACGCCTTCTACGATAACTATCTTGAGATAGAATACGACCTGAGCAAGGTACTGTTCATTACAACCGCTAACTCATTACAGGAGATTCAACCTGCGCTGCGCGACAGGTTAGAGATTATCAGTCTGAACGGATATGCTACTGAAGAAAAAATTCAGATAGCCAAGCACCATCTGGTGCCTAAGCAGAAAGCGGCACATGGGCTGGACAAGCCTTCTTTCAAAATCAGCGATAAGGTTTTAGAGAAAATCATCCAGGATTATACCCGAGAAAGTGGGGTGCGCGAGCTCAACCGTATGCTGGCCTCCATCATGCGTAAGCTGGCGAAGGAACTGTTGACGAAAGGAAAGCTGAAAGCATCTCTATCACTGAAAGATGTAGAAAAGTATCTGGGCAAACCCAAGTACAGCAACGAAACTTATAAGATGGCCAATATGCCCGGTGTTGCTGTAGGCCTTGCTTATACATATGTTGGTGGTGATATCCTCTTTATAGAGGCGACTGTTGTAGAAGAAGGAAAAGGAGAATTGAGCCTTACCGGTAACCTTGGAAATGTGATGAAGGAGAGTGCCTCTACGGCTTTGAGTTATCTGCAGGCCAATGCGAAAAAGTACAAGATAGATCCAAAGGTTTTCGCCATAAGTAAAATTCATATACACGTGCCTGAAGGAGCCGTACCGAAAGACGGTCCAAGTGCCGGTGTTACTTTGATGACTGCCCTGGCTTCTGCCTTTACCCGTAAGAAAGTAAAACCCTACCTGGCAATGACAGGAGAGATTACCCTTCGTGGGCAAGTATTGCCGGTTGGTGGTATCAAAGAGAAGGTGCTTGCAGCCAAACGGGCAGGTATGCGTGAAATAATTCTGCCGGTTCAAAATGAAAAGGACGTTAATGAAATTAATCCTGATTTTATAAAGGGTATTCAGTTCCATTACGCAAAGACTATGAGTCAGGTGCTCGATCTGGCTTTGGCGGAGTGAGTCAGTATCTTTATTTGTTTAAGGGTTTATTTGTTTAGCACTTTTTAGTTATGAACTGTGAGTGTATAGTGATGAGAGCGTTGCCGTTTATTTGTTTATGTGTTCAGAGGTTTAGTTTTCACGAACACCGAACCACAAACCACGAACACCGAACCTTGATCCTTCAATCTTGAATTTTCAATCTTATAGTAATCGTTAATTTTGAATAGCTTTTCAAAAGAAAAATAATTAACGGTTATCAATATGAATCCTTCCGGTTTGGGTGCAGTAAAAGAATTTGACAATCTGATAGCTCTGAAGTTTCAGTTGTATAACAGCCTGTTTACGTCTTTGCCTTTTCAGAAGATTGAGAAGACGGGAATATTGCTTTCGCTGTTTCAAAACCGGTGTGAAGAAAGTTATCCTAAAGGAAAAAGTCCGGTACAGATTGTAGAAGATTTTTTCGGTAGTACAGAAGGATTCGGAACCGAACAGTTACAGAACGATTTGTTGTTTCGGTTTATTCAGTATGCAGAGCGGCAGGTGGTATTGTTTGATGCGCTGGAAGATGCGGGCTTCAACAGAGTCAACGACATAACAGGTAAGGGCACGCTAAAGCAGTTAGAAATGCAGGTATCCCAAAACCAAAAAGAAGAGGAATTGAGAGAAAAACTGAAGTCTTTTGCCGTACAGCCTGTTCTTACCGCTCACCCCACACAGTTTTATCCCGAAGAGGTTCTGGGTATAATCCGTGACCTTTCTAAAGCTCTAGGTAAGAATAATACCGAGCAGGTAAACATATACTTGCAACAATTAGGCAAGACACCGTTTTTTAAACAGAAAAAGCCATCGCCATATGAAGAAGCCGTACGGCTGATCTGGTTTCTGGAAAATGTGTTTTACGATGCTTGTGCCAATATTATGGTGAACCTTAAACAATCGTTTCCTGATATTGTAAATGTTTACAAACCTGTTGTGAGAATGGGCTTCTGGCCGGGAGGCGATCGCGATGGGAATCCATTTGTCAAGTCAGATACAACGTGGAAGGTTGCTTTGGCGCTAAGAAGCAGCATCTTAAAGTGCTACTACCTGCAACTGAGGAAGCTGAAGCGTAGACTGACTTTTAAGGGGATTGAAGACCTGATCACTCCGCTTGAGCAGCGGTTATATGAAAATGTTTTTATCCCTTACAGGCAAACTTCTATCACTAAACAAGAACTGTTAGATACCATGTATCAGGTGAGGAAGATTATTGTGGAACAGCATGATGGCCTGTTCCTGCACCTGGTAGATAATCTCATTACCAAGATTCATATTTTCGGATTGTACTTTGCCGTTCTGGACGTCAGACAGGATAGCAGTATTCATAAAAAGTTGTACAGGGAACTGGAAAGAATGTCGCTTATCCCCGAAGGTTATAACGGTCTGAGCGATACTGATAAAATTGACTGGCTGACTACACACACCTGCGATTTGAACGGTATTTCTTTCGGGGAAGCAACACTTGATGATACTCCGGGAAGCATGCGGACCATGAAAGATATCCAGATGGTAAATGGTGAGGTGGGATGCAACAGATACATCATCAGCCACGCTACTTCGGCTCTCGATATTATGCAGGTGTATGCGTTATTTCTGATGAGTGGATGGAAGGAAGAAGGCCTGACTGTTGATATTGCGCCGTTGATTGAAACCATCGACGACCTGCTGAATGCCGGGAAGATTATGGAAGATCTGTACCGTAATGAAACCTACAGAAGGCATCTTGAAAGACGCAATCACACACAGGTAGTGATGCTCGGCTTTTCTGATGGCAGTAAAGACGGTGGGTATCTGATGGGGAACTGGAGTATCTTCAAGGCTAAGGAAACACTTACTGCTGTATCCAAACAATACGGAATATCTGTGATATTTTTTGACGGCAGGGGAGGGCCTCCGGCGAGAGGAGGCGGCAAAACGCATCGTTTCTATGCAAGTCTCGGAAACAAAATTTCTTCTTCAGAAATTCAACTGACGATTCAGGGACAGACTATCAGTTCTAATTTCGGTACGGTTGAATCTGCGCAATATAGCCTTGAACAATTGGTGCACGCCGGTATTGCCAATGAATTATTCTCGCAAAAAGAGCCTGCGCTCAGCGATGATGAAGAGGTTCTGTTACAAAACCTGGCAGAAGAAAGTTTTGTGGCCTACAGCCGTTTGAAAGAGCATCCGCGATTTATGGACTATCTGCTGGAGGTAAGTCCGTTGAGGTTTTACAGCGACACTAATATCGGCAGCCGGCCAACAAAAAGAGGAACCGGAAAAATGACGATGGAAGATTTGAGGGCGATTCCCTTCGTCGCATCATGGAGTCAACTCAAACAGAATGTAACCGGCTTCTATGGTGTCGGTACTGCTCTGCAAAAAGTCGAACAATCAGGGCAACTGGACCGTTTCCGTCAACTGTATCACTCTTCCCTCTTCTTCAGAACATTGATAGACAATTGTGAAATGTCGTTACAAAAATGCTTCCTGACGCTTACCGCTTACCTGAAAGACGACGAGAGATTTGGCGAGTTCTGGAGGATGATTTCAGAAGAATATCAACTGTCAGTTCAATACATCCTGAAGTTGACGGGTCACGAGCATCTGATGGAAGATTATGAGGTAGAAAGAAAATCAGTAGCATTGAGAGAGCGCATTATCCTGCCATTGTTGACGATTCAGCAGTATGCAATGACTAAGATTCGTGAATTGGAAGCCGCCGGAGCGGAGGATATTAATGAGAGTGCTTATGGCAAATTAGTAACGCGCTGCTCGTTTGGTATTATCAATGCAGCCAGAAATTCTGCATAGGAAATTTTTGTTCTGTTTTTCCGGTTGTGATACGAAGTCTCAAGTTAAAAAAAGGAAATGCAAGAATCTTAGTCTGCTACCTTAATCGAAATTGCTACTCCACCGCTGGGTGCCATCCACTGGTCTAATTTAGTTTTAGAAGTGACTTTCTTTTTGTAGATGTGATAACTCTGCGGATTTTTAATATAATCTGCATCCTTGCCATCTTCGTAAATGGTAGCTATCCAATTTTTTCCGGGATCAAGAAAGCTGAAATCTATCGTCATCGTACGAGCATCTTCATTGGTAATTCCTCCTACAAACCATTCCTCCTTATTCTTCGCTTTACGTGCTTGCAGAATATATTCTCCGGGATAGGCTTTTAATATTTTGGTATCGTCCCAATCTGCAGCTACATCCTTGATGAATTGGAAAGCATCGGGGAATCTCTCATAATTTTCTATAAGATCGGCTGCCATCTGCAGAGGGCTGTATATTGTCACGTATAAGGCTAGTTGTTTGACAAGCGTTGTTTTTACAAACCTGTCATCACCCGGAAAATAATAGTCTAACCTGGTCTGAAAAATCCCGGGCGTATAATCCATCGGCCCCCCCATCAGGCGTGTGAAGGGAAGTATCAGCGTGTGGTTAGGATTGTTTCCTCCGAAAGCATCATACTCCGTTCCCCTTGCGGCTTCGGCTGCCACCCAGTTAGGGTATGTCCTGCTGAGGCCGGTAGGGTGTACGGATTCGTGAGAGTTGACCATCACTTTGTGTTGGGCTGCCTTGTCGACAACTCTTTGATAGTGTTGGATTGTCCACTGGCTGTAATGATGTTCCCCACGAGGAATAATGTTGCCGACATAGCCTGTTTTTACGGCATCGTATCCGAATTGATTCATCAATTTAAATGCAGTGTCAAAATGCCTTTCGTAGTTGACGGTCGATGCAGAGGTTTCATGGTGCATAATCAGCTTTATCCCTTTAGTGTGAGCATAATTATTGAGCATGGCTATGTCAAAATCAGGATAGGGAGTAACAAAATCAAAAACGTATCCTTTGGATTTTCCAAACCAGTCTTCCCACCCTTCGTTCCATCCTTCGACAAGTACTGCGTCAAATCCGTTTTTGGCAGCGAAGTCGATATAGTCCTTCACGTGTTGATTGTTGGCGGCATGCCTTCCGTTGGGTTCCAGTCGTGAGTAATCTGTTTTTCCTAAATGAACATTATCTAAGTCTGTATAACTCCATGAAGATTTGCCCATAATCATCTCCCACCATACACCAATATATTTTGTGGGTTTAATCCAGTCGGTAGTTGCAAATTTTGTAGGTTCATTAAGGTTCAGGATGAGTTTAGACGCCAGGATATCTTCTGCTTTATCCGAGACTATAATTGTTCTCCAGGGAGTATTCAGCGGAGTCTGAATGTATCCTTTCATACCCTGTGCATCAGGGGTAAGGTGCGTTTTTAAAACAAAAGTATAAGGGTTCAGTTCCAGGTTCATACCTGCATAGTCTATCAGTGCGGCTTCATGGATATTGATAAACAACCCCTGTTTACTTTCTAACATCAGCGGAGATTGTAGCGCCATGGGCACAATAGTCTGTGAAGCATTGCCGTCGTAGCTGTGGTCGAATAACTTGGGGACTTCTGATAAGTTTGAAGTAGTGTACTTGTATTCTTCCGTATCATAATCGCCCGGAATCCACCATGCCTTGTGATCTCCATTGAGTGCAAATTCTGTTTCTTCTTCTTTGATGACGAAGTAGTTCAGGTTAGATTGTTCAGGAAATTCATATCGAAACCCCAGTCCGTCATCAAAAACTCTGAACCTGATATTGATGGTTCGTTGAGTGGAAGGTTGGTTGAGCGTAACTGCCAATTCGTTATAGTGGTTGCGAATTGTTTTGACTTCGCCCAGCACCGGATTCCAGCTTTCGTCTTTTGTGCCGGTGGTCTGGTCTTTCATTTGAAAACCATTGAGAAAAGAAGGAAACTGATTAGCGAGAGTAACTCCGAGTCTACTATTCTTTACAACCGGTATGCCTTTATAATCCAGAGAGTAATAAGGAACACTATCCGTCAACTGAAAACGCAGAGTCAGGTTTTTATCCGGAGAGGAGATTGTCTGACTATTGCCCGGAAAAGGCCAGTAGAGTACGGCAACAAGCAAGAAAAGGAAGCGGTGCATAGAATACAATTATAGGTTTTAGTTTGTACAAAGGAAATGATTTTCTGCTCAAGGCAATTTTTTTGATCCATTTTCAGGTCCGCAAGACCGGCATTGGAAAGAAACGACACGACTGGAGAAATAATGTTCCGTTGCTTTATTATCAGTCATATTTAGAATTAAGCTTTAAAATATTTAGCTAAACCTTGATGACATTTTACAACTTTTCCGAGTAATAGCAGAAAGCAAGAACTCTGAGGGAGTAAAATAGCTTATTAAATACGGGGAAAAAGAAACAGCCGTTTACCAAAACTCATTGAGCAGAAATTCTTTTTACACAAATATGGAATTGAATCTTAGATGATCCAAAACGAACAGGGAGCCACAGAGGTTCCCTGTTTCCTATTTATAAAAAAAACAGAATTCTGTCGGATGCGGTTTAGAAAAAGTCTTTCTTATTTTAGATTTATTTGATGACATTTTTTAGTTTCTCCGATTTATAATAAAACGATAAGCATGAAGCACATTCTTTTTTACGTCGTGATTATTTTTTGCCTGACTGCATTTTCCACAGGTTGTAACAGCCAGGGAACAAAAGCCGGAAGCACAAATGAAAGTTCTGCATCATCATCTTCTGCAAAAGTTTCTCAGAAGAATTTTAAAGAAGGCGAAGATTATTGGGTGCTCAACAGAGCCAGAGTAACTGACAGGGTTGGATTTCCGGAGCCAGTGGAAGTAATGAGTTTTTTACTACCCCGTGCCTGGAATTATGAGGGCGATGTTATATGGGTGATGCCGGGGCAGGCTGGACAGGGAAACTATCTTTGGTTCAATGCTGTATCACCCGATCAAAAGTGGCAATTCACTATGTTTCCCAATATGACTTTTGTAATGTCTGATCAGCCATTTATGAATCAAGCTGCCCAGGCAGAAAACAATCAATTCAAAATGTTGGGTGAACCTGTAGATGCAGAAACTTATCTGAGGCGGTTTTTTGTGAACGAACTGGGTAACCCCGAGATTATTAAGGTAGAGCAGGATGAATACCCGCGTGGAGAACTTCAAAGATTTGAAGAAGGCAAGGCTGAGCTGGCAGCTATGGGTGCTGCCAATGTCGATGTCTCTCCAAGCAGGATACTTGCTACGGTCAAATGGCCTGACGGGACAGAAGGACTTGTTGGGTGTATGTCATTCATTCTTAAAGTAACTTCAGTTAACGGATATACGGGCCAGTACAATACTAATTTTACAACAGTAATCAGCGGACGAAACGTAGTGAAGTACCCTGCTGCTGAAAGAGATCGTGCGCTGAAGTTGATGTCGACAATAGATAGAAGTGTCAGGTTTAATACAGCATGGAAGTCGACAGTTGATCAGTTCTGGAAGGCTGTAAGACAGCAGAGCCGTATAGATACCTGGAATAAAGTGCGGATGATGGACGAGTATACACGCCAGATGGGCCGTAACGCAATCAATAAGGGAAATCAAAATCTGGCAAGAATGGATGCTAATATGCGTAGCTGGGAAGCACGACAACAGTCACAAGATCAAATGCACGCACAGTTTATTAAAGGTATACGCGAAGTAGAAACATATCAGGATGCTACCGGTACTTATGAGATGAGCAGTCATTATAACCATGCATGGAGCCGCAGTGATGGCAGTAGTTTTATTATGACCGATAACCCCAATTTTGATCCTTCTTCTGTTTTTCAGGATCAGCAGTGGAAAGAGATGAAACGTGTGAAATAATTATAAGACAGGGTAAAAGAACAAGGTCGTTTACTAAAACTCATTGAGCAAAACTTTTAGGATGCCAATTTGGAATTGAATCTTAAACGAATCCTGTCCCACAGGGAACCCATCCGGTTCCCTGTTTTTGTTAGAAAAGTCGATAAAAAACGGGGAATCTTTCTGATTCCCCGTTCGTATTATTCTTTGTCTTTGCTCTGTTCTTTTTCTTTTCCTCCACCGGTTTTTTTCTTCTGGCTCTTCGGAGCGAATATGGCAAACATCCTTCTTCCTTCCAGTTTAGGCATACTTTCTAAGCTGCCTACTTCCATCAGTCGTTCTGCGAATTTGAGCAGCAGCAATTCGCCTCTCTCTTTGAACATAATGCTACGCCCTTTGAACTGTACATAGGCCTTTACTTTGTTTCCGTCTTTCAGGAAGCTCTCAGCATGTTTACTCTTGAAATTAAAATCATGCTCATCGGTGTTAGGCGTAAAGCGTATTTCTTTTACTTCAGACACTTTGCTCTTGGCTTTCATGTCTTTCTCACGCTTCTTCTTTTCGTAGAGGAACTTGTTGTAGTCGATAGCCTTACAAACAGGCGGCTCGGCATTAGGCGATATTTCTACCAGGTCTAATCCAAGACCGTCTGCTATCTTTTGAGCCTCTGCTGTAGGATAAATTCCGTTTTCTACATTATCACCAACCAGCCTCACCTGAGGTACTCTGATCATGTGATTGGTACGGTGTTCTTGTTGTTGTTCTTTTTTGAAACGAGGGTTGAAACCTTTTTTGGGGCGTTGTGTAAATGCCATTAATTGATTTTAGATTAGAAAATAGTCACTATAAAAATATAGTGTTTTTTTATTTTATGCTTTTATGTTTATAAAATCGTTGATTCTTAGAAATTTAGCTCACTTCTTCTATGCTTTCTCTCTTATCTCTGTGAGAAGCGAATCTATGAATTCATTCGTTTTGAAAGAACCTTTGTCTCCCACACCGTGTCTCCTCACCGATAGTGTATCTTCCGCAGCTTCTTTCTCTCCGACAATTATCATGTAAGGAATCTTCATCATTTCTGCATCGCGGATTTTCCGGCCTATCTTTTCACTCCTCTCGTCAATTTCGGCACGAATATCAGATTTTTTCAGATTTTTCAAAACATTTTGAGCGTACTCTAAAGTCTTGTCGCTCACCGGCAAAATCTTCACTTGAACAGGTGCCAGCCACAACGGGAAATTGCCGGCATAATGCTCCAGAAGGAATCCAATGAAACGCTCATGAGTTCCCAACGGTGCACGGTGAATAATTAGCGGAGTCTCAGGCTCGTTGTTTTGGTTAGTGAATGTCAGATTGAATCTGCGTCCCTGGGCAAAGTCAACTTGGTTGGTTGCCAGTGTAAACTCTCTGCCAATAGCACTCCAAATCTGGACATCGATCTTCGGGCCGTAAAAGGCACCTTCTCCTTTCACTTCGACAAACGGAATTTCGGCATCGATCATCACCTGGCGTACCATGGCTTCAGTCTCTAACCACAACTCGGGTTCGTTGATGTATTTCTCTCCTAATTTAGCCGGATCGTGCAGCGACAGGCGCATCACGTATTTCTCAATTCCGAAAATCTTGAAGTATTTCAGATAGAGGTCGTTCACTGCTTTGAACTCCTGGGCAAACTGATCGCGTGTACAATAGATATGTGCATCGTTCATATGCAGGCAACGCACACGCATAAGTCCGAATAGCTCACCACTCTGTTCATACCTGTAGCAGGTGCCGTATTCTGCAAGGCGCAACGGTAGCTCTTTGTAGCTTCTTTGTTCGGCTGCAAATATCTTGTGGTGGTGCGGGCAGTTCATCGCTTTCAGATAGTATCTGGTGCCATCCAGTTCCATCGCAGGATACATGCTGTCTTTATAATAAGGCAGGTGCCCGCTGGTAAGGTATAACTGCTCTTTACCGATATGAGGCGTTACTACTCTCTTATATCCGGCTTCGAGTTCAGATTCTTTTGCCAGTTTCTCCAGTTCTTCGATGATGATAGTTCCGTTAGGCATCCACAAGGGCAATCCCGGTCCCACCTCTTCATCAATAGTAAAGATACCCAACTCTTTACCCAGTTTACGGTGGTCGCGCTTCTTGGCTTCCTCGAGCATAACGAGATACTCATCCAGCTCTTTCTGCGTCGGGAAGGTGACACCGTAAATACGTGTAAGCATTTTGTTTTTTTCATCTCCTTTCCAATAAGCACCGGCTACACTCGTCAGTTTTATAGCCTTGATGGCTCCTGTTGAAGGAATATGCGGGCCACGACAGAGATCAGTAAAGTTGCCCTGGGTATAGAAAGTGATATTACCGTCCTCGAGATTCTCAAGTAAATCGAGTTTGTATTCATCACCTTTCTTTGTGAAGTAATCAATAGCATCCTTCTTCGCAATCTCTTTGCGTGTATAAACATTATTCTGCTTGGCTAGTTCTCTCATCTTCTGTTCAATCTTCTCCAGATCGCTCTCAGATATACTTCTGTCGCCAAGATCCATATCGTAATAGAAGCCTTTGTCGATTGGCGGGCCTACCCAGAATTTCACTCCTGGAAACATTGACTCCACTGCTTCAGCCATCAGGTGAGCAGAGGAGTGCCAGAAGGTTGATTTACCACCGTCGTCATCCCACTTCAGAAATTTTACTTTAGCATCTCCCGTCAGCGGACGGGATAGATCCCAGACCTCGCCGTTTACTTCTGCTGCGAGAATATTTCTTGCCAAACCCTCGCTGATTGATTTGGCGATTTCCATTGAGGTTGTTCCTTCCTGATACTCGCGTTGTACTCCATCAGGAAATGTAATGTTCATCATGTTTTTTTAAGAATCGTCTTCTCTTTTATTATTAAAATTTAAGAGCGCAAATTTAACTAACTATTAGATTAAGATGGGATTTCTTTACATGGCTTTAGGGATTATAACAGTTAATTTTGACCGGACGTTAATAAAATGGAGCATGAAGGGAGTTTTTACGATCGTTTTTTTACTGCCCACTTTTTTCTTAGCGACAGCGCAGGCGCCCTCGAGCAGTTATGCTAACCGAGGTTTTAATTCAACGAAATCGACTTCTACCGCCAAAGTAAGATTGAACGGGCAATGGCGTGGAAGCTTTGATGAACAGACTCCCGATCTTTTTGGCCGTGTTTCAGACCACCGTACTACTTATGTGCTTGAACTCGAATTTCAGGGTAGCAAGGTTAACGGTTACAGCTATACTTATTTTACCGATTTAGGTGCAAAAAGATATTATACCATCTGCCGCGTTACAGGCTCGTATGACAGCCGTACAGGTAAAGTGGTTGTGACAGAGGTAGAGAGAATTAAGTACAATACTCCTCCTAATATTCAGAACTGTTTTCAGATTCACACTCTTTATTATGTAAAAGGAGGTGACAATACAGAATATCTGAAAGGAGACTGGGTACCGGCTCCCGATCAGGTTTGTACCGGAAAGGGTACGACGCTGCTCTCCCGTCAGGTGATGATTACCCAGCCTTTTGCTTCAAAGCCGCCGGCTGCCAAGCAAAATCAGACAGCTAAGGCTCCCGTAAAAAGAACTCCGCAGACAACTGCTCCAAAACGGGTAGAAAAGCCAAAAGCTCCTGAAATAGCAAAGACTGAGACAGTGAAGAAGGCAGAGAAACCTAAACCGGTTACTACCCAGGTGCCCGAAGAGAAGAAGAAAGAAGGGGTTGTAAAAGTGCAGCCTAAGGTGGAAATGCCTACTATACCATCGTTCCAGGGATATGAATTCAGAAAAAGCCACGTGGTACAAACAATCCCTATTAAGAATAAGGTATTCCAGATAGAGTTATACGATAACGGACAGATTGATGGCGACAGCGTATCTGTGTTTTTCAATGGTAAGCTCATTCTTGCTCACCAGTTGCTTACAGATAAGCCTATCAGAGTGACTTTATCTCTGGATCAGACTTACGAACAGAACATCGTTACGATGTATGCCGAAAACCTGGGATCCATTCCGCCAAATACAGCCCTGATGATCGTGAGAGACGGAGACAAACGTTACGAGGTAAGATTAGAGAGCGATCTCGGTAAGAGCGGAACCGTCGTCTTCAAACATGAGGATGAAGACTAGGCAGCCTGTTTTCAGGTAAAAGCTTTTCGGGGTAAATCTTTTTAGAATTTTTCAAAAATTAATTTTTTTTCTGAGAGTCCACTCCTATATTTGCACTCCTTGAAAAGGGAGCATAGCTCAGTTGGTTCAGAGCATCTGCCTTACAAGCAGAGGGTCCGCGGTTCGAGCCCGTGTGCTCCCACAGAATAACAGCCTCGCAATTTTTGCGGGGCTTTTTTGTTTTCCTGATGTTTCTCTCAAATGTTTTAATGAGATTCTGTGTCAAGCACAGAATGACATAATGGGGATTGTAATTATAATGAGAAACGTCATTGCGGGCTCGACCCGCAATCTCTTTTTTATTTTCCCCGAAGTGTCACAGGTTTTAGCCGGAGACGCTACATCACTGCTCTTTCTCCGCGACCAGGGATGGTCACGGGACTATAGGCAGCATGGATAACTGACTTTTACTTTTCCCCCTAAAGTGAGAGGGGTTGCGAAGATGGGAACTCTAAATCTTAAATCTTGGACCTTGAATCTTAAACTTTGAACCCCGAACAAAAAAACCTTATTGCGACAGCGAAACCCTGATCTGTACACCTGCCCTGGTATCCACCGTCGGTGCGGAAGAAGAGATATATGGACTGATCCTGCGCTGATCGAAGTATAACTTCACATTCACACGGTTGCTTATGTAGTAGTCAATTGTGGGACTGATAGAGATTTCTTTGCTTCCGTTGGTTGCAAAGCTGCTGTTTTGGTCCAGGCGGCTGTTGCTGGTAACGTTGTCTCTTATACGTATATCAAGCTGGAAGCGAATTTCGTTCTCAAGAGTCTTGGAGTCGCTCTTTATGAAAGGCAGTTTGAAAGGTAATTTCATGCCGCGTTTGCGATAGCTTCCACTGAATGTTAATTCGGTGGAGCGCACCTCACTTAGCTGGAAGTCAATTAAGCTGAGACTTAATTGTCGTGATTTGTTGTAATCAAATCTCAGGTTCAACTGGTTTGTGAAGCCCAAATCAATACCTACCAAGGGGCCAAACTGTTCCTGAATAGTAATGTTTGGAATCAGAAAGTAAGGAATATAATTGCCCGAAACTGAATCTATAAATGAAGGGTAGTTATATTGGCTGATATCCTGATACCTCAAAGCAGAAGTGAAGTTGTTCATCCCTAGTGAAGCAGTATAAGCATGGTTGAGTGTAAAGTTGTTGAAGATTTTGTCGATTCCCGGAATACGGCTCAGACCTGTATAGGTCACCCTCCAGTTCGGTTTTGGCATAATACTTCTGAACGGATTAGATTTAATGTTTTCGTTCTGTTGGTGAATCAGGGATACTTTAGACGGATCTTGACCTGTGTAGGCTGCGAGGAACGCAGGTACCAGAACGTCGACTGCATATCGTCCGTATCCTAAAGCATATCCGTCAGGATTAACCGGGTTACCCGCCTGTTGATTATAAGTATTCTGATCTCCCAATCGCTTGGAGATTATTGAGCGGTATTCTTCAAATTTGGTGAAGGTAGCCGAGATACGGTTGGGGTCGTATTTTTCAAACAGCGTATTGAATGCTATATAAGTAACATTAAAACTGCCTGATGCATAAGGGCTCAGATGGGCGAAGTTGTTACCTGTCCCGGTGCTGTCTTTAAACGTTTCTGAATAGCGTTTGGAGAAAGTCTTCTCCATATTGACATTGATAATCAAATCTTGAATCGGCTCTAATTGTGCTCCTAAAGTAAGGCGTTGATCAAATGATTGTACGAAGAGATCGTTGAAGTTGGAATCACGTACGATCAATCCTTTTCCTGCAGCCCTGTTCAGCCAGTTGGTGTCAGGTTGGGCACCGAATACGAAGTCCAATCCGGGAGCCATGCTCTTGAAGTTCTGGCCGATAAACTTGGTACTGTCGGCATATCCCGGTAAACGGGTATTACTGTTGAGCGATAGGTTCCCGTTTACAGATTTGACACTCGTAAGCAGCTTGCCGACAAATCTGGCGATACCAGAAGACTGGAAACTATTGCCTTTTTTTGATGTATCAGATGTTGCAGCCTGTTTAGGTTGTTCAAGAGATCTCAGCCATTTGCTCTTTGAGTACAGTCTGTTGAAGTCCATCTGCAGGTTGGCCTCTTCCTGTTGACCATTCTCAAGGAAGTTACCCAGGTCGACTGCTAAACGGCTTGCGCCTATCCAGCGATAATTTGCAGTGTATCTCAGGTCGAGGTTAATCCAGTCGGTGATAGGAAACTTGCTCAGTGGTACAGCATAAGAAGCACTTGCTGTTTGGGTGAATGCTACATTACGACCCCCTTTCCAGAAGTTTTTCCTGACGGTGTCTCGTTTCTCTTTGGTATCCAGTCTGCCGTAAGGTTCGTCCACCCTTGCGTTATTCAACGCCGTGTAATCCAGATTGAGCGAACGGGTTAGCTGCCATTTTAAGATATAGTTCCTGTCGAACGTAAAGTACTTATCGAAGGTTTCGGGCGTAGGATACTTTTCAATTCCTATACTGCGTGGTTTGATTGCCCCAAACTGCCTGAAGATATCAGCTTTGAATGATAGCTGATTCGGTAGTGGATTGAAGTTGAAATCTTTGATAAGATCAAACCAGTGCGTTTTCGTCTTCTTAAATAATTTCTTGAACGGCTCGATAAATTTAGGTTGAGGGGCATAGTTGTACGCGATGCCTCCTCTTTGTTTTGTTACGGTATTGTATTCAATAAGCGGGCTTCTGGCTTCAGTCTTGGTATAAGCGTAACTGAAGTCGAAGTTCTCAATATCCCATAACTGAGGTTTCTTGTCGTTTGTTCTGTTTTTATGAACATTGGTGAAGCTGATTGTCTTAGCATTCGCATAGTCTATTGCATTTTTGCGGATGCTGTCTCTTTCCTGTGCTGATTGTGCATACTTCAGCTTTTCTTTCAATTTCAAATCCTTGTCGTACGGGTCATATTCCGGAGCGCTGCTCATTGTAGAAATACTGGCGAAGAATGGGATTGACAGCCCTGCTTCCTTTGGCAGTAGTTTGCCGAGTTCCAGGTTAGCAGCCACATCTATCTGTACAAAGTTATCTTTAAATCTCTCGTTAATTTTCTGCTCCAGATTCCCGAATCCGCTGCTGTGAGCATTGGCAGAAACGCTGATGGTCCCGAGATCGGCCAGGGTGGCGTCTAATCTTGCAAGCATTGCCCATCCGCCCTTATCATCAATGGATGACATTCTCAGTTCGTTAAACCACAGTTCTCCCGTTGCTGCGGTAGCATGGGTATTTTCAACTCCCATCAGGATACCCTTGATTTCCCCGAGGTTTGGATTACCCATTACTGAATATATGTGACCATTAGGCTGTACTTCTGAATACATTGCATTGATCGGACGGTTAGACAGATTTCTCGCTGTCTTGATAGCCGTCAGCATTGCAAGGTCTAGATCCATTCTGTTCGATCTGATCCATAGCGTGTCATTATATTCATCGCTGTTCGGGTTAAGTCCTGAATTAAGGGGTGTTAATTGCAGCGGGATTCTAACTTCATAGTAGTTATTAACGAAGTCGTTACCGATGCGGATGACTGCAGTCAGGTCTCGATCGTTAAGTGTTGTCTCTCCATCTTTTTCGGCGTGTATGTAGAGCTCCATCTTCTTGAATTGACGCAGGTCTCTGTTGGCGAAAGTCTGAAACACAGCTTTAGCATCGCCTTTCTGTAAGTTGTTGAATTGCAGTGAGAGCGATTGTTCGTTTTGCAATAAGTTAACACCGTTATTACTTAGAATCTGATCTCTTTCTATATCACGCGGTGTGCGGTAAGGAAGCGGTTGTCTCTTGTCGTTCTCCTCAATATTTACTGCACCGACATTAAAATCGTTAATGTCTGTTGCAGCATAATTTCCGGTAGTATCAAGTTTAAACTGGAATTTTCTCCAGGTATTTCTTACCAGGTCAAGCTTTCCGAATCTTACGGTTACACTGTCTTCAAATCCGGTGAGGAACATCCTGATGAAACGAATCGATTTAAAGTCGGGTATGTTACCCACTTTAGCCCTGTAGCTATTGATGGGGATTCTGAACTGGTACCAGGTTTCGTTGCGCACACTATCATTCGGCAGTCTGACTCCCACCACTTTTTTGTCGACGATATAATTCGCGCCGATGGTCATTTCAGGGGCAGTCGGAGGCTTCAGGTGTACCATGTACTGGAAATATTCCTCAGTCTCGTTGAGGGTATTATCAGTATTGGCATCCTCCTGATCGGGATACATAGTCGCTGCAGAAGAAAACTGTGAATTGTTATCTGCCAGCGGCGAGTTGCCATGAGGATTGTTATATTTCTTATAACGTGTAAGGATACCTGCATTTTGAGCGTCTAAGGCATCGCCACGATAATACTGGTAGTTATCTGCTGAGGGGTCTGCCAAGGCATCCTGATACACCTTTGAGTTGGTCCCGAAATTGGCAGCCAGTACATTCAGGTAGTCATTCATTCTGACAACTCTTTCAGAAGAGTCGGTGAGCCCGTCAAAGCCGACATCCTGATAAGGTCTGTCTCTCGGATCGTTACTGAAGGCGTTGGTAACCTGCGTTGGATTGCGCGGTACGACTCCCCAGATAGACGAGTCGACCTGTGCCGGAAGGTTAGGAGTCGGCAGCCCGTTTTCGTAAAACCTTCTGGAGTCTTTCAGAACATCTTCGGAGATATTTCCAAGGTTGATATAGAATTTTCCTCCTGAACTCATAGGGTTCATGATGAACGGATCTTGCACCCACATTTCAATGTACTCAATGTTGGCAGTTTCAAAGTCTGTCTGATCCAGCGAGCGCATTAACCCGCCCCATTTTGTTTTGGGTTGCAGCAGTTTACCGGCGGAATTAATTTTTGAAGGGTCGGCTTCGTAGTTATAAGGTCCTTTGTCTTGTGGGTAGAAGGAGAGGTCAAATGTTATCAATTGATTTTGACCGAAGTCAGTTGTCCTCTGTGGGAATATTTCAGTTTGAGAAACAGCACGCACCCTCGGATCTGATAATGCAACTTTATCACCACGCAGAGGGTTATTCATATTCTTCGGGTCCTGAAGTGTCGGCTCAATCTGGTACCAGGACAATGCTGCCCTGTTTTTACCGTAATCTAAAGAGTTGGAGACACTCGCTTCAGGGAAAAGAATATTTCCGAATTCGTCAGTCGCACCTTCAGGTGTGGAAGAAAGCATCCAGCTGATGGGCGGGAAACGCAGATCGATATTGCTGCGGCTTCCTTCGAAGTTGTCGATGTACACCACTCCTTTCTTACCCTTACCGATTTGCGGAGCATGGCCGGGCTTAAAGAAAGCACCTTCGGCATAACCGTTGACTGTTGATGGTGCATTGCTCGAATAAAAAGGTAATTTGTTGAGTAGTTTGGTCAGCCTCGGCATGTCTTTACGATAGCTCACGTCGAGTCCGTACATCGTGTTGCGTATCGGATCTTCACCGTAATCTACTTTTGTG
This sequence comes from Chitinophagaceae bacterium, assembly GCA_024103425.1. Lineage (GTDB taxonomy): Bacteria > Bacteroidota > Bacteroidia > Chitinophagales > Chitinophagaceae > Ginsengibacter. The sequence goes on from JAGFIS010000024.1 coordinate 75,774, forward strand.
AAGAACGGACGTTCGCTCAGCCGCACCATGGTACCGCCAATCGACAATTGTTCTTTGGCTGTATTCTTAAGGATATAATCTAATCGCAGACCAAGATAACTCTTTTGCTGCATGGCAAAAGCCGCGTTATTCTCGAAGTTGACATTGACCGGCAGGCCTGCGTTGATGATCGCCTGATTAATGATTTTGATCGTGCCCAGATCGTAGTTGATAGTGTAATCGACATTCTCGATCAATTGTCGTCCACCTGCTGTTACCGTTACAGATCCCGGTGGAATGTTGTAACCGATACTTATATCAGAAGAGGCCGATGTCTTTGAAGAGCCCTTAATCAGGAACCTGTCTAAGTTCGGGAAGCGGTTGATCGCTGTTGCTTTAATACTGTCGTACAGAGGGTAGTAAAGGCTGTCGGCTCCGTTTGCCGGATTAGTGAATATTTTGCCTGACAGGTCGCGCCCGAAAGGTTCGAGGATGGGGAAGATAATACGGCTGTACTGGCTGAGTACTGTATAGCCTTCGACGAAGTCGAATATACCATCGGGTTGCGGGTCATTCTGATTGTTTAACCGGTCGAGATTTACTAACGATAACAACGGAGTTCCCTGGTTCAGATCACCGAAAGGTATATAGCGCTTGGCGCCATATCCCGGTTCATCGTACAAAACATTCAATTCAAAATCCTGGCGATCGAGAGTACCGAAGCCAACACTGTACACATTTTTCATCATCAGACCCCAAATCGGCAGGCTGGGCCTTTGAGAGGTAGCCTTCAATAATTTCAGGAAAAGGATTTTTTGATTGCTGGATGCTGAATCCGGTGGTACGTCTGTTGAGAATTCTCCCACCTGGTAAATTTTTCCGTTGTAAGAGTATTGATAGGCTACTGCAAGAATTTCATCAGCCTGAAGCGGTTGGCTCAATGACACGAAACCTACTCTCGGGTTATAGATGTATTGTGTACTATCTAACTTTCTAGCATAAGTTTTTTCAAAATCCTGTACCGGACTCAGCCCCATTGCAATAAGCTGATTGGTAATCAGAGAAGCATTCCGGTTGCTCGGATTGCTCAGGATGGTACTGTACTCACTGTTGGTGTTGTTATCAGGCAGGTTGCCTGTTACCGTAAAAGGAAAATACGGATTGTGTTCGCCAAGGTCCATCAAACCTACCACCTCTCTGGTATCGCGCGTAACACTGTTTTTATTAGTTACCCATACTTCCATTTTGAGTATCTGTACCGGAGTGGTAACAGCCGGCAGGTTGCTCATGACCTTATTGTAGTTCTCTTTAAAGAACTGACCTAATAGGAAGTGTCTGTTCTCTTCATAATCATTTGCTTTGAATTCAAAGTCCTGCGCAGCAGCCCCGCCTTGCAGATTAACAGACTCTCTCTGAGATTTCTGACTGGAGACTACACCCGTAATGAAGAGCCTTCCAAACTGCAACTGTGTTTTTATCCCAAACAGGGATTGCGATCCGGGGATTAATGTGCTCTTGCTGGGCAGTGATACGTTCCCTGCTTCAAACCGTTTGAGGATTTCATCGTCCTTGCCGTTGTAATCCAATTTCAACTGATTCATGAAATCGAGGTTGGCAAGAGTATTATAGCTGATGGGGAATTTCAATTTATCTCCGATGTTGGCGTTGATGTTTAACTGTGCACCCATATCGAAGTCAAAGCCTCCGTTCTTCCTCGCTCTTTCAGGCAGGGTCGGATTCTTGATGTTTTGCCCCTGATAGCCTGCAGTGATGTCGATATTACCCTGGGGTTCGATTTCAATCTTTCCGTTACCGAACAGTCTGTTGAACAGGCTTTCTTTCAGAGAAAGTTTCGGCCGGATATTTCCACGGTTAAGCATGCTGAGGGTATTACTCCTTTGCTGGAAGTAATTTATTTCCTGTTTTCTACCCATCAGTTTCATGAATTCCTCCTGCGTATAGGTAGTTGGAATCCGGTAATAGCGATCGCCGATTTTTTCAAAAACGGTATATGTTTTTGTTTCCGGATCGTAAGCTACCGAGTCAGTAATATTCTTGGGAGCCTTGAGATCGAAAATTGAAGGACGTCCTGAGAGGAAATCACCGCGTCTGTCTTGTAAACGGAAGGGCAGGGTATCTCTTGAAGATTGTTGGGTGTTAGAAGTGGTTTGAGCATCGGCAAAGTATACCCAATTCATCGCCAGCGCAAGCAACAAACCATATATTTTTAATCCTTTTAAAAGATTAAAAGTTTTCTTCAGAAGCATCCAACAGTCAAATTATTGGGTAGAATTGGGTCAAATGGCTTTGAGCGCTTTTTTAATGAGTTCTTCTAAATCTGTTATAGAATTATCGGATTGTGTTACTTTTTTAATGGCCTGGTCGGCTACCGGCCTTGAAATACCGAGAGCTACCAATGCATTTAACGCATCAAAGCTCAAAGTATTGTTGTAAGCTCCGGTTGAAATCGTTTGATTTTCTGAGACTTTACCTATTTTGTCTTTTAATTCCAAAATTAACCTTTCGGCGGTTTTTTTCCCAATTCCTTTTACTGATTGCAGGATTTTGGGGTCGTTCATGGCAATCGCAGTGGTAATTTCGTCGGGTTTCATCCCCGAAAGCATCATTCTGGCAGTTGCCGCACCCACTCCGGAGACGCTGATGAGCAGTGTAAACATGTCTTTTTCAGCTGCATCCGAAAAACCGTAAAGTGTGTGTCCGTCTTCTTTTACCTGATAGTAAATCAATAGTTTGCCCTTATCGAGATTCTGAATTTTTGAATATGTATTCAGGCTGATATTCACCTCGTAGCCTACACCGTTAACATCTACATAAACTGTAGTGGGGGATTTATAAGTGAAAATACCGTTCAGATAGGCAATCATATTGTTTTTTATAGGGCTGCCAAAAATAAGGATTTACACCGAATGCAATAAAATATTACCCGTGGGTGAAGTCAGTTTTCGCCAACTTTTTGTGAAATGATTTCCGGAAGCTCGTGGAATAACAGTTACCCTGCTACTCCTACACCGGATTGAAACAGTGCCTTTCCTTTCTCAAAAAAGCCCTTCATTTCTTCTTCGGGTACCAGCACGCCACCTGTCGACCAGGCAATATGGATGATATTGCCTGGATTGATGTTATGCTGCCTGATGTAATCTGTTTGTCCGATTCTGTGCGGACCGATCAGTCCGGCAGTTGCCGATGGTTCTATGAAAATATTTTCGCTTGTTCCCAGTTGATACAGCAGCCGGAAGAGTTCATCATCTTCCATTGTATAACATCCACTGATCAGCAGTTTGCTGATGGGAGAGGCGAAAGCTGAAGATCTGCCGACCGCAAGTCCGTCTGCTTCTGTTCTGTTGTCCAATCCGATATCGTGCACGCTGATCTTCTCCATTTTGCCTGTGAGCAATCCTGTCAGTACTGCGGGAGAGTGAGTGGGCTCGACAAAAAAGCAGTGGGCACTGTCGCCAAACACCTGTCTTAGACCAAATGCTACCCCTCCGGGTGAACCTCCAACTCCGCAAGGTTGGTAAACAAACAAAGGATGCTCATCATCTACCTTGACATTGAGTTCTTCCAGTTGTTTTTGTAATCTGAATGCAGCCACACTGTACCCAAGGTAGAGGTACTTAGAGTTTTCGTCGTCTACAAAGTATCCTTTCGGGTCTGCATGGGTAGCAGCGCGCCCGTTGTTAATTGCCTCTTCAAAGTCGCCTTCAAATTCCAAAACAGTTGCACCCTTTGTGCGCAGTAAGTTTTTCTTCCATGCTTTTGCATCAGCCGACATGTAAACAGATACTTTGAAACCCAGTTTTGCGCTGATGATACCAATGCTTAATCCGAGATTTCCTGTTGAGCCGACTCCAATGGAATATTGACTGAAAAAGTCTTTAAATCTGTCTTCTGTCAGTATTTCGTAGTTATCTGTTTTTTTGAGTAATCCTTGTTCGATTGCGAGTTGTTCCGCATAATGCAAAACTTCAAAAATGCCTCCTCTTGCCTTGATAGACCCTGCGACCAACAGTTCATTATCGCATTTCAGAAAGAGCCTTCCCCCTGGAGCGAACGAATTATTTTCAACCAACGATTGTTGCATTCGGGGTATTTCCCTGAGAGGTGACTCTATGATACCTTTTGTTTTTTGTAACTCGGGGAATGCTTTTGCCAGATATGGTGCAAACCTGTGCCACAAAGCTTCAGCATCATTCATATCGTGTATATTCAGCGGCAGCGATTTGATATCCGACATTTTTTGTTTGTATGGATTCAGCCACGTAACAGGTTTAAGTTGAATAATATCTTCCAAAAGAGGATAGTCGTGAGTCCATTTTTTCAAGTCTGAGAAAGGCATAATCGTTTCTGTTTTAATGATATATCTCGTTTAACATCAATTTCGGAGCCAAATTACCTGTATAAAGCTCAATTAACTGCAAGAGTCGTTGTCGAATTGAGGAAAGAATGAAGATTCATGGTATTTGGGAGCTGATTTCTATGCAATTGAGTACAAGAGCAAGTTGTTTCGTTTGTAAAATATTTATGGATTTTTTCTTTCCCGACAATCTATAGAGAAAACGGGGTTATGGATGCAACACAAATTCTACGAACAGATATACTGGATATTCTCTTTGAGGGAAGAAACAAAGCCTATGGTGCTTATGAGCTTCGCAGAACCTATAACGGAAGGATGGGGAAAGCCTTAGCAGGAATGGTACTCATTACGCTTTCTGTGATATTTTACCAGTCTTACACCACCAGTCATCAACGGCAGGTTGTAGTGCCTGTGATTGATACGGGCGATGTTTTTGTCCGTCCTGCCGAGAAGGAGAAAGATGTTTTCATACCGCCGGAGTTACCGAAAGTCATACAAAAACCTGCTCAAACTATGGAGTCGGTTCAATTCACCAAGATCAGAATCGTGAAAGATAATGAAGTAGTCAATCCGCTTGCAGATATAGAACAAATACAGAATGCGGTTATTGATGTGAAGACTATGAAAGGAGACGAGTTTAGAGATGTCATATTACCGCCATCAGAGCCTGAAGGTACCAACGTGGTCTTTTCTCCCGTGAGTGAAAAAAAGAGCGATGAGCCCTTAGTGAAAGTAGAAATAGATGCTTCTTTCCCCGGTGGGAATGAGGCGTGGAGGAAATATTTAGAGAAGGCTGTTCTGTCTGCCTCTGATGATTTCTCGGATGCAGACTATGGCTCTGTAATCGTAAAATTTGTTGTCGATGTAGATGGAAAGGTAAGCGATGTCCATGCTTTGAATATGAAAGGTTCCAAACTGGCAGAGATTGCGGTAAATGCGATAAGGAGAGGACCGAAATGGATTCCCGCGCAGCAAAACGGAAGGCTTGTAAAAGCGTGGAGATTACAGCCGGTAACATTGCAGAGACCGTAGTAGTCGTGATTTATTTTTACTGATTTTTTCTCAACCCGAAAGTCTTTCAATTCTGAGCAAAAAAACACTTCACAGAGTGCGTTAATTTAAAGTTGGAACTTCTTTTATTAACTATTTGTACTTTTATCGCCGTAATAATGCACGACGATAAATGAGCGACAAAAAAATTACCGCAGCGATTACTGCGGTAGGAGCTTACGTTCCTGAGTACAGATTGACCAATGCCGAGTTGGAAACCATGGTTGAAACCAACGATGAATGGATTCGCACAAGAACAGGTATTGAAGAAAGAAGAATCCTTAAAGGTGAAAACCAGGGAGTATCGGCCATGGCGATTCCCGCAGTTGAAAGGCTTCTTAAAAAGCGTGGTATCTCTGCTGAAGAGATAGACTGTATGATTACCTGCACGGTTACACCGGATATGGTTTTCCCTGCAACTTCCAACATCATCTGCGACAAGATTGGGGCAAAACATGCTTTTGGGTTTGACTTATCAGCAGCTTGTTCCGGATTTCTTTACGGACTTACCATGGGGTCATCGCTTATCGAAAGCGGCAGGTATAAGAAAGTAATAGTAGTAGGGGCTGATAAGATGAGTGCGATTGTAGATTATACCGACAGAACCACTTGTATTTTGTTTGGAGATGGTGCGGGTGCTGTGTTACTCGAGCCGAACGAGGAAGGTTATGGAGTGCAGGATAGCTTGTTACGTTCAGATGGTTCCGGAGCTGAGTACCTCAAGATGTCTGCCGGTGGTTCTAAACGTCCGGCTTCTATAGTGACGGTTACATCTAAAGAACATTATATTTATCAGGAAGGGCAATCTGTTTTCAAATTTGCAGTTAAAGGCATGGCAGATATTTCACACGACCTGTTGGTTAAGAACAATCTGACCGGGGAAGACATTGCATGGCTGGTACCTCATCAGGCTAATAAGAGAATCATCGACGCAACGGCTAACCGCATGGGATTGAGTATGGATAAGGTAATGATTAATATTCAGAAATACGGCAACACGACTTCCGGTACTATTCCCATTTGTCTTTATGAGTGGGAACACCTGTTGAAGAAGGGCGATCTGATTGTGCTCGCTGCTTTTGGCGGCGGATTTACCTGGGGGGCAACTCTTGTTAAGTGGGCTTACGACACAAAAAATCCGGCTCAACCATTGTGAGCCGGATTGAAGGAATAAATTATGATTCTAAATAGCGATCTGTTGAGGTTGCTATTTTTATTTTTATAGATTAACTGTCAGACCTGCACCGATTACCTGTTTAATCTGTAATCCCGGTTTATTCTTTGAAGCACCAAACAACCTGACATCATCATCATAAATCAGGTCAAGGCCTACGTTGAAGCCAAAGGCTTTAGACACTTTAAAGGTTGCCATATTGGTCATCATAAGGTCAATGTTCTGCGGATTGTGTTTGTAATTGCTGAACAGATCAAGCCTTCCCGAGTAGGTGATTTTATCAGTAAATTTCTTCTGATATGTTACACTGGCAAAGGCGCCGAACTCACTCTTAGACCTTTTGCCAGGTTCAACACCGTAAGCCCCTAATGCCGAGAGAACATCGTCGTGTACAAATACCCAGCGGCTGGTAATCGGAGAGAAGAAAACTGATAATCCATCGACCGGACGGTAATCAATACCCAAACTCATAAGCAGGTATCCCGGTGCCATGAAGTTTGACATGTATTCTTTAGTGCCGTCGCTCTTGTAGCTGTAACCTTTAGAGAACTGGCTCTGAAAGTTGGTGAGGAAAGCCGCGTTTACTTTATCGCTGAGTGCGTAACCTACTTTTGAAGAGAGGTCAATACGATCGTCATTTTTTCTCGTTTTCTGACTGGTAGTATTCAGTAAGCCGTAATTGAAGTTTGCACTGTTGTCCCAGCTGATTTTGTCTTTCTTGTATCTTGCCCAAAGCCCGAAATAAGAGTTAAGCGAGAATGAAAAATCGTCACCACCTGCAGCCCAGTTTTTCTGACTTCCCTGTCCGATGTTGATGTTGAATATTCCACCGGTAGTCCAGATTTTTCCGCTGTCGTTCTTCGGAAGTTCTTTTGTTGTGTTAGCTGCGCTTTTTAATCCTTTAATAGTTTGGTCTTGTCCATATGATAAAAAAGTGAAGCAAACCAAAGCAATTGTCAATAAATTCTTCTTAAAAGCCATTTCTTTCTGCGATTTTGATTTTTATAAAAGTGTGCAAAAGTAGCTATTATAATAGTCAAAGGGAAAACAGGAATGATGAAAAAGGGGATGAAAGAAGCAAAAAATACTATGTATTTAGTTGATATTTAGGTGGTTATAACTGATTTTTGAATACAGGATAGTATATTTTTTTAGCAATCATTTTAAAATATTTCAAATTTTAAGAGCAATTTTTGAACAAACTTAAAGCGATAATCCTGTGTTCCTGATTCGATTAGTGTATATTTGCACCGGTTTTTCATAGGATATTGGATTTTAAAACGGGGCTGGATTTTTATCCTGGCCCTTTTTTTATTTTAAGGCTTTTCTGTTCCGGCTGTTCAATCCGGATTTCCCAACGTTTAGTAATTATAGTTAGACTTGGTTCTGCTTCAGGCTTTTGGGGCAGCCTCCTTGAAGTATTCTTTAACGATAGCAGCTTTGTGTCGGCCAATGAGTGCGGCAATTTCTTCTTCGGGGAGCGCTTTGATTTTCTTTACAGACTTAAATTGAGTCAGCATTTTGGCGGCAGTTTCTTTCCCGATGCCTGGGATCTTCTCCAATTCATTGGTAAAAGTGTGCTTACTGCGCTGGTTTCTGTGGAAGGTGATTCCGAACCTGTGTACCTCGTCGCGAATGCGGCGGATGAGTTTAAGCGTCTCACTGTCCCAGGGAAGTTTGACAGATTCCTTATCGCCCGGGAAGAAAATTTCTTCTTCATTTTCTGCCAGCCCTACTACTGTTGCTTTACCCTTCATCCCTGTTTCGTTCAATGCTTCCACGGCCGCATTCAGTTGGCCTTTACCTCCGTCGATGATGATGAGTTGCGGTAACGGTTTGTCTTCTGCCAGAAGGCGGGTGTACCTGCGGGTAACAATTTCCTTCATGCTGGCAAAGTCGTTGATACCCGTAACTGTTTTTATTTTAAACCTTCGGTATTCGTTTTTGTCGGGTACTCCGTTTCTGAAATACACCATAGCTGCTACCGGGAAGCTTCCCTGGAAGTTAGAGTTATCAAAGCACTCGATGCGTACCGGTAATTCAGGCAGATGAAGATCTTCCTGAAGCTTACGCAATACCTCCTTGATTTGAGAAGAAGTTTTTTCCTCCAGGTGCAGCATCTTTTTTCTCTTGATGGCGGAAAGGAAATAGTTGACATTCTTCTCAGAGAGGTCAAGCAGTTTTTTCTTATCACCTGCTTTCGGGATTTTCACAGTAAAAGTATTGTCTGTTTCAACCTTAATCGGAACCACCACTTCTTCAGCACGGCTGTTGAATTTATTGCGCAGCTCTATAATGGCAAGAGAAAGAATTTCTTCATCTGTTTCGTCGAGCTTTGGCTTTAGCTGTATGGTGTGTGTCTGGACAATAGTGCCATTCTGTACCATCAGGTAATTCACGTAGGCAGTATCTTTTTGCCTTAAGATAGAAAAGACATCAAGGTCGATAATAGACTTGCTCACGACTGCCGAGCGCGCCTCATAATCCTGAAGCCTGTCAAGCTTTGTCTTCACTTCGGCTGCGAGCTCAAACTGCAGATTATCTACATAATACTGCATCTCTTCTTTGTAACGCTGAATGACGGGAGTCAGATTTCCGCGCAGCATTTGCCTGATCTGGCGCAGTCCTTCTTCATAATCTTCCTTGCTTTGTAACCCTTCGCACGGGCCCTTGCAATTTCCTAAATGATACTCAAGACAGACTCTGAACTTCTTTGCCTGTATATTTTTATCCGTCAGATTGAGTTTGCATGTGCGCAGCGGAATGAATTCTTTTATAAAAGCCAGCAAGTCGCGCACCATGCCGACAGATGTAAACGGACCGATATACTCTGATCCGTCGTTAATTCTGTTGCGCGTAAGATATACCCTCGGGAAGGGCTCGTTTTTGATTACGATGTAGGGATACGACTTTCCATCCTTCAGGTTGATGTTGTATTTGGGCTGGTATTCTTTAATCAGGTTGTTCTCTAACAGGAAAGCATCATTCTCGTTGTTGACGATTGTAAATTCAATTTTTGCAATCCGTTTTACAAGTTCGTGGGTTTTATAACCCGCAAAAGTTTTCGTGAAGTAAGAGCTGACCCGCTTCTTGATATTCTTTGCCTTGCCGACATAGATGATGGTGCCGTCTTCGTCGAAATATTTATAGATACCCGGCTGACTCGGCAGGGTAGGCATTATTTTCCGGTATTCTTCCTTGGTCATTTTAATGTTCCTCCCTTGAGTAAACTACTCAGTAAAGTTCCATTTCACTTTTTCCTCAGTAACATTTCCGTTGATCAGCTTGCGGATGGAAAACCAGTTACCTGATTTCCATGTCAGTTGTGTAGTAGTATCTCCGTTCTCTTTAACCAGATAAATGCGGTTGACCTCACTCGTCTGAGGGTCTATGTAAACATCTATCTCTTTCAAATCGGTTACTTCATCTGAGCCCTGTTTCGGGGTATAAGTAAACGTAAAAGCATTAATTGTCTGGTCTAAGAATGAATTTCCCACGAAATACTTCTGAAGGGACGCAGAGTCGATTACAGGATTCAGAAACGCCTGCGCCAGTGTCTTTGCATCCTCTCTCTCAAACCAGATGGAATCGACAGTCCTGCCATTCTCAATCGTTTTGAGAAGTGTGACGGGAGACTTCTCGATATTGCTGATCTGGCCGAGCAGATAATCCGTAACAGGAAAAATCGGGATTGTATCCCTTGCTATTTCAGTATCTGCTGAATCACCTGCGCCTGCTTCCTCCTTTGTCTCGGTGTTGTTACAAGCGGTAATAATTATAGAAAAAAGTAAACTGAATCTTATCAATTTGAGCATACTCAAAGTTACGAAGGTTTAAGAGAGGTGATAGCAAGGATATTAATATAACAAGAAGAATTAAGAAGATTTTGATGAAATTTACCTTGTAAATATTCACTATTTCTGACATCTTTGTTATCCGCTATGAAACGAACCCCCCTTTTCCTAAGTCTGGTTTTATTTTCTGTCCTTTCAGCTTTAGCTCAGGAAAAAAGCAGTTATTATATTAAAGGGCAAGTACTCGATAACACTACCGGCCAGCCACTGGCTTACGCTTCGGTGGTTGCACAGAATACTACCATCGGAACGCTTTCAGATTCCATAGGTAATTTTTCCATCCGCCTGCCCGAAGGTGGTTACACACTTACTATTACTTATGCGGGTTATGTAAGTGAAGATGTCAGAGTCAGCCGTCAGTCGGCAGAAGAAGAATTGTTTGTTGCTTTATCGCCCGAAGTTCAGCAACTGGAGGGTGTGGAGATTGTCTTAGATCTTGCGTTGAAAGACGGATGGGAGCGGTACGGAGATTTTTTTCTTGAGAACTTTTTAGGCAGGACCGAAAATGCACTGACTTGCATCATCAGAAATCCGGGCGACCTCAGGTTCTTTTTTTATGAGAACAGGAACACGCTGAAGGTGACTTCTAAAGAACCCTTGGTTGTAGAGAATTTCGCATTGGGATATACACTGAAGTTCAGCATAGACTCCTTCACCAATAACTTTGATACAAGGATTTCAACGTTTGCAGGTTATCCGGTTTTTGAAGAAATGCAGGGCACGAAGGCGCAGAGAAGATTGTGGGACAAGAACCGCAAGAATACCTATTACGGTTCACTGCTGCACTTTATGCGAACGCTTTACGACAGGAAACTCGAAGAAGAAGAGTATGAACTGAATTTCTTTGATCCCAAGAACAATAAAGAAGCAGCAGAAGTTGCTAATGTTTATAAGGCACTCAACTTTGAAATGGATACGCTTGGTGTGGTGCTCATCAGGCCCGAGTACCCGGTGATGAGCATTGCATACAAAAAAGAAAAACCGGAGTCAAACTATTTGAAGATTGACCCGAGAACCAATAAGAACTTCCAGGTTTCGACACTGCTGTTCAATTCGTCAGAGCCAATTTCAGTAGAAGAAAACGGTTACTATTATGAACAAAGGGAGATTGTAACCAATGGTTACCTCGGATACAAAAAGATAGCAGACCTGTTGCCGTACGACTACCGTCCGCCATCAGTTGATTGAATCTTGCGGACGGCTTCCCAGATTTCGGGCAACCGTTTCAGCATCACGTACTCTCTTCGTTTAGCGGTGAAGTCAATTGCAGGAGAACCAAAGTAAGTATTACCCGCTTTCAGATCAGTTGCTACACCTGACTTACCCATCACCATAACATTGTCTCCGATGTTGAGTGTCTTGCTGATGCCTACCTGCCCCCACATGGTTACACCATCGCCGATAGTACAGCCTCCTGCAATACCTACCTGGCTGGCGAACAGACAATTCTTACCAACAATGACATCATGCCCGATCTGAACAAGGTTGTCTATTTTAGTTCCTTGTCCGATTTTGGTTACTGCACTAACACCGCGGTCTATTGTGCAGTTGGCTCCGATTTCAACATAGTCTTCAATCAATACCTCACCGCAAGTATGCATCTTTTTATACCACACATCGCGGTTCTTTTTGGTGTTGTAGTAGAAGGCATCACCACCGATGACGGTTCCTGAGTGAATCTCAACATGCTTGCCGATTGTTACATTGTCGTAGATGGTTACGTTGGGATGTATGACAGCGTCTTCGCCGATCTTAACGTTGTTACCGATATAAACATTGGGCATAATCACTGCCGTCTCGTGGATGGAGGCTGAGGTACTGATCATTTCCATCGAGGGCGAGAACGGACGGAAGTGTTTAGTAATCTTCTGATAGGCTTCAAACGGCTCGTCACATACGAGCAGCGTCTTCCCTTCGGGTACTTTATAGCTCTGATTGATGATGATAAAAGTAGCTTCGCTATTGATGCATTTGTCGTAATACTTGGGATGATCGACAAACACGATGTCTCCTTTTTGTACTCTGTGAATCTCGTTGATGCCTGTTGCCATTGCATCTGCGTTACCTTCAATTTTAGCATTGATGAATTCGCTGAGCCATTGGGCAGAAACGGGTGATGGAAATTGCATAACCTGAAATTTTTGTCAGGCAAATATACATCGCGATCGAGGTGTAAGAAAAAGAATGAAGAAGGGGTAGTGCAATAGAAACAAGTTTATTTCGTTTTTGATTTTGAATAGGAAGTTTTTAAAAAATTAAGAGCTTCAGGAATTCATCCTTATCCACAAGGCTATTAAAAATGTTGATAAAAAAAATTTGAAAAACTTTCTTAGTAGTCAATTTTATATTTAATATTGTGGTAGGAATTTTTTCCTGTACCTACTAACCCATCCATATAACAAGGCCCGTGCATTCTGACGGGCTTTCTTTTTGTAAATAACTCTGTGATCATTCTTGAAAAGAAAAGACGAAATCCGCTATTTTAAAATCTATAAACCTTACAGAGTGTTGACACAATTCACTTCTGAAGGAGAGAAAAAATGTCTCAAAGATTTTTTTGATGTCCCCGCAAACGCTTATCCGGTGGGCCGTCTGGACTATGACAGTGAAGGATTGCTCATTATTACTAATGATAAAAAACTGAATCATCTCTTACTCAATCCGAAGTTCAATCACCGGCGGGAATATCTCGCACAGGTTGAAGGAATACCAACAGAAGAACAGTTGAAGAAGCTGGCCGGTGGTGTCAGCATCAATGTAAGAGGAGAGAAGATGAGAGCAGAAAATTGTGAGGCAGAGTGGCTGAGGATACCGCCAAAAGTTCCTGACAGGAATCCGCCGATCAGATTCAGAAAATCAGTTCCCGATTCCTGGTTAAGAATCTCTCTTACCGAAGGAAAGAATCGTCAGGTTCGGAAGATGACGGCTGCCGTCGGCTTGCCAACACTGCGTCTGATCAGAACTAAAATTGAGAGTGTTGCTTTAGGAAATATGCAGCCGGGAGATATGATTGAACTAAGTAGGCAAGATTTATATAACTTGCTCCGCATAAAATTGTAAGTATGATCAAATCGATGACTGGTTTTGGAAGAGCAGAGGGTGTTATAAATGATACAGGATATCTGGTTGAAATCAGGTCTCTGAACGGCAAGTTGTTTGATGTTAACCTTAAGATTCCACAGGCGTTAAAGCCCTATGAGTTTGAAATCAGAAATATCATTCAGGAGGGGCTGGCAAGAGGATCTGTAGAATGCTTCATCACCGTAAAGCAAAACGGCAGTGCCAAATCGCTTGCCATCAATACCGATCTTATCAAAAGTTATATAAATCAAATGAAGAGCCTGGCATCTGAAATGAATGTCGATGATTCAGGACTGCTGGCTGCTATTCTTCGTTTACCTGAGGTAGTGGCGCCTTCCACCGAAGTTGCAGACGAGGAAGAATGGAAGTTTTTGAAAGGCCTGATTGCAGATGCAGTGAAGGATGTGAATCAGCACAGGATTGACGAGGGACAGGTACTGCTGAAAGAGTTGAAAACGCGGATTCAGAATATACAAAAGTTGGAAGAAGAAGTGGCTGCTCTCGAGCCTGAGAGGAAAAAGAAAATCAAAGCCAACCTGATGAAGATGGTAAAAGAGAATATAGACGACGAGAGTTACGACCCTAACCGTCTGGAGCAGGAGATGGTGTACTATATTGAGAAGATAGACATCAGAGAAGAGCAGGTAAGACTGCGCAACCATTGTAATTACTTCATTGAAATCCTTGAAGATAAGCAGGAGGCCAATGGAAAGAAACTTGCATTCCTGTTGCAGGAGATTGGAAGGGAGATCAATACCACAGGCTCGAAAGCGTATGATCTGGATATTCAAAAGTGTGTGGTGCTGATGAAAGATGAACTGGAGAAAGCAAAAGAGCAAACATTCAATGTTTTATAAAGCAGGTATTGTGAAGAAGCTTAGATATCTAATATTACCCGTATTTTTCTTTGGATGCATACAGATCAACCTGTTTGAAAAACAGGCCCCTATCAAGCATCAGATGTGGTCACATGATTACACTCCCGAATTTTCATTCGACATTCAGGATACGACATCACTTTACAATGTCTTCATTGTTATCAGACATACCGACCTGTATGGTTACAATAATTTGTGGCTGAACATTGGCAGGCAGGCCCCGGGCGACACCATGCGCTTTGAGAAATATAACTTCTCTCTTGCCGATGCCGACGGATGGGAAGGAACCGGGATGAATGATATTTTTGAAGTAAGAAAATTGTTTGCAACCGGCACCTTCAGGCAGGCGGGCACCTATAAGTTTGCTATATCGCAGATCATGCGCGACGACCCGCTCAAATATATCATGAGTGTGGGCTTGAGGGTGGAAAGAGTGGAGTAGGCTTCACTTATTAAATTATGGTTATGATATTTTCCGGTTTCAGAAGCAGGGTCCGAAAGAAAAGAATCACCCGTATTTATGCGCTGTACTGGTTCTTGCTGGCATATATTGTGGCCGCACTGATATTTTGGTTTATATCCCTGAACAAGCAAAACGAAGAAATCATCACTTTCAAAAAGGAGCAGCTGATTCAGTCGGCTCCTGACTATAATCTGCAAATTGAGAAACTGGATAAAGAGGACAGGCGAAAGAGGTTCCAATACATAGGCGAGGGCACTACTTTTTTTGTACTCATCATGGTGGGGGCGGTTATCGTCTTCAGGCTACTGCGCACACAGTTCAGGCTGGCGAGGCAGCAGAGGGATTTTATGGTAGCCGTAACTCACGAACTGAAGACGCCTATAGCAGTTACCAAGCTCAATCTTGAAACATTGCAGAAGAGGAAATTGGATGAGTCGGTACGCGACCGGTTAATTGCGGCAACACTCGCAGAGACTGACAGGTTGAACGCGCTTTGCAGTAATATGCTGTTGCTGAATGAACCCGAGAAAGAGAAGTCGGTAATGACTCGTGAGAATATTCAGGTGTCTGAGCTGCTGGAAGAATGTCTGAACCAACAGAAACTCCACTTTCCTCAGAGGGTGTTCAGGAGTGAAATTCAGGAAGGGCTTGTAATATATGCAGATCGCATTCTGATACAACTGGCAATTAACAACCTGTTGAATAATGCGGTGAAGTATTCTCCGAAAGAAGCACCGGTTGTCGCAAGGTCTTTTGGAGAAAAGGGCAAAGTCGTTATTCAGGTCATCGACGAAGGAGAGGGTATCAGACAAGAAGAAGCAGGTAAGATTTTTGATAAGTATTTCCGCGGAGAAGGTATGCAGGCAAAAGGTACCGGTCTGGGGCTATATGTTACCCAGCGGATAGTGCACCAGAATGACGGGGCATTGACCGTTAAACCTAATCATCCGAAAGGAAGCGTTTTTACTATTAGCTTTGCAGTGATTTGAAATGAGTATGAACGACAGACAGATTTCAATATTATTAGTAGAAGATGAAGAGCACCTGCAGGAGACATTACGGCTCAATTTTGAGTTGGAGGGATATTCTGTTACTTCGGCTTATACCGGTCCGGATGCACTGAAAGCTTTGAGGAATGAACACTTCGATTTGATCATCCTGGATATCATGTTGCCCGATATGGATGGCATTACTGTTTGCGAAAACATTCGCTTGACAAATACAGAGATCCCAATCCTTATTCTAAGTGCCAAGAATCAAAGCGCCGATCGGGTTTTGGGCTTGAAGAAAGGAGCCGATGATTACCTAACCAAACCGTTTAATCTCGAGGAGCTGCTCATTCGCGTAAAGAAACTCATTGAAAAGAGCCAGTTGATACAACACCGTGAGCCGGTAAGCGAAGAGTTTACATTCGGCGCCAACAAGATTAATTTCTCCACTCTTGAAAGCACCACAGCATCAGGCAAGAAAATATCACTGACTAAAAAAGAGGCAATGCTGTTGAAGTTGCTGATTGAAAACAAAAATGAAGTAGTAACACGCGAGAAGATCCTACAGGTAGTGTGGGGTTATAATGTTTATCCTACCACGAGAACCATTGATAACTTTATTCTCAGCTTCCGTAAGTATTTTGAAAAGGACTCCAAGCACCCTGAATATTTCCATTCGGTAAGAGGCTTTGGGTATAAGTTTACCCTTGAGAAATAGATTCTTCCAATAACCCCTGGTACAATTCTTCGTATTGCGGTACAATATTGTGGATATCGAATTTTTCTGCCTGTTCTCTTGCTTTTTTTCTCATCTGGGCCATTTGGTCAGGATGACTGAGAATCTGAATAGCATTGGCAGCCATATCTTTGATGTCTCCGATGTTGCTCAGGAAACCGGTTACTCCATTGACATTTATTTCGGGTAATCCACCGACATTGGTGCTGATGACAGGGACACCTGCAGCCATTGCTTCGAGTGCGGCAAGCCCGAAACTTTCGTATTCACTGGGCAGGATGAACAAATCGCTGATGGCAAGTATGTCTTCCATCTCTTCCTGCCTTCCGAGGAAGCGGATGCAATCGCAGATTTCACTTTGGCGGCAGATTTCCTCCACTTTAGAACGCTCCGGTCCGTCGCCTACCAGCAATAATTTGCTTGGTACCTTCTCAATCACCTCCTGGAAAACATAAACGATATCCTGAACGCGTTTGATCTTTCTGAAGTTTGACGCGTGTGTGATAATTTTTTCTCCTGACGGCGCGATTGCCTTACGGAAAGGAGTAAGCGGCTTTTTATTGAAGCGCTTAACGTCTACAAAGTTGTGGATAACCTGTATTTCCTTGGTTATCTCGAAGTTCTTGTAAGTCTCGTCTCTCAGATTGTTGGATACTGCTGTAATCGCATTGCTTTCGTTGATCGAAAAAGTAACAACCGGCGAGTACGTTTTATCCCGTCCCACGAGTGTGATGTCTGTACCGTGCAGGGTAGTAACTACAGGAATATTGATTCCTTTTTTTTCAACGATCTTCCTGGCGGTGTAGGCTGCAGAAGCGTGAGGAATTGCGTAATGTACATGAAGCAGATCAAGATGGTGATTCAGGATGACATCTACCATTGTACTTGCGAGGGCTGTCTCATACGGAGGGAAGTCGAACAGAGGATAAGCAGGTACTGTTACTTCGTGATAGAAAATATTGGCGTGAAATCCACCAAGCCTTACGGGCTGTTGGTAAGTTATGAAGTGGATATTATGTCCTTTGTCTGCCAGGGCTTTACCGAGTTCGGTTGCCAACACACCGCTTCCGCCAAAAGTAGGGTAACATACTATGCCGATATTCATGGTTCAACTTTTAAAGATCCGTCCGGTCGTGCGCCGGAATCGCAATTCGGATTTGCAATTTACGACATGCAGATTTCTTGGCCGTTATTTATATTCTAAATACCGGGTAATCAGTATTGGAGTTTAAGAGCTTTCACACATTTATTAATTAGAGAAGGGCCTTCGTAAATGAAGCCCGTATAGAGCTGAACCAATGATGCTCCGGCCTTTGACTTTACAAAAGCATCCTGAGCCGACATCACTCCGCCACTACCAATCAGGGGAATTCGGCTGCCTGTTCTCTCGTGGATAGTATGCAGTAGTTCGGTGCTTCTTTTAAATAATGGTGCTCCGCTAAGTCCCCCGGCACCGATATCTTGTACTTTCTGCGTACCGGTACTAAGATTTTCACGCGAAATAGTAGTGTTTGTCGCAACAATACCGTCGAGGTTAATCTCCATTGCCAGATCGATAATATCGTTGAGGTCTTCCGTGTTCAGGTCGGGAGCAATCTTAAGGAGGATGGGTTTGGGTTTAATCCTTGCGTTGTTGAGTGATTGCAGATGGGTAAGGATTTGTTTCAGCGAGTCTTT
This sequence comes from Chitinophagaceae bacterium, assembly GCA_024103425.1. GTDB lineage: Bacteria > Bacteroidota > Bacteroidia > Chitinophagales > Chitinophagaceae > Ginsengibacter. Next base: position 94,030 of record JAGFIS010000024.1, read on the forward strand.
CTGTTGCAGGTCGCGCAACCCCGGAGTGTTGGGAGAACTGACATTCACCACGAAATAATCTACTACCTCGAAGAGGGCGAGGAAGCATTTTTCATAATCTTTCCAGGCTTCTTCGTTAGGTGTCACTTTGTTCTTTCCGATGTTACCGCCGATGATGATATTATTTTTCTGCTTGCGGTATTTACGGAGACGTTTTACAATTTTCTCTGCACCATCATTATTGAATCCCATCCTGTTGACGAGTGCGCGGTCTTCCCGTAATCTGAAGAGCCGCGGTTTTTCATTGCCGGCCTGAGGAAGAGGAGTAACCGTACCGATTTCCACGAAACCGAATCCGAGCATCTCCAGTGCGTTTAAGTATTCTGCATTCTTGTCGAAGCCGGCTGCGAGGCCAACAGGATTTTTAAATCGGATTCCAAAACAGTTGACAGGCTGTTCTTCAGGGCCGGTCATCAGCAGGAACCATCTTTTCACATAAGAACTGCTGCTGATAATTCTCAGTACGGCCATCGTGAAACGGTGCACCTTTTCGGCGTCGAACAGAAACAGAACATTTCGGATTACCCGGTACATGGCTGCGAAGATAATAACTGAAATATTGGTAAACAGTATCCTTTTTCGGGAGTGATGAAATTTCTTAACCGGGATTTAATCAGTATTCTCTCCCTCCGAATATTCTCTTTAGAAACTGATCTTTTCTTCTGGTGGATACTTCGATCTGAGTGCCATCTGACAGTATTATGGTACCACCTTTCCCGCGCTTATAGTTTTTGATGTATTTCAGATTCACTAGATGTGAATTGTGTATCCTGAAAAAATTACAATCTTCCAGCAGTTGCTCATAATCTTTTAGAGTACGGGCTACTGTGATTTTTTGGTTATTCTTTAAGTGTATAATCGTATAATTAGTCATTGCTTCGCACCGGACAATATCTTTAGTTTCGACAAAGGTGAATCCCTCTGCTGTGGGAATACACAGTCGCTTATTGGGATTTTCTCGATTACTCAGATTGTATAACAAGGATTCTATTTTCTGATTGCGCTCATTCTGTGTGATGTGAACTGCTAATTTCTGAAGAGCATCCGACAACTGGCTTTGTTCAACCGGTTTCAACAGGTAATCAAAAGCGCTGAAGCGAAAAGCCTGCACCGCATATTGCTGATGCCCTGTAATGAAGATGACTTTAAAATTGGTTTCAGCGAATTGTTTTAAAATCTCAAAGCCATTCTGCCGGCCTAATTCTACATCTAAAAAAACGAGATCAGGTTTTTGCTTCTGAATGATCTCTATAGCATTGGCAACTGTGTTAGCAGCCGCAATAATTTGCACTAGATCGTGATTGAATTCATTGATTAGATACGTTAGCCGCTCTATGCAATGTAATTCGTCGTCGACTATAATAGCTTTAATCATGGGTGCTCAGAAGTTATAGACCAAAGGCAATTTTATTTCTACATCAGTACCTGTCTCATTTTCATAGATATTCAACGAGGCAAGAGAAGATTTTTTTTCTTGATTGATAATATGAATCCGGGATTGAGTGATTTTTATTCCTAATGATTTATGATTGGGGATATTCTTTTTCGTTTTCAATTCTTTTGAAGCACGCACACCGATACCATTGTCTTCTATATTGCAGGTCAGCACTTCTCCTTCTTTCTGAAAGCGAATGATAACCTTACCAGAGTTCCTGCTTTCTTCAATGCCATGACGGATGCTGTTTTCAACGAATGGTTGCAGCAATAGGGGTGGGATCAATATGTTATCTGCATCTATTTCATCTCCCAATTGAGTTTCAAATGTAAAACGATGGTCTAGCCTGATGGCTTCCAATTCCATATACAGAGTCAACGCTTTAATCTCATCAGAAAGCAGTATTTCTTTTTTCTCTGAATTCTCCAAAACCATCCGCATCAACGAGGCAAACTTGCCTAAGTATTCATCAGCAATCTGGGGCTTATTTTTCAAAATATAATCACTGATGGCGTTCAGGCTGTTGAAAATAAAGTGCGGATTCATTTGTGCCCGTAAGGCTTTCATCTCTGTTTCTGTGACCAATGCCTGAAACTCTGCCACCTTTTTCTTTGCCTCTGCATCGCGCCTCTTTTTGTAGAGTATTAAAAAAGCAAGAAGTCCGGCGATTAATGCAATAGCTCCTGTAATAACTGATTTCTTAATAGTTGTTTGCCGGTTCAATTCTGCAGTTGCGAGCGCTTTGTTCTTATCAAACTGGTACTGCATTTCCTTCTGCATAATTTCCTTTTTCTTCTCTGTGCTGATGAGGCTGTCATTGAGTTGGATATAGCTTTTGTAAGCATCGAGCGACAAATGATATTTTCCCGTTTCTTCATATATCTTTTGCAGAGCAAACCATGACTGTCGTTGGAATTGCAGATTGCCTACTTGTTTAGAAAGCTCTAACCCTTCTTTCGCAAATTTTTCGGCGCTGATATACGATTTAAGTCCGAGATAGGAAAGCGACAAATAAACCAACGACGCTGCACGGGTAATTTTGTTATTGGTGAGCTCAGCTATCTGTTTTCCCTGGTTGACATAGCGGATAGCTTCAGGATATTTTTTTTGTTCTAAGAATACATAACCGATAGAATTCAATACATTGGCTTCTATCAGACTGTCCCTATTTTGTCGGGATAATTCGAGGCTCTTGTTGAAATTTTCCATTGCCTCATCGGGCTTACCCATGTCATAATAAAGCTGCCCGATGTTCATTAGTAGTTGTGCTTCGCCTCTTTTATTTTCTAATTTACTGAGAACGGCTTCTGCTTTTTCGTAGAACTCCAGAGCCTCCGGATATTCCTGCTGGTCGTAGTGCAGTAGCGCAATATTGGCAAGGGTTTGCCATTCAAATGATGGACGGTTGAGCGAGGTATTGACTTCAAGGGCTTTGTGATAATAGTCGATGGCGTTGGCGGGATCCTGCATCACGTAGGAAAAACTGACACCTTTAAGCTGGTAGGCGTCTGCGATGCCTGTTGACCAGTGAATTTTTTGTGCTATCCTCAGTGCTTCATCGGCGTAGTACATCATACTGTCCTGTCTCGTGTAGAATAATGATTTGCCATATTTCAAGAGTAATGAAACTCTTTCTGAATCTTCTGCCTGATGTTGTCGGATAAGCAAACTCAGTGAATCGGAAGGGGGAGAGCCTGAAGCGTTACTCGCAATCAGCACTCCTAAAAAGAATACCCATTTTTTCATTTGATAAAATTTTAATGAGGCATTTTTCCCGTCGTTAGATAATAAAAATAGAAATATTTTTTGGTAAATAGATATCGACTGAAAACAAATAAATTCTAAAACCTCACGGATAATAAGTCGCTCTATACGAAAAATAAACCAGACTTGTATTCGGCGTGTAGGCAGCCTTATATTTATTAACTGATTAACTGTCGTGATGCAAAATAGCAAATGGTCAAGCTGAATTGTATCACAAGAATATGAGAACTGAACACTTTAAAAATGGTTTGTGCGAAGGTTTCATAAATAGTTCGGTTATCAGGCAGTAAAGGCAATAAATTCTAAATTCAAAAACAACTATTATGGAAAACGAAGAGGCTATTACTCCGCTAAAAGCCGCGGCCGCGCCAATCGGAGATGAAATAAAAAACTTTTACAAGAAAGATGTTCTTTCCATCATCAAGAAAGTATTCTTTCAACCGTTGGATGGCACCTACTTGTTGTTTACAAACAAATCAGAAAGTATATTCCGCCAATCGTTGATACTTCTCTTTTCATCAGCTTTGATATCAATGATTTTCTTCTTGCTGATTATTCCTTCGGAAATGCGGGAATATTTCCCCTGGTTCTCTCTCATGATGCGTGCCGCAGCATTCACACTGGTGTTTCTTTTTCTGGTTTCAGTATTTTCTTTTGGAATCAAACTACTGTCAGGTAAGCCTGATTTCAAAAGTGAGCTAATGACGGGAGCTTTGGTAGGGATTCCATTTTCGGCTACAGTCATCTTACTGTTTTTGTTTTCAAAGCTTATGTTGAATGAGAATGCAATTTCCAACGTGATGCTCGGTGGTTATATGGAGTTGATTTCAAAATCCGGAATCTTCCTTTTATTTATTCTTTATACACAATTACTCAGCTTTAATATCCTTCTGCAGTCATTGCGCTCCTCAGGAACGAAGGACACACTGGCTTGGTATCTCTCTCCGGTGGGGATATTCTTGGCGTATTACATCACGATTAAAATTGTCATATAATGTATTTCAGTAAAAATAATTTTTTCAGATTAGGGTTATTGGTGAGCCTGTCATGTTTGCTGGTATTGTTCGGTTGTTCAAAAAAAAGAGATAACGGTGGCAGCGATTACTATTTTAAATTTACCGTAGGAACACAATCGTATACCTACACTGCATATAGCTATGCTAACTTTAGTACTTCCGGTGATATCCACATGGTAGGTATAGGTGGCTTTGAGGATATGGGTGTGGGTACGAAAAATGTTGCTTCGGTTTTGGTTGGAAGTCTTGACGAAATAGCAAAGGGCTCTTACTCAGGCTTGGTATATCCGGGCTCTTCCGGCAATACACCTAAGGTATTTTTTACCTGGATTGATAATGAAGGCAAGACCTTTGGCAACTATTATGATGACAATGCGACGAACACTGTAATCCTTACTCAGGTATCCTCTTCTGCTGTCAAAGGAACTTTTTCCGGAAAAATATATGATGTTGCTTCGTTGGGTACGAATGCAAGAAGTTTTTCGGGCGAGTTTTATGTGAAGAGAGTGAATTAATAGTGAGACTTTTTTTCTCACCGATTACTCGGATGAACACAGATATTGAATTAGCTGAAAACTATCAGTGCAAATCCGTGACATCAGTAAGTCACTTTTTTGCAGATTACACAAAGGAACACAAATACTGGATAATAATTCTGATAGATAATCGGGTGAATTATGTATTAGGCTAAACGTCGCCCAATTGGGGACGAATAACAATCTCCTCCACACAAGAAGATGGAGATATAAGTGTAGCAGTATACACCAACTCCGCAATATCCTTTACAGAAATGAAGCGCTCCTCCGGCAATCCCGATCCACTCCAGGAATCTGTGTAAACGGCTCCCGCATATACGGCCGTCACTTTTATGTTGAATGGTTTCATTTCTTCGCGCAGATTTTTACTGAATCCCGAAAGCGCATACTTGCTGATGCTGTAAGCCCCGCCATTGGGATATGCCTGAAAAGATGCGATACTGCACATATTGAAGATGTAGCCTTGCTTCCGTTCAATCATACCGGGAATTAACGTCCGTGTAAGGTGGTAGGCACTGTAAAGATTAGTATTGACCATTGTCTCTAGAGTACCCTCGGGCTCGTTGTGCACACTGCCCGGCAGGAAGATACCTGCATTATTGACGAGGATATCGATTGCAATGTTTTGAGATGACAACCAGCCCGCGAAGGCCTCCACGCCTTCCCGGGTACTGATGTCTGCAGCATAATATTCTACAGTGATGCCGGGAAATTGTTTTTGCAACTCTTCAGCTGTTTTCTGCAGTGTAGTAGGAGTCCTTGCATTTAGAAAAATATTGTGATTTGCAGCGGCAAACCTGTGCGCGATTGCTTTTCCTATACCTTTGCTGCCTCCTGTGATGACAATGTTCATATAATTACTACCGTTTGATAGAGAATGACCAAAAATAGTAAAATACCTGCCCAACTCAGATACCGGCATTTGTTTTTTGATCTGGACCACACGTTGTGGGACTTTGAAGCCAATGCAAAAGACTGCATATCGGAGATTTATACAAGCTACGGTCTTGCACAAAAGATTAATGATTCCTTTGATGATTTTTACAGGATCTACAGCGGACACAACGCACAGTTATGGTCGCGTTTTGAAAAGGGATACATTACTGTTGACGAATTGAAGTGGAAGCGTATGTGGCGCACATTACTCGATTTCAAAATCGCAGATGAAAAACTGGCTAAGGAGATGAGTTTTGCTTATCTGGATTTATTGCCTACCAAGTCGAAAGTATTTGATTACACTTTTGAAATTCTCGACTACCTGCGGGATAAAGGATATGAATTGCATTTGCTGACGAACGGTTTTGAGAAGACACAACACCGCAAACTGGAAAGCAGTAAACTCGGTAAATATTTTAATGGAGTGATTACATCAGAGACTGCCAATTCCATGAAACCCAAAAAGGAAATATTCGAGTTTGCATTGAAGAAATGCAACGGACGAATTGAAGACTCCATTATGATCGGCGATAATATCGACGCCGATATTGCAGGTGCCCGCAATGTGGGTATGGATTGTGTTTTTGTCAACCATACGCATAGAAAAGTGGATGCGCGGTCTACTTTTGAAATAATACATCTGAAGGAGCTGGAAGATATTCTTTAGGTGTATTGTTTACAGGGTGATTTTGCTTGAACTTCTCCCGCCTGTTTTGTTTCCTCAATTAGGACACTTACACTATACTGACTTTCAGACTCTTATGTCTTATTTCGTAATCAATCCGGGGTTTCGTGCTTTATTTTAGTGATGCCGGAAGTCTGGTCTGCATGAGTTAAAGTTTATCTTTTTTTCTTCGAAATCCGGTACCTTTACAGACCTTACACATGAATAAAAGACATCAACAATTAAAAATCAACCAAAATGAAAAAAATCTACTTTACACTCGCTTTTGCATTTTTTACGGCAGGCCTCTTTGCTCAGGATGTATCGATTGGAGATCCCGATTATGATATGACAAGCCAAGGACAAAACAAGTATCGTTCACCCTGGACTGTAAGTTACAACTATTCTTATGTTCAGACAATCTACCTGAAAGAAGAAATTGCCACTTCCGGAACTATCACAAAACTCACCTATTATTTCAAAGGAGAATACCTTGATAACAGCCATACTATTTCTGTTTACATGGGAACCATTCCGGATACGAAAGATGAATTTATTGAAGGTGATTATAATGATTGGCTTCCAACTAATCAAATGGTTAAGGTGTTTGAAGGTAGCCCGTCATACACTACCCTGCCTGGAAATGTTGTAATAGATTTACAGACCCCATTTGATTATTCAAATGACGCTAACTTGATAATAGCTGTTTATGAGCATGGATCCGGGAATGATTATGATGCTAATGATAATGTTACTTTTAAAAGCACAGGGGGAACCCTCAGACGGGTATTGTACTACCTTACAGATGGACCCGAAGCCGGGGATAATCCATTGCCTGACTTGAATAATCTACCCGAAGCGGATAACTATAATGCAAATTATGCTGACATAGTTCTTCATTTTGGCTCGGCAAGCCCTATAAACCTTGCAAGTTTCACTGCAGCAAGGCAAAATCCTACAACAAATATTCTGAAATGGTCAACCGGCAACGAGCACAACAACAAAGGATTTGAAGTTCAGAGTTCTGTCGATGGTACCAATTTCCATAATATTGGATTCGTTGCTTCCAAGGCACCGGGAGGCAATAGTAACACTACATTAGATTATTCTTTCCTGGATACCAGGGCAGGGTCTGTAACCAGATATTACAGACTGAATCAGATAGATTTCGATGGTAAGACTTCACTGTCTCGGGCGGTCTTGGTAAAAGGAGATCCGCTGAGTTTCAGCGCACAAGTATATCCAAATCCGGTAAGGTCTTCGTTGAATCTGCAACTAACCACGCCGGATAACAACAATGTATTGATTGAAGTGTCCAATATGGAAGGCAGGGTTGTTCATCGTTCCTCGGCTAATCTGATGCGAGGTGAAAACAGGGTGACAATTGACTTGTCTGCGGTTCCCGCGGGAGTGTACACAGTAAGAGCTACACTCAAAGACAAGAGCGAATCGATAATGCTTCGTTTTATGAAGTATTAAAAATCAGACGAGGTTAGTGATACACGCTATCAAAGAGAACAGGCTGCTCAGAAAATGAGCAGCCTGTTCTCTTACAAAGTGTAGGTACATTCCCGACTTCATAAACTTTTCAGTATTTGTGTTTTAGTTGTTAACCCCCGGATGTAAAAACTCTATTTTTGCAAATCTTTACTGTGATTGTGAATGGTTAGTATTATATGGTGATAAGATTATGCAGAAATATTCCTATAAAATTTATCTGATAAATCTGGACAGGTCTCCCGACAGACTATCCCGTATGCGGGATGAGTTTGGGAGGAATGGAATTACAGATTTCGAACGAATTGCCGCTGTTGATGGAAAAGTGTTGACCCGGGATAGTTACATCGCCAAAGACAAGTTCAAGAGGCGACTCGTCGCAGGAGAGTTTGCCTGTTACCTGAGTCATATTAAGGTGCTGCAACAGTTTCTAAAAGAAGATCAGCAGTTTGCCGTGATTCTCGAAGATGACATTACGATTGCCCCGAATTTTAAAGAGGGTGTGGAGAAGGCTATCAACAATAATTATCAGCTTCCTGAAAAGAAAAGGTGGGATATCCTGAAATTGTGGAACAGGAACAGGAGACACATCAGGATAGCAGACATTGATGATAAACATTTTATCGGACTGTGTGGAACAAGTATCCCCGGAGGCACACTCGGGGCTGTCTGGACGAGGAAGGGAGCGGAAAAGTTTTTGAGAAAAGTGTTTTCAGGGAATGACCTTCCAACTATCGGCAGACCAATCGATTGTGATCTGCAACATCCCTGGGAGTTTGGGTTAATAATATATAATCTGTTACCATCGGTTGTGTTGCTCCATGAGTTGCCATCGGTAATTGATGAATTACGTGCTGAAAAGCGTTCGACTTTTATAGGAGGCATTAGGTATCAACTGAACAGACTAATACCAAAATATAAGTACTATATCAGTCTTGAAGGCTTCAGGAAATTTTGGAAAAGCTTTGTATTGAAGAAGAATGAGATTGTTTTATAATTAGAATATTCTTGGGTTCACTACCTGTTTCCTGCTTTTCGTTAAGCTGAAAAGGCTCAGATTTTTAATCTGAATTTCTTCTTCTCAAGCAAACCCGTCATCAATACAATTGCTAATGCAAAAAGTGACGACTTTGCAATGCCCAAACCTCCTGTCCTCACAACTTCAGGCAGGCGAAGCCTGAGTAAAGAAATGAAAATAGCCAGATGTAAATATGGCAGCAGGTAACAGGTGAGTGTACTCGTACCCGCCGGTTTTATAATGTTGAACCAGTTCTCTTTTCCTTTTTTATCTGCCAGAAATATAAGTCCAAGAAAAACAAGAATACTGATAGCTGTACAGATCATTGTCCACGAAGGAGTAGCTCTTATTTTATTGATGCCCCAGATGGGACGCGAACCGAATCCAAAGGCAAAGAGTAATCCTGCCAGCAGGATAAAAATAGATACTAATTGCTTAGGCTTATCATGCCACTTGCGGTAGAGTATGGCAATGATAACACCAGCCATAGTGATAGACGCATTGGAGGCGTTGCCGAGCCCTAATCTTTCTACAGCACTCCGAACAGGTTCGAGAAACTCCGGTCGACCGGATAAAACAGAAGAATTGAACAACAGAAAGAATAAAAAAGCTGCGATCAGGGTTCCCAACTTCTCACCGGCAAATAACAGAATCGTAGCACAAGAGAAATAGGCCCAGCCTATGAGTCCTAAGATGCCCCACCAATGGGGTTGCATCCATATTTCCTTACCTCCGCTTTCTCCTTTGTAGATGGCGGCCATCAGCACGAGCAGTGTAATTCCGCTTCCCTGTAAGACTTCCTTCTTACTGTTCTCTTTATCGTGGTCTAACCAGATTAGGAAGAATGCAATGGTAACTATGATAATCCATGCCCATTTGGGGAGTAATGCGTTGGGACTGTACATCTCCATGTTCATTTGGAAGAAGCCCATGATGATAAGTGCCAGCGACCGTGTGAGAATGTGATTAAATTGTTCAGAACGGGAACTGCCTTTTGCCGACCGGCTCGATTGCGCGAAGGGGAGCGAGAGCCCCACTAAAAAGAGAAACGCAGGAAAGATAATATCCGAGAAACCTAAAGTGTCTTCGGTAGCAGATGCGTGCTCCAGCCACGAAGGCACGCCGATATCTGTCCATAAATCGTTCACAAAAACCATGAGAAACATGGTCAGCGCTCTGAAGACATCGATTGAAGCGATGCGCCCTTTTAGTGTAGTTGTTGTTGCTGTCATTTCGGATATTGGAGTTAGCTTGGTGTTAGATAGTTTTATTTTTTAGTCTGCACTCTTCAGATACTCTTTGAGAATTCTATGGCAGTACCATTCCTGACGGGGCAGATGAAACGGACCTTTGAAGAGGTTTCCTTTCGCCGTCTGTGATATTCTTCCATCGCGATGCAGATAGCCAAACCATTCTCCGTATTCTTTGTCGTGAAAGCGGGAGTAGGCGTAGTCGTGCACTTTCTTGTACCAATCGGCATACTTCTCATTGCCGGTCATAAGATACGCGAGCAAAGTGGCGATGATGGTTTCATTATGCGGCCACCAGAATTTCATGTCCTGCCAGTATTCCTGTACGGGTCTGTTGTAAACATCTCTGAAGTACAGGATGCCACCGTATTCTTCATCCCAACCTCGCTCCCACATGTAGTCTAACATACGGCAACCGAGATCGATCAGGTGAGGGTCGTTGTTTCTGTACTTTGCTTCGTGTAGTATAAACCATGCGCCTTCAATCGCATGGCCCGGATTGAGTGTCCTGCCATCGATGTGATCTATAACACTACCATCCGGTGCCACCTGCTCCATCACACAGCGGATATCATCTTTCACAAAGTTGTTTTCGATCTCTGCAATCCATTTAGAAATCCATTCATCACAGCGGTCATCTCCGATAGTTTCTCTAAGTTGCTGAGCTGTATTGATCATAATCATCGGCACGCCGATACCTTTTGATGGCCGGGTAGGGTAGAATTTAGCTTCCAGTTTTTTCTCTCCTGTTGCATAAGCAATACATTCTCCGAAAATCCTTCGGGCATTTGCTGCTGCCTCTTCCTCGCCTGATGCTTTTGCATAAGCAGCAGCTGCGATTACATAAAATGTTTCAGAGAAAAAATAACGGCGTTTGCGAATGGGCTGTCCGTCCCGGGTTACATGGAAAAACATTTGTCCGTCTGAATCAAAGCAATATTTGTTCAGAAACTCGTAGCCCGCTCTTGCTCCTTCGAGCCATTCTTCTTTTTTGTCAATGGTGTTATAAAGAGTTGCCAACAGCCACGTTGCTCTTCCCTGTATCCACACAGCCTTGTCGTCGTCTAACAGAGTGCCGTCGGCATCGCGCATCAGCAGGAATCCTCCGTACTCGTTATCAATGGAACGCGGAAACCAAAAAGGAATAGTGTCGTTAAGCAGTTGCTCTCTGTAAAAGTTGCACCTGTTCTCTATGAATTGTTTGTCGGGAATCATGCCTTAAAATTACACTTCTGTTGTTTATGAAGTGTAGTAAAAGGTCTCTTCCTTATTGGCAGGCTTAATAAATTTGTTTTTGAGTTTACTGATGCTTATCCATCATAGTAACTTGTAACGTTGAATCGGGAGTGGCAATACCATTCTGAACAAAAGCCTTGTAAACAAGTTCTCTGACCCCAAAGAATACACTGTAATAATCGGCTTCCATCTGGCGGGGATTATCCTTATCGTAAGGTTTTATTTGGATCCGAGGCCATAAGACGATTACAGGACCGTCGCCCGTAAGGTCGATAATTTTCACATCCGGAGCAGGATCTTTAATTACATTGGGATGTGTGAGCATGGCATCAACGGCAATCTTTTTTGCTTTATCGAAATCGGTAAGGTCAGCAATCGGTAATTTGATATCAATTCTCAGATTTTCCTGTTCAGTATAATTGGTGATGACACCGGTACTCAAATTTCCATTGGGCAGGTGAATGGTTCTATTCTGAGATGTAAGAATAGTTGTATATGCAATACCGATTCCCTTGACGATGCCAAAGTACTCTTGTGACTGAATCAGATCCCCTACTTTAAAAGGCTTCATGATGAGAATCATTACTCCTCCGGCGAGGTTGCCCAAAGAGCCGTTGAGCGCTGCACCAATGGCTAAACCTGCACCGGCGAGTAAAGCCGCAAAACTGGTTACATCTACTCCAAGGACCGATATAACCGTTACAAATAAAAGTACATAGAGACCTACTCTTATGATGGATGATAAAAAAGTTTTAAGGGTTGGGTCGAATTGCCGTTTGTTCAAAACAGCGATAAAAATCCGTGATACCCACTTGATCAGCCAATATCCGATCAGGAGCAAGAACAGTGCTGCCAGTACTTTGGGAGCAAAACTGATAGCATCATCTTCCAGACGGTCGGCCCAGTTAAATAGTTTGTGTGTTTCTTTTTGTGTTGAGGTTATAAGTTCGCTGCCTGCCTGCAAAAAAAATCTTCTCATTATTTTGATTTTAGAATATTATTCCTGAATCTCTTTTATAAAAGACCGGTAGTTGGTGTATCGGATTTCTCAGAAATGTTTTCTTGTTGTCTGGCAGACAATTTAAATGTTTTTTGATTTCCTGAAAAATCGGGATGTTATTAAACGTTCTGATATTCGTATTAATAGATTGAGAAACCTGGTATACTGTAAGAGTTCTAAATAATTCACCAGTTTTGTCAGGATTTTTTCTCATCCCGATTTATCCTGTAAAATCTGCTGTCTTGGGTTTGAGAGTCGTCACTTGTACGATGAGTGCCACCAGCACAATGGCTCCCAGGATGGCAAACCCAAATCCCAGATCACCACTGTCTTTAAATCTGCCGAGTACCTGGGTAACTGCCGCACCCGCAAACACACCTACCATATTCATGAACCCGTAGGCTGTTGCCCTGAGGTTCGGAGGAACGAACTGGCACAGGATCGGCATGTTGTTGGCGTCGAACATCCCGTAACCAATGCCAAAGAAAAGCGCAGCGCCGATAACGCTTGTAAAACCACTGGCGTAACCCAATAACAATAAAGCGGGAATCGTCATCGCGAGTCCGATAGCTCCTGTGTAAACTCTTCCCCTGACATTTTTAACAACCCATCTGTCGCTGATAGGTCCACCGATAAATACTGCACCAATGAAAGAAGCGGCTGAGAGGGTGAACGTGGAAAGCGGCCCTGCCTTAGCCATCGGAATGTTCAGGCTGTCGGCGAACAGTGTCGGTAGCCAGTTTTTGGTAGCCCATCCGGGCAGGCTGGGAGCAGCGAAGTAGAGAAGAATCACCCAGAATGCAATGTTGGAGAACAGTAATGCAAGACCTTTTAAGACGGGGATACGGTCTGTTTTTATACTTGTATCAGCTAAAGACTGCTTTGTTTTTTCAGGCCGTTTATCATGCAATAAGAAAATCAGAATCAGAGAATAAACAATCCCGATAATTCCAAACCAGTGGAAGGTAATATGCCATGTAAACTTGTCGGCCACAGTCGCTCCGTATCCTCCTAATGCCTGCCCGAGGTAAAGGCCGGTCATATGAATACCGATGGCCAGCGATCGTGTTTTGCCGGTATGGTAATCGGCAATCATTGCCAGGCCCGCAGGGATATACAGTGCTTCACTCACACCCATAAAGCCTCTTAGCCAGACTAACTGGTTGAAGGTTGTGGCCAGTCCCATACCGTAAGTAACGGCTGACCATACAAAGAGACTGCCCACGATGAGCCATTTACGATTAACCCTGTCTGCTATAGTGCCCGCAACCGGACTCATAAATCCGTAGATATACATGAAGATAGCCATAAGAAAACCAAATCTTTCTGCCGACTGTAACTCTGCGATATCAACCTGCATGGATTTTTGCATGGTGCTGAGCATCTGCCTGTCCATATAATTCAGGAGTGCTACTACCGCCAGTAATCCCACTACTACCCATGCATATGTTTTGGAGTCATTCTTCATGTGTTAATCGGGTTTGATATCTGCGGTTAAAATAGTTGTAGTGCGAATGCCCGCCCTGATTTCTCCCGAAGGTAAGATGATTGAATTATTGTACTTCAGAACGGTAGTTGTTACAGGTGTGTTGTAAGGGATAGTACCAATTGTCTCCCATTTTTGTGTGCGCTTGTCAAACATCAGAATATCCCTGCTGAATCCCGGATGTGATTTTTGTAAATCGTTTTTTTGTTGAGTGAGTTCTTCTTTCTTTTTCCTGTCTTTTTCGTTATTGATTGCCTGAATCAGCAGTTCTGTCTGGTGAAAAGTTTCTCCTTTGTCCCCGCCGAAGAGAAGGATTCTGTTATCGTCCAAAGCTATACCGGTTCCAGCGGAAAGAGCAAACGGCAGAGCAGGCTTTTCAGCCCATTGATCTTCCTGAATATTGTAAGCATAAACAGTATTATACAGTTCACTGATGCCATCACTTTGCATAGCTCGACCACCAATGCAGTAGATATCTTTACCGAGAACTACCATTACAAAATGTGAAACGGGCTTTGGTAAGGAAGCCAACTCTTTCCATTCCTGGTTTTCATCACTCAGATTTAATGAAAACATTTTACCGGAGACACCATCGGTTGAAACACCTCCTGCAACATATATTGTATTGTCTGTCATTACCGCGCTCAGGTTAGTCAATGGTATTGGAAGACTCGGATAGGGAGTAAAAGAAAGCTGATTAGGTTCTCCTGCAAATCGCATTGAAAACACACCTGATGAAATACCTTTTGAATTCTCGCCACCAATACAGATCAAATTTTTTTTGCTGCTGATTGTGGCTCCGTAACCCAGTTCAACAGGCATAGTGTAACTGCCTTTATAATTCCAGTTGCTGTCTTCTCTCTGAAAAATAAAAACGTCTTTGTGATAAACCTTCACACCGCCATCCCATGGGAGCCTGTCAGGAAAATTAGCTCCGCCTGCGATGATGAGGTAATCATCGTAAATGCCTGTAAACGGACCTGCAACTCCCGGCTGGATAGCAGTGCCCGGTGGTGCAGGCAGCACCAGACTGTCGGACCATAACAGACTAAATTTATCCTTTGAATGGCAGGAAAATAAAATAGCCGACAGAAGGGCGAGGTATGTGAAAGTTTTTTTCAAGCTCAGGGTGTCTTCAGTTTATCTGGAACGGAAATTATCGAATCCTAAAGCTTCGGTATCTTTTCGGAATCGTTCAAAATCTGCATCGCTCATATTTTTTACCGGAAGCCGGAATTCACCGCAATCCACCCCTACAAGTTTCATATAAGCTTTTCCTGTTGCAATACCACCGTACTTGCCTAAGAGCGTTATCATATCAATCGATGTCTGCTGCAGTGCCTGGGCTTTTTCCAGGTCATTCTTTTCAAAAGCCTCAATCATTTCGGTATAGAGCGGTGCTGCATAATTATAAGTGCTGCCGACGGCGCCTTTTGACCCAATGGAAAGAGAGGCCAGCATGTTCTCATCTCTTCCCCAAAGCATGTCGTATTTACCGTCTTTAAATCTCAGACATGAGAGGAAGTCCATGAAGTCTTCGTGTGTGTATTTCACGCCTGCAAAATTGGGAATAGTCTCGTCAGCTTCTTTGAGCAGGTTGATCATGGGGATATTACACCCGTTCAATACCGGGATATGGTAATAATAAAATGGCATGTCGGGCACTGCATCTGCAATTTCTTTACAACAGGCTGCCAGTGTCTTGGCATCGCCTGGCTTGAAGTAAAACGGCGCTGTAAACGATACTGCAAACAATCCGATTTCACGGGCATACTTTGCCAGTTCGATACAGTCGGCGATACATGTTCCTCCGAGCAGCAGCATGACATCAAAATCAGGATCGTCTTTCGTGCAATCAGCCCACGCTTTGGCGGTGTCTTTCTTTTCCTGCAAAGTCAGCGATACACCTTCTCCGGTAGAGCCGCAGATAAATCCGCCGGTGACTTTGTTAGATTTCAGGAAGCGGTAATACCCGGGAATTAACGAGAGATTCAGTGTGCCATCTTCATTCATCGGAGTAAAAGGGGCTGCTATCAGTCCCTGTAAATGTTTGAATTTCATGCTGTAATTATCGTGTTTTATTTGTCTTTTCTGAAAACTGTTTTTCCGTTGATAGTGGTCTGCACCACTTTTACATCTTTGATTTCGTCGTGAGGTATGGTGATCAGGTTTTTATCGAGTATTACAAAGTCGGCATAATATCCCTCCTTCAGCATTCCTGTTTTATCTTCTTGAAATCCCGCATAAGCATTATTGACAGTGTATGCCCTTAGCGCATCTTCCACTTCTATTTTTTGTTCGGGGAACCATCCATCGGGATTTTTACCATCGAGTGTCTCACGGGTGACAGCGGCGTAGATGCCGAGGATCGGACTTAAAGGAGCAACAGTCCAGTCCGATCCGAATGTCATCGTGACTCCGGAGTCTAAAAATGTTTTGAATGCATATGTCCTGCTCAGCCTGTCTCTGTCCAATCGTTTATACGCCCATCTTCCGTCGTCGATAGCGTGATAGGGCTGTACTGAGGCAATCACGTTCAGTTCTTTGAATCGGGCGAAAGCCGAATCACTCAGGTGCTGTGCATGCTCCACCCTGAAACGGTGTTCTTTGGAACCTGATATTTCTTCAGCCTCCTGATAAACATCCAGCAGGTAGTCGATGGCTTTATCGCCGATGGCATGTACCATTACCTGCAAACCGGCTGAATCACCACTAAGAATTTGATTCCTGAGTGTTATAGAATCAGTTACCCAGATACCGTTTGAATTTCTTTTATCGAGATAAGGCTTATAGAATAGTGCTGTTTTAGAACCGAGCGATCCATCGACAAATCCTTTTAATCCTCCCCATCTCAGCATGTCATCGCCCTTTCCGTTCTTCCTGATGTAGTCAGCCAGTTTATCCCAGGTTCTCAGAGCAACGACAGAGTAGATTCTCATCTGTTGTTCTCCGTTTTTCTTTGCACGTTGATAGGTCTCCATGTCTGTCCAACCGCCATAGCTGCCCATATCGTGCACTTCGGTCAGGCCGTTGGCAATAGCGTGTGCCTGGGCGCGCCTGAACATTTCATCCAGCTCAGCTTCTGAAGGATCGGGAACTTTTGCGTAAATCAGATCCATGGCATCATCTCTCAAGATTCCGGTCAACTCTCCCGTTCTCGAATCTTTTTCTATTTCTCCTCCCGGAGGAACGGGAGTGTTCTTGTCTATCCCTGCGAGTTTCAGTGCAAGAGAATTGGCAAGTGCCATGTGTCCGTCGTAGCGCGTAACGAATACCGGATTGTTGGGAGTGATGCTGTCAATCCATTCTTTAGCCGGCAGCCTGCCTCCCCATACTTCGTGATCCCAGTCACCACCCTGAATCCAGCGGTTATCTTTAATACCCGCCATATATTCTTTCATGGTATTGATAAACTCTGCAGGTGTTTTCGCCTCTCTGAGATTTACTGATTCCAATTGATATCCGCCGGAAAGAAAGTGTGAGTGATTGTCCATAAAACCGGGTACTATCATGGCTCCGTTAACATCAACCGCACTGTCATATTTCAACTTATTGATGTCATATCCCACGTAAATAATCTTATTTCCTTTGGTCAGTAACAGCGTAGCATTCGGATTCGCACTGTCCCCCGTCCAGATGTAAGCATTCTTGTACAGAATAGCCATTTTAGAGGGGTCCTTCGTGCCGCAGGAAGAGAAGAGGATAAGGGTAGAAGTGAAGAGTGTGAGGATAAACAGTTTGCCTGAACGCATGGATTTATTTTTCGATCTTTGGAAGATAGTAATTGATTTTGGACGCCTCAATTTAACCAGAATTTTTCAACAAGAGTTGGGAGACGCAGAAAATAATGGTGAAAAGAATATGTCTTAAAACTCCGGACACAGAGAAAAACTTTATCTTAATTTGCATGCTCCTTCACTAAATATTAAAACTGCTTATCAAAAATATGTATGACTGTTGACATTGAAGATATTGATAACCTGATAGCTTACCTCCGGTCGATGGGTAAGATTGATGAAGGTGAAGAATGTTCGGTCAGGCATCTTGCAGGAGGAGTTTCCAATAAGACAGAATTGTTCACCCGCGCAAACGGTGAACAGTGGGTGATAAAGCAGGCGCTCGGAAAGTTGCGGGTAAAAGAAGATTGGTTTTGTGATGAAGAGCGAATCCTGATCGAGTATAAAGGATTGAAATGGCTCTCTTCTGTTCTGGCTGCCGGTCCTGTACCTCAGCCCGTATTCTTTGACGAGGAAAATCACGTGCTGTGTATGACAGCAGTTCCTCAACCGCATGAAAACCTGAAAACACTGATTTTAAAAGGAGCAGCAGACGAAGATTTCTTCGTTCAGTTGGGACATATTCTCGGTCGGATGCATAGGGCGGGTCAGGGAAACGAAGAAGCAGCAGCACAATTTTCAGAAAGAAAATTCTTCAAAGACCTGCGCATAGAGCCTTATTACCAGTTTACTGCAGGACGCATACCTGCTTCCGGAAATTTTTTCCAAAAGTTGATTGATGATACCCTCGCAATTACCGAGACAGTCGTGCACGGAGATTACAGTCCGAAAAACGTTCTGGTGAGAAACAATCGAGTCGTTCTACTCGATTACGAAGTGATGCACTACGGAGATCCGGCTTTTGATGTTGGATTCTTCATGTGTCAGATGCTGAGTTTTTTAAATCATCTGGCAGATACGAGAGAGTCTTTGGCACAATCGGCAAAGTCTTTCTGGACAGCCTATGTGGATAAAATCGGAGACGTAAGTCCGGAAGCCGAATACAGAGGAGTACGTCATACGATGGGTTGCCTGCTTGCGCGCGTGAAAGGCAGATCGCCTGTAGATTTTTTAACGCCTGAAGAA
This sequence comes from Chitinophagaceae bacterium, assembly GCA_024103425.1. Taxonomy (GTDB): domain Bacteria; phylum Bacteroidota; class Bacteroidia; order Chitinophagales; family Chitinophagaceae; genus Ginsengibacter. The sequence goes on from JAGFIS010000024.1 coordinate 112,769, forward strand.
CAAGACCGGCAGATAGAAACAGTGTTGGAGTTTATTGAAAGTCCGGTTGAGCAGATGATACCTTTTATAGAAACATTCAAAACAAAAATTAACGCATACTGAAGAGCATGATTCAACAATTAGAAGGATTTGAAATTTTAGACAGCAGAGGCCGCCCAACGGTGAAAGCGAAGTGTACGCTGAAGAGCGGAGTAACCGGATGTGCTTCGGTTCCCTCGGGCGCATCCACAGGAAAAGCAGAAGCATTAGAGTTACGTGACGGAGACAAGTCGAGATACCGTGGATTGGGTTGTCGCAAGGCAGTTAATAATATTAATACAACGATCAACAGGGCTATAAGTGGAAAAGAATTTGCCGGCCAGGAAGAATTTGATAAAGCACTGATTGCATTAGACGGAACAGAAAATAAGAGCAACCTCGGGGCCAATGCCATTCTCGCTTGTTCGCTCGCTTACGCTCGTGCAAAGGCAAAGGAAGAAGGACTGGTATTGTATAAATATTTCGGCAAGCTGACAGGTAATGATGATTTTGTTTTGCCAAGGCCGACAATCAATCTGTTCAGCGGCGGTAAACATGCGGGCGGACAAATACCTGTTCAGGATTTGCTCTTAGTGCCTGTAGCTGCGGGCACCATGGACGATGCTTTGGAACAGGTTCATACAGTGTATCTGAGAGCATCAGAATTGATTCACGAGAAATACGGTATGCGTGCTTTGAAGGCCGATGAGGGCGGATTAGCGCCTTCTTTCAGAAGTATGGAAGAGATGTTTGAAGATGCGATCAAATCCATAAAAAGGGCAGGATTACAGCCCGGAAAAGAAATGGCTTTGGCATTGGATGTGGCTTCCAGTCATTTTTATCAGGATGGGAAATATAATCTTGGTACAGAAGTGAAAGACTCTATGGGAATGATAGATGTGATTCGCTCATGGGTGGATGCGTATCCGATTCTGAGTGTGGAAGACGGACTGGCAGAAAACGACTGGGAATACTGGCCTCATTTAAAAACTGCTTTGCAGGATAAATGCCTGGTGTTAGGAGATGATTTGTTATGCACGCAGGTAGCGAGAATCGAGAGAGCAGTTGAAACCAATGCCGCCAATGCTTTGTTGCTGAAGGTGAATCAGTGCGGCAGTCTGACAGAAGCTGCGGCTGCTTATCGCGCAGCCAAAAATGCAGGATGGCAGGTAACCGTCAGTGCCCGCAGTGGAGAAACCGAAGACAACTGGTTGGCCGATCTGGCCATTGGTTGGTCGGGTAATCAGATCAAGATTGGTTCCATTGCACAGTCTGATCGCCTGGCCAAGTATAACCGTATGCTGGAATTGGAGCAGAGCGACGGATTGAAGATCAGAAGCTGGATTTATCCTGCGAAGTAAGCGATAGTTGAGGAGAGTTTTGTTTGCAGACTGGAATGAAGCTACCTTTCAAAATGTTTAATTTTAAAAGCACATTCTAATTCAAATATATGAGCGATAAAAAATTAAGAAGCGCCGAATGGTTTGGCCGCAAAGGGAAAGATGGTTTTATCTATCGTGCGTGGATGAAAAACCAGGGAAATCCTGATTATGAATTCAACGGCAAGCCTGTGATCGGTATTTGCAATACCTGGAGCGAACTGACGCCTTGCAACGGTCACCTGCGCGAGATCGCAGAGCGCGTGAAGTGGGGAATATTAGAAGCCGGTGGTTTCCCGGTGGAGTTTCCCGTGATGTCGTTGGGGGAGACTTTGATGAAACCGACGGCCATGCTGTACCGCAACCTGGCGAGCATGGATACCGAAGAATCCATCAGGGCGAATCCTCTGGATGGGGTAGTGCTGCTGTGCGGGTGCGATAAGACAACCCCTTCGCTGGTGATGGGAGCCTGCAGTGTGAATCTGCCGACGCTCGTGATTTCCGGGGGAGCCATGCTGACAGGCAGGTACAGAGGCAAGAGTATTGCCACCAGCGATGCGTGGAATTATTTTGATGATTATAAAGAAGGCCGTATCACCGAACAGGAGCTGAGAAATGTGGAAGGCAGTATGTGTCGCAGTTGCGGGCACTGCGCTTCTATGGGTACTGCTTCATCTATGGCAAGTATGGTAGAATCGCTTGGGTTATCCCTTCCCGGTAATGCGGCCATCCCGGCTGCCGATGCCAGGCGTAAGACATTTGCCCAGCTTTCAGGTAAAAGAATTGTGGAAATGGTAATGGAAGACCTGAAACTATCGGATGTGCTTACCCGTGAAGCTTTTGAAAATGCCATCATGGTGAACGCAGCTATTGGTGGCTCTACTAATTTTGTAGTGCACCTGCTGGCGATTGCCGGAAGAGTAGGAGTGCCCCTGGCACTGGAAGACTTTGACCGCCTGGCGGCAAAAATCCCGCTGATTGTGAATCTGGAGCCTTCGGGAAAATATTTTATGGAAGACCTGTTCTATGCGGGTGGACTTCCGGCTGTGATGAAGGAACTCGATGGTTTCCTGCATCATAATGCTATCACCGTGAACGGAAAAACTATCAAAGAAAATTATTCTTCTGCCGAGAATTTTGACAGCGATGTGATTGCAACTGTTGCAAAGCCTTTCAATCCCGATTCCGGGCTTGCTGTATTGAGCGGTAACATTTGTCCGGGAGGTGCAATTATTAAGCCGTCAGCTGCCAGTCCGAAGTTGATGACTCACACAGGAAAAGCCGTAGTGTTTGAAAACATCGAAGATTACAAGGCCAGAATCGACAGTCCGGACCTGGAAGTAGATGAAACAAGTATTCTCGTGCTGAAGAATGTCGGTCCGAAAGGCTATCCCGGCATGCCGGAAGTCGGCAACATGTCGCTTCCCAAAAAACTGATGGACAAAGGAGTGAAGGATATGGTGCGCATATCCGATGGACGTATGAGCGGTACAGCTTTTGGAACAGTGGTGCTGCACGTATCACCGGAAGCGGCTGTGGGAGGCAATTTTGCCGTGATTCAAAACGGGGATACCATAACATTGGATGTGCCCAACCGCACACTCACACTGAATGTAAGCGATGTAGAATTAGAGAAGCGCAAGAAGAATTATACACCGGTGCTGCCTGATATCCCGAGGGGCTATACTAATTTATATATCAATCACGTGTTGCAGGCCAATGAAGGTGCAGACTTAGATTTTCTGAAAGGTTGTTCGGGGAGTGAGATTACGAGAGATTCACATTAATTGAGTTAAACACAAAATTATTTCCATGTCATTTAAAGATAAAATAGCTATCGTAACGGGGGCAGGGTCGGGAATCGGTTTTGAGATTTGCAGAAGTCTGGCTGCAGAAGGAGCCATTGTGATTCTGAATGATATTGACGCGGCTCTGGCCAATGATGCTGCAAAAAAGATTAGTGCTTCTACCGAAGGTAACTGTATTGCTTATGCGGGAGATTCAGGAGATATCGAGTTTGTGAAAAGTATGGTATCAAAAGCAGTAACTGATTATGGTAAATTAGATATTGCGATAGCCAATTCGGGAATTACCCTTTATGGCGATTTTCTCAACTATCCTCCCGAAAGATTTTTCAGATTGCTGCAGGTGAATCTCGGTGGCACTTTCTTCCTGGCTCAGGCAGCAGCTAATCAGATGAAGACGCAGGCAGAAGGCGGAAAGTTATTGTTCACTTCTTCTGTTACCGGTCATCAGGCGCATAAGAATCTTGTCGTATATGGTATGAGTAAGGCTGCTTTGGAAATGTTGGCCAAGGGATTGGTGGTTGAACTGTCGGAACATAAAATCAATGTCAATGCCATAGCCCCCGGACCGACGCTGACCGAGCGGACATTGCGCGAAGATCCCGATTACGAAAAGATATGGTCGCATCTGACGCCCATTGGCAGGCCTGCCACCGTGCAGGACATTGCCAATGCCGCATTGTTTTTGGTTTCCGACAAAGCCAACTATATCACCGGCCAGGCGTTGGTGGTAGATGGCGGATGGTCGAGTGTGAGTCCGTCGCCGTACGATGAATAAAGAATGAATTCTATGACTGATAATATCTCTAACATAAAACCTGAAGTTGTAAGCAACCATCGCTGTCTGCTTGGAGAAGGGCCTGTGTGGCACGAACTGGAGTCTGCAGTCTGGTGGGTGGATGTACTCAAGGGAGAGATTCACAAGTTTTCAATGGTGGATCAGAAAGAGAAAGTTTTATCGGTGGGACAAATGGTAGGATCGGTAGCCCTTTGCGCTAATGGTGATTTTATTGCAGGATTAGAAAATGGAATTCATTTTATAAACAGGGAAACCGGTGAAATGAACCACATCACCTCTCCGGAGAAGCACCTGCCGGACAATCGTTCCAATGACGGGAAGTGCGATCCTTCGGGAAGGTTTTGGATAGGTACGATGTCTAAGTCAGAGGAGGCCAACGCCGGTTCGCTTTATATGGTTACCCAAGACGGGAGTGTTACGAAGAAAATTTCAAACACCACCATTTCTAACGGGATGGCGTGGAGTCCGGATAAGAAAACATTTTATTTTATTGATTCTCCTACGAGGGGAGTTGATGCGTATGATTATGACGGTGTAACGGGAGAAATCAGCAACAAGCAGACAGTCATCAAACTTACTGAGAGCGACGGTTATCCCGACGGAATGACGATAGATTCCGAAGGCATGCTGTGGATTGCACAATGGGACGGCTGGCAGGTGTCGAGATGGAATCCTGCCAATGGTGAAAAGATGTTATCCGTCAAACTTCCGGTAGCCCGTCCGACTTGTTGCACGTTCGGTGGTGAAGGGTTAGGTGATCTGTTTATCTCAACAGCAAGTACCGGATTAAGTGAAGAAGAATTGAAACAACAGCCTGAGGCGGGAATGTTGTTTGTGGTACGGAATATCGGTTACACCGGATTGCCTGCGAATAAATTTGAAGTATAACATTATGAGAAAGTTGCTCCTTGTCATTATTCTTTTTTCATTTCAACAGTTATTCGGCCAGTTGAAACCGGCAGACAGTATCCGGCTGGAGAACCTGATGAAGCAGATGACACTGGAAGAGAAGATCGGCCAGATGAATATGTACACAGGAAATATTTTTGGTGATGACCCGGTCTTTACGGCTGATTTTAAATATGAGGATTTAAAGAACGGCAGGGTAGGAGCGGTACTGAATGTAAACGGTATTAAGAATACGAAGTATCTGCAGGAGCTGGCGCTTCAATCGCGTTTGAAGATCCCATTGCTTTTTGGCAATGATGTGTTGCACGGATTGCATTTACTCTTTCCGATACCGCTGGCAGAAGCCGCGAGTTGGGATATCGGCCTGATGGAAAAGACCGCGAGGATTGCGGCCATTGAATCTTCTGCAAGAGGTAACAATTGGTTCTTTCAGCCGATGGTGGATATCACGCACGATCCGCGCTGGGGCAGGGTGATGGAAGGCGCAGGAGAAGATCCCTATCTCGGTTCGCTGATAGCTGCTGCAAGAGTCAGGGGATATCAGGGAAATGGAATCGGAGATACTACTTCTGTGATGGCAACCGCCAAACATTTTGCAGCTTACGGCGCTGCTATCGGCGGAAGGGATTACAATACGGTGGACATGAGTAATCAGGAATTGTGGAATGTATATCTGCCGCCTTTCAAAGCGGCTGCTGAAGCGGGGGCCTCTTCTTTTATGAATTCATTCAACACGCTGAATGGAGTACCAACGACGGCCAGTAGTTATCTGCAACGCGACATTCTGAAAGGAGAGTGGGGGTTCAGGGGATTTGTTGTGAGCGACTGGGGTTCGGTAGGTGATATGATTGCACACGGCTATGTGAAAGACGCTGAAGGCGCAGCTCTGGCGGCTGTTACCGCCGGTTGTGATATGGACATGGAAGATCAGATCTACAAGAAATACTTACCTAAGCTGGTGGCAGAAGGGAAGGTTTCCATGGATATCATTGATGATGCAGTGAGGAGAATCCTGACAAAGAAATTTGAACTCGGACTTTTTGATGATCCTTTTAAGTTCATCAGTCAGGAACGTTGGGAGAAGGCTATCAATAATCCCGGGCATATAGAAACAGCACGGCAGATGGGTAGAGAAAGTATCGTGCTGTTAAAAAATGAAATTCCAGAAGGGAAGACCCAACCTGTATTGCCTCTTTCAAAAAATATAAAAACCATTGCACTCATCGGACCGCATATCATGTCGGTCAGAGAGAACTTGGGATTCTGGAGTCCGTGGTGGCCCGATGATTCGACGAGGATTATCACACAGTATCAGGGTATCAAAAGCAAGGTGAGCGCCAATACCAGATTGTTGTATGCCAAAGGATGCGAAGTAAGTGATACCTCCACCGCGGGATTTGCAGAAGCCGTCAGGATAGCCAAACAGGCTGATGTAGTCATCATGAGTATGGGTGAGCAGTTTGACATGAGTGGCGAATCCAGAAGTCGCTCGGATATCACTTTCCCCGGAGTGCAGGAAGCGTTGATTAAAGCAATTTATGCCACAGGTACCCCGATCGTGATGTTGGTGAATGCAGGCAGGCCGTTGGTGTTTAACTGGGCAGCAGATCATGTGCCTGCCATTCTTTATACCTGGTGGTTAGGCACTACGGCCGGAGGTGCTATTGCTGATGTATTGTTTGGAGATTACAATCCGTCGGGTAAGTTACCGATTACTTTTCCGAGGAGTGTCGGGCAGGTTCCCATTTTTTATAACCACCTCAGCACCGGTAAACCGCCAAAGAACGATAGTATTGCCTATTACCGTACGGGATATATTGATCTGATGCAAAATCCGAAGTTTGCTTTTGGGCATGGACTAAGTTATACCACATTTGAGTATGGGGATTTCAGAATGAGCGATAGTACGATGAAAACTGACGGATCTATCCGTGTATCCTTATCTGTTACCAATACAGGTAAAGTGGCCGGAGAAGAAACAGTACAGTTGTACCTGCGCGATAAAGTGGGCTCTATTGCAAGGCCGGTGAAGGAACTCAAAGATTTTAAAAAAGTGATATTAAAACCCGGAGAGAAAAAGAGGGTTGAGTTTGTGATTACACCGGATAAATTGACTTTCTACAATGAACAAGGGAAACAGGTGTTAGAACCCGGAGAGTTTGATGTGATGATTGGGTCGGCTTCGGATGATATCAGGCTTAAAGGAAGCTTTTTGTTGAATGATGAGTTATAAATTATGAATTATGAGCTATGAACTCCCAACGACGAACCACTCCCGGCTAAGCCGAGACGAACTACGAACCCCGAACTACGAACCCCGAACTACGAACCCCGAACTCGCCGCAGGCGAAGTAAATCTTCAATCTTCAACCTTCAATTTTCAATTTTAAACCTTCAACTTCTACAAAACTCGCCCAAGTCGTAACATCACTTTTCACCCCTCCATACAGCGTAATCGGTCTTTTTGTTGTCTAATACGGATAAAGGGTTACTTCTTAACTTTACCTGCCATGCAGTATTCATACAATTTAGAAGATGAACACAGTCCGCTTGCTAGATTTATTTACAGACAGAAAGTTCTTATCAACTAAAAATGATTAAATGAAACTAATTCAAACTTGCATCATATTTTTATTATCCTTTTGGGGATTATTCGCAGTTGCACAACGGAAAGATTCAACCGAAATCATGTTGAAAAATAACAACATAACTTTTGACGACCTTAAAAATATTCAAGCTGAAAAGTTGGATCTCATTAACGAAATAGGAGTATCAACTCGTTACATTTGGAGCCATTCGGAAGCACCCTTTTATTCTCTTGGTGCACAAGAACACGCTGATGGTAAAGACGTGAATTATGGGATTTCATTAAACTACTCAAGGTGCATTTATAAGGACTTTTTTGGTGTTATCGGATTGGGATTTTTTAATCAACAATTTAGCATAGAGAGGCCATTCTATTACGAAACTTCTGATGGGACCAAACCGCTTGTGTCAACAAAATATTACACTTATCGGAATATTCATTGGATGGTGGGTTTGGGATACAAGAAAATAATTACAAAGGGCTTAGCTATCAAAACCGTAGCTTCCTATAATAATTTTAATTCTTATCGACAGAGGTACGCGCAAGAATATGATCCGGGAATAAATGAAGTCTATAAAAAGAGTTTTCCCATTGGGTATATGATAAATCTTGATGGCATCATCGAAAAAAATATCTCAAAAAGAATATCTGCAAATTTAGGTATAGTCTTACCAGTGTATATCCATTGGAATAAAGATAAAATGTTCATCAATAATTCTTACTCCCCCAGAGAGCAACGGATAGCGCGGAATATATTTTCAATTGGTGGTTCTTTTTCATGTAACTACCGTTTTTAAATTGCAATTTTTATGAAAGAAATTATAAAATTGCTTGTTTTGCCACTGTTATTTTCTTATACAGGGTTATCGGCGCAAGTTGAAACAAATTTTAATAATTTAATTGAAATTAATGAACAGGGGCAATTTATTAAACCCTATAAAAAGCAGGTTGACGTTAAGCTTCCATCTAAAAGCATTGATTCTTTGTTGCGAATTGAATTGCGGGATCTTGCAATTTCAAGAAATGAAAAACCTTTTCAGCTGGCAGTACCTGTGAAGATTGATTTAAATATCGCTAAACGTATGCAATGGAATTATTTCAACGATTCGGCCTATGGTAGGTTTACGATTAAGGCGGATGGAGCATTATCAACAAGTATAAACTTTAATAAATTTTTTCTTCCGATAGGAACGGAAATGTATATCTATAACGATAATGGTAACATGATTACCGGTCCGATAACGGAGAGAGAAAATAACGAAAAAAAAGATGGGGTAGCTGGGTTTATGAAGGCGAATTTTTAATAATTGAAATTAAGATACCTATTATTCGTTTAGATCAATTAGTACTTCATTCAAATAACATTGCATACGGATATAAGAAAGTATATGATAAAGTTGCAGACTTTGGTTCTTCTGGTTCTTGTGAAATCAATGTCCTTTGTCCTTTAGGTAATGGCTGGGATAAGGAGAGGAACGCTGTCGCTTTGGTCTTAAATGATAATGGAAGTAAGTGGTGTAGTGGTTGTATGGTAATGAATACATGTAATTCAAGCACACCCTATTTTCTAACAGCAAATCATTGCCTGGCTAAACAGAATGTATCAGATTGGAGGTTCACATTTCAAGCATGGAGTCCAACTTGTACACCATCACAGAATAGTAATGGTGTTACTTTTAATGGCTCAGTTCTACGGGCAAATGATTCAACCTCGGATTTTTGTCTTGTGGAGTTAAACACAACACCAGCAAGTAATTCGGGGATATATTATGCTGGATGGACTAGGGATAGTACGACACTATCGGCAACAACAGGAATACACCATCCATCAGGCGATGTTATGAAAATATCAAGGGATAATGATACCCCGTCGAGAGGGGACTATCTCGGCACAACCGGGGCTACTCATTGGATTGTTGATTGGGATAGTGGGGTCACTGAAAAGGGTTCTTCGGGATCACCACTTTTTGATAATAATCATAGAATTTTAGGCCAATTACATGGTGGCTACTCCTCCTGTACCAGTAGCGATTTGAGAGATTGGTATGGAGCATTTGATCTTTCCTGGAGTGGTGGAGGAACTAATTCTACCAGATTAAGCAATTGGCTTGATCCGTCCGGCATAGATGCTATGACCACTAATACAACGAATGTGTCTGATCTCACACCAAGTATTAATGGAGATAATCAATTTTGTACCACGTCTTCATACTATTCAATAGATAACCTGCCTGCCGGAGCTTCTGTTTCATGGTCTGTTTCTCCAGCGGATATAGTAACTATTGATTTCCCAAATGATGATCAAACGACCTTAACTAAAACAGGCAATGGAACTATCACTTTAACAGCCACTATCAGTACAGCATGTACTAGCAATCCCATCGTTATTTCCCTGTCAAATATTATGGTTGGCCTTCCTAATGACATTGGTCTTGATGTCAGCGCAGGCATGTACGACAACCTCAGCGATTGTGGTGATGGAGCCAACTTTCAGGTGCTTTATAATGCAGCCGACAACAATCAGTATTCCGGAACCGTGTTCGTAACTGCTGCAAACGCCACGAGCCTTAGCTGGACGGTAGCCCCATGGTCGTCTGCCCAGTCATGGTCCTGGAATGAAAGCAACAACGGGCACGCTGTCTATGTAGCAACTAAGTCAGCCAATAAGGAGATTACCCTAAAGGCAACGGCATCCAATGCGTGTGGTTCAATAGTCAAGTATTATTCGTTCAGCACGGGCGCTTGCCCTCTTGTGCTCCTGTCAGCCCCCGCTCCTGAAACGTATTCAATCTCCCCTAACCCGGCGGGATATACGTTTACGGTGTCCGGCAACGCAGATGCTGAAAACATAACAATAGCATCGTTCTCAAGAATCGGCGTGTATGATGCCATGGGTAATTTGAAAAAGCAGACACTCTTTGCGGCCGGCACCCGCAAAGCACAGATGAGTATAGCAGAGTTGCCCACAGGATATTATTATGTAGAAATCAGCGATGGCAAAACCGTACAGAGAAAGGTGCTGATGGTGAAGCGATAGGGGATATTCAACTGTAATAACCACCCCGACCCCCACCTCGGTGGGGAATCACACGCTCAAACCCCGAACTCGCCGAAGGCATTTACAAATTTTTAAATTTTAAATCTTAAATTGTAAATCTTAAACCCAAAAAAATGTTCAGTCTAAAAAATAAAATCGCCATCGTAACCGGCTCCGGAAGCGGAATCGGGAAGGCAACGGCTATCACACTTGCAGAGGCAGGTGCTTTGGTGTATGTGGCAGATATCAATGAAGCCCATGCCAATGAGGTAGTCAGTGAGATTACTGCCAAAGGAGGTAATGCTGTGGCATTAGTTAGCGATGTTACCAATCAGGCAGATATTAAGCAGAAGTATGGTGCCATAGAGCGGATAGATATTCTGGTTAACTGTGCAGGCATCTCCCAGATCGGCACGGCTACGACCACTTCAGAAGAAGACTTTGATATGGTGTTCACTGTAAATGTCAAAGGCGTGTATAACAGTCTGCATGTAGCCATTCCCATTATGCAGAAAACAGGAGGTGTCATTATCAATATTTGTTCGGCTGCAAACCGTGTAGGTATTCCTGACAGGTTTGCCTATTCCATGACTAAAGGAGCAGTTGATTCCATGACGCTGTCGGTTGCAAAAGATTATATCAAAGACGGCATTCGTTGCAATTCTATTTCTCCCGCCCGCGTGCATACACCGTTTGTGGACGGGTACCTCAGGAAAAATTATCCCGGACACGAGCAGGAGATGTTTAAAAAATTGGAAGCCACCCAACCAATCGGCAGGATGGCGAAGCCTGAAGAGATCGCGGCATTGATTTTATATCTTTCTTCGGATGAAGCATCGTTTGTTACCGGAACCGACTTCCCCATTGACGGTGGATTTATTAAACTCAACAATTAAAAGATAAACAGCATGAAATTAATCAGATACAGAGAGGGAGGGAAAGTGAAACCTGGAGTGATACTGAATGGTAAATATGTAAGTGTTGCTGATTTTGTCAATGATTATGATGAAGCATTTTTTGAGAGCGGAGGATTATCACGTTTGGAAAGTCTCTTGAGAGAAAAATCAGGCGAACTTCCGGAGGTTTCTTCCGGAGTGGAGTTGGATGCTCCTGTTGCCAGGCCATCAAAATTAGTCTGCATCGGGTTGAACTACGTTGATCATGCATTAGAGACCAATGCTACGCCACCGCCGGAACCTGTGATCTTCATGAAGTCGACCACGGCGATTGTCGGTCCGAATGACAATGTCGTTATTCCTAAGAATTCTGTCAAGACAGACTGGGAAGCGGAACTGGCTTTGGTGATTGGTAAGAAAGCGAGTTATGTAGAGGAAGCCGATGCTATGGATTATGTGGCCGGATACCTGTTGCACAATGATTACAGCGAGCGCGAGTTTCAGGTAGAGCGCAGCGGGCAGTGGACAAAAGGCAAGGGGTGTGACACCTTTGCTCCCCTTGGGCCCTGGCTGGCTACCAAGGATGAAATTGCTGATGTGAACAATCTGCGTTTGTGGCTGAAGGTGAATGGTAAGATGATGCAGGACGGCAACTCATCCAATCTGATTTTCAAGATTCCTTTTCTGATTGTATACACTTCACAATTCATGACGCTTTTACCCGGTGATATTATTTCTACAGGCACACCTGCCGGGGTAGCATTTGGTATGAAAGATCAGCCCTACCTGCGTCATGGCGATGTGGTAGAACTTGGTATCGACGGACTGGGAGAAAGCAGGCAGCAATTGGTTTCATACGAATCAATAATTAGAAAGTAGTTGTTTATACAGCCTGGACTTTTTGCTTTTCCGATAGCTATCGGAATGTCATGACAAAAGAAGCTAATACTTTGAATATTGAAAGATGGGGAGCCACTTCAAGGAAAACTATAATTGTCTCCTAAACATTATGTCTTAATTTCATGGCACTACTTTTCATGCCATGAACATCGACAACAAAATCGTCTGGGTAACCGGCGCTTCTAACGGAATAGGCAAGGGCTTAGCCATTGAATTTGCAAAGCATCATTGCAAACTGATTCTTTCTTCCCGCAATGTTGAAAAATTACAGGAGACCCAAAGAGAGTGCAAAAACTTTACTCAGGATGCAGAAGTACTGCCACTCGACTTGGAAGACATCGATAGCCTCAAACAAAAAACAGAGAATGCTATTTCCATCTTTGGCAGAATTGATATCCTTGTCAATTGCGGAGGTATCAGTCAGCGTTCGCTGATCCTGGATACAGATATCTCTGTCGACAGGAAATTGATGGAAGTGGATTACCTCGGCACGGTGGCGCTCTCTAAAGTATTGCTGCCTCATTTCATTGCCAATCACTCCGGAGTGTATGTTGTCATTTCCAGCGTCATGGGTAAGTACGGTTCTCCCTATCGTTCGGGCTATTGCGGAGCCAAGCATGCGTTACACGGATTCTTTGATGTGATGCGAATGGAGCATGAAAAGGATGGAGTTAAAGTGACAATCATCTGTCCCGGGTTTGTCAATACAGATGTTACTCGCAACGCACTGGTGGGCGATGGTTCACATTATGGGAGTCAGGATGATAAGACAGAAAACGGATTGCCTGTAGAAGTATTTTCACGTAAGGCTTTGCGAGCTATAGAAAAAGAAAAATGGGAAGTTTATATTGGCAAAGCTGAGGCTAAAGCAGTATATATTAAGCGGTTCTTTCCTAAACTGCTGCATAAGATTGTAATGAAGAGCAGGGTGAGATAATTCTCAATGGCGCAGATTTGCCGCTTGGCTTCTGTGCATGGCGTATCTGTGCCGAAAATAGAACTATCCAACCGGGCGCAAGTGTTCCGAAGGGGCACTTGTGTCTATTAATGCCTCGCAGATTTAATCTGCGAAAGCAAAAATCACCAACAACTAATTATTTGTACTTTATTATCCCCTGATAAAATCAGGAAACACTACCCTGTCCAAGTGGCCGGCTTCACCGAACACTTGAACAAGTAAATAATTTAAAAACTTATTCCTTGGTTCGTGTCTCACGAATCATTACATGCAGATTCCACCAGTAAACATCAGCATATACCTGAATACAATTTCAATTTATCTTAAATTTGGTCATGAGCCGGAAATACTAATTTGAGGATAATGAAAAGTTGTGTTGCATCTGCTTTATATTGGTTTATTGAAAACAAAGTTTGAATAAATGACCAAGAGGCACAGATACGCTTGTGAACAAATCTGACGATGAATATCTGCTACTGAGAAGAATGCAAGTAGTTAACTGAAGTTACTTTCTAACCCCTAATCCTCTGAAAACCAATCCCCTCCCAGCTATCCGTAGTGTTCTAAAGCCGGTAAAGCTGACAGTTGTAAACGATGAGTAAAGAATAAAAAGATTAGAGCTGTCCTGAGTTCGCAACTCAGGGCTTGCTGAATAAAGTTGGAAAGCTCCCAATGGCAGATTTGCCACTTAGCTTCTGTACTTGGCGTATCTGTGCCCTATGTTAATACAAGTACCTACCTTTATACCATGCTGATATACGATGAAAAAGGCAGGGTGATACAGGCAAAGAGTACCAACATCACCGGTGGCACAGATATCACTACCACGCAGTACGGCTGGCAGGGACTGCCGTTAGTAACCGTTGTAAAGACACACAATAGTGTGTCTCAACAGCCAGAGAGCATAACCATAGTAACCAAGAACAGCTACGATGAGTTAGGCAGATTGGTACAGACAGAAAAGAAACAAGCCCTCAACGCGGGCAGCATGAGCGCTTACAGCGCCATCAACGAGATGAAATATGATGCCTTAGGGCAGTTGAGAGAGAAAAAGTTAGCGCCTGCATTTAACAGCAATGTGGGCCTTGAGACACTAACCTACGACTACAACATACGAGGCTGGCTGTTGGGAGCAAACAGGGATTATGCACGAGACGATAACGAAGCGCATTATTTTGGATTTGACCTAGGGTACGACAAGGCCAACAATAACCTTATTGGGAATAAAAGCTATGCGGCAGCCCAATACAATGGCAATATAGCAGGAACGGTTTGGAAGAGCAAAGGCGATGGAGAAAAAAGAAAATATGATTTTAGTTATGATGCGGTGAACAGGCTGATGAAAGCAGACTTCGGACAATACGATGGTAGTGCGTTCAACACCAATGCAGGTATTGACTTTAGTATGAAGATGGGCAATGGCACAGACCCGCTGACAGCGTACGATGCTAATGGTAATATCAAATCTATGACACAGTCAGGCTTAATAATAAACAGCAGCGCTATTATAGACAGCCTCACCTATACCTACTATACGAATAGAAACAAGCTGCTAAAAGTAGTAGATGCTATAACTGCCGATAATAAACTCGGCGACTTTCAAAATGGCAGCAGCGGTACAGGTAACGATTACAGTTATGATGCCAATGGTAACCTGACGTCAGATGCCAATAAGGATATAAGCAGTATCACTTATAATTATCTGAATTTACCATCTGTTATAACAGTCACGGGTAAAGGGACCATTACCTACACTTACGATGCAGCAGGCAATAAACTAAAGAAAGTAACTGTTGACAATACCGTATCACCTGCGAAAACTACCACCACGCTATACGTTGGAGGTGCGGTTTATGAGAACGATACGTTGCAACTAATAGCGCATGAGGAAGGAAGAATAAGACCGGTAAAAGATGCAAACAATAACATCACAGGTTTTGTGTATGATTATTTCTTAAAAGACCATTTAGGTAATATTAGAATGGTGCTGACAGAGCAGAAAGATACCAGCTTTTACCCACCAGCCTCAATGGAGACAGCACAGTCTGCAATAGAAAATGCTTTGTATGCGAATGTAAACAATACGCGAGTGGACAACCCACCCAACTATCCTACTGACAATTATACCAATCCCAATGAAAAGGTGGCTAAAACCAACGAAAAGTTCGAAACGATAGGTCCTGCCATCATCCTGAAAGTGATGGCAGGAGATAAGTTCAATATCCGTGTAAGCAGTTGGTATAAGAAGAATGGAGCTACGCCAAGCAATCCCAAAGGATGGCTTGCAGAAGACTTAGCGTATAGTCTCATCAGCAGCCTTACAGGTACACGCGGGCCTGTGCACGGAGCAATCACTTCGGCACAACTTACAAGCAGTGGTGTAATGCCTACTGCTGTAAGCAGCTTCTTAGGTAACAGGCCCGCGCCGGGGAGTACGAAGCCCAGAGGCTATCTGAATTGGATTCTGTTAGACGAGCAATTTAAATTTGTACAGAGCGGCAGTGGCGCAGAGCAGGTAGGGGATGATAATACCTTCACTGTGCATACAAAAACGAATATGCCGATAGATAAGAACGGCTACCTGTATGTATTCGTAAGCAACGAAACACCGAATATAAGTGTGTATTGGGATAACCTAC
>JAGFIS010000003.1 GCA_024103425.1 Chitinophagaceae bacterium
CCCAGGTTCAAGTCCTGGTGGGCCCACAAACAATTAGCCGCACCCACAAAGAGTGCGGCTTTTTTATTATGATAGCCTGCTATATTTTGTACTCTCTTAAGCTTGATAAATTCTATACAGGGTTTACACAGGAAAGTGTAGAAGAACGGGTTATCAAACATAATTCTTCATCTTATGGAGTTCGTTATACATCCGGAACTAATGATTGGGAAATATTTTTAATCATTGAGTGCGCAACAATTTCACAAGCTCTTAAAGTTGAGAAGCATATCAAGAGGATGAAGAGCAAGAAGTATATTCGAGATTTGAAAACTTATCCTGAAATGGTTGAAAGGTTGAAAGAAAAAGGGCTGCAATAAAACTGCAACCCTGTTATAATTATGAGATTACTTGATTTATTTCCTAAAACTGCACCCCCAGTCCAATCTTAAACCCTCTGTTGAATGCATCTGCTCTTTTATTGGCATCAGCTTTCATCAAGCCATAGTCGTATGAAGCAGAGATATTCATTCCATTGGAGAAAAGGTAACCGATTCCACCGATGATGCCTGCATCCCAGCGATTGAGACGGTCGCTGATATCAGTCGTTTCATTTACGAAATTAATACCCAAAGCTCCTGCTGTAGTTTTAAGTTGTGCATTGGTCAGGTAGGATAACTGAGGTCCGGCAAACACCTGAAAACCGTTGAAGTTACCTTTCAGGTAAACAGGTACATCTATGTATTGTGTTAACAGGTCAGCCTTGGCGTTAGCTCCAATAAACTCTACGCCTTTTACTTCGAAACCGCCTTTGAGCTGATACCCCTTTTGTGAGAAATAAATTCCGGGTTCAACAGAAATATTTTCTGTCAGAGGAATATCGGTGTATCCGCCGATAAAAAATCCGGTGCGGGACGAAGGAGTGATAATGCCGTCTGTATATTGAAGAATACTGCCCAGGCTTTCAACTGCATCACCTTTCAGAGTATAAGAAGTGACTCCGGCTTTTACCCCCGGTGCAATATTAAGTTGCGAGAATGCCATGCCGGAAACGGCAAGAAATGAAAAAAGTAGAATTGTTTGTTTCATAGTCTTCGGCAAGGCGGATTTTACAGCCGCCTTCAATTATTTCAGAATTTATTTTTTAAAAAGAGATTAATGGCGAAAGGATAAGTTTCTGTTAAAGCACTTTCTGCACTTTTTTAGAATTAAAGTAAATTGCTGTGGCTAAAACTGAATTGTATGGAACGTCGTGAATTTTTACAGTCAACACTTTTTGCCTTTATTGGATTGAGATTACAGGGTAAAGCCGGTTCATCTTTATCGGGAGCAGACTGGAAGATTACTATGCTGACAGATGACCTGGGAATTTTTACAGAGTCGGGCGGAACGATTCTTTTCCATCTGTCAAAGAGTGGTATTACCATTGTAGATGCTCAGTTTCCAGCAAGTGCGATGCATCTGGTGGAGGAGTTGAAGAAGAAAGGGATGCCGTTTCATCTGTTGATTAACACCCACCATCATGGCGACCATACTTCGGGTAATATTGTTTTTAAACCACTCATTTCACGTGTGCTCGGTCATGTTAACTCGTTAAAAAATCAACGTAGTGTGGCAGAGCGTCAAAACAGTTTGGATAAACAGTATTTGCCTACTGATACGTTCACGGAGGCAGCCGTTGAAAAGACCGGAAATGAAACTGTGCGACTCAACTACTTCGGGGCAGCGCATACCGATGGCGATGCGGTGATTCATTTTGAAAAAGGGAATATAGCTCACGTGGGCGATCTGGTGTTTAACCGCAGGCATCCGTTTGTGGACAGAAGTGCGGGTGCCAGTATCAAAAGCTGGATCAATGTGCTGCAAAAAATCAGAAAACATTATAATGATAACACACTTTTTGTCTTTGGCCACGCTGGCGATGGATATGAAGTAACCGGCAGGAAAGACGATATAGCCGCATTCGAGAATTATCTTTCCAAAGTATTGGAATATGTTCAAAATCAGATCAACTCAGGCGAATCACTGCAGGATATTATCAAAAAGACCACATCCATTCCCGGCGCTCCCGAGTGGAAAGGCGAAGGCATCAGCCGGCCGCTTACGGCTGCTTATGAAGAACTGACCGCAGGATAAGTTACTTGAGTATATCCAGCAGAGCCCACATTTTGTTTCGTGTGGCACTCGAAGCTCCATCAAAATTGTTGATGATGAAGGCAAACGCATACTCACCTGATTTTCCCTTTATAATTCCGGTGTAGGAAACAACTTTATTGATGGAACCACTTTTCATTTTTATTCCGTTGATGACTGGGAAGCCTGAAAAGTAAGAAGAAAACCAGCTTTGCTTCTGAGCGTATAGCAGTATGCTGACGAGGTCGTTAGTCGTAATCCTGTTTTGTGGCGAGAGACCGCTGCCGTCGATCAGTCCGAGGTTGGCAATACCGATATTCTTCTTCTTCCAGAAGTCTCTTGTTACGTTGACACCTTCCTGTGTAGAACCTTCCTTCCCCGACTCAACGGCGATGGTTTTCAGCAGGGCCTCTCCGTAAAGGTTAATGCTTTTTTGCAGGAACCAATAACTGATACTGTCGAGTGCGGGAGATTGGATTTGAAAAGCGGTCCTATCGGTATTGAAATTCTGAACATCAACAACGGACGGATATTCTTTATCGATGTCTTCAACAGGCTTCTTCTTCAGGGCAGCCTCCAGAGTGATTGCAAACTGCCTTGCAGGGTCGGGCATAGTGCCAGATATGGAAAATCTGTTTTCGTTCACGGGAATAGTGCCACGTACATAGCCCGTTTTGCCGAAGAGAGGCAGATATATGTATGCATTGTCGCCACTGCCTGCTTTGGCTGATTTTAATTTGGAAGCGAGGTGTAAGCCTGTAATGTAATTGGGATTCGTTCCTGAGATACTTACAGGAGAACCTATGGTGCTTCCCGATTTCAGGAAGAGGTCGAATTGATTTTCTCTCCAGTTGAACGATCTTGCTCCGGCGCCGTAGTAGTTGCCAATGTCCTGCCAGATCCATCCGTCGGGAATGACCTCTCCATCCATCAGGCTTTCATCGACGAACACATGTCCCGTAATATCGTTTATGCCTGACCGTGATAAATTATTGATAATCTCATCTATAATCCCTGTCTCCTTCGTTCCTGCGTACCTCCAACTTCCGAATGTCGGATCTCCGCTGCCTTTGATAATCAGATCTCCGTTTAATACACCGTTGCTGATCGTTCCTCTGTACACTACCGGAGTTTTATAAGTGTAGCCCTTCCCCAGAAGTTCGTATGCAGTAGCCGAAGTAATAATCTTGAGTGTGCTGGCCGATGCGAGTCCCACGTCTGCGTTCTTACTGATCAATACCGATCCGTCTTTGGTATTTTTCACCAGCAGGCTGATGGTGGCCTTGCGATACGCAGGCTCGGAAGCAAGCTTCAGGAAAGCCTGGTGGATCTTGTCTTTGGTGGTCTGTGCTCCGGCAGTAACACAGATCAATACGAACAGAATTGAGAGTAGTTTCTTCAAGGTATTTTGTGTTTTGGGCAAATATTAGGTATAATTTTTGAAATCTTCTGACATCACAATGAGTGTTACTTATTTTTATGACGGAATTAAAAAAAATAATCCGGAGATGCAGAAGGAAATCAGTGCAACCATCATCACCATCGGGAATGAATTATTGATCGGACAGGTAGTAGATACCAACAGCGCCTTCATGTCGAAGGTGCTCAATAAGACCGGTGTAGTGGTTAAAAGAAAGATTGCAATTGCAGATAATATGGCTGAGATTAAGAAAGCTTTGGATGCAGAGATTAATCAGGTTCAGATCATTCTTATAACGGGAGGCTTGGGTCCGACATCAGATGATGTTACCAAACAGACATTGTGTACATACTTCAAATCAGAGATGGTTGTGAATAAACGCGCTCTGCAGCATGTGAAGAATCTGTATGAGAAGGTCTACAAGAAATCATTAAATCCTGTGAATCTGAAGCAGGCTGAGGTGCCTGCGGCTTGTAAAGTAATTCTCAACAAAAGAGGATCTGCCCCCTGCATGCAATTCGAAAAGGGAAGGTCGATGATCTTCAGTCTGCCGGGAGTGCCTTATGAAATGGAGGGACTGATGCCCGATATTATCGGAGTGATCAGACAAAGATTTCAGTTGCCAAAAGTGATACATCACACGCTGGTGACTTCAGGAATCGGAGAAAGCGAATTGGCAGCAATACTTAAAGATTTTGAAAAAGAAATTGGCCCTAAGGCGGAGCTCGCATATTTACCCGGATTAGGAGTCTTGAGATTGCGTCTAAGCGCAACAGTTATGGGACGAGAAGAAGAGGATAGGCTGAGACGACAATTTCAGAAGTTGAAAAAACTGGCTGGTGATTATCTCATATCCACCGATGATACTCCCGTTGAAGAAATTATCGGGAAAATGCTCAATAAAAAGAAAAAGACCATAGCTACTGCTGAAAGCTGTACCGGTGGATTCATAGCTTCTATGATCACATCTGTTTCAGGGGCATCCGATTATTTTCCCGGGTCAGTAGTGTCCTATTCCAATAATATAAAGATGACTGTCCTCGGTGTAAAGGCTTCGACTCTGAAAAAACACGGTGCTGTGAGTGAGGAGGTGGTCAGAGAAATGTTGAAGGGTATTGTAAAGAGGATGAAATCCGATTATGGGGTAGCAGTTTCCGGAATTATGGGGCCCGGAGGGGGGAGTGCGCAGAAACCGGTCGGAACAGTCTGGGTTGCAGTCGGCAGTGCGAGAAAGGTAGTCACGAAAAAATTCCATTTCAGATTTGACCGCAGGAGAAATATCCAATCCACAGCAATTCGTGCTTTGTATTTATTAAAATCGTTTTTGGAAGAGGCTTGAGCCTTATGGAAGGACAGTCTGAGTTTCACAGCCCCGCTTTTGTTATATTCGGATTTTTAACAGGATGAGTAACCTTGTTTTAGAATGGGCTCAACCCGTTGAGTTTGATACTTTAATATCTCATTAAATAGGATAAAAGATAAAGTTTTGTATATTTATCCTGCGAACGTTATCTTCGCACTCTTTTTAATTCGAAACCAATTCATAACCACCCAAAAAAATTTCTATTTTTTATGGCTGTAAAAATGAGATTGCAACGTCATGGCTCTAAGAAGAGACCTTTTTACTTTATTGTAGTTGCAGATTCAAGAAGTCCGAGAGACGGTAAATTCATTCAGAAGTTAGGAACTTATAACCCGCTGACAGTACCCGCTACTATTCAGATCGACAGGCAGAAAGCCTTAGAATGGTTGCACAAGGGTGCACAACCCACCGATACTGTTCGCAGAATTCTGAGTTTCAAAGGAGTACTTTACCTGAAGCACCTGCTTCGCGGAGTTTCTCTTGGCTTGTTTGATGAGGCTACTGCAATGCAAAAGTTCACTAAATGGAGTGAAGAGCACGATGCAGATTTTGCCAGAAGACAGGAAAAACACAAAAAAGCCAAAGCTGCTGCCAAGCCCGTTTTCGTAAAGAAGGAAAAACCTGCTGCTAAAGAAGCTGCTCCGGAAGAAGCCGCCCCTGAAGCAAAGGATGATACTGCTGCAGAACAGACGGATGCACCTGCTGAGTAATTTATGTAACTCCTGAAAAATTCTTTAAAGCTGTCTTCTTAAGGCAGCTTTTTTTATTTAGGGTTAGTCTAACTCACCCTCGCGCCACAGGTATGCCCAGTAGGTTTGATGATCTCCCAGAAAGAGTTTCATTAAAAGCGGCATTGCCTGAAAACCCGTTTCTGCATTCATAAAGGCAGCAAGGCTCTCTCCGGTTTCGGGGTTGGTGATGAAAAAACATCTGAACCCCGGATTGGATCCGGTGTGCCACAGCCATGTTCCCGCTTCGTTGTATTGTAAACGCATCCCCAGCGCTATGGGCACATGTGCATCATCGGGTGATGGCTGATCACCTTTTTGTACTTCGTTTGCCTTTGAAATCATCAGCTTATGTGTTTCAGGGCGGAGCCCAATACCTTTATTTAAAGCCTTCTGAATAAAAACTGTATAATCTTCTGCAGTGGTATATAAAGTGTATGCCGCATTCACGCTTCTGTACTTCGCGATGGAGCGCGGCCTCATTTCGTCTAAGTGGGCATAAGAAAGATTCGCAAGCAGCGTGTCTTTCCATACGATTTGTGAATGATACATTCCGAGTGGATTCAAAACATAATCTTCGATCAACTTATCAAATACTTTTCCCGAAACTGCTTCCATGGCAAGTTGCAGATAATAGAAACCTTCTCCTGAGTACATGTATTTTGTTCCCGGTTCGAATTGCGAATGCAGCGGGCTCTCTCTCCATTCTTGGGTAGAAACATTTCCTTCCCAGTTGAGCAGACCGGTACGATGCGTGAGTACATGCCGCGCCGTAATCTTCTGTCCCTGGGAGTTGTTGGCCAGGCGGTCGTATTGGTAATAGCTGTACAGAGGTTTGTCCAGCTCTATCTTTCCTTCGTCGTACAACTTAAAGAAAGCGTAAGCCGCAACCACTTTCGTGAGCGAAGCCGCCTGGAAAGCTGTTTCGTTGTTGACCGGATTGTCTTCTCCGTGTTTGAGCACTCCTGAATAATAGCTGTGTATCTCGCCTTTGGTGGCATGTACCACTTGCAGGCCGGGTATCCGGATTTTTTGTGCAATAGCGGCTACAGAATCTACAGAGACTTGAGCCCGGGAGGCATTAATTGATAATAAACAAACGGTAACGATACAGGAGAAAAGTCTGTTCATGGTTTTAAAAGTCAGTCGCTTCAGCAAAGTCTGCTGCTTAGATAAAGTTACCACACCTTATTTAGAGCATTAAATAATTTTAGAACCGTTCGAATAGATTAGCCATTACAGCAGCGGAGAATTGGCTAAATTCATACTTCTTATATCCTTTCAATTCAAACTATTGCAATGAAGAAAATTATTTTCACGATCCTTTTCGCTGTATTTATATTTCCAATGCTTCAGGCGCAGACATCCAAACTGGATTCCCTTTTTCCTGTCAGAGGATTGAGTATTGAATCACCCCGCTCTGAAACATTGGATTCGTTTCTGGTTTTTGTTGAGCAGGAACTGGTTCCCCGAAAGTTGAACACCATGATCCTGCGGGTAGATTTCAATTATTATTTTGAAACGCATCCTGAGCTGGTAGATACGGTTCCACTCACGAAGCAAGAGGTAAAGAGAATAGTTGCCCTTTGCAAGAAGAATAATATCCGATTGATTCCGCAAATCAATCTGCTGGGACATCAGTCGTGGGCAGAACATCTCGGAAAACTTCTGGAGGTATATCCTCAGTTTGATGAAACACCACATGTAAAGATTCCGGAAAAATATGAGTGGCCCAATGCCGACGGGCTTTACTGTAAAAGCTATTGCCCCTTGCATCCCGATGTGCACAAGGTGGTATTTGATTTAGTAGATGAAATTTGCGATGTGTTTGAGGCCGATGCATTCCATGCGGGTATGGATGAGGTTTTTTATATTGGTGATGACTTGTGTCCGCGTTGTCAGGGAAGGGATAAAGCAGAATTGTTTGCAGGAGAGGTACGAAGAATCAGAGATCATCTCGCCTTAAAGAACAGGCAACTGATGATCTGGGGCGACAGGCTTCTCGAAGGAAAGGAGACCGGGCTCGGTATGTGGGAGGCCAGTTACAACAACACACACAGGGCGATTGATATGATTCCAAAGGATGTCTTCATCTGCGACTGGCATTATGAGCGCCCGGATAAAACAGCAGTCATCTTTGCAAATAAGGGGCTGACCGTTGCAACAGCACCGTGGAGAAACCCTGTTGTCACTACACAGCAAGTTAAAGACATGGCGCGATTCCGCATGGATGCCACTAAGCAAGTAAGAAATAATTACGCAGGTATTATTTCCACAACCTGGTCGCCGGCAATTATGTTGGTGAGGGAGGCTTATCGGTCAAAAGCCGATAAAAATTTCAGAGGTATGGGGCAATGGGCATCGCTGGTTGCTATGTTTGATACGATGGATGAACTGGCGAAGTGATGCTGTTAATAGTACTTTGAGGTCTGTACGGTTTATTCGGTACAGACCTTTTTATTTCGACAAATAACATTTTTATAGTAGTCTGTACTTTCGGAACGGGATTGAACTTTCATAATATTGCAAGGCTTTAATTCTATCGTTATGAAAATTGTTTTGTCCATATTTTTTACATTTCTGCTGGCCATTACCAGCAATAATGTAAACGCGCAACAAAAAGAAGTGAACCGTATTGATGACGCCGTTCGCGTCTTGCGGGAGTTTGCAAACATGAAAGGAAATATCCCTCAGGAATTGCTCAATATCAGCGAGGGGATCATTATTGTTCCGAAGATGATCAATGCAGGTTTTGTGATTGCGGGAAAGAGAGGCCGGGGTATTGCACTGGTGAGAAATGATGACGGTTCGTGGAGCAACCCTGCTTTTGTAACAATCACCGGTGGAAGTGTCGGCTTTCAGGCAGGAGTGCAGTCAGTAGATCTTGTGTTGATATTCAGACACAGGGAGACCCTGGAAAATATTGGTGAGGGCACGTTTACATTGGGAGGCGATGTGTCGGCTACTGCAGGTCCGTTAGGAAGAAGCGGTAGCGCTACTACCGATTATAAATTTGAAGCGGAGGTGTATTCTTATTCTAAAAGTAAAGGCTTGTTTGCCGGTATCAGCCTGTCGGGCTCGGCCATCAGTGTTGACGACAACGCGAATAATCTCTTTTACGGACAAGATTTAGAGCCGGCAGAAATATATGCACTAAGCAATGGAGGGAATGCTTCTGTAAGTACTTTGAAAACAGTGTTGGTAGGCCTTTATCAGGATGGTATTGAGTAATGCACTCTGTTCAGAAATTATGAAGTACATTTAAACAAAAACAGAAATGTCGTTTCAGAACAGAACAGTATTCATAACCGGGGCATCAAGAGGTATCGGAAAAGCCATTGCCCTGAAACTGGCCAAAGACGGAGCCAATATTATTATCGCTGCCAAGACTGTAGAACCTCATCCCAAACTGAATGGAACTATCTATACTGCTGCTAAAGAAATTGAAGATGCAGGCGGAAAGGCACTTGCCGTTCAGTGTGATATCCGTTTTGAAGATCAGATTATCAATGCTATAGAAAAGGGTGCTGCGCACTTCGGAGGTATTGATATCCTGATTAATAATGCCAGTGCGATCTCACTGACGAATGTAGAGAATACGAGTGCTAAGGTTTTTGATCTGATGCACGATATCAACGTGAGAGGGACTTTCCTTGTGAGCAAACATTGCATCCCCTGGCTGAAGAAAGGAACCAATCCGCATATATTAACGCTGTCGCCACCTATAAACCTC
This sequence comes from Chitinophagaceae bacterium, assembly GCA_024103425.1. GTDB lineage: Bacteria > Bacteroidota > Bacteroidia > Chitinophagales > Chitinophagaceae > Ginsengibacter. Next base: position 9,357 of record JAGFIS010000003.1, read on the forward strand.
AGTGAAAAATGGGTGAGCTCGCATGTTGCTTACACTATGAGCAAGTATAACATGACGATGATTGCCACCGGACTTGCGGGCGAATTGAAAGAATATAAAATAGCTTCTAACTCCCTCTGGCCAAGGACAACCATCGCTACGGCTGCTGTGCAGAACTTATTGGGCGGTGATGCGCTGATGAGGAAGAGCCGTAAGCCCGATATTCTGGCCGATGTGGCGTATATCATTCTCAGCCGCCCATCTCATGAATGTACCGGTTATACGTTTATTGATGATGAGGTTTTGAAATCAGAAGGTATTGAGGATTTGAGCAAGTATGCAGTGGATCCCTCTGAGAAGCTGTTTACAGATTTATTTCTCGATAAGTAATTCTATAGGATCTTACTCCAGACGGTTTTGCCTTTTTTCTGTAACAGGTAACTCCTCAGGCAGGTGTTATCAGGATTAGAGAGTTCAGGGTCGTTTGCAAGTAGTTCTTCAACTGAATCGTGTGCAGCCTGAAGAATATTCTTATCTTCCAGAATATTGGCAACCTTGAAGTTGAGCAATCCGCTCTGCCGGGTTCCTTCAATATCGCCGGGGCCCCGGAGTTCAAGATCTTTTTCAGCTATTTTAAATCCGTCGTTGGTCTCGCACATGATACTCAGACGCTGCTTGGCATCCTCAGATACTTTTAAGCCTGATAGCAGAATACAATAACTTTTCTCGCTCCCTCTACCGACCCTGCCGCGAAGTTGGTGTAACTGTGGTAAACCGAAACGCTCGGCACTTTCAATAACCATTACCGTGGCGTTGGGAACGTTTACTCCTACTTCAATTACCGTTGTGCTGACCATGATTTGTGTATCACCCGTAACGAAGCGGTCCATATTGGTTTGTTTCAACTCAGACTTCTGCTTACCGTGTACCATGCTGATCCAGTATTGAGGTTCGGGGAAGTAAGATTTTACTTCTTCGTAGCCTTTCATTAGATTCTCGTAATCCATTTTGGCCGACTCTTCAATCAGCGGATAGATGAAGTATGCCTGCCTGCCCTTATCAATTTCGCTTCTTACAAAATGCATCACTTCATTTCGGTGATAAGCGGAGCGGTGAACTGTCATCACAGGCGTGCGGCCGGGGGGCAGTTCATCCATCACACTGTAGTCCATATCTCCGTATGCAGCCAGTGTAAGTGTCCGCGGGATGGGTGTGGCAGTCATGACGAGTATGTGTGGTGCAATCTTATTTTTCCTCCAAAGTTTGGCGCGTTGCTCTACACCAAAGCGATGTTGTTCATCGATGATGGCAAGTCCGAGATTATTGAATTTGACAGTGTCCTCTATCAGTGCATGTGTGCCTGTAAGAATATGGATGGACCCATCCAGACAGCCTTGTAGAATCTCTTTTCGTTCCTTAGCACTGGTCGATCCCGTGAGGAGATCTACTTTCACCGGCATATTTTTCAAGAGTGAAGTAAGACTGTCATAATGTTGGCGGGCCAGGATCTCGGTCGGTGCCATAAGGCAGCTCTGGTATCCGTTATCTGCTGCAATTAACATTGAGAGTAAGGCTACAAGTGTCTTACCGCTTCCTACATCGCCTTGCAACAGCCTGTTCATCTGTCTGCCGATACCCAAGTCTTTTCTGATTTCTTTCAATACTTTTTTCTGAGCTCCTGTAAGCATGAATGGCAATTGATGATTGTAAAACTCATTAAAGTATTCACCTACGGTTTCGAATACAAATCCCTTTGATTGTTGATGTCTTCTGAGCCTGACCATCGCCATACTGAGTTGCGCCAGGAAGAGTTCTTCAAATTTCAATCGTCGCACAGATTGGTCATGGCTGGCCTTGTCTTTAGGGAAGTGAATTTGTCTGAGTGCTTCCCATCTGCCCATCAGTTTAAACTGTTGGATGAGCGACTGTGGAAGATTCTCGTTGATATCCTTTTCACTGATCTGCTGGAACAGTGCAGAAGTTAATGCTGCTATTTGCCGCCCGCCGAGATGGCGCATCTTTAATTTTTCCGTACTCGGATAAACCGGTTCGAGATAGTCTTTGGGCCCGGAGTCGGTCGTAACTTTTTGCAACTCCGGATGCGACATCTGTGGCTTGTCCATGAAGAAAGTCACCTTCCCGAAAATTTGAAAGGTATCTCCCGGGTGCAGCATCTTTTCAATAAAATAGATACCCTGAAACCAAACCAGTTCCATATAACCTGTACCGTCGGTTATTGTGGCAACCAGCCTTCTGGATCGTTTGACACCCAGCACTTCGGTTGTAATAATTTTTCCTGTTATCAGAGCATATTCCGTTGTGTGGGCGAGTTCCTTTATAGTAGTAATTCTGGTGCGGTCAATGTATCTGAAAGGGAAATAATGCAATAAGTCATCGAAAGTGAAAATACCGGCTTCTTTTTTAAGGATATCGGCTTTCACAGGGCCTACTCCCTTAAGGTATTCAATAGGTGTATTTAAAATATCCGGATTCAATGATGCCTGCTTTTTACAAATATAAAATTGAAGTTTGACGATTTGTCCTTTTGACTAAATATAGAAATGGTTAATTTAGTTGGGAATTCTAACGCCATGAAGAAAATCAAATACTTGTTATTCCTGCTCCCGTTCCTTGTTTATTTAAATAGTTGTAAGAAAGATAAGACTGAAGAACCGAAGGAGCCTGTTCAAATCTATCCTCCACAAAAGCCCGGATTTTTAGTTGTCGGTTATTTTCCATCCTATCGCAGTGTGGATGCGGTACCCGACCGAATGTTCCGCATGTGTGATGTAGTGAATTACGCATTTGCCGATATTACTTCTTCGAATACTGCATCAATTATCGACACCAGGAAGTTTGAGCAACTCTACCAAAAGGCGAAGGCCAACGGAGCTAAGGTTTTCCTTGCAATCGGCGGATCATCTGATTTGTTCGGAACCATGAGTAGTACCGAACAGGGCAGGACCACTTTCGTCAAAGATCTGATGCAGAAGGTAAGGCAGTATAAACTCGATGGTATTGATATGGATTGGGAATACCCCAGAAGCAGCAATGGTACCAAAGAATCGTTTACTGCATTGATGAAACAGCTTTCGGATTCTCTGCATGTGGACGGAAAATATTACCTCTCAGCAGCAATCACTCCCGGTATATATGCGGGCTCGGTAAGGGATGGAATCAGTAATGAGGTATTTAATTATGCAGATTGGTTTAATGTGATGGTGTATGATGATTTTACTACACTACCAGCTAACCAGTATCAACAGCACAGTCCGTATTCTATGGTGCTGACATCCATGAATTACTGGATCAATACCAGAGGCATGCCCAAGGATAAATGTGTTCTTGGTATTCCGGTTTATGGCCGTCCTTCGGGAATGACACAATCGGGCACCACCCTTACTTACAGTAATATACTATCACAGGGCGGAGATCCGCTTTCAGACTCCGCGATTGTATCGGCAGCGGGATATACCGATTACAAAATCTACTATAATGGTCAGCCGACGGTAAAAAAGAAATCGGCTTATGCTAAGGCAAACGGTGGCGGTATTATGTTCTGGGAAATGGGACAAGATGCAACCAATGATAACTCACTGATGAAAGCTGCCTGTGATACGTTGGGTATCCGTTACGATTAAACGTGATGTTTATCTGATGAGTGTGGAAGTCCCTTTCTGACGGATCCGGTTACCCATATAGTCTTCGCCCTCTGCCTGCCATACGAATGTGGCTGCATCTTGCGGCATTCCTTTGAAAGTGCCATTCCAGCCTCTGTTCATTTCGCTCGTTGAGAAAATCAACTTACCTGTCCGGTTATAAATTCTGAAGTAAGTGATAGAACGCATACCGATTGCTATGGGAGTAAGCACGTCGTTCAGTCCGTCATTATTAGGCGTAAACGCATTCGGCACATAGAAACCCGGTTGCAGTTTGAACACCTTCACCATGATTGTATCTGTAGCAACACAACCGCCGTCAGTCACTGCTCTGACAACGTATTGCTGATCGTTTGTCAGCAGCGCAGTCGGACTCTGTGAGAACGGATCGTTAAGGCCTGTGGAAGGAATCCACTGGAAAGTTTCTGCATTCGAATTTGCAAACAGATGCAGTGGCTGATCTACCACGATTGAAGTATCACGCGGACCGGCATCCACGTACGGAGTAACAACCTTAATGGTAACTGTGTCAAATGCAGGTTTAGGGCAACCCCTGGTATCGTTTACCTGGAGGATGTATTGAATAGTTTCTTTCGGCGTAGCAACCGGGCTCGGAATCGCGTCATTGTTCAAATACGTGGCCGGGTACCATTTGTAAATACTTCCGCCGCTGCCCGAAAGTAACACGGACTCATTGATGCAAATCGTCGTGTCATTTCCTGCATCCGCAGCAGGATAAGGAACTGTTCTTACCGTTACTGAACCTGTAGTGTTGCACCCGCCGATAGATGCTACTACATTGTAAGTTGTATTACCTACCGGCACTGCAATAGGTGATGGGTCTGTGGCAGAACTCAGGGTAGCATCAGGTGACCATAAATAATGCAGTGCATCGCCCGTCGGCCGTAACCGTATGCTGTCTGTCAGACAAATCGTCGTATCGGAAGGCATCCGGAGTGTCACAAAATCGACAACCGAAACTACAACCGAATCAATATTATTACAGCCGCGGCTCTCTTCGTACATCGCGTAGTAGGTCGTTGTCTTTTTCGGACTGACTATCGGGTTGAAGATGTTGACATTATTAATATTATAGTTTGGCGACCACACAATAGTTCCTCCTTTCCCGACTGCGTTGAGTTGCAAGTCATCAATACTGCATATCAGTGTATCATTTGTTATTTCGAACGGAGGTTTTTGAAGAATGGTGACATTGCCTGTAAAGGTCTTCTCGCAACCCATTGTAGATTGTATGGTTAGCGATACAGGGAAGTCTCCTTCAGATGAATATGTGTACTTAGGATTCCGTTGCCGTGATGTGTCTGATTGATCACCGGGCACACCGAAATCCCATTTCCAGGAATTAATGGTACCATACTTTGCGAAAGATTTATCGGTGAAGTAGATTTCAGAGTTCACACATCTTCCGTCAACATCGAAGTCAACGATAAATCCGGGATATACTTTCACAGTCTGAGTGATGGAATCAGAACAATCCTCGCCGCGGTTTACTACTAGTTTGTACACATATACTCCGGTATCAGAGTATTTGTGTGATGGTTTTTCCAGATTAGAGAAGTTATCCGGACCTGAAGCCGGGTCTCCGAAATCCCAGAAGAATGTTTTGTTCAGCGGAGAGAAGTCATCGTTTGAAAAGCTGACAACAAAGCTATCACACTGAACCGGTTTGGGATCCAGCCGGGCACCAGCAAAGTCACAGTTAGTAACGTTTACGATAAAGTCTTTATAAGCAGTTGAAAGTTTTATACCGTTCCGGTAGGAGCTGACGCCAACAGTCACAACATATCGCCCAAGATCGGGGGCGATCCCCGAGATAGTTCCTGTTTTCGAATCAATAGTGGCCTTATCTCCAAGCGGACTGGTAGCCGAGAAAGGGGAAATATAAGTCACTGAGTTGTATGGAGGTGGTGCAGGGTTGATGTTTGAAGAGTTGCGAAGTGCACCACCGTCGTTAGCTGTTGCAAAAAAATAAACCAAAGAATCGTGGTCGGGGTCTTTTGCGCCAAATTCGAGTTTGAATGGTTTCTTACCACAGATGGCATCGATGGTGGCTGTAAACTCAGGACTGCTGTCGACGATCTTCCCGGGTATTTCGCAAAAGAATGTGCTTCCCGCATTAGACCCTCCGGCATTTTCTACGTTCTCCAGAGGTGCTACACGGCAACAGGTCTGGTAAGCTGCCGTATATCCATTGGCATTATCAGGTAGTTCAATGAGGTAGGTATAAAATGCCACGTTATACCTGAGGTTAGGTGGCGAGGTGATACACGAAGGAAATGGGTTGACACTCACGGCTTCCTCTCTCGATTTGAATACTTCTGTATAGGCACCTGCCGCAGGATATTGTTTTTTAGTTCCGTTGTCGAAGATTCCGATGTAAACGCTTGCCGGCATCGCTGCACCGTCAAGAGTATTTTCGTCGCGGAATAATTTCAGGGTAATTCTGTAGATAGACATATTGGCACTGCTGCCTGCACCGACGTATTGGTAAATCATCTCACCCCCAATGATATGTTTACCAAAAACAGGGAAAAGAAATAGTACAGATATAATAAACAACAGGCTTTTCTTCATCTCCAAAATAGATTCGGGGTTTTCAGAGCGAATATTAAAATTCGTGATTTTTTTTGTGAAATTGAAATAGAATTCAAAGTTTTCACACTCTTCTGCTGTTTTCGAGGAAATTGGCAAGGGCCTGGCCGGTTAACTCTTCTTCTTCCCACATACCCATATGTGCTGTCTTTTCCAGAATTTTAGATGTGGTTTTAGCCGGTAAAGCCGCTTGTCTCAGCGAGAGTTCTAAAGGTACTACTCCGTCGTATTTACCAATAATAAATAGCACGGGCACATGTGATTTTGCAAGTACTTCAGAACGGTCGGGACGTCGCATCATGGCTTCGTAATAGCCAATCAATGTTTCATCGGTAATGCCGGTTGCCAGACTTAAAAGTTCGGTGATGTACTCAGGATGGTTTTGTTGAGATGTTTCTGAGAATAGCCCCGGAGTAATGGTTTTAAGGAAGGTAAAACCGCCGTTCTTTCTGATGAACTCGATACCTTTCTTTCTGACCTCTTTTTTTTCTTCCGTGTCCGGATAAGAAGATGAATGCACTAAACCGTATGAAAGGAGCCTGTCTTCATATTTCTCGGCAAAGGCCATCGTCGTGTATCCGCCCATACTATGGCCGAAGAGGTGGAATTTATTATTTCTTTCTTCATAATCTACGATGGCTTTGGTGGTATCGGCGAGGTCGTCGATAGTAAACCCATGGTCTAATGCTTCAGATTTTCCGCTTCCGGGCAAATCGGGTACAATGAGCTTATAATTGCTTTCAAGAGCTTTAATCTGGCGGTTCCACACGTCGCCGGTTTCACCGAACCCGTGCAGCAGTACAACAGGAGTTCCCTGTCCGTAAACACGGTAAAAAAGTTTTTTATTCCTGAAGTGTATCTCCGGCATGAGGTTTCTTTTTTACTGCAAATAAAACCAGGCATCTGAACACCAGCATCAGGTTCAAAGGTATTAAAACAGGATTCAACGACTGTGGCAACCAGAACCAGAGGCCTACCAGCAGTAGCTGGAAGATGGCGTACAAGAGGAAATAATATTTCGGCCATTTCTTCCGGCTGTGTACATAAAATGCAGCGATAATGTGTGTCGGCCATGCCCAAAGCAGGTTGTAATTGTCTTTCGTCATGAAGTGATCTGTAGCGACCCACATTAATATAAGGAGGATACCTAACAGGCCGATCAGGAAGAACATTACTCCGTCAAAGCCGAGAAGGAAATTCCTGATAAACTGATTTTTAGAGAAACTTAGAAAAGCTATCAGCACAAATAAGCAGGTGAGTATGAAAAACGGACCTGCTATATTATGTTTTTCATGGCCTGTAAACTCGGCCCGCAGAATCATCGCTTTATCACTTACTAATAGTCTGTTGTCCACAGTCACACTGTCAAAAGCATCCATCAGATATTCCGGCAAAAAGAGTTTTTCTTTTGGTGTCATAACTCTGTCCAGTCTGCGGCCCAACAGAATATCTATCCCCAGTTTGCTCCATGGTTTCTCGTTCTGGTTAAGGTATTCGTGTATGCCGTCTCTGAAGGTCATCTGCTCGTTGGACAAGTCTTTATAAACAAGTCTTCCGTCGGCAATAGAATCAATCAGGTCGGCAACTCTGGTAGTGCAGTTATCAAAGGTGAAGTCGTATTTATAATACCTATTTGCAGGCATCATGTTCCACTCCAGATATTTGAGCAGTTTATCTTTTTCTTCACAGGTAAGGTTGAGCACCTGTTCAGTGATGCTGCGGTTTTCCATCATTGCCATGTATTCAAAGGCGCTGAAGTTCTCTGCCGAGATGTAATAATTCAGTTTGCCCCTGGCAAATTTGATATAGAAACCTTTCTCGTCGAAATTGAATGTGCCGTAGTTGAAGACAACATCGCGCACTCCCGCAGAATCGGTAATGCGTAATGCCGTATGTCCGAAGGTAGAATACAATTCTTCTCCGGGAGAAACGGTCAGCAGACTGACCCTGATCGAACAATCTTGTGCATAACCTGAAAAGAAGGTTCCATAGGAAAGTAAAAGAGTAAAAAACAGGTATAACCTTTTCAACACATTACTGATTAAATTCTGCTGTAATTTGGGGCTTCTTTTGTTATTTCAACGTTGTGCGCATGGCTCTCGCGAATTCCCGCATTGGTAATCTTACGGAACTGTGCTTTCTTAAGTGCGTTGATATTGGGAGCACCACAGTAGCCCATACCGGCACGAAGGCCTCCGGTAAACTGATAAATTACTTCGTGCAAATGTCCCTTGTAAGCGATTCTTCCTTCAATACCTTCAGGCACAAATTTCTTTGCCCTGTCTTCTTCGTCCTGGAAGTATCTGTCGCTGCTGCCCTGAGCCATGGCACCCATAGAACCCATTCCTCTGTACTGCTTGAACTTCCTTCCTTCGTAGATGATGGTTTCGCCGGGACTCTCTTCTGTTCCTGCGAAGATGCTTCCCATCATCACACTGTCTGCTCCTGCAGCAAGTGCTTTCACTACATCACCTGTATAGCGGATGCCACCGTCGGCGATGATGCCGACAGAAGACCTGCCCAGAGCGTTTTTCACACTCATCAGTGCTGAAATCTGTGGTACGCCTGCCCCTGCTACGATACGGGTTGTGCAGATAGAGCCCGGTCCGATACCTACTTTTACGGCATCAGCGCCCGCTTCTTTGAGAGCGAGAGCAGCCTCTCCGGTACCGATGTTTCCGGCGATGATTTCAATGTTTTTAAAATTCTTACGGATCATTTTCAATGTGGAAATCACCCCTTTGGTGTGTCCGTGAGCACTGTCCAGACAGATTACGTCTGCTCCTACCTGTTGTAGCGCATAAACACGGTCTGCCACATCTTTGGTGATACCGACAGCTGCACCGACCAGGAGCCTTCCGAACGAGTCTTTTGTCGCAAACGGATGGTTGCGGATTTTTTCAATATCCCTGAAAGTGATCAGTCCTTTGAGGATTCCTTTTTTATCGACAACAGGCAGTTTTTCAATCTTGTGTTTTCTGAGAATCTCCTGCGCTTTCGTAAGATCAGTTCCTTCAGGAGCTGTAATCAGGTTTTCGCTCGTCATCAGCTCTGTAACCTTTCTCTTGAGGTTCGTTTCGAATCTCAGGTCGCGGTTGGTGAGGATTCCTTTCAGATATCCTGCGGCATCTACGATGGGGATACCACCAATCTTGTTTTCTTCCATCATTCTGAGAGCATCCCTGAGGGTGGCATCCAGAGAAAGGGTAATCGGATCCATGATCATACCGCTTTCGCTTCTCTTTACCTTTCTGACCTGGCCGGCCTGTTCTTCAATGCTCATGTTCTTGTGAAGAATACCGATACCGCCTTCTCGTGCAAGGGCAATTGCCAGCTGCGATTCGGTAACCGTATCCATAGCCGCACTGAGGAAAGGAATGTTCAGTGTAATGTTTCTGGTAAGCTTTGTGGAGATGTTTACGTCTCTTGGGAGTACTTCACTGTAGCCGGGAACCAAAAGCACGTCATCAAAGGTCAGTGCCTCTTCAAGAGTTCCAAAATTATTACGGGGAGATTTCTTTATTGTAGCCATGTGCAAAGATATAATATTTGATTATCCGCAAATGGGCTTTTTTCTAATTCAATTCATAAATTTTACCGGGAAGCGAATTAATAAGCCCCTGCATTTCGAGCATGAGCAGGGCCTGGGCGATGGCACCTCCGTTCAGCTTTGTTTTTAAATGCAGGTCGTCGATGTTTTGCGGACCCTCATTTTGAAGCAGGTCGACGATGATTTTTTCTTCAGGGTTCAAATCCGGGAAGATTAGCCGTTGCCTGCCTGTTCGTTTTTTGGAAGTCTTCTCCCATCCCATATTCCGAAGCACATCTTCGGCTCCTGAAATAAGAGCGGCTTTATTTGATTTGATCAGCAGGTTGCACCCGTCGCTTTTGGGGTCGGTACTTCTTCCGGGAAGGGCAAATACATCCCGGTTATAGTCGTTGGCTAATCCTGCGGTAATCAGCGAGCCCCCCTTTCTGGCGGATTCTATCACAATAATGCAGTCGCACATACCCGCCACAATGCGGTTGCGCGATGGAAAATTCATGCGGTCGGGAATTGTTTCAGATGAAAATTCGGTGAGCAAGCCTCCTTTCTGAGTCATCTTCTTAGACAGCTCCCTGTTTTCGGCAGGATAGATTTTATCTAATCCGTGCGCCAGAACACCGACGGTTTCCAGATCGTTCTTCAACGCCGATTTGTGAGCAATGGAATCGATGCCGAATGCCAGTCCGCTGACGATGAGGATATTTTCTCCCGCAAAGCCTTCTACTATTTTCTGACACTCCTGCCGGCCGTAGTCGGTGGGAGTGCGTGTGCCTACAATGCCGACGATCTTGTCGTGATTGAGGTTGGCACTACCTTTATAATATAGCAGTATCGGACTGTCGTAACAGTGGTGTAATCGGGAAGGATAACCTTTGTCTTTAAAGAAGAGGGGTTTGATATCGTTCTCTTCGATGAAGGTAATCTCCTTTTCCGCAGCTTTATAATCGGGCTTGAGTAAGGCCTTCATTCTTATTTCTCCGATTCCTTCAATACCCAACAGGTCTTTTTTAGGTGCTTTCAAAACCGCCGAAGCCGATCCGAAAATATTCACCAATTGTCGTGCATATACACCTCCGATTCCCGGAATACGGGTCAGCGCAATTTGGTATAACAGCTCGTCCTGTTCTTCAGCCATTGGTAAGGAATTCGTTTACGGTTAAGACGGTGGAAATGTGGGTGAAGACTGCAATATTAAGGAATAATGTTCAGGATAATCTGTGTTACATTTGCCGAAACTCTTACAGGATGAGGCATCTGAAATCAAGATTATTATTAGTTCTTATTCTTTCGTTTTATGGTTCATTTTTATTGGCCCAGGATACGACTCAGTTTGTGGTGGAGGGCAGGTCAAACAGTGCCATCCAACAGACAAAACCGTATGTCATTATGATTTCGGCAGACGGGTTCAGGTATGATTTGGCAGATAAATACGATGCAAAATTCCTGAAGCAGAAAAGAGCAGAGGGGATACAGGCAGTTTCAATGCAGCCTTCGTTCCCGACACTGACTTTCCCGAATCACTACTCATTAGCCACAGGCTTACGTCCGGCACATCACGGGATAGTGGCGAATACTTTTTACAGAAGTAACGGAACACAGCGCTATGCCATCCGCGACCGCAATGCCGTAACCGATCCTTCGTGGTATGGCGGTATCCCCATCTGGGCACTGGCTGAAAGACAGGGTATGGTGTCGGCAAGTTTTTATTGGGTGGGCTCTGAGGCTCCGATAGGCGGTTACTTCCCTACCTATTATTATCACTACAATGAGAGTATTTCAATCGATAGGCGTGTGGAAATCGTGAAGGAATGGCTGCAACTGCCGCAGGACAAACGGCCCCATATCATTACATTTTATTTGCCTGAGGTAGATCATCAGGAGCACCGTTACGGGGTGGAAAATGACAGTGTGAAAGCTGCGGTTCAGTTTGTGGACAATGCCGTGAAGAAGCTGAATGAAATGACCGATGCACTCGGATTGCCGGTAAATTATATTTTTCTGTCAGACCACGGCATGAGTGATATTGACACAGAGAACCCAATCAGAAGGCCGGCATCGTTGGATACTTCTAAGTTTACAATAGCCATGGGAGCATCCATGGTACAATTGTATGCGCGAAATCTCACTAAGAAAGAGGTTAAAAAGGCATACCGTGCGCTGAAAAAAGATGCCGGAGACCAGTATTCTGTGTATTTAAAGAAGAAGACACCCAGGCGCTGGCATTATGCTAAAAGAGATGACAGATACAATCGTATCGGAGATATTCTGATGGTAGCACCTGCAGGAAAGGCATTTAATTTCGGTACATGGAGGACAAATCCCGGAGAGCATGGATTTGATAACCAGGCCCCAGATATGCAGGCGGTTTTTTATGCCTGGGGACCAGGATTTAAAGAGAATTTGACAATCCCTTCTTTTTCTAACATACATGTGTATCCGATGATAGCAGAATTGCTGGGGCTTAAAATTTTAGAACCTGTGGATGGTAAATTGAAAGTGTTGCAGGGGATTTTGAATACTAACAATAAATAGTTTTTTTGATCATCGTTTTAATATTGCATAGGGAGCAAGCAAAGCTGAAACAAGGAATTTGAGATTCTTTGATTTGTTGATTTTTTAGACTTGAAAGAAATTAGATGACTAGAGTTGATAATTTTGAGAAAATATAAGAGCCTCAATGAAATCTTACGGTTTGCAGATATGATTCTTGCTCTGAAGCAAAATCAAAGGAAATACGTTATTATTTAAGGATACGTGCCCTCAAGGCGCAGTGGAAGAGTGTCAGGAGATTGTTCACATTAACTCTCCTGCCCATAGTTTTTGTAAAAATACCTGCCATGGCAAAATATTTATACCGTTGTGTAATCGGGCTAATGGTTCGGTACAAACAACGATAGCTTGTTTAACCTTATACTCTTCCATGAAGGCTTTGAGTCCGCGCAAATGCTTATCACTTATATGGTCGCTAGCCTTTACCTCTATTGCGATCTGATGATCACCCAGTATAAAGTCAACCTCTAATTGCGAAGCAGTGCGCCAGTAGCTTATCGTATAGTCCAAACCCGAGTAGTGCCTGTGTGCGTATAACTCCTGATAAATAAAGTGTTCAAAAGCGTTACCGAATGCTTCACTTTTGTATTCCACTTTACCGCGTTTCAATAAATGATTAACAATACCCACATCAAATAAATAAAACTTAGGAGCTTGTATCACCCTGCGTTTTGGTCTTTTTTGATATACAGGTACAAAACGTCCAATCAGTGTATCTTCTAATATTTGAAAGTACTCTTTAATGGTAGGTGCACTTACTCCGCAATCGGCGGCTATGTTAGTATAATTTACCATTTCGCCATTGCTGAAAGCAGCAGCTTCCAAAAAACGAGCAAATACATTTACGTTACGGATTTTAGCCTCACTCACAATTTCATCTTTCAGGTAATTGCCAATGTATGCAGCAAGTAAACGTTTGGGTTGTGCTACTAAATAATGCTTTGGTAAGAGCCCGTGATTTAAGGCTTTTAGCAAGTCAAAGTCAGGAATTTCTGCACTTACCAACGGATAAAGCTCGTACCGTAACGCCCGTCCGCCCAACAGATTAGTTTGTGAACGTACTATTTTTCGCGGGCTTGAGCCACTCATAATGAACCTCGTATGAGTATTAGCAATCAGCCAATGAATTTCGTTCAGTAGTTCGGGTATTCGTTGAATTTCGTCAATGACAACCGCCTTGATTTCAGGATTTACCAGGACAGTTTCCCTTAAAATTGTCGGATTGCGTAGTAGCCGCTCATATACATCTGCCAGTAACAGGTCAAACCAAAGTGTTTCAGGAAACATCTCCTTCAGCAGGGTACTTTTTCCGGTTTGTCTGGCACCCCATAAAAACAGGCTTTCGTTGCCCGAATCGGGAAAATTTTGTTTTCTTATGAACATGATACTCTATACTTATACTTTATTTTATCATGACAAACAAAAGTATAGTTTTAAATTTGAATACCAAATATGTTTTTAATTATATCCAAAGTGAGAGGCAAATAAGGTCTATACTAAAAGCCTGTTTCTATATCCGGAATCGCTTTTATTTAGCCACAACCTTCATCTCTGTCCTGCGGTTTTGAGCCCTGCCTTCTTCTGTATTGTTATCTGCAACAGGTTGTGATTCGCCTTTGCCCGCGTGAGATAATCTTTCAGTCTTAATGCCTTTACTGATAAGATAGTTGACCACAGCCAGAGCTCGTTCCTTACTCAAGGTAAGGTTGTCTTTTTCAGATCCGACATTATCGGTATGGCCGATGATTTGAATCTTGAGTGTCGGGTTTTCATTCAGCAAAGCAATAACGTTGTTGAGTTCTACAATAGACTCGGGCTTCAGGTCTGATTTCCCTGTGTTGAAGAAGATATTTTTCAGAACGATAGAGGCATCAGTTTCTATGGGTTGCAGTGGAATTTCTGCTCTAAAAATTTGATCCGGAGCAGTGCTACTAATTTTATAATGTTCTGAGAAGAAAAGATATCCTTTGCGCCTTACGGTAAAAGCATAGTCCTTACCAACAGGGAGTGTAACAAGAAATTCTCCATCCTCATCAGCGGTAACCTTACTTACGATATTTCCCGTTTCCAGATCGGTGAGCTCTACTGCAGAGGGTAGTCCCTCACGGGTGTTTTTGTCAAAAACCTTTCCTTCTACCCAAAGGGTTCTGAGCGGACGAACCTGTTCGGGCAATTCAAAAGTGTAGATGTCTAATCCGCCTTTGGAATCGCTGCGGTCGCTGCTGTAATATGCAGTGACGCCATCGGCCGCGATGAAAAGGCTTCCTTCATCATCAATCGTATTGATAGGGTAACCGAGATTTTGTGGAGTGCTCCATTTACCGCCTGGCAGTTTGCGTGTTACAAACAGATCGGGCTTCTCACTGTATCCCGACAAACCGGTGCTGTTGAAATAAAGTGTCTGGTTATCGGCATGAATGAAAGGCGTGCTCTCATCTCCTGCTGTATTGATTTCAGGTCCCAGATTCTCGGGCTCGCTCCACGAACCATCGTCATTGCGGTGAGATACCCAGATATCTTTCCCTCCGAAACCACCGGGGACATTGCTGCTGAAATAAAGGTCGCGTTTATCGGGAGAAAGCGAAGGAGTCGACTCCCAATACTCAGAATTGATATTCGGACCAAGATTCATCGGGCGGCTCCACCCTTTCTTCGTCAGGAAGGAAATGTAGAGGTCACAACTGCCGAGCCCTTCGGGGAAATTGCAACCGGTAAAGATGAGCCACTTGCCATCTTGCGAGATAATTTGAGCGCCTTCGTTGTAATTCGGTGTGTTGATATTGCCTTCGAGCAGTGTGGCCTTGCGCCATATGCCGTCTTCTTTCTTGCTTTCGTAAAAGTCTTCGTTATTCCCGATCCTACGGGTGAATACCAGGGTGTTTCCGTCAATTGTAAGAGTGGGGAAATATTCTAGGTCAGCCGAGTTGATGCTGTCGCCAAGATTCACGGGATTGAAGACATAATCCTTGTTCATTTTCTTTGCGAGATCGACTGCGAATTCATATGTTGTCTTTCTGAATTCTCCAGCCTTACGGCTGCGTTCATTCAGTTTGGGACTGGTCAGATATTTATTGACGGCGGCTAATGCTTCTTCAAATCTTCCCTGTCCTGCAAGGTTGATAGAATAAGGAAGCAGATAATGGATGGTATAAACCGAATCTAAAGCAATGGCCTTTTCGTATGCGGCAGTAGCCGGAGCGTATTCCTTTCTTTCGCCGTGGATACCGCCTATGGAGAGATAAGCATCTACGTATTTAGGGTCAATCTCTACAGCCTTGTTCAGCAGCTCCAGCGCAGCGCCGTATGCACCCGCCATCGCCTGATCGTAAGCCTGATTGAACAGACTCGCAGCTTTCTTGCCTACCTTTTCTGTGTTGTACCACTGGCCGTAAGACAGGTGGAAACCTGTAACACAAATCAGCAGCAACAATATTTTTTTTATATCCTTCATTCGTTACGAAAATAGCATCAATAATTTTGCGATCCGGTTAATGCGATACATATGACTGTCAGACGCAGTGAGGGTTTAGAAAGTTGCCCCCGGTAATTGCCTGCAGCATATAATTTTTGCACCAGCTTTACTTAAACGAAAACTTTTGCAGAAAATTTCTCATTTCAGCTTTCATATTATTACAGGGAAGAATTGTTTATTAAGTACAATGTATAAAAAACTTCTGTACAGTTTTTTACTTATGCACTGAAGCATATATATTTTTCCTATCTTAGATTATTCTTAAGCAAATAATTTTTAGCCATGAAACAGTTAACGATTATTTTGCTTATGATAACTGCTATTTTATTTCTACAATTTCAAACTCAGGCGCGTTCTGTATGTGCCACTGATGTAATCCATCAGCAAGAATTAAACAAAGATCCGACTTTCGGAAGGGGGGTACATGAGTCCAACTGTTTATGGTTGGCTCCCGGCCGGTTAATGTACTAACCCGGCGAGGGAATTTTCTGCCCCGGGATGAACAGGTATTTAAAGCACCTGTAGCCATTTAATATTTCTATTCACCTTAAAAATTCTTAGTCATGAAGCAGTTATCCATTTTTTCGTTACTACTTACCGCCCTTTTATTTTCAGGTTTTCAAGTACGAGCACAAGAGGAATGCGGTTTTGATGATTTACATCAAAGGCTATTAAAAGAAGATTCCGCTTTCAAAAAGGGAGTCGAGGAAGCTGACCGGCAATGGGCTTCTTTCAGCAGATTAATTAAAACATCAGGACGACAGTTTTCTTTTCTGGATGATGACGTATATGAGATTCCTGTCGTAGTACATATTTTACACCCCGGCAGCCCCTATGGAACAAAATATAATCCTACAGATGAAGAAGTTATAGACTGGATAGAATATTTGAATCAGGTTTATTCGGCAGAATATCCTTCATACCTTCCAGAGGGGGGAGGAGGAGTTAAGATACCGGTTAAGTTCACCTTGGCTAAGTGGGATCCGGACCGTCAGCCGACAACGGGTATTGAAAGGATCGACATGAGTGGGGATCAGGTTTTCGTAGATAATGGCGTAAGACTAAATAGTAGCGGCCGTACTATATCAGAGATTTCTAAAATGTTCCAATGGCCTAAAGAGATATACTATAATATTTATATCACGAGTAAAATAGATGGTGCTGATGGTTATACAGGAGGTCAGACAGCGGGTTTTGCTGTTCTCGGTATTTCGAATCTACTATCCGCAGCAGATGGCGCCTATATTTTAGAAGCCTATTCAAGAGCGGGATACCCCACGCTTCCTCATGAGATCGGACACGCCTTTGGATTGTATCATACTTGGGAAGGAGGAAGTGGCACAACCTGTCCTCCAAATGTTAATTGTGAAGAAGATGGAGACAAGGTTTGTGATACGGATCCGAGTAAGTCTCTTCTCGGTACTTGTCCGGCTCCATCAACCATCAATCCTTGCACAGGAAATCCCTATGGAACTAATGGGGTTCAGCATAATTTTATGAACTATACCAACTGTGTTAGAAATCATTTTACGCCGGGCCAGGCAGAACGGATGATATTTATGCTTACAAATTACCGGCGAGGTTTGCTTTACTCGAGAGCCCTGTCTGAAACAGTGCCGGCCCCTAACCCTGTTCCAATACCGGCTGTTTGTAATCCTTCGGGGGTTGGGTATCCGGATGTTGATCTTGGTGCAGGACCGGTAGGTGTGGTCTTAGATTCCCTTATGCATTTTTCATCACCGTATTTGGCTTCTAGTAATCCGGTTTTTTATGAAGATTTTACCGTAAGCCCTATAAATCTGGTTCATACTACATTGACAGCAGGAACAGCTTATGATTTATCTGTAAGTACAGTAAATAATCAACAGCGAGTAAAGGTTTATATTGATTATAATAATGATGGTGCCTTTACCGAGGATGAAGCGGTGATGGAGAGTTTTACTACCACACCGGGAAGCTTCACACACACTGCCAGTATTGTTCCGCCTGAAACAGCAGTTAAGAATACAGCCCTTCGAATGAGGGTAATTGCCGACTTATATATACCAAGTTATAATTTAACACCATGTGGAATGATGTTGGGAGCTGGGCAGGTGAAAGATTATAGTGTAACTATCATTCCGGCCGGGGTTGTCTTTACAGGCCTGACGAGCTTTACCGGAAGGGTATCGGGTGGCAATACAGCCGTTCTGCAATGGCATATCGAGAATACACCATTACAAGTAGGTAAGTTTGAATTGGAGAGGAGTACTGACGGACAGAACTTCACTCAGATTAGTACCATCAACAGAGAGAACGGAGTTAAGGATTACCGCTATGAGGATGTTATAGACAATCCTGCTCAGAGGTATTATTACCGGTTGAAAGTTTTGAATGGCGACCGTCCTGAATACAGCAAGGTGATATCACTGAGTTTTGATACTCGTAACAACTTCCTTGTAACTGTCTTCCCTAACCCGGTAACAGATATTATGACTGTCCGGTCGTATAGTCCCATCAAAGCCATCCACGTGTTTGATGTTTATGGCAGGAAGGTCATCAGCAGGGCAGAAGCGGGGGTGATCAATCGCGAGGTGAAACTTAATTTCAATAAATACCCATCGGGAGTTTATTTGATTCAGGTGGTTGATGTCAATGATGGAGTTTCGGTGAAGAGAGTGATGAAAGAATAATTGAGCAGATTAATAATCTGCAATCCGCAGTGCTTCTATCGAGGCGCTGCGGATTCTTTTATTCAACCCCCAGGTATTTATGTATCTGCAGCGACAGCTGCCACTTGGGATTTTGTTTAATATAGTCGACAATCAACGGGCTCATTTTCTCTGCCTTCGACCATTCGGGTTGCAGAAAGAGCATACAGTCTTTGCGGACTAGTGCGGCATAAGATTCAGCCCATTTGAAGTCTGATTTGTTATAGATGATGATTTTCAGTTCGTCTGCTTTTTTCAAAACGCTTTCTACAGGTGCTTTGAACTTTTTGGGCGAGAGGCATACCCAGTCAAAGTCGCCCGTCAGCTCATGAGCGCCTGAAGTTTCGATATTCGTCTGAAATCCTGCTTTTTTGAGTTGATGTGTCAGCCCGTCAAGGTTATAAAGAGTAGGCTCTCCTCCGGTGATGACTACTAACTTCGCAGGAAATTTCTTTGCTGCTTTTACGATTTCCGCAACACCTAGCTTGGGATGCGCATCTGCGTTCCAGCTTTCTTTTACATCGCACCAGACACAGCCGACATCACAGCCGCCGAGACGGATAAAATAAGCCGCCTTACCCTGATGATATCCTTCTCCTTGAATTGTATAAAAATGCTCCATCACCGGCAGCGGATCGGAAATCAGCATGGATGGAGCTGAGTGCTTCATAACTCTATATCATTGTTCCTGACGTAGGCGTCGAATGTATTGGTAAGCAGTGCAGCAATCGTCATCAGTCCCACGCCGCCCGGAACGGGAGAGATGTAACTGCATTTTTCTTTTACATTGTCAAAGTCCACATCCCCCTTCAGGCGAAATCCTTTTTTGGCAGTAACGTCTTCCACACGGTTGATACCAACGTCAATTACGACAGCACCTTCTTTCACCATATTTTCTTTGATGAAAAGCGGCCTGCCGATAGCAGCTATAAGGATATCTGCACTGCGACAGATTTCTTCAAGGTTTTTTGTCCGGCTGTGGCAGAGCGTGACAGTGCCATTTCCAAAGGAAGTATTGCGGCTGAACAGGATGCTGAGCGGTGTTCCCACCGTATGGCTGCGTCCTACAATCACCACGTTTTTGCCTTCTGCTTTGATGCCATAGTGTTCCAGAAAAAGAATAATGCCCCATGGAGTAGCCGAAACAAATCCGGGTAGTCCGAGCACCATGTTTCCGATATTGACCGGGTGGAAACCATCCACATCCTTTTCGGGAGCGATGGCCAATGTTACTTTTTTCTCAGAGATATGTTTGGGCAAAGGCACCTGTACCAGGATACCGTCAACTTCTTTGTCTTCGTTCAGTTTTCTGATGATTTGAAGCAATTCTTCTTCGCTGATATTGGCATCGTGCTGAATCAATGTCGAGCGGATACCCACTTCAGCACAGTTCTTCACTTTTGAGTTGACGTAAGTATGACTTGCAGGGTCATCGCCTATCAGTACCGCAGCCAGATGAGGAGCGCGTTTTCCGGAGGCGATAAGAGATTCAATTTTTGATTTCAGATTTTCTTTGATAGCGACTGATGCCACCTTACCTTCAAGCAATTTCATGGGCGCAAAATTAAAGATGTTTAAGAGGATATTTTCATTTATATTGCTGCTACTATTCTTACTAAATGCTAAACTTCTACAGTTGCGGACTCTTTATACAATAGCCTTTTTGCTGTTTTTTCAATTCTCCTTTTCACAGTCTGTCAAGCAGTCTGTTTCAGCCTCTTATCAGATGCTGAATAGTTATTCTCTGCAGCACAGCGATGTGTTTTCCTTTACCAACAACACAGCGGCACTGGCTTTTTCAAAGACCTTTTCTGCAGGGGCAATGGCCGAGACACGCTATATGCTTAAAGAGACCAATTACTACAGCGGAGTGGCGGCGATACCGACTGAACTGGGGAATTTCGGAGTGGAGGCAGGTTATTTCGGCTATAAGAATTTCAATGAATACCAAATCGGACTGGCCTACGCCCGATCGCTCGGCAATAACTTCAGCGTTGGCGCCCGGTTTAATTATTACTCTTACAGGGTACCCTCGTATCAGCAGGGATCCACAATTACTTTTCAGGTAGGCGCCATTGCCAAAGTATCAGATCAGTTGACGGCGGGAATTGAGGTTTACAATCCCGTTGGCGGATACATTTCGAAATCTGAAGATGAAAAGCTGGCGTCTAACTACCGCCTGGGCATCGGCTACGAGCCGACAGAGAATGTAATCGTGAGCGCCACTGTCGAAAAAGAAGAGAATCAGGATATCAATATCACAGCAGGCGTGTTTTATCAGTTCGATAACCGCTTCTTTGCGCGTGCAGGAGTACAGACACTCTCTAAAACGCCATTTGGTGCTGCCGGTATAGCATTTAATGATTTACGTTTAGACCTGTCAGTCAGCTATCATCAGCAATTAGGTTTTTCTCCGGGAATTATGGTAATCTATCAACCCTCTAAAAGCAGGAAATGAGCAGGGGGTTAAAATATTTTTTGGGAGTTGCACTGCTGATGTTGTGTTTCAATCCTTCTTTCGGACAAAAGACGAAGAAGAAAAAACTGCCCGAGCAGCAACAGACAACTGAACTGCCCGATGAGATTGAGAACCGGCTCGAAGAGATGACTGCCAACAACGAAGATGAAAATCCTGATGACGATACGTACCTGCAGGATTTAGAGTATTTCAGCCGCCATCCTTTGAATATAAATACGGTAGACCGCGAGACACTTCAGAAGCTGAATATTCTTTCTCCCGCACAGATAGATCATTTCTTTTCTTACCGCCAGATGCTGGGAAAATTTGTAAGCATCTACGAGTTACAGGCTATTCCGTTATGGGATGTTGCCACCATCAGGAAAATAATTCCCTTTGTAGGGATCTCTTCTGCGGAAAGTTTCAGTTCGCTTAAAGACAGGTTTAAAGGCGGTGAAAACACACTGTTACTCCGTTATACCCGGATACTCGAGAAATCGGAAGGGTACCTAAGAGATCCCAACGCCGGGAAATCGTATTACCCCGGAAGTCCTGACAAGTACTTCCTCCGCTACAAATACCGCTTCAAGAATAAGTTGCAATACGGATTGACTGCCGAGAAAGATGCCGGAGAACAGTTTTTCAAAGGCAATCAGAAACAGGGGTTCGATTTCTACTCTGCCCACCTATTCGCCAGGGATATTGGTATTGTAAAGGCAATAGCGATCGGAGATTTTGCCGTGAACTTCGGTCAGGGACTGGTGCAGTGGCAGAGTCTTTCGTTCAGCGGGCCGAGTGAAGGGCTCTTTATCAAACGGCAGGGAGAGAAGTTACGCCCCTACGTTTCAGCCGGTGAGGTGATGTTCAACAGAGGGGCTGGAATAACTTTAGAAAAGAACCGCTGGCAGGGTACGGCCTATGTTAGCTTCAGAAGTATGGATGCAACGGCAGGATCTGATACTCTGGACTTCGTTTCTTCAATCCGCCAGTCGGGTTTTCACAGGACACAATCTGAAATTGACGGCCAAAACCTGCTCAAGCAATTCAGCTACGGACTCAATTTGCAATACTCCACTTCACGATTCCGCATAGGATTCAACACAGCGCAATTTCATTTTTCCACTCCCGTGGTTAAGAGTAGCGAGTTGTATAAGAAGTATGCGACACCCGGAAGTTTTGCCGGCAACTATTCGGTAGACTACAGTTACACGCTCGGCAACGCCCATTTCTTCGGAGAGGTGGCAATGGATTCCAGACAAAGCTTTGCAACAGTGAACGGAGTAGGCATCAGCCTGAACCGTTACGTGGACGTCAGCCTCCTGCACCGCGATATCTCTATGAAGTATCTGACGCTTTATGGCAGCGCTTTCACACAATCATCGACGGTAAACAATGAGAACGGCTTTTATACCGGGATCAACATCAAGCCTAATAATGTATTGCGTATCGATGCCTATGCAGATGTGTTTAAATTCCCCTGGCTCAGGTACAGGGTAGATGCCCCCTCTGTTGGAACGGAGATGATGTTTCAGATATATTACACCCCCAGCAGGCAGGCACAATTTTATGTGAGATACCGTTCAACCAATAAGGGGATTAATCAGACGGTTGACGGGAATAAGTCGAGTGTCGTTGAAAACATATCCAGGCAGACATTAAGAGCACATGTAATCGTTAAGGTTAGCAATGCAATTACTTTCAGGTCAAGAGTAGAAAACTCCTGGTACGGTTCCGCTTCAGGATTTATGATTTATGCAGATGTGATCGCCAAACCGAGGATGAGTCGACTCAGCGGAAACGCGCGCCTGCAATATTTTGAAACAGATAATTATGATACCCGTATTTACTCCTATGAAAACGACGTCCTCTACAGTTATTCCATACCAATGGTTTACGGCAAAGGATTCCGCTATTATCTCAACCTCCGGTACAACTTGTTCAAGGATGTTAGCCTTTGGACACGTATCGCCCAAACACGTTATTTAGACAGGGATGTAATCGGCAGCGGATTGGATAAGATAGACGGGAAAGCCAAAACGGAACTGAAGGTGGAGCTCTATTGGAGATTTTAAGCAAAGCCCGGAACCTGCATCGCCTTGTATTAAAAAACCTGAAGAATATCAATCATGAAAAACGTCTTTTTATTAATAATGGCAGGGCTGTTTTTCAATTCCGCTCCGGCCCAGATTAATATAACCGACTCATCGGCTCAGGCCATTACCTACTGGGATAAGGGAGAATCACACATCTATACTGTTAAGAAAGAAACTTTCAGGGTTGTAGGTCCGGATACGTCTCTGAATGAAGTTTCTGTGTATGAAGTAGAAATCACCGTTTTAGATCAGACTGACAGTTCTTACCTGATTCGCTGGTCGTACCGGAATGGCTTTACCAACACTCGCGATACCATTCTACATAAGTTGCTTGGAGTAAGTGCACAACCGGATGTTATTTACAGGACAGATGAAACCGGGATTTTTAAAGAGGTTGTCAACTACGAAGAATTAAGAGATGAGGTTAAAAAAGCAGCAGAGGTTTTGAAAAGCACTCCTGATCTAATCCCGGGGATGGATAGTGTGGTGGATGATCTGATTGCCCGGTATTCCACGAAGGAAGCGATTGAATCGTTTTCAATGAAAGATATTCAGCAATACCATTTGTTTTACGGTGTCAGTTACAGCATGGGTGAAGAGTTAGAGGTAGAACTAAAACTTCCCAACGTTCTGGGAGGCCAACCCTATGACGCTGTGATGTTGATTAATCTGGAAGAGATAGACGATGAGCATGCATTTTATGTACTCTCTGCACTGCAGCAGGTGGACCCTCAGCAATTAGAAAACAGTGTTCTGAAATATTTGAATTCTGTTGCAGAAAAAGTAGGCGGAGCTCCGGCAAAGCCCGAAGATTTACGTGGTTTGAAGAATGAAGTATTGACTGTATCCAGCATTCATGATTCCGGATGGCTTTTGTTCAGCCAACAAACAACGACGGTATCTCTGGGTGATATTGTGAAGATCGAAAGAAGGACAATCAGAATCAAGGATGATGATGAAGACTAACGGTTTCTGATTCATCTTTGTGAGCCTGTGTCAATCGATAATTTGAAAAGAGTGGTTGAATCTGCGTTGTTATCCGGATCGTCTGTAAGGAGGAAATACAGGGTGCTTTCTTCTTTGTAATAAAACGTTAGCCCTTCCAGTTTATATTCTTCCGTTAGAATGATAAAGTCTTTCATTTCAAAAGTCTTGGAGTCCATAATCCCGATTGCGCTTCCGATTATTTCACCATCGTGGTAAACCGATTCTGTGTTTTCGGCAGTAGCGAGGAAATAAAAGTTTTCTTCATAAAGAATCGCATCTGAGAACGTAGTAGAGAACCCTTTAATGTCCGGAAGTTTTACAGGGTAATATCCGGAAACTTTAGAGTCCGCCTTCATCGGGTTTTCTACGGTGACGATTCCGTTTTTCTGCCCGGGACCATTGCCTCTGTTAAAGAAATAGGCTGTTGAATTATGGATTACAACACCTTCTATGTTGAAATCCTCAGGATGGATGCCCGCTGTTTCCATCATTTTTGTATAAAGCGGTTTTAGAGAGGTGCGCTTCAAAGGAGTGAGATCGGAATCCAGTTCGAGAAGGTTGAACCTATTCTCTGCAGAGCCTGAACCGAATATAAAATATTGTTCCCCCGCCTGCGCAATTGCTTCAAAATCAGGTTTAAGGCTTTTTTTTAGAGTTTGCCCGGGGCGTTCTGAACTTTTTAGCCGGACTCTGCCAAGCCGGTTATTACCAAGGTTGTAAGTAAACAAGGTATTAGAATCGTCGGCAAGAATACAAAGCGTGTTGTCTTTGTAAACCAATCCAGACCCGCCTGTCACGCCTTCGATAGTGTGCAGCAAGTCAAAACTGCAATCAGGAAACTGATTTTTTTTCATCTTCTCTTTTGTGTTGGTGGTGCTAAAATAAACAAGGAATACTGAACGGGGATATTTGGTTACAGGTTATCAGTGGGTTAGTTGATGCCTTCTTGCATAAATATCAATAACCTCCATATATTTGGTAATAGAATAATGGTAACCTCTCATGCAAAAAGTTATAAGAACCATCGTAGTACTGCTTATTCTCGGATTAGGTGTGTTTGTTTATGTTCGTTATTTCTGGGTATTCGGAACCGGAACTAAGGCCGGCACACTGAATACTTTTATGAAAAAGGGCTATCTGTTTAAAACTTACGAAGGCAAAATAATACAGAGCGGGTTTCGCACGAATATCCAGAGTATCGATTTCAATTTTAGCGTGGTGAATGAGAATGTGGCTAATATACTTCTCAATAATGCCGGAAAGGAAGTAGAGTTACACTATAAAGAATACCTGGCCCCGTTACCCTGGAGAGGGATGGAGAAGTATATAGTAGATAGTGTTTACGAAGTGAGAAATGCTAATACCGGCCGCGATGTAATCATGCCGCGCCGTTACTCGCAGTAAAGTTTCAAAGACTTTACTTACCTCAGCCTGTTGCTTTCCTGAATCAGTTTATGGTCTTTGTAAATTCCCCTGATCGCCAAAAACAGAAGTATGAGGATAACCGGATGCAAAATCGCAGCAGCAGTATAGCTTCCGTTTTCAATCTCGCCCGCTTGTCTGGAGTATAGAAAGATAATCAAACATTCAACCAGTGCACATAACAATACGATTCTCATCTGCAGCTTCCTTTGTTTAAACAGAAAGATGGCAATAAGAATTCCTGTCCCCAGGGCTGCCGACAAAATGAGCAGAAAAAGATTGCTCTCCGTTGCTGAAACTGTCGCTCCTTCAGGGCTTACGTAAAACGGGTATTTAATAGAGAAAAAGGCTGCCATTGCAGCGAGAAACAGCCAAAGAGTTTGAATGCGCTGAATCATATAATAGTTAGTTTAATGTTCTTGTTTTAATTCGTCTTTCGTTCCGGCCCGGTTATCCCAGTTCAGGATATAGTGGAAATCCACCGATGAATTCTTTCACTTCACTTTTAACCGAACTGATTACCTGTTCATTATCGATGTTCATAAGAATCTTGTCGATAAAACCTACGATTACGGGCATGTGCTCTTCCTTTAAACCGCGTGTGGTGATGGCCGGTACTCCCACCCTCACGCCTGATGTTACGAACGGACTCTTATCGTCGAACGGAACAGCATTTTTATTAAGTGTGATGTTGGCTCTGTCGAGTGTTTCCTGTGCTTTCTTACCCGTGATATCCTTATTCCTCAGATCGATCAGCATCAGGTGGTTATCCGTACCCTCGCTTATCAGATGGTAATCTAAATCTACAAATGCTTTAGCCATAGCTTTTGCATTTGCCTGTATTTGTTTTGCATAAGCAGTAAAGTCATCACTCAGAATTTCTCCGAACGAAACGGCTTTACCTGCGATGACATGCTCGAGTGGTCCGCCCTGGGTGCCGGGGAAAACAGCCATATCCAGCACATTGCTCATCATACGAATCTGACCTTTCGGGGTTTTGTGTCCCATTGGGTTAGGGAAGTCTTCCTTCATCAGGATAATACCGCCTCTGGGCCCGCGAAGGGTCTTGTGGGTTGTAGATGTTACAATGTGGCAATGCTCAAACGGGCTGTCGAGCAAGCCTTTTGCAATCAGCCCGGCGGGGTGTGCCATATCGCAGAGTACAAAGGCGCCGATTTCATCAGCGATTTCACGGATGAGTTTATAATTCCAGTCACGGCTGTAGGCTGATGCTCCGCAGATAATTACTTTGGGTCTGTGCTTAAGCGCCTGATTTCTCATCATGTCGTAATCCACTAATCCGCTGTCTTTATGAACACCGTAGAAATGAGCTTCATACAGTTTGCCCGAGAAGTTCACCGGAGAACCGTGGGTGAGGTGCCCACCCATACTGAGGTCGAGACCCAGAATTTTATCACCTGCATTGATGATACCGAGTAATACGGCAGCATTGGCTTGTGCACCGCTGTGAGGCTGAACGTTGGCATACTCGCAGTTAAAGATTTTTTTAACCCTGTCGATGGCTAATTGTTCGCTTTCGTCCACGTATTCGCACCCGCCGTAGTACCTTCTGCCGGGATACCCTTCAGCATATTTATTGGTTAATACACTGCCCATGGCTTTCATAACCTGTACTGAGGTAAAGTTTTCTGAGGCAATCAACTCTATCCCTTCTCTCTGGCGATTGAGTTCCTTGTTGATGATGTCGAACAATTGTGTATCCATTGACTTTGAATTTGAAGCAAACCTACAAAAAGTTATTTTGCCGATCGGATGAAAAGAGGAAAATTGTAGAGCGCAAAACATGGGATAAGTCGCTTACATTTGCTATTTTCATTCTCTGAATTATAACAAACAAGAGTCAAGACTATGAAAGCCATCATCCCTGTAGCAGGAGCGGGTACAAAGCTGAGGCCGCATACTTATACGCAGCCGAAAGCATTGATTCCCCTTGCGGGAAAGACCATTCTCAGTGTCAATATCGACCAATTGTATGGCGCCGGAATTCACGAGTTTGTTTTCATTATCGGTTATCTGGGCGAAAAAATTCAGGATTTTGTAAAAGAGCGTTATCCGCATATACAATCGCATTTTATTTTTCAGAACGAGCGAAAGGGCACTGCACATGCAGTAAACCTTGCCAGAAGCATCATCGGTGATGATGATGTGTACATCGTACTCGGTGATACCATCTGTGAATACGACATCAGGGCTGTCTTGAATTCAGAGCACAGTATGCTGGGTGTTAAGAGGGTTGATGATCCCAGGAATTTTGGTGTGGCAGAAGTAAATGAGGAGGATAGCATTACTCATGTTATTGAGAAACCGTCTATTCCGAAATCTAATCTGGCTTTGGTGGGTTTATACAAGATCAGAGAGACGGGGCAACTCTTCGGATGCCTGAACAAGATCATGAAGGAAGAGATTAAAACCCATGATGAGTTCAATCTTACAGATGCTTTGCAGTGTATGATTCAGTCGGGCACCAATTTCAAAGCTTTCAGGGTTGAGAATTGGTTTGATTGTGGTAGGAAAGAGTCGCTGCTGGAATCAAATTCTACCTTACTTCAAAAATTTGGTGGAACAATTTCAGACTCCAGCAGGTTTGAGAACAGCATCTTCATCCCACCGGTGAGTGTTTCGGAGAATTGCGATATTAAGAACTCTATCATTGGCCCTCACGTTACAGTAGGCGAAAATGCCGTCATCCATAGCTCTATTATTAAGGATTCCATTATCGGTTCATATTCAAAGCTCTACGATGTGGTCTTAGACAATTCGCTGATCGGCAGCGATACCGAAATCATCGGTGAGACCCGTTCTCTGAACGTTGGGGATAACACCCAGATTGATTTGGGATAGTCACCCGGCGGATACCTCATTTTCAGACCCTTGCGTATTCCTGATTTATTTCTACCACCTTCGTTGAGAGTAGGTTGGAGCCTCTAGGGCTACCATAATTACTCGTTAATTGAATCTTGCAGGGATTGTATATTTCGGTAATACCCTATTGAGGATCAGTATATTATATTTAAAAAGCATGCAAAGACCGCTAGTCGTTAGCGGCATTTTAAGTTTATAAGCGGTTCTGAATGGGTATAACCGGTAGAAAAAAGAGTTTTTTCGTATTTCAGCAAAATAATAAATCATATTATGATTATTTTTTAAAAAATTGACTGAGATAACTTCGATTATTTAAGTTAAAATAACTATAATTAGATAATAACTAAAAAGAGTAATTAATGGTATAAAAATTTTGTCTAAATTGCGAAGCATAAGTTAAAAAAAAGCAATCTGCAGTGCCATCTAAAACTATCTCAAGCCCGAAAAAAAAGAGGTACTGCAAAAACATTCATTTCCTAATTAAAACCATGGTATTATGAGAAGAATCTCAATCCTCCTGGCTTTGATGCTATTCTGTGTGATAGCGTATCCTCAAAGTCGTACAATTAATGGGAAAGTCATGACCGCGGACGGTACGCCCGTTTCTTTTGCTTCTATCACAGAGAAGGGAACGAATAACGGTACTTCTGCAGATGCTGACGGGAACTTTACTTTAGCTGTTAAAAGTAATGTTCTGGTCATAACCTCTACGGGTTACGAAACTCAGGAAGTTACTGTAACCGGCAACTCTGTTGAAGTTGTAATGGTACCCTCGGTTCAGAGCATGAGCGAAGTAATCGTTACAGGGGTTGTGGGTGCAACAGATCCCAAAAAAATGACGGTATCTGTAACCAAGATCGGTGCCGACAAATTAAACAAAGTACCTCCTACTTCACTTTCATCTGCTTTGACGGGTAAAGTAGCCGGTGTAAAAGCAACTTCATTTGGAGGTCAGCCCGGCCAGCAAATGGATATCCAGCTGAGAGCCGACAACAACCTGCCGAACGTAAGTTCAAGGCCGTTGATTCTGGTAGATGGTGTTATCATGTCGGGAAGCCTGGCAGATATTAACGCCGACGACGTAGAATCAATGGAGGTGGTAAAAGGTGCAGCAGCATCAGCATTATACGGGTCACGTGCCGGTAACGGGGTAATCTCTGTAATTACCAAGCGCGGTAAGGGAATCGGATTAAATGTGCCGCAGGTTACAGTGAGGAATGAATACGGTTTCCAGAATCTGCAGCATTATCTGGATGTAGCAAGGCACCACGCGTATAAACTAGCGCCCGACTGGCAGAATTTCATAGGCAGATATACCAAATATGACGGCGTAACGTATCCGTCTGATTATATAGGGGCAGGTTTCAGCCCCGGTATATCCGGGAACAGGTCAGACGATGCAGATCACTACCTGGATAATGAATATGGTAAGGTGATCAACCAACAGGCTGAATTCTTCAGAACCGGCCACAACATGACTAACTTCGTCTCGGTTTCTAACCGTTCTGAAAAGAATAATGTGTACCTCTCATTTGAGAACAATCACCAGGAAGGTGTTGTAAAAATGACCGACGGTTACAAGAGACAGAACCTGAGGTTTAATATGGACCAGGAAGTGTTCAAATGGTTGAAAGTAAGTGCTTCTAACCTGTGGATCAACAGAAAAGTACAAACTCCCGGTGGCGGCGGTACCCTGTTCTATTATATTGCAAGGACTGAAGCTGACGTAGATCTGATGCAGGCCAACCCCGATGGACAGCCTTATTATCTGCGTGTTAACCACTTTAACCAGGAGGCTACCAACCCGCTCTATCCTTTGTATGCCAGAAAGAATTCTGAAAAAACAAACAGATGGTTAGGTAACTATTCGGCTAATATAAAATTCACCAGGTGGGCAGATTTGGATATTTCACACTCAATGGAAATCCAGAACGTTAGAACACAAAACGTAACTCCGAAAAATTTCTGGACACAATCCGGCGGTACTCCTGCTACAATGGGTATGTCTTATACCGGTGGTAGTATGTCACAAGGAACCAGCAGGACGAATAACCAGAACACCCAGGTAACTCTTAACCTGAGCCACAAGTTTGGAGATTTGATGACAAGGGCTAAGTTGTCGTACTTGTATGAAAATAACGAGTATGTATCTAACTCAATCTCTGCAAGCCAGTTCGTGGTAGACTTCATTGAGTCGTTTGAGAACTTCAAACAAATCAATGATGCTTACTCCTATAAAGAGGTAGAAAGAGCCCAGAACTATTTCGCGATTGTAGGGTTGGATTATAAAGGCAAGTATCTGCTGGATGGAATGTTCAGATATGACGGATCATCACTCTTTGGTGAGGATGCACGCTGGAATCCTTATTACAGGTTATCCGGAGCTTACCGTATTACAGAAGATGTGAAAATCAGCGGAATTGATGAATTGAAAATCCGCGCTGCTCATGGAACTGCAGGTATCCGTCCGGGTTATAACTGGCACTACTCCCTGTATAACCTGAGCAATGGTAACTCTTCTCCTTCACAAAAAGGTAACCCGGATCTGAAGCCGTCTAAGACTTCTGAAACCGAATTTGGCTTGAATATGAACTTTCTCAAGAAATTCACATTTGAAGCTACTTATGCTTATTCTACAACAGACGATCAGTTCCTCAGACAGCCTCTAATTGGAGCCCTGAACGACGGTTTTACCAGACAATGGATCAATGCCGGATCTGTTAAGTCTAATACTCTTGAGCTTACTTTAGGGGCTAACTGGCTGAGCGGAAAAGATTTTCAATGGAACACCAATATCGTTTACTCAAGGATTAGACAAAGAATTGGCGATGACCTGCCGATTCCTCCATATCTGTATTCTGATGGAAGTATGGGTGACCAGGATCTGTTCTACATCAAGGCCGGCGAGATTTACGGAGTTATGTACGGCTACAAATTTGTCAGAACACTTGCTGATATGGAAAAACAACTTCCTCCCGGAAAATCAATCGGAGATTATGAAATCAACTCTGAAGGATATGTTATTCCTAAAGGAACACAGGGCACACCGCAGGAGTTGCTGATCAGATATAAAGAAAATGGAGCTGACTGGTATGGTAAAGTGGGAGACGGAAACCCCGATTTCCTGATGGGTATCTCAAATACACTGACATATAAAGGCCTTTCGCTCTACTTCCTCTTAGACTGGAAACAAGGTGGCGATATCTATAATGGTAAAGACCAGCGTCTGGCATTTAACCGTACCAGTGCAAGAATGGATATGTATAATGTACCTCAGAATCAGAAGAAGGCTTACGATTACTGGTTCCTCGGAGCTTATGACAAGAACGATATCAATCAGTACTGGGTTGAGGATGGCAGCTATCTGAAGATTCGTGAAATTTCATTGAGCTACAGACTTCCGGGCAGTGTATTAGATAAAATCTTCAACGGGTTTATTAAAGGAGCTGACTTCAAGATTGTTGGAAGAAACCTCTACACCTTCACCAAGTACTCCGGATATGATCCTGAAGTCGGATCATTGAGGATGCCGTATGATGGAATATATATGAATCCGAATTACAGAAATATATCATTGTCACTCGGTCTAAACTTCTGATCAGGTGTAAAATTTTAAATCCTAAATTGATTAAAGATGAAAACAATCAAAATATTTTTAGTTTTTCTGGCAGTCGTTGTTTTTACGGCCGGGTGCGATAAAGACCTTCTCGACGTTCCCAACTACAACGACCCGACCTTTGAACAGGTCTTTTCTTCGGGCGAAGATCTGGAGAACTCTGCCAGTGGTTTGGTAAATATCATTTTCTGGGGTCAGCACGCCTACGGAAGCGTCCAGATGATGCTTGCAGTAGCTGCCGATAATGTTTCCTGCTCCTGGGGTAATGCTGCCATGCGTGATATGTCATGGGAACCTCGTAAAGAGTGGGATAATGCTCCGAGCTATTCCAACAAAGGCTTCTTGGCTGCTACATGGAATAGAATGTATGCGGCTATCGGGCAGGCCACCAATATCATTAAAGCTATTGACAACGGTGTAGAAATTGGCGAAGGCGGATCCGGAACCAACAGAACCAAAGCAATGGCCAGATATGCCATGGGTGTTGCTTATGGAACACTCGCGTTGGTATTTGACCAGGCATTTATTGTTGATGAGTCAAAAACGATCGAAGATGCAAGCCTTGAGAAAGCCAGTCCTTATAATGAAGTAGCAGAAGCTGCATTAGGTTACCTGGATGAAGCAATATCCCTCAGCTCCGGATTCACTGTTCCTGCCAACTGGCTGGGAACCCCATCTGACTATAGTGCAGACGATTTCAAAAAGCTGTGTAATACCATGGCTGCTAGAATTCTCTCATATACTCCGCGTAACAAGACAGACAACAATGCAGTAAACTGGACAAGGGTTAAGAGCTACGCTGACAATGGTATCACAAGTAATTATGAAATTCTCCAAGACGAGTATGTTGACTGGTATTTTGAAGCAGCAGACTATTTAACCTTCAATGGATGGGGAATTACCGATATGTACACAGTTCATATGATGGACCCTACCGTTCAACCCCAGCACTGGGATGATTCACCAAGTTTTCCTTATCCTCCACAATCAACCAATCCACTTGATAAACGACTCGACTCGGATTTTGAATACGTACCGTCTAACTGGTTTGACCCTGCACGTGGATATTACCACTTCTCCAGTTATCGTTTCAGTAAATATGATGCTGTGATGGTAAATGCAGACGGCCCTCTTAATGAGGTTTCAAAAGCTGAAAATGATATGCTGCGCGCAGAAGCAATGGCACACATTGGTTCAGATCTGGCAGGTGCAGCTGCAATCATTAACGCGGGGACTCGGGTAACAAGAGGACAAATGCCTCCTGTTGCTGCAAATGCGGATGAAATCTTTGACGCAATTCATCATGAAAGATTCGTGGAAATGTATGTAACCGGTATGGGATTACAATTCTTTGAGATGAGAAAGAACGATCTTTTACAGAAAGGTACTCCGTTACACATGCCTGTTCCATCAAGCGTTTTGGAAAACCTCGGTATGGCGCCTCCATTCTACACTTTTGGCGGTGTGGCTAATGCAGATGGAAAGAATACTTCTAACGGCGGATGGCGTTAGGCGGTAAATTGATTTTAGCAAATTATAACCCCGGTATTCGTGCCGGGGTTTTTGTTTTTATGATAGCCCCGCCGTTGTTTACCTTTACAGTTAATGCCTGCAGGTGGTTAGCGACAAAATAATTTACTGACTGATACTTTATCTTATGGTTGAAGATGTTTTACAACCCGTTTGTACCGCTCTCTTCTCTTTCGGGATGAGTGGCAAGATTTTTCATGCGCCCTTCCTGAAAGTGAGCCCGCGTTACAAGGTAACCGGGGTATTAGAACGCTCAAAAAATCTGTCAGAAGGATACTTTGAGGGTGCTAAGATTTACCGTTTGCCGGAGGATATTTGGAATGATGATAAAGTAGAGCTGGTGATCGTAACAACACCTAATGCTACACACTACGAATATGCATTAAAGTCATTGGAAGCAGGAAAGCACGTAGTGGTAGAGAAGCCTTTTACTATTACAACAAAAGAAGGGCACTATCTGGCTGAGGTTGCAGCAAAGAAAAATGTGGTGCTGAGTGTATACCACAACCGGCGCTATGACAGCGATTTCAGAACGATCAGAAAAGTGATTAACAGTAATGTGTTGGGAGAAATTATGGAAGCAGAGTTCAGATTTGACCGTTATAGGTTGGGACCCGGCAACAAGCTGCATAAAGAAACACCGGGCCCTGGTTCAGGCAGTCTTTATGATTTAGGCAGCCACCTCATCGATCAGGCGTTGTTGCTTTTCGGCCGGCCGGAAGCGCTCTTTGCCGATATTGAAATTATGAGAGAAGGTATCAGAGTGGATGATTATTTTGAACTTACGCTGATGTATGGTAGAAAACGAGTGAAGATTCATTCCACTTATCTGGCGGTAGACACGATTCCCGGTTATGCTATTTATGGTACAGTGGGCACATTTATTAAACACAAAACCAATGTGCAGGAAGAGCAGGCATCACAGGGGCTCATGCCTGATACCCCGGGCTGGGGGGTAGAACCTGAAGGTGAAGCGGGCGTACTGACGAGTGTCGGCCGGGACGGTACGACGTGTGAGATTATTACTTCAGAAATGGGAAACTATGGCACGTTTTACGACGAATTGTACGCTGCAATCCGCAACGGAGCACCACCGCCCGTTACAGCTGAAGAAGCGACGAGTGTAATCGAAATTATTGAAAAAGCCTACCGGAGTAATGCAGAGAAAAGAGTAATATCCATAAGTCGGCAATAGTCAAGCCTTTGTTTTTTGACAACCTTATGATAAAGTAGTCTTTTGATTCTGATAATTTTGCCCTCTAAAATTTTTGATCATGAATTATTTTACAAATACATCTGTAGGGCGTTTTAGACTGATTGCTATAATTGAGGGTATTTCCTACCTGGTTTTATTGTTTATAGCTATGCCTCTTAAATATTATTTTGATATGCCTAAGGTTGTTACCTATACAGGCTGGGTACATGGATTATTTTTCATGCTGTATATTGTAACCTTACAGAAAGCATCGAGTGAGAAAGGGTGGCCATTTAAGCGAACTATGGGCTACTTCCTGATGTCGTTTGTTCCTTTCGGTACTTTCTGGGTGGACAGAAAACTGTACAAAGAAGAAAAAGCTGCTTTAAGTGCCGGACAGGCGTAATCAGTTTTTACTTGCTACTCTGATGTAAGAATCATTTCCCGAAGATCATATAGCTTTTCGGAGCCTCCGGAATGCCTGGATACAGGTTTTCTATCTTGAAGGAGTTTTCATCAATTTTTTCGAAATCCAATGAGAATACAATATCATCATCTGTCCAGGCGGGTGTTAATGCTATTTTAGTTGTGTTTGTATTGAAAGAATAGTAAAACGTGTCTTTATAGGAGCTTCCGGATTCTGTTTTGATAACCATTTTACGGTTAATAAAATTTAATTGTGATCGTCCGGGAGACGGACCGGCTTCGGTATAAAGTCCGCGAAAAGTGTTTGTTGTATTGTCTTTCTTGCAAGAACAGAAAATTACCGAAAATTAAACCGTGACCGCCAATGTGTGCTTCATAAAGGTTGCTTTGTTGTAAGGCAATTGAAAGAGGCAAAGTGCTGCACTGTTTAAGTATCAGTTAAATTACTGTAAATTGAATGATTGTTCATTAGGTCGTTACGGGTTTTGGGGTTTATTTTTGAACCGGTTTAGAGAAATAATAAATTCGTTTTTATGAAGAAGGTAGTCTTGTTTTTTCTTTTACTGACAACAGCCGGAGCTTATGCTCAAGGGAAGTTTGATGATGAGGAATTGGCAAAGCAGGTGAGGCTTCAGCGTTTGTTTACAGGAGGTAGCCTGGCAATGGGTTTCTCAAGTTATAGTACGAACCTGGGGATTTCGCCGCAGTTTGGTTACAGCCTTACAGACTGGGCAGATGCCGGAATCAATATCGGAGTAAATTACTTATCGCGCAGAGACTATCAGGTGGGCGGAGATAAACTGCGGCAGACGATGATAGGGCCGGGGGCATTTGTGAGATTATTTCCGGTGAAATTTCTTTTTGCCTCTGCGCAGTTTGAATACAATTTTATCCACTTCAAATACATACCTGCGCCGGGCAGCAGTTATACACCGGATAAACTCAATCAAAAGGCCCCAAGCATGCTCCTGGGTGGAGGCTATGCGAGCGGTAGAGAAGGTGGAGGCAATTCATACTATTATTTCTCTGTTTCATGGGATATCATGGGCGACAGGAACTCGCCGTATATCGACAGTCACGGGCGATCGGTACCTGTATTCAGGGCAGGTTACAACATCGGACTGTTTCAGGGTAATGGTCGGCGCAACAGGTTTTAATCAAATAACTCCACTGTAACCCGGTCGGCGAGAAGAATTCCTTTCCGTGAGAGGACAATGTTTTTGTGCCGTTGGTCAAACCAGTCTGCTGGTAGTTTCTTTAACCGTTCCTCGAACGATTGATTCATCTTATCGGGGAAGTGTTGCCACAGATACTCCCGATCAATGCCCTCGATTGTACGAATAGTAGTCAGAATGTACTCATTGAATTTTTGTTGGGAGGTAAGTGTTTCTCTCTCATAAAACGGCTTGCCGTTGTTCACGTATTCTATGTAGAGTGCATTATTGGCAATATTCCAATAACGGTTTTCTCCGTCGTATGAATGAGCGGAAGGACCGATACCGAGATATTTTTTCCCTGTCCAGTAGCTGCTGTTATGCCTGCTGCGGTATCCGGGTAGGGCGAAGTTGGATATCTCATAATGTTCATATCCTGCTTCCTGCAGTTTGCGCATCAGGATTTCAAACTGGCGAGCCTGCGTTTCGTTGTCGATGTTTTCTTTCTTCTTTTGCTCAATCATTTTAGCCAGTGCGGTTCGTGGCTCTACTGTCAGGGCGTAACATGAGATGTGCGGAATCTTCCTCTTGACCAGCCGGTCAATATTTTCTTCCCAGCCGGCATCTGACAGGTGCGGGATACCAAAGATGAGATCAGCAGAAATATTGGTGTACCCTGTATTTAAACTCAGGTCTAATGCAGATTCAGCTTGTGCTGCATCATGTGAGCGATTCATCCACTTCAGATCTCTGTCGAAAAAAGACTGGATACCGATGCTCAGGCGGTTGATGCCGGCAGCCTTCCATTCCGACGGCTTTGATCCTGCAATATCATCGGGGTTTGCTTCCAGGGTAATTTCGGCATCAGGCAATA
The DNA here is from genome assembly GCA_024103425.1 of Chitinophagaceae bacterium. Lineage (GTDB taxonomy): Bacteria > Bacteroidota > Bacteroidia > Chitinophagales > Chitinophagaceae > Ginsengibacter. The sequence goes on from JAGFIS010000003.1 coordinate 46,505, forward strand.
AGTGATAATTCTTCATGACCGCCTCAATCATTTCTTTGATTTCTCCTGCCGGAAGAATACTGGGTGTCCCGCCGCCGAAATACAAGGTTTCTACCGGTTCGTCTTGAGAGAGGATAATTCCTGAGAAGCTATTTTTACCCGTGTGTACTTCTATTTCCTTCAGCAATGCACCTGTCATCTCCCCCCTGTGTCTGAGGGAGGTTGAGAAATGGAAGTTGCAATAGTAACAAGCCTGCTTGCAAAAAGGGATATGTATATATATACCTGCCAACTACTGTAGAACAATTAAAAAGCGATTCCCGATTTTGATAAAATCAAATTAGTTTTGATTCCATTAAAATGTTCCGTTATCCGTCCATACCATTCCTCCTGATTCTAGCTGTATTTCTGAACTGTTTCAGTATCCAATCAGAAGGCCAGACGCTTAACGCGTCTTATCATACCAAAGGTAAGGATAGTTTATCCCGCGAGATGATGCAGTCGCTGCAAAAATCTTTTTTAACAAAGGAAGAGGCACAGGAATACATCAGCATTTTACCGCAGAGGGTAGCAATGCTGGGGTACCCCGGAGCTTCTGTCGACTCGGTTGCATACGATTCTACCACTGTAAATATTTTTTTGTTTTTGGGCGCTAAGTATCTCTGGAGACTGAATATTGATAGTGTTCCGGATGATGTGTTGGCGGCTTTGAGGCTGAACCGGGGGCGAATGGCCACACGCAATTTTCTTTATCCTGAAATGAAGCAATTGGAGAATGACATCCTCGATTACTACGAGAATAAAGGGCATCCTTTTGCTAAGATTACATTTGATGAAACCACTTTTGACTCCGGCCTGATTCATTCATCGCTGAAGATCGTCCCGGGCAGCCCGTATCCGGTTGACAGTATTCGTGTGTTTGGAAAAGCTAAGATTCGCAACCGGTTTTTACAGCATTATCTGGGAATCTTTGATGGTGATCTGTACAACAAATCTGTGCTGTCGCAAATTGACAAACGGCTTGCTGATTTACCGTATTTGCAGCAGACTTATCCCTGGGATATGATGATGCTCGGTTCGGGAGTTACCCTCAATTTGTATCTCGAACCCAGACGTAGCAGCGAAGTCAATGCATTGATCGGGTTTCTTCCGGGTAATTCAGAGACCGGTACCAAGACCAAGATAACGGCTGATGTGCGCCTGAATTTGAAAAATGCGCTCGGTGTGGGAGAAAATATCTTGTTGAACTGGCAGCAGTTGCAACCGCAGACGCCACGGCTCGATTTGGGGTATTCCCAGCCCTATTTGTTCAACTCTCCTTATGGAGTTGATTTTGCCTTCGGAATGTTGAAGCAGGATTCTTCGTGGCTCAGGGTGGAAGGCAAATTAGGAGCAGAATATTTCAGATCGGCCAACACTTCGTTTTCTGTTTTCTATCGCGTGCAGAACAGTTACCTCTTGCAGGGCGGATTGGATACGAACAGGGTCATTCGCACCCATCAGTTACCGGCACATATAGATGTGCGTTCGGGTAGTGGCGGGATTGCTTTCAGGACAAACAATACTGATTACCGTTTGAATCCACGGAGAGGAACGGAGGGACTCATCAGTTTTGAAGCCGGAATCAGAAAGGTGAAGAAGAGCAACGAGATTTTGGAACTGTCAGATCCCTTCGATCCTGATTTTGATTTTAATTCGCTTTACGATACTGTAAAATTAAAGTCGTATGTAACTACACTAATGGGTTCGTTTGCTCAATATCTGCCTGTTGGCAACACGAGTGTGTTGAAACTGGCTGCCAATCTGGGGTGGATCCAAAGTCCGCAAATCTTCAGAAACGAAATGTACAGAATAGGCGGATACAAGTTGTTGAGAGGATTTGATGAAGAGAGTATTTACGCCGACCGCTATGGAGTATTTACGGCAGAGTACCGGTATCTGACGGGGCGAAACTCTTTTTTGTTTGGTTTTGCCGATCTCGGATTTTCTCATGCTAATTTTGACGGTGCTAAACGTTCAGGGTCGTTTCAAAGCCTTGGGATTGGAATTGAACTCGAGACCAAAGTGGGAATGTTGAATTTAAGTTATGCCGTTGGTCGAAGGAACGATATTAAGTTCGACCTTCGCAGCGCTTCCAAGATTCATTTTGGATATGTAAATTATTTTTAGTGTGCGTGCGATAAAATTCTTGTTCTGTTTTGCCCTTACCTTTTTGATGCAGCAGGCTCTCTATGCACAGTGGCAGGATAGCAATGCTGTGAAAAGTACAGGAGACACTGTCGTACACCGCAATGACACACAGCCGGCCACTAAAGCTGCGACACCGGCACGTGCCGTCAGAGATTCTCAGGCGGTTGTAGAGGCTCCGGCTGCTGAAACGGCTACCGATTCGACAGATTCCATTCAAACACAAGATTCTTCAGTTGCCGTATCAACAGAAGTCTGGTACAAGAGGGATATGACCTGGAGCCCTGACGATTGGAGGTATAATCCGGCCGGTAAATCTATTACCGAGAGGGTAACGTCAAAGTACAGGTGGTTCAGTCATCAGCCGGCAACTGTATTATCTATAACAGAGACGAACTCCGGCAGGAACGGAAAGGAAATTTTATTCTATATCCTTTGCGGATTGTTGCTCTATCTTGGTCTGGTAAAGTTTATCTATCCACAGTTCTTCAACAACATCTTCAGAGTTTACCTCAATACTTCACTGAGGCAAAGCCAGCTCACAGAGCAGCTTATTCAGGCCAGATGGCCATCGTTTTTGATGAACATTTTCTTCTTGCTGGTGGCAGGTATATTCGTCTGGCTGCTGTTTCATTTCAACAAGGACTCCTGGGGTTATTCGCCTTACCTGATTCTTGGACTATCTGTTTTGAGCATCGCAGGTATCTATTTTGTCAAATTCTGTTTTCTGAAATTTATAGGATGGATATCGGGAATAAGTGTGATTACCGATCAATATATTTTTATCATTTTTCTGGTGAACAAACTTCTTTCTGTCATCCTGCTTCCTTTTGTTGTACTGCTGGCATTCGGACGGCCGGAATGGAATGAGATTGTCATTACCTTCTCGCTGTTATGTGCAGGTGTGATTTTATTGTCGAGATACATCAAGAGTTATGGCCTCTTGGGCAGTAAAGTGATGGTGCACCCTTTTCATTTTTTCCTGTTTTTCGTTGGCGCAGAATTGATTCCGCCTATGCTTCTGTACAAGGCGGTTACGTTATATTTTACTTAACAGAATTCCTTAAATGATAAAATGACGTAATTTTGCAGCGCATGAATATGAATATGGCTAGCAAACCCTTAGGAACTGATTCGCTGACTCTTGAAAAAGTAAAAAACATTCTGATTACCCAGCAACGCCCTGAAAATGAGCGGTCTCCATATTTTGATCTGGAAAAGAAGTTCAACGTAAGTCTTGAATTTCAACCACTTACAGAAGTCCTGCCGATTTCGTCCAGGGAATTCCGGAAACAGAAAATTGACATTACAGTTTATTCTGCAGTGATTTTTACGAGCAGGAATGCCATCGATCACTTTTTTCGTACTTGCGAAGAGATGCGTATTACTGTATCGCAGGATATGAAGTACTTCTGTATCACAGAGTCGATAGCACTCTATCTTCAGAAATTCATCCTGTACAGGAAGAGGAAAGTTTTTTATGGAGACAATGGAACCAACGAAAGTTTGTTCGATGCTATCAAAAAGCATAAAGAGCATGAAAAGTTCTTATATCCTTGCTCCGAAAACTTTGACAGCGAGATTACTACCTGGTTAGAAGCTAACGGGTGTGATTATGCGATTCCGGTATTATACCGCGTGGAGTCTACAGATATTACCAAAATACTAAAGGAGAAAAAGTTTCAGATGGTATGTATTTTCACTCCGCTGAGCGTAAAAAGCTGGCTGAAAAACTATCCCGGTTTCACACAGGAAGATGCAATTATCGGGGTCTTCGGTGATAATACCCGCAAGGCTCTTATAGCAGCAGGGTTTGATCCTGACTTTGCAATTCCGAACGAGCAGACCAAGAATATGGCGACAGCCATTGATATCTTCCTGGACGGATTAAGCAAGAAGTAATTTCGTATTTGCCTTTCGGTTAGATTGTGCCCGGAGATTTATCCCTCCCACTTGCCTGCGCCTTCTCTCAGTATTTGCCAGTCGTCAGATGTACAATCGACCACGGTAGATGGGGTGAAGCCTCCTATACCTCCGTCGATTACCGCATCAACCAGATGTTCAAAATGCTCATGAATGAGCTCAGGATCGGTGAAGTCTTCGATCATTTCGCCCGGCAGTGTGGTACTCAGTAATGGGCGATCGATTTCTTCCAAAAGCGACATGCAGATTTTATTGTCGGGAATACGCAAACCGATAGTATCTTTTTTGCTCTTCACGATTTTCGGCACTTGCCTGCTGGCCGGCAGGATGAAAGTGAACGGCCCCGGAAGATAGGTCTTCAGCATTCTATACAACGGTGTGTTGATACTTCGGGTGTAATCGCTCAGATGGCTCAGGTCGCGGCAGATGAAGCTAAGTTGTGCTTTTTTGGGGTCTATGCCTTTAATCTTGCAGATACGCTCCACCGCTTTGTGCTGAAAAATATCGCATCCCAGACCGTAAATCGTATCTGTCGGGTAGATGATAACCCCTCCGTCGTTGAGTATCCTGGCAGCTTCGCGTATCAAGCGGGGTTGGGGATCTACAGGGTGGATTCTTAAAAGCATCAGAGATTTTTTTTAAAGATAGAATTTTAATTCAAGTACTGAAGATTGAGTGATAGTTCTTTTATCGGCTGTTGATTTCACGTTATTACAGGAGTTCAGGTTGAAATAGATGAAATCGCAGGCTGGTCAAACTAAAATTCGGCTTACTTTTGCACCGCACAAAAAGTAAGCAAATGTCAGTTATCACCGTAGGCACAATGGCCTTTGATGCAATTGAAACACCTTTTGGAAAAACCGATAAAATCGTTGGCGGTTCAGCTACCTATGTAGCTTATGCAGCGAGCCACCTTACACGGCCTTTACAGCAGATTTCGATCGTCGGAAACGACTTTCCGAAAGAAGAAATGGACGAACTGAAAAGACGCGGGGTGCAACTGGCCGGTGTAGAAGTAGTGCCCGATAAGAAGTCTTTCTTCTGGAGTGGTAAGTATCACATGGATATGAACTCCCGCGACACGTTGGTGACCGACCTGAATGTGCTGGCAGATTTCAACCCCAAAGTGCCCGATACCTACCAGGGAGCGGACTACCTGATGCTGGGCAACCTGATGCCTTCGCTGCAGTTGAGTGTTATTGAACAGCTGAAGATCCGTCCGAAACTGATTATGCTCGATACCATGAACTTTTGGATGGAAACGGCGATGGACGACCTGAAGAAAGTGCTTAAAAAAGTGGATGTACTAACCATCAATGATAGTGAGGCACGCCAGCTTAGCGGAGAATTTTCTCTCGTAAGAGCAGCTCACGACATTCTGCGAATGGGCCCAAAATACCTGATTGTTAAGAAAGGAGAACATGGGGCTTTGCTCTTTAGCAGGAACGATGTCTTTTTTGCCCCGGCACTGCCTCTCGAAGATGTGTTTGACCCGACAGGTGCAGGTGATACCTTCGCCGGAGGATGTATCGGATATTTGGCTCATGTCGGTAAGACAGACTTTGAGGCGATGAAGACAGCCATCATCTACGGATCGGCCTTGGCTTCTTTCTGTGTAGAAAAATTCGGAACCCAGCGGCTGAAAGAAATCACTCAGAAAGATATCCATAACCGCCTTAAGAAGTTTGTACAACTGGTGAACTTTGATATTAAACTGTAACCGGCAGTTAATTGTATCCGCAGGGATCTATTCTCTCTTTTCTGAAAATAATAGTTATGGCAGACAGCATTAAAGAATTTAATGAATACCGTGCCCGGATGAATGATGTGATTCTCGGCAAGGATAATCTGGTGATAAAACGTTTATGGAGCCTGGATACCCATACTTATGCCGATGGCGCTCTGGATAGGCGTACCAAAGAGATGCTCGGGTTAGTATCGAGTATGGTACTCAGGTGTGATGACTGCATCAAATACCATCTGGGCAAATGTCATGAGTTGGGCGTCACCACTGAAGAGATGTATGAAATTTTTGCTGTGGCTAATGTTGTTGGCGGTACTATCGTGATCCCTCACACGAGACGCGCTGCAGAATACTGGGAATTGTTGGAAGCAGAAAAAGAAAAGTAGAAAAGAATCTTCCCAATATCTGAATCCAATCAGAATTTATTTTTATCTTTCATTACTGTTTTGAATGTAACGGATGTTCGACTTCCGGACAGATGTTGTACCCTTTTTGAAGATGTAACCCGGAACACTGGCCACCTCGGAAATAACACAATTCTGATTAATGATAGTAAAGCGGCACATCCCTTTTCTGAAGGCTGTATTCTTATATACAGTCTCTGCCTTTGGGGGGCCGCAGGGTCATCTGGGAATGATGATCAAAACTTTCGTTGAAAGACGAAAAGATGTGACCGAAGAAGAGCTGATGGAGTACACTGCTTTTTGCCAGATGTTGCCCGGGGCATCATCTACACAGACTGTTACGTTAATCGGTTATAAAAGAGGGGGTGTACCGCTTGCGATCCTGACACTCCTGATCTGGCTGTTGCCCGCCAGTATTCTGATGGGGTTGTTTTCCTTCCTGGTAGTTTATCTCGATGAGTATCATGTGAGCATGAATTTGTTCCGCTTCGTACAGCCGATGGCTGTAGGGTTTGTGGCTTACGCTGCACGAAAAATGTATCAGACTTCGGTGAATAATCTCATCACATTCGTGATACTTTTGCTTTCTACAGCTATTACTTTCACCTTCTTCAAGTGGGCATGGATTTTTCCGATACTGATTATTTTGGGAGGAGTCGTTACGAATTTCAGTAAGCAAAGGTTTCCCCGGACTCACGATATAAAGCCAAAACATATACGTTGGACAAATATCTGGTTGTTTATCCTTGTATTCCTTGTAGTGGGCTTCCTGAGTGAGCAGGCAAGGAAGCAGGACTGGCCTGACAAAAAGGTATATAACCTGACGGAGAATACTTACCGTTTTGGAAGTATGGTTTTCGGCGGTGGAGATGTGCTGCTACCGCTGATGTATGAGCAGTATGTTATCAGGGAAACGACGAAGTATATGACTCCTGAGGAATATCTTACAGGTTGGGGGATGGTTCGAGCTATACCCGGACCCGTGTTTTCGGTATCCGCGTATATGGGTGGTATGGTGTTACGCGATGGAGGAACGTGGATGCAGATATTGGGGTGTGCCATCGGTTCGATATTCATATTTCTTCCCAGTGCATTGCTGGTTTTATTCTTTTATCCCGTGTGGTACAATCTGAAACGGTATGCGGTCATTTACCGCTCGCTGGAAGGTATTAATGCTGTTGTCGTGGGATTCCTGTGTGCTGCCTTCCTCTTTTTACTGAAGGATATATCAATTACCGACATGCGGACGGTCAGCATATTGAATCTTCTTGTAATCGTCGGAACATTTCTGCTGCTGTCGTTTACTAAAGTCAGAGCCCCTTATATCGTTTTGGGATGCCTGTTTTTGGGGTATTTCTTCTGATAAATAGTAGAATGAAAGAAGAGTTGGGCTAAACTGATTTTCTGAGATATAAGTATTTGATTATCAGAAAAGTATTGTGGTCCCACCAGGACTCGAACCTGGATCTAGAGTTTAGGAAACTCCTATTCTATCCCTTGAACTATGGGACCAATGAGTTTTTCTTCTGTAAAAAGATCAAAAAGGATTGCAAATGTAAAAGAATTTGACAATCTACCGAAAGCGGAACCGTTCTTTAACCCGCATCCGTTCAATCTTTGTAATTTTGCAGACTAAATTAATGGAATTGGAGAATCTGATCCTGTCATTGGCCAAAACCTTACTTTCCAAAAACTCGGCGTTCTGTGTGTACCGGTATCCGGGAGGTGACTCGCTGCGTATTGCGGTAGATCCGGTGACGGTGTGTGATAAATCAGGTGGAAATTTCAGGGTAGCCCCTTTTTCCAAAACCTCATCAGCGCAGCCCTTTAATCTTACAAGACTGAAAGATAAAGCTGAAATAAAACATCTGTCAGACAGAGTGAGTCTGTTGCCCGATGCAGCGATCCGGTATGGGCATTTACCCGTACCTGTTGACCGTGAGACTTATAATCTTCAGCTGGAAAAGTTTTTAGAAGAAATTCATTCAGGAGGTGTTCAGAAAGCTGTTCTCTCCCGCCCAATTTTAAAGAAGAAACCTGCAGGTTTTAATCCTGTGGCTGTTTTTCAGAGGTTGAGTAAGAGATATCCTGCCACTTTTGCTTATTTGTTTTATCATCCTGAGGCGGGAATGTGGATGGGCGCAACACCGGAATTGTTGTTCAGAAAAGAGGAATGCCTTTTCTATACTATGGCACTTGCAGGTACGCAGCCCCGTAAAAAGGATGGCAATTATGAATGGAGAGAGAAGGAAATAGAAGAACAGGCGATGGTCGAGAAGCATGTGGAAGAAGTATTTGAAAGACACCATTGCGCTGTCAGAAGGAAATACGGGCCCGAGACAGTTGAAACGGCACACGTAGCCCACCTGGGAACTGATTATATTTTTGAAGCAGGTATGACGGTGGATACAATGGCTTTGTTGGATGACTTGCAACCTACACCTGCAGTGGGTGGGGTGCCTCTGAAAGAAAGTCTTGAGCTGATAGAAGACACCGAAAACTACGACCGCCAATATTATTCAGGTTACCTGGGCGAGTGGAATGACGCAGGCGATATGACGGTGTATGTGAATCTGAGGTGTATGCAGATCGGGGCTGAAGATGTGGCCATTTATGTGGGAGGCGGCATCACTTCAGGTTCTGATCCGGATGAGGAGTGGAATGAAACAATAGAGAAAAGTAAAACGATGGCTGATCTTTTGCAGCCTGCAGCGGAGGGCATCAAACATGAAGTTATCGGATAAGAAAGGGGTGCAGGATATCCTGAAAACCCTTGCTGCATTGGGTTTGAAAGAAGTCGTACTGTGTCCCGGTTCGCGCAATGTTCCCTTTATAATTTCCTTCAATCAACACCCCGCGTTTCATTGTAGTTCCATACGGGACGAACGTAGTGCCGCATTTTATGCGTTGGGTAAAGCAATAGAATTAAACGAACCGGTTGCTGTAGTGAGTACCAGCGGTTCGGCGGCTATTAATTTCGGACCGGCGATTTCTGAAGCCTATTATCAGAGGATTCCGTTGATCGTTATCACTGCCGACCGTCCGAGGGAATGGACAGATCAGGGAGACGGGCAGACTATCAGGCAAACGCATTTGTTTGCTAACTATATCCGTAAAGATTACGAACTGCACGGAGAGGTTAACCATCCTGATGAGTCGTGGAGCAATATCCGTTCTGTTTGCGAAGGCTGGCAGATAGCTACTGAGATCGACAGAGGTCCGGTGCACTTTAATGTGCCGTTGCGTGAGCCATTGTATCAAACAGCAGAGGTGGATGCCAACCTGCCAAGGATTTCTAAGGCAACAGTTCCTGAGAAGGTAATAGCTGCAGACGAGCTTGATAAATTCAGAAAATACTTTTCAGATTGTAAGAAAGTGATGATCCTGGCGGGTCAGCACAAGAACCATAATTCCTTGCAGGAGGCATTGAGTTTGTTCGCCGAGTTCAGCAATACGGTTGTGCTCACCGAATCTACAACGAATGTTCATAACCGTTACTTCATAGAAAATATCGACAGGGTTATCACGACCCTGCCCGAAGAAGAGCAGGCTGCTTTTGCTCCTGATCTGCTGATTACTACATCGGGAGCCATTGTTTCTAAGCGAATCAAAGCTTTTTTGAGAAAACATAAAGCTGCAGCACATTGGAATATTGATCCCTATGATGCTGCCATGGACACTTATCAATCACTGACCGGCGCTGTGTATGCCGATCCTTTTACATTTTTAAGGAGCCTTGCAGAAGGCGTTTCGGTTGTGGAATCAGATTACAGGAGCAAATGGCTGGAGCGGGCTGTGAAGATTGAGGAATTGCATCACGGATTTTGTGAGACAATGCCTTACAGCGATTTCTATGCTTTCAGAGAGATCTACAATCAACTGCCCGAAGGTCTTCACCTGCATATCGCCAACAGTTCTCCAGTGAGATACGCTCAGTTACTGAACAATGAAAAGTGGGCGAGTACCTGGAGCAACCGCGGTACGAGTGGAATAGACGGATGTACTTCAACTGCGATAGGGGCAGCATCTGCTTCACCTGAAAAACAGTTTTTGCTCATTACAGGTGATATTGCTTTTCAGTACGATAACAACGGTTTGTGGAACAATGAACAGATTGAAAATCTGAAAATTATTGTCATCAACAACGGGGGCGGCGGCATTTTTAGAATCATCGCAGGCAAGGGAGCAGAAGACGAATTGTCTCCCTACCTCGAAGCTGCACAGGATAACAGCGTAGAACAACTCGCAGGTTTCTATAAATGGAATTACCTTTCAGGCCGGGATGAAGCGAGTCTGAAGACGGCTCTTGAAGAATTCTTCAGACCGTACTGCAGAAGAACGATTCTGGAGATCTTCACACCGCGGGAGCGGAATGCCGGAGTGCTGGCAGATTACTGGAAATACTTAAAAGAAAAATATTAAGCGCTATGAGCTCGATAGAATGGAAAACTGTCAAAGAATATCAGGACATCACCTTCAGAGAAGCGAATGGCGTTGCCCGTATCGCTTTCAACCGTCCGGAGGTTCGTAATGCCTTTCGCCCTGAAACTGTATCCGAATTGTTAGATGCATTGATTATTGCACACGAATCACAGACGATTGGTGTAGTGCTGCTGAGTGGTGAAGGGCCTTCATCCAAAGACGGCGGATGGGCTTTTTGTTCGGGTGGTGATCAGCGGGTTCGGTCTGATACAGGTTATAAAGGTGGTGACGGCATCAACCGTTTTAATATTCTCGATGTGCAACGGCAAATCCGTTTTATGAACAAGGTAGTGATAGCCGTAGTGCCCGGATGGGCCGTTGGTGGCGGCCACAGCCTGCACGTAGTGTGCGACCTGACGCTCGCCAGTAAAGAACACGCCATCTTCAAACAGACGGATGTGAATGTAGCGAGCATTGACGGCGGGTTCGGTTCGGCATATCTCGCCCGGCAGGTAGGGCAAAAACGCGCACGTGAAATTTTCTTCCTCGGGAAATCCTATACGGCTCAGGAAGCGTATGAAATGGGTATGGTGAATGCCGTGGTTCCTCATGATGAGCTCGAGCAGACGGCCTATGAATGGGCACAGGAGATTCTGAAGAAAAGTCCGACAGCCATCAAGATGGCCAAGTTTGCTCTCAACCTCATCGACGACGGATTGGTAGGTCAGCAGGTATATGCCGGCGAAGCTACGCGACTGATCTACATGACAGAAGAGGCCCGTGAAGGACGTGATGCATTCCTTGAGAAGCGGGATCCTGATTTTAAAAAATTCCCCAAATTTCCATAAGAGTAAAAGATGGCGTCTGTTTCTGCGTGGCTGGTTACACTGCGATTGCGTACACTGCCGTTGGCGTTGTCGACAATTATCCTCGGCAGTTTTCTGGCGGCTTACAGAAATAATTTTCACTGGAGTGTCTTCATCTGGGCAGCGCTGACTACCTTATTCCTGCAAACACTCAGCAACCTCGCTAATGATTACGGCGATACGTTACACGGTGTTGATAACCCCGACAGGACAGGGCCGAAGCGCAGTCTGCAAACAGGAGCCATTACCCTGAAGCAGATGAAAACAGCTATCATTATTTGCATACTGCTCTCACTTGTTTCAGGCATTACACTGCTGGTAGTCGCTTCCGACGGATTGAAACTTTCATACGGACTTGTTATGTTCCTGATTGGAATTGCTGCTATCGCTGCGGCAATGAAATATACGGTCGGTAAAAATCCCTACGGCTATGCCGGACTGGGAGATATTGCCGTCTTCATCTTCTTCGGACTGGTAGGTGTGTTAGGTACCTTCTTTTTGCACACGCATTATGTTGGAGTGGAAGAAATTTTTCCGGCCATGTCCGTCGGTTTCTTCAGCACGGGTGTGCTGAACCTGAACAACATGCGCGATATAGAAAACGACCGCACATTTGGCAAGCACACTATTGTAGTAAAGATGGGCAGTGAAAAAGCACGGTGGTATCATTTCTCATTAATTATTGGTGGTCTCGTGTGTGCGCTGGTATATACTTATGTGGCCGATGCATCTGCATGGAAATGGTTGTACCTGATTACCGTGCCGCTTTTTGTAAGAAGTATCGTTTCTGTTTTCAAAAAGAAGGAAGTAACAGCCTTAGACCCGGAATTAAAATATCTAGCGCTGACGACATTGCTGTTTTCGATGCTGTTTGGATTGGGATTGGTGGTGTGATAAAATCCTCCTACAGCATAATCAAATAATTATCCGCATCCTCTAAGAAAGGAAAATGCGAACGTACCTTTTCCATATCTTCTTTGTGAAATGTATGTGTGACGATCTTTTCGTCACTGCCTAAATCTACAAGAATATTGCCCAACGGGTCTATAATCAGACTGTCACCGGCATAGCCGTGACCATTGCCGTCTATGCCGACGCGGTTGACACCGATGACAAAACATTGGTTCTCGATAGCGCGTGCAGTGAGCAATGTCCTCCACATCGTTCTTCTCTTATCCGGCCAGCTGGCAACATTGATCAGGATATCGTAACGGTTTTCTTTTTCTGGTGGTTGCCGGTTCCACACCGGAAAACGCAGGTCGTAGCACACCTGCAGGTTGATCTTCCATCCTTTCAGGCTGCCGGTCAGTTTCTTATCTCCGGGTGAGTAGTGGTTGTGCTCGTCGGCGTAGCTGAAGAGGTGGCGTTTGTTGTAATAACCGTATTGGCCGTTGGGAAGCATCCAGATCAGGCGATTGTAATAATGCCCTTCGTCATTGATGATGACACTGCCGGTAATAACGGCTTGCTTCTTATGTGCAACCCGCTTCATCCAGTTGACGGTTTTACCGTCCATGGTTTCTGCCAGCTTTTCCGGACTCATGCTGAATCCTGTAGAAAACATTTCGGGCAGGACGATGAGTTCGGTGCGCTCCCCAATGGAGTCAATTTTTTCTTCGAAGTGCCTGAGGTTAGCATCAGCATCTTCCCATGCAAGGGTGGACTGGATAAGCGAAACAGTCAAAGGTTGATTGGCCATGAACCAAAGGTAAATGTTTTCGGAACCGGTTACGGTACCTTACAGAAAATCCGGATGAGCTGAGCCCACCTGAAATTATATACTCTGAAAGAATAGCTTAGATAAGACGCATTGCCTTACTGAAGTAAGTCACCACGAAAGGCAGCACGATCCAGAAGTATTCTCTGATCCAGATCAGGAATACGATTTGAATGATGAGAGCAATAAAAAAAATTACCCAGTATTTGCCTACAGATTCTTTTTCGACATTAGTACTCATGAGCGGTAAATTTCAGCAAATATAAAAGGAAAAAAGACAAAGAAGAGTTTTTGAAGGGGTTTCTTTTTCAAATGTTACCCTGAATCCTATTATACCGGCCTAAGGCCATAATTATGCCTGTCCTTATCTTTTCTTCATCGCCTCGAGCCCTCTTTTCAGGTCTTCGATGAGGTATTCAGGCTCTTCAATCCCCACATACATTCTGATTCTGCGGTGCTCAGGGTTGTCCATATTGATGGTTCCCTTTTCCATTCCTACGATGGCAGGCATCACGAGCGACTCATATCCGCCCCAGCTCACAGCCATCAAAAAGTGTTGTAATCCCTGGCAGAATTTCTCAATTACTTCCACTTTTTCTGCCTTCAGTACAAAGCTGAAGAGTCCGCCCGTATCTTCCATTTGTTCCTTGGCAAGATCGTATTGAGGAAACAGCGGATCAAAAGGATACGAAATAGACTCTACCTCGAGGAATGTTTTAAGAAAACTCACAATCATTCGTGCATTTTTAGAGCTTTTCTTCAACCTTATGGGCAAGGTGCGCAGTCCGCGAATCATCAGCCACGCATGGAATGGCGAGATGCCCAGACCGGCTGTCATCAGCTCGTTGCTGAAAATTTTGTTGATCATCTCTTTGGTACCACTGATTACTCCGGCTACCACATCGCTGTGACCGTTGAGATATTTGGTAGCGCTTTGGAAAGAGATATCGATTCCGTAATCAATTGGCCTTTGGTAGAGTGAGGAACAGTAACTGTTGTCGCAGATAGTTAACACCTGATTAGCTTTGGCTAGTTCGGCTACTGCTTTTAGGTCCTGCAATTCGAAGGTCCAGCTGTTCGGACTTTCTAAATAAATAATTTTTGTAGTCGGACGCAGCGCTTGTTCGAAGTTCTTTACATCAGTACCGTCCACATAGGTCGTCTCCACTCCAAAACGGGGAAGTATCTTTTCGAAGAGATGTTGTGCCCATCCGTAGGGCTTTTTCACAGAAACGATGTGGTCGCCGGATTTTACATTGGCTACCACCGAGGCATAAATGGCGCTGGCACCGCTGTTGAGCACAAGGGCATCTTCAGCATGGTCCAATGCTGCGAGCTTTTTTCTAAGGATATCCACCGTCGGGTTATTGCCCCGGCTGTAGATGTAGGCCGACTCTTCGTGCAGGATAGCATCTCTAAACTGATCGACAGTGTCGAACGAAAAATTGCTGGCCTGAATTACCGGAGGTGCTATCGAGTTGAAGTACTTTGATCTGTCTTCTGCCAGTTCGTTGATAATTTCAGAAATAGATGGGTTTTCCGTTTTCATATTCTTCAGGGGATTAACTTCATCACGTTTTTTGTTGCTTCTTTCCTGCAAACAAGAAGTAGATCAACAGGAAGGCGGCGAGTACACCAAGAGCCGTTAATCCTGTTTTTCTTTCTGTGATAATAATACTAATTCCTACAAAGGTATAAGCTGCAATGAATATTAAGGGCAATAACGGGTACCATTTGATTTTATAGATACCGGTATCGTCGAGGTGCCGGGTGCGTTTGCGCAGGATGAATATCGCCGCTGCCGATAACGACATGCCGAAGCAATCCAGTAAAATGGTGAAGCTCAGAATGGTGTCAAATTCTTTGGCCCAGAAAACAATCAGGGCACTCACTGCCGCAAATACACTTACAGAGGTTGTCAGTACATCTGTCTTGGGATTTCGTTTGTTGAATGCCGCCGGCAATATTTTATCGTCGCTCATCGCTGCCATCACGCGCGGGTTGCTCATCAGTAGCACATTCACATAAGCAAGCACACTCAGAAAGAGCAGTACAGATAAGATTTTTTCTGCTGCGGGTCCAAATACTTTCGAAGCCATGATAGCCGCAATATTGGTGGAGTGACCCAGTGCTTCGTAACCGATGACTTTGACGTAGGCATAATTGATGAGCAGATATAAAACCAGTATGATTGCGATACCAATGAAGATGGCTCTTGGCAGGGTCTTCCGCGGATGTTTGATTTCTTCGCCGAAATTAATTGTCTGCTGATACCCTCCGTAGGTAAAGCTTACAGCGACCAAGCCGATACCGAATGCCTTCAGGTAAGCGAGGAAATTTTGACTGTGAGCCGATCCTGCAAACAAATCTACCTTGGTTCCTGTCTCAAAAAACAAAGGACTGATCAGCGCCAGCACTAACGCTACCTTAATGATGGTGAGTACATTCTGGGCGCGGGCACTCATTTTCAATCCAAGCAGATTGATACCATAAAACAGCACGATAGACACTAAGGCAATTGTGGTCTGATACTTTAATAGAGTTGCGGGGTCGCTGTGCGGAAAAAGGACACCCGTAATATATTCTCCTCCCACCAGTGCAACAGCGCCGAGCGTGGCAGCATTACTGATGATGATGACACAGTTGATTCCGAAAGCAATAGATGGATGGTAAGCGTATGAAAATACTTTATAATAACCTCCGGTTACCGGCAATCTGCTTCCGATTTCTGCGTATGTTAGTGCTCCGCAAAAAGCGACGACCCCGCCGGCCACCCAACTTAAGAAATAGATAAGCGGACTGTCAATTGCTGCTGCAACATTGACGGGTGTACGGAAGATGCCCATGCCTAAAACAAAGCTGACCATCAGTACCGATACGTCGAACAATCCTAAGAGGTGAGTCGGTTTAGCCTTGGGTTGAGCTTCCATATGCTAAAGATAAACATTAACGAGTGTGTTGAATTGGTTTAATTTTGAAGATAATCACGTCTTTTATGAGAAAACTGTTCATCTTCTTTATATCGATATTATGGCTGCCGGTAATGGCACAGACTGCTAACGAAGAGGTTTCAGAAACTGATACCCTTCAGAATGTAGTCATTTCCGCGTTTGAATCTTACCGTCCGCTGCTCAGCGTTCCCGCTCCCGTTAACCTGATTAATGAAAGCCAGATGTATCAGACAAACAACCTCTCGTGGGTGCGGGCGATGAACAATATGCCCGGTGTCAATATGGACGAGCGCTCTCCCGGCAGTTACCGCCTCAACATCAGAGGAAGCTCGATGCGGTCGCCATTCGGTGTGCGGAATGTGAAGATTTATTACAACGGAATTCCGATGACAGATCCTGGTGGTAATACCTTTTTTCAAATCCTTGGGATATACAATGCTACCTCGATTGAGGTGATTAAAGGCCCTTCGGGAAGTGTGTACGGAACAGGAACGGGTGGTGTTGTGTTATTAACTGACGAGCCTAAAAGATCGGGAATTCAGTTTACGGATACCTATGGAAGTTATAATACCAACAGTTTGGGCTTTGCTGCCAATATTGTAAACGATGGCAAAAAGATTTCTTTTAAATATAACCGCCAATCGTCGGATGGATTCCGCGACCATACTAAGATGTACAGGGATGTTGTCTCCATGAATGCATCATTGGTAAATAAGAAAAAGTTCAAGATGGGCAATTACTTTATCTACGGCAGGTCTTACTACCAGACACCGGGTGCGCTGACACTTGCAGAGTACGAGGCGAATCCGAGAAGTGCGCGTCCGAAAGCCGGTCCTAATCCTTCGGCAGATGAAGCTCATGCAGAGTTTACGTTGAACTATTTCCTGGCAGGATTGAAGATGGAGCAGCAGATTTCGGGTAGTCTGAAAAACTACGTCGTCCTCTATGGGTCTTATTCTCAAAACAGGAATCCCAACTTCAGAAACTTCTCGAGAACAAGCGAACCCCACTTTGGCGGCAGAACGGATTTTACTTATTCCGCTATGGTGGATGATAAACAGTTCACCCTGGATTTCGGAGGCGAATATCAGCACAGCTTCAACGGGCAGCGGGTGTATAAGAATAACGGCGGCACACCCGGCGATTTACAGACTGATAATGAGATTCAAAACACACAGGCTTTTGTATTCGCGCAGGCTAATATGGAACTCGGAAAAGGTTTTTCGGCAAGCGCGGGAACCAGTGTCAACTTCCTGGATGTCGACTTCAGCAGGTTCTATGATGAGAACATACGCCACAAACGTTCCTTCAAAAATGAGTGGGCACCGAGAGTGAGTCTGAGTAAACAGTTGAATCCTGATATGGTTGTATATGGCTCTGTTGCGCGTGGCTTTTCTCCGCCTGCTACATCAGAGCTGTTGCCTTCTACCGATATCTTCAACACCACCCTACAGGCAGAATCGGGCGTGAATTACGAGGTAGGATGGCGTGCCAGCGTGATGAACAGAAGGTTGTTTACAGATGTCAGCCTCTTCAGTTACAGGCTTAAGAATTCAATCACCCAGAAGCGCGATGCCAGTGGGGGAGATTACTTCAGTAACGCAGGAAAAGCTGTTCAGCAAGGGCTTGAGGCATTGATTAATTTTCAGGTAATCGACCGTCCTACGGGAATTTTCAAGGGCATCTCCACTTTGCTGACGGGTACATGGCACCATTTTGTTTATAAGGACTATAAGCCGGGTGCTAATGATTATTCGGGAAATAAAGTGGCCGGTGTAAGTCCGGTGAAGATTGCTTTCTCCGGAAATATATTTTTTGTTTCCGGTACACAGTTGAATATCTCCGCTCTTTATAACGGAAAGGTGGCCTTGAACGATGCCAATTCGGAATACGCATCAGATTATTTTCTGTTACATGCCAAAGTATACCAGTGTATCGACCTGAATAAAAGAAGCTATATAAAGTTGTTTACAGGTGTAGATAATATTTTCAATACAATTTACAGTCTGGGTAATGATATCAACGGCGCAGTCGGAAGGTATTATAACGCTGCAGCCGGAAGATCGTTTTACGGAGGTGTTTCGTTTGATTTGTAAAAAAAAGAGTAACTCCCGGTAATCAGTTTGGTTAATTCATTTTAATGCGCTTACATTTGCGCCTGAAATTGGTTTCTTGAAGAATTAAAAAGGGAATCCGGTGTAAATCCGGAGCTATCCCCGTAGCTGTAAGGTTTACCATCGCCAAATGATGGTTCGGGTACAAGCCACTGGAAAATTCCGGGAAGGCGCCCGATAAAAAACCCAAGCCAGAAGACCTGCCTGTTTCAAAATTATTTAACCAAAAGCTTTCGGGATGAAAGGCAGAGGGATGAAATACGGCACTCCTTTGATTTTTTTTCATTTTCCGGAAGCAAAAAAAATTTTTATGAAAAAAGGATGGCTTATTGCGCTGGTAATAGTTGCTAACGGGTCGCTGCGGGCACAAGACAGCACTCAGGTACTAGACGAAGTGGTGGTAACTGCTTCCAAAACACCAATCAAACAGAGTCAAACCGGAAAAGTAGTAACGGTTATTTCGAAACAAACTATCGAACAAAATCCGGGAAAGACATTGACGGAATTACTCAGTGAACAAGCCGGTGTAACCATTAACGGCGCCACCGGAAATCTGGGTAATAATCCTGCTATCTATCTCAGAGGCGCTTCCTCCGGTAATACACTGATTTTGCTGGACGGGATTCCTCTTTACGACCCTTCCTCGGTCAGCGGAGAATTTGATCTGAACAATTTCGATGTTTCCTTACTTGAAAAAGTAGAAATTTTGAAAGGGGCACAGTCGACACTCTATGGGTCTGATGCCGTTGCCGGCGTGGTCAACCTGATAACTAAGAAAGAGACTTCCAAGCCTTTCACCGGGAGCGCTATTGCAGGCGCCGGAAGTTACGGTACCTGGAAGGCAGGTGCTACACTGACAGGTGCTAACGAAAATGGATATTCGTTCCTGATAAACTACTCCAAATTAAAATCAGCAGGGTTCAGTTCTGCTTATGATTCAACCGGAACGGCGGGCTTTGATAAAGATGGTTTCAACAGCGATATGTTCATGGTAAGGTTGGGAGCGAAGCTCTCAGAGAAAACTCAGTTATCACTTTATGGCAAGTACAGTAAGTACGGTGGTGATATTGATGCGGGAGCATTTATGGATGATAAAGACTACACATACAGAAACACCAACCTGATCGGCGGTTTATCATTTGACTATCATTTGAAAAATGGTTTTGTCCGTTTTCTTTACAATGCGAACCGTTATAAAAGAAATTTCACTGATGACTCCTCTCATGTTGGCGGATTCTCAAAATACCAATATGGTAACTATGAAGGCATGTCGCATTACGCCGAACTGTATACCAGCCTGAAGCTGAGTAAAAAAGTGGAATTGCTTGCAGGAGCGGATTACAGGCATAACAATACAGATCAGATATATATCTATCTTCCCGATTATGGTTTTCCTGCCTTGCCGATTGCAGCAGACAGTGCTAAGACGCATCAGGTAAGTGCTTACGCATCGATGCAAATACATACCGATGGCGGGTTCGGACTGGAAGCGGGAGGAAGATTTAATTATCAGAATTTGTATGGCAGTAACGGGACAGTATCCATCAATCCGTTTTATAAAATCAATGAGCATTGGAAGATATACGGAACACTGGCCTCAGCCTATAAAATACCGACTCTTTATCAATTGTATTCAGAATACGGAAACACAAAACTCAAACCCGAGACTACGCAATCGGCTGAAGCCGGTGTGATGTGGGCTGACAAAGCTTCGTTTGTGAGAGCGACCGGATTTTTAAGATCCGGCAGAGATGTGATTCTTTTCCATACGGATCCGGTAACGTATATGAGTCAATATGTCAATGGTGATAAACAAAATGATCAGGGAGTTGAAGTAGAAGGAAAGTACGCTGTTAACAATCAACTGGCTTTTCAACTGAACTACACTTTCGTAGATGGTAAGATTACAACTCAAAACAACGGGAAAGATTCGAGTTATTTCAACCTGTACAAAAAACCTAAGAATGTGTTGAATGTAGGTGTCGTTTACAGTCCTCTGAAAGATCTCGATTTTGGCTTGCAACTGCATACTGCAAGTAAAGCATACGAAGGGCAGTATATGGCTCCTCCTTTCGTGTTGAAAGGATATTATACGCTGGGCTTTAATGTGAATTACTCACCTGCAGAGCCTTTAAGCCTGTTTGTGAATCTGGCAAACCTTACAAATCAAAAATATTTTGACACCAGAGGGTACAACACCCGTGGATTTAATTTCATGGCAGGTGCAAGAGTGTCCTTCTAATACTTGTTTGAGCAAAATAGAACAGGGCGAAACCGTTTGGGCTCGCCCTACTTGTTTAAAATAATATAGACTATACGATGAGACAAATAGACTGACTGGTTCTTGAAATCTTCGGAGCGTTGGCCGGACAAACGCGCGGAGCGATCTGGTTGTCCTTGTCCGCCGCGGCGGATTTGGTTACTTTTTGGAGACAAAAAGTGACAATCAGAACCGTGGAATTGAACTCAAAGTGTACTGAACTTATATCCTCCTAATCCTAATATTCCTATACCACACCTCATCTCCATGATATTGCAGTGCTATCCTGCCTGTTTTAAACTTTCCGAAGTCAGGCATGTACTTAAACTTGCTGATAGCAATCATATCTTTCCAGTTCTGATCCCACATGCGGGTGCTGAGAACATGCTCCCCGTTCATGTAGAAATCCAGTTTTCCGTTTTTACTTCTGATGATGATCCTGTTCCATTCTCCTAGCGGTCTCACGGCTTCTTTAGATGCAATCATATCATAGAGATCTCCTGCGCGGTGGGTGTACAGCCGGCTGTCGGAGTGTCCCGGTCGGGTGGGAGTTCCGTTATCTAACACCTGCATTTCAGGACCCGTGAGATAAGTGGCTTCATACTGTTTGTCTTCTTTTACATAAAAGATGATGCCACTGTTGCCTTTCTCGCTGATCTTCCATTCGAGTTCCAGCTCGAAGTCGCCGTATTCTTCATCGGTCACCAGATCGCCGATTTCTTCTTTCTTGTACTGTTGTTCGTTGAGTTTATCGGGATACAATACACCATCCTGTACCTTCCAGAAGTTTCCTGCTGTTTTCTGGTTGTAAACATGCCAGCCTTTGGTTGAAT
Organism: Chitinophagaceae bacterium; assembly: GCA_024103425.1. Classification (GTDB taxonomy): domain Bacteria; phylum Bacteroidota; class Bacteroidia; order Chitinophagales; family Chitinophagaceae; genus Ginsengibacter. The sequence goes on from JAGFIS010000003.1 coordinate 67,905, forward strand.
TCTGCTTGAGAATTGTTTTCCAGGTACCCGAAGAGCCCGAATTGTTCTGAGTGCTTGTGCAAGAGGCCATCAGAAGTGCGGCGAACAGGAATAAAGAGATTCTTTTCATAATCCTTTTTTTATTGATTAATCATTCAAGCCTAAAACCTTTTTGTTAAGTGCCGGATCTTTCACCGTGGCGGCAAAGTCGTCAAATGCTTTTTTTGTTGTGCGGATGATATGTTCTTTGATGAAGGGAGCGCCTTCTTTTGCTCCGTCTTCAGAATTCTTGATACAACATTCCCATTCAAGCACAGCCCATCCATCGTAGTCATATTCGGCAAGTTTAGAGAATATGCGCTTGAAATCTACCTGACCGTCTCCGGGAGACCTGTATCTCCCGGCTCTCTTCAGCCAGGGCTGATAACCGCCAAAGGTGCCCTGCCGTCCGGTAGCATTGAATTCAGCATCCTTAACATGGAAGGCTTTGATGCGCTCGTGATAGAAATCAATGTATTGAATATAGTCAAGACATTGCAACACGAAATGTGAGGGATCGTAAAGCAGACAGGCTCTCGGGTGGTTGTTTACTTTCTCAAGAAACATCTCATAGGTTTCACCGTCAAAAAGATCTTCGCCCGGGTGAATCTCATAACAAACATCGACACCTGCTTCATCGAATGCATCCAGGATAGGCTTCCATCTGCGGGCCAATTCGGTAAAGCCTTCTTCTACCAGTCCTGCAGGCCTTTGCGGCCATGGATGAAAAGTGTGCCACAGTAACGAACCGCTGAAGGTAGCGTGTGCTTTCAATCCGAGATTCTTGCTGGCGAGTGCGGCATATTTTAATTGTTGGATAGCCCACTCGGTTCTTTCCTTCGGATGTCCTTGTAAATGTTGTGGGGCGAAGCTGTCAAACAACAAATCGTAAGCGGGATGTACGGCTACCAACTGCCCTTGCAGATGTGTAGAGAGTTCAGATATCTCCATCCCGTGTGACTGAACGATACCCTTAAGTTCATCGGCATACGTTTTACTCGTAGCTGCTTTTTCAAGATCGATAAATCGCTCGTCGAGAGTGGGGATCTGAATGCCTTTATATCCTAATTGCGAAGCCCACCGGCAGATGTTGTCCAGATTATCAAACGGAGCTTTATCTCCGATGAACTGGGCTATAAAAATTGCGGGCCCTTTTATTGTTTTCATAAAAGATGAATATTTAGATTCAATGAAGTCGGCCGTAATGGCGTTTTAAAATTACAAAGAAACAGGCTACTCTTCGGTTACCTTAACCGTCCGGTTAAAACTCTCACTGAGAGAGATAAGTGTTTCTGTTCTTTCGATACCTTTTATCTTTTGCAGTTCGTCGTGAAGAACATATTTCAACTGGTTAATGTCTTTACAAACGATTTCGGCAAACATGCTGTAGTTACCGGTAGTATAGTTCAGCCTTACGATCTGAGGTATCCTTTCTAATTCTTTAGCCACTTGTTCGTACATCGAACTTTTCTCCAGAAAGATACCCACGAAGGCAGTGATATCAAATCCTAATAGTTTTAGATTTACCTTTAGCTTCTTCCCTTTTACAATACCGAGTTCTTCTAATTTTTTAATCCTGACGTGAATAGTACCCCCGCTGACAAACAGTTTTTTACCCAATTCAGCATAAGGTGTCTCGGCATTTTCGCTCATCTCCTGTATAATCTGAAGATCGAGTTTGTCAATATTAAACTTCGCTGCCATTTTGAAAAGTGTTTTTGAAAAATATCAGACAAAAGTAAAGATAATTAAATCATTTCTATATTTCAAAGAATCTGTTTAAAATATTTGTTTTGTAATAGCACAGTATTTAGATTTGCATCAGATTAGTTCTTTAACACTGTGGGGTGATGAAATTTTTGGCAGACATGCCCTCTTGTCTCGGGGGTGAGGATTCCAGGATAAACGTAACATAGAGCTGTCATCCGGCAACGGGTGATAACCAGGGTCGACCACTAAAACTTTGTGTTATGGCTAACTGCCTCGTGAAGGTTCGAACCCTTCCCCTACAGCTAATTAAAAGAGGCTGTCTCAAAAGGTCAGCCTCTTTTTTGTTGAGTGTCTTTCGTGTTTTTGTATCGGGGGGCGGACTTGAACCGCCGACCTTTGGGTTATGAATCCAACGCTCTCACCAGCTGAGCTACCCCGACGTTTTATTGGGCGGCGAAGATAATACTTCTGAGTGAAAAGTAGGAAATCCCGACCGCCTAATCTTAATTTTTAAGTTCAGATTTATTATTTTATTCAGTTCTGCCGGGATAATGCTCGAGAGCCCTCTCCAGACAATCCATTGCCTTGTGGATGGAATCGGTATTGAGTACGTAGGCAAAACGTACTTCGTTTTTGCCCAGCCCCGGTGTACTGTAGAAGCCTGTGCCCGGTGCCATCATTACGGTAGCACCCTCATATTCCCACGATTCCAGCATCCATTGGCAGAATTTGTCGGCGTCATCGACAGGAAGCGAAGCCATCGCGTAAAATGCTCCGCCCGGATTCGGGCAGAAGACACCTTTCATAGTGTTGAGCCTCCCTACCAGTGCGTCCCTGCGGGCAATATATTCCTTTTTAGTTTGGTCAAAGTAATCTTGCGAAACATCTATTGCAGCTTCACCCAGCATTTGTCCGTATGACGGAGGACTGAGTCTTGCCTGTGCAAACTTCATGGCTGTTTGCAATACTTGTTTGTTCTTAGTTACAAAAGCCCCGATCCTGGCACCGCACGCACTATAGCGCTTACTTACGGTATCCATCAGAATCACATGGTCTTCCACACCTTCCAGTTCCATGGCACTGGTATGTGTGCCGGTGTAACAGAATTCGCGATAAGCTTCATCGGCAAACAGGTAGAGGTTGTGTTTTTTGATGATGGTTCGCAGGGCTTCTAATTCTTCACGGCTGTATAAATACCCCGTTGGGTTATTAGGATTACAGATAATGATTGCCTTGGTTTTTTCCGTGATCTTCTTTTCAAATTCTTCAATCGGCGGCAGCGCAAAACCGGTTTTGATACTGCTGAAGATAGGTTTTACCATTACCCCTGCTTCAACGGCAAATCCGTTGTAGTTGGCATAGAACGGCTCAGGAATAATCACTTCATCTCCGGGATTCAGGCAACTCATGAAGCCGAAAAGAATGGCCTCACTACCACCCGTGGTGATGATAATATCGTTGTGATCTACATTGATGTTTTTTGTGCGGTAGTAGCCAGCCAGCTTCTTGCGGTAGCTTTCGTTACCGGCACTGTGGCTGTACTCCAATACCTTGATATCGGCGTTTCTTACAGCATCGATAGCGATTTTAGGCGTTTCCACATCGGGCTGGCCGATATTCAAATGGTAGATATGGATTCCTCTTTTCTTTGCGGCCTCGGCAAAGGGAACCAGTTTGCGAATGGGGGAGGCAGGCATTTCTATGCCTCGTTGACTGATCTGTAACATGGCGCAAAGGTAGATTGAAAAATCCTTTTTTTGGCCCTGCTTTCATTAAACGGCAGAGGTACTTTATGAGTGTTTTTAGGCTGTTAAATAAGTGAAAGCCGGGGAAAGGTTTGGGATGTTTTTCAGGCTTATATTTTTGCCGGTGAATAAATTTGGCTACACCAAAAGCAGGTATTATCTTTGCCGTCCAAATTTTGGAAATGGCGCGTTGGTCAAGGGGTTAAGACGCCTCCCTTTCACGGAGGAATCACGGGTTCGAATCCCGTACGTGCTACGAAAAGGATATAAAAGCTCTGAATTTTTTCAGGGCTTTTTTGTTTTGGTTTACAGAAGTTTTAATGGATATTATAGGGTAAATCACGGGTTCCCTGCCTGACTGTGTCACGCAGGCAGGGAATCCCGTACGTGCTACGGAAATTAGACTTTGCCCCGATAATTTCGGGGTATTTTTTTGGGATGGAATCTCCCACGTGCTACGAAAAGAATGTAAAAGCTCTGAATTTTTTCAGGGCTTTTTTGTTTTTGGTTTTGACAGGCAGATATGCAGAAGAGTCCTATGCTGGTTGGCGTATCTGTGCCGATAATTACCAGCACAGATACCCTTCCTCTCAAGCCCGGCGCTGCATACCTGTGCCTGTTAGGTAGCTGGGGGCTGCTCGGAAGTATCCGGACCATCTTGGTCCGGGATAATTAATTCATCCTTGACCAGGGATGGTCAAGATACTTTCTGCTGTCTATCCCTAAATTTCAAATCCTATCTTTATTGCACCAAAAACAGACATTGCCCTTCTATAAATAAAACCGGGAGATGAAACACTTTTTTTGTTTATTTCTGTCATTAGCTTTTCTTACTACACTCACAGCGCAGCCTGTGAATCTTAAAAAAGAATTCAAACAACCCAAATGGTTCTCCGATTCATTAAAGCAGATTATTGCGGATGCAGGCCTGGACGGCTCGTACGACGTCGGTGAAGACGGGATGGAACAAGTGTCTTTTGCTGTAATCGACCTTACAAATAAGAAGCCCTTGTTAGGCGGAGTAAATATGGACAACTTCATCTATCCTGCATCGGTTTATAAGATGTACGTAGGTATGGAAGTATTGAAACAGGTGAGTGAAGGGAAGTATTCTTTGAATGATGCCTATATCGTCCGTTCTCCGAATGATGTCGACAGGTCTTCAGAAATTAAATGGGATCCCCGTCCGCTGCTCAGAGCAGGTGATACCGTAACCATCGGCTACCTGCTCGACCTGATGATTACACGTAGTGATAACTCCGCGGCTAATTGCATGATAGATATTGCAGGCAGGGAGAACATCAATGCCACCATGCACCGGTACGGTTGGTTCGGGAGTGAAGTGACGAGAAAGTTCCTCAGCCGGAAGTATGAAGATCCCGGATATGATACCACCAGAGGTACAGAAACCAGCGCCTTACACGCAGCTTTGTTTATGTATAAGATTTATCGGGATGACTTAGTAAACTTCTGGGTAAGCAGGACGTTGAAAGATATTCTGAGCATGCAGTTAGACACCACAAAGCTAGCCACCGGTTTACCGCGCGATGCCGTGTTTGCCCATAAATCGGGCTGGTGGAATTATTACACCAATGATGTGGGCATAGTGGAAAGCGATAAGATTAAGTTCGTCATTTCACTCTTCACTCCCGTGACGGAAGACGAGGTGAGGCCAAAGATGAAAACGATTGCCGAGCGGGTCTATCAATTGCTCTTGCGCCGGAATAAGAAGGGATGATTATTTTTTTCTCTTCCCAATAAAATATTCCAGTCCTAACCGGATCGCCCTACCTATAAGTTTTTGTGTGGACGTTCCATTAGTGGGTCCTACAAGCTTTTTTGCTACAAGTCCTCCCCCGATACCGACGGCGAGTTTCAGAAGGTTTGAATTCAGGTTCTTGGGATCTGTGACTCCTTTGACAGCATTCTTAATGATATTCTTCGGAGTCAATTCGGCAGCCACTTCATGAAAAGATGCAGCCAGTTCTTCCTCCTGCCTGTCTCTTTTTGCCTCCAATTTTTGGATAGCTGCTGAAAGTTGTGCTGCGTTATTGATGTTTCCGTTCATGTCAGTCTTCTTTTTTAGAGTCGTCGTTCAGCAGCAGCCTGATCAGCCAGTTACTCAATGCAATCTGAAGCAGCCTTTTTCTGAAGGAAAAGATGATAAGTGCAGTAACTATAAAAATTCCACCGGTGAGGAAAAATCCGAGAAAATATGATCCCAGCACTTTGCCAAGATAGAGTGATAAGCCTATAGATAACAGGATAAGTACCATCAATCCGAGGACTGAGAGCAGCAAAACAGTTGCGGCAACGGAGAAAAGCTGAGATGCTTTCTGCACTGATTTCAATTTCAGCAGTTGCAGTTGTGTGTCTATATAACTGCGAGTAGACTGAAATAAATCTTCAAATTGAGAGCTTTCCCTTTCTTGTGCCATTTTTGTAGTTTGTTTTAGCCCTGTCTGCCGGAATGGGGACTCTTAGGAGTTTACCGGACGGGGATTTCTGATGTCATTCTTAAACGCATCGGCTTTTTCCTGGGCCTCGTTAACGATATCTTCTGCTGTCTTCTTTCCTTCTTTAATCAGGCTGTTGATTTTTTCTTTTGCAGCATCATATTTTTCAGAAACTGCTTCTGAAAACTCGTCGTATTTCTCCTTCAGGTCATCTGCCAGGTCACTTCCTTTTTCAGCAAGTTTTCTTCTGGTTTCCGATCCTTTATCGGGAGCGAATAAAATTCCTAAAGCAGCACCGATAGCAACCCCGGCTAATAATGCTGCAACTGTTTTTCCTGTACTCATTGTAATATGTTTTAAGTTTTTTTATTGTGTTCTCGCCTGTTGATAAATAATAATAACACTGTTATATTATAAAAAAACAGAGTACAAAGTTCTGTATAAAATGTTTGATTTATGCCTAAAGTAGTGTGAAATAGAAAAAAAGTAAGCTTTATACGTAAAATGGAAATTTACGGGATGGTTTTTGAGGTGCAGCCCTAGAAGATTAGAAATAATAAGTAAATTCCATTTTTAATTTTTTATGGCAGAGAATAATCTTGTTTGTGAATCCCCGGCTGTAAGGAATAATGCGAACAGGGTCAGGAGTGGTTTTATTGCTGCATTCATATTGCTGCTATTTAGTAATGTACTGACATATTTGTCAACACTGAAAGTAGAAGAGCAGTCGGTAATGGTAAATAAAACCAACCAGTTGATTCACGATCTGGATAACCTGGTGGCCTATTTGACACGGGCAGAATCTTCTTTTCAGCGTTATCTGATTGATAAGGATACTCCAAATCTCGATTTGTTTTTCAGCAGTATTCGCAAGGTTGATAGCATGGTAGAACTGGTTAGCGGACAGGTTGCCGGTAATGTAGAGCAGGTTGAGAATATCTCTGACATTAAACAAACACTGATAACTGTTGTGGCTTCTTTCGAGAAGTCTATTCAGTTGTACAAGTCCTCCGGAGCCATCACAGACGAGATTGCAGCAGAAAGCCGAAATGTTACAGAACTCATGTCAGGACTTGAAAATAATGTTTTTGAAATGCAGAATATTGAGCGCGACCTGCTCGATAGAAGATCTGACAGTATTTCAAGTTATGCAGGGCTAATAAAGAGAACCAACGTGTTCTCTTTGCTGGTAGCCATCCTGGTAACGTTGTATTCTATAGTGGTCTATAACGAAGAAAATAAAGCGCGCAAAAGAGCCGACAGTGAGGCAGCTGAATTCAGGTCGCAATTAGAAAAGAGAATTGAACAACTGGCAGAGTTGAATACCGAATTGATAGACCTGCGGAGCATGGAAAAGTATTCGGCCACCGGAAGGATTGCACGTACGATTGCGCACGAAGTGAGGAACCCACTTACAAACATTAACCTGGCCATAGAACAGTTGCGCGGCGAATACCCTGAAGGCGGCGATGCTGAAATATTTTTCGATATGGTGAAACGGAATTCAGACCGGATCAACAAATTGGTGAGTGACCTGCTCAATTCTACCCGCCCTACTCAACTGAATAAACAACCATTCCGTATTGATGAGTTACTGCAGATGAGCCTGAAGGAAGCCGGCGACAGGGTGATGTTGAAGCATATCCTTATAAAAACAGAATTCAATAGTACTGAACAAATAGATGTGGATGTCGACAAGATGAAAATCGCGTTCCTGAATCTGATCGTGAATGCTATAGAAGCTATGCCCGAAAGCGGGGTGCTTTGGATTACTACTGAATCAGACAATGAAAAACTTATAATCCAGATAGCGGATAACGGAAAGGGGATGAGCGACGAGCAAAAAAGCAGGTTGTTCGAGCCCTTTTTCACTACTAAAAAGCAGGGTAATGGGCTTGGACTGGCCAACACTCAAAACATAATTGTAAATCACAACGGAATTATCAAAGCAGAAAGTGAAGAAGGCGTGGGAACAACGTTTACAATTGTGTTCGATCTTAACAAGGATAAAGGCACTACCGCAAGTTAACTCTTGCCAGAGCCTCATTAATTGTTTTGTGAGATAATGGTTTAATCAGGAAACAATCAGCTCCGTTTTTTAAAGCTTGATCTTCTTCTCCCTCAGCATTAAAAGCGGTCATCATAATAACTTTTGCACCGGGGATATTTTTCTTTATTAAAACGATAAAATCAATCCCTCGCCCATCAGGAAGATGGTTATCCAAAAAAATGACATTTGGTTGTATTTGTGGAAGTTCTGTTTTTGCTTCTTCTATCGTATTTATTTCAACCGCGTCCACGCTCTCTTCTTTCAGAATGCTTTTCAAAAGAAAACACAGGTCCGTTTCATCATCTACAATTGCAGCTTTCAATATGTTAGCACTGTTGTTCATTGTCAATTATCCAAAATACACGTTTATTCTGGGTAGGAAATCAATTTTGTTGCCAAAAACATTGCGACAAGACTCTCGCCTCCAAATTTTGCCTGTAAAGGACAGGGTACATTGAAGTTTGGGCTGATATTTGGCATATTATTTCCTTATACATAACTGATATCCAGTGAGTTATAATCTTTCTTAAGTTTTGGTATTATTTTTTCGGAATTGTCTTATAAAACCTTTCTTTTACTCTAAATACTTAAACACGAAAAATCCGGCAGTTATTCTGCCGGTATGCTTCAAAGTAGTGTTTATTGTAAATTTGTTTTCCTCTTTAATTATTTTTAGTGTCTATGAAGGTCAAAAGCAGGGTTTTAATTATAGATGATGATCTGGATATGTGTGTATTGCTTAGCAAGTTTCTGGAGAAGAAGGGTTATGAAACTGCTACAGCTCACAGCGCCTCAAAGGGCATCCAGAAGTTTAAGGATGAAGACTTTGATATTGTAATCTGCGATTTCAGACTGGGCGATAAAGATGGCAAAAAGGTACTGGTGAAGGTGAAAGAAATCAAACCCTCTACGATAGTCATTATCATCACCGGATATTCTGATATCAAGATAGCTGTGGATGTCATCAAACACGGCGCTTTTGATTATATCACCAAACCATTGATTCCTGACGAAGTACTGAGCGTTGTTGAAAAGGCAAGAAAGGAAATGGAGAAGGCAGAAGCTGCGTCCAAAGAAGAAGAGCCTTCAAAGCCGACACCAAAAGAAGAAAAGCATTACGATGAGGAGACTGATATCCATTTCAGCCAGGATTATCTGATGGGGCAAGACGAGAGTATTCGCAAAGTGTATCATCAGGTAGGTGTCGTAGCCAATACCAATTACAGCGTGATTCTATACGGTGAAAGCGGTACGGGGAAGGAAGTAATAGCCAAGACAATTCATGAAAACAGTCCGCGCAAGAAAGCGCCGTTTATAGCGATGGACTGTGGAACTCTGTCAAAAGAACTGGCAGGTAGTGAACTTTTTGGCCATGTGAAAGGTGCTTTCACGGGAGCCATCAGCGATAAGGCAGGGCATTTTGAGTTGGCCAACGGCGGCACCTTGTTTCTGGATGAAGTGGCCAACCTTAGTGCAGAAGTGCAGGCGTTGTTATTAAGAGTAATTCAGGAGCGAAAATATAAGCGTATCGGCGGAACAAAAGAGAATGATGTCGACGTGCGCATCATTGTTGCCAGCAACGAAAATTTGAGAGAGGCCTATAAGAAGGGCAAGTTTCGTGAAGACCTGTACCACAGGTTCAACGAATTCTCCATTAAGCTGCCTCCGCTTCGCGAAAGGAAGGATGACATTATTCCCTTTGCAGAGTTCTTCTTAAATAAGGCCAATAAAGAGCTTAAAAGGAAGATAAAAGGATACGATCCCGAGGTAATAGAAATATTTAAGAGCTATCCGTGGCCGGGTAATCTGCGCGAATTCAGGAATGTGGTGCGCAGGGCCGCGCTGTTGACACCATCAGGACTTATCGATAAGAAAGTCCTCCCGTGGGAGATTGCCCAATATGTAAAGGAAGAAGAATCTCAGAAGAGCTGAGTCTGCTTATTTGTTAGAAATAATAACTCCTCTTCGGCGCATTTAATCTTACTCCAATATTGAAATAAGTAGCAGCATCTGAAGCTGTCTCTTTCCTCAGCAGGATATTTCCCTCAATCATCAGGTTTTCTCTGAGTTCGTAACCAACTGTTGCAGCTGCATTTAACACCTGGACCTTATTTCCGCCTCCAACAGTGTTACCATAGTTGTTTGTACGGGTTGTATATAGTTTAAAAATATCGCCGCCGTAGTTGGTGTTCGCAGTATCCAGTCCCTTAAAATAATAATGTACTCCTGCATCAAAATACAGTTTAGGGAGTGGCTGATAACGCACCTTGGCAATGTACTCCTGGAAGTTAGCTTCGAGTTGATGTGCCAGCGGCTGATTGTAATGGGTATAGTTCGCAACAGAGTCGTAATGCGAATAAGTGAAGGGCCGCACACGATTGGTTTCTACCTGCAGGTCGAGATTGCTGATGTTGAAAGCATCTATATATTTCACACCTAACTGGTAGCCATACTTGTTAGCCCAGTAGCCGGTATTCTTAAAGACCTCTTTGAGCAGGAATTCGTCCAATACCAACTGGCCGTAAAATTGGAATCTGTTCATTGCATTTGCTTTGAAGTCAATTCCTGCAAGTGCGTTGTCCGGACTTCCAACAGTACCTTCCACGTGTCTCAGGAAAATAATAGGATTCAGATACATGAAATCAAATCTGTTCTTTCTGCCAAAAACTACCCCTTCAAATAATCCTATATTCAGCCATGGGGTGACATTCATGCTTAGGTGGTGCATGGCAGCATACTTCCTGTCGAGTAATTTGTCCCCTTTCTTGACGAAGGTGGGTACCAGTTCCATGAAGAGATTCTGATAATTCAGCTTCCAGATTTTGGTATTCAGCTTCAGGAAGAGGCTGCTGTTGCCGGTGTTATCGAGAAAAAGGCTTCTCTCTCCGTTACCGATAAAGTTTTTATCATACCCAAATTGTACATCGATGTATTTGGTGACATTAAAAGTGAAATAACCTCTGCCGTCAAAGTAGTCATAACCGTTTTTCTTGAAGGGTTTATAGAATCCTACTCCGGGCGTTGCTCTGTGGTTAGTTACATATTCTCTGAAGTAAAGCGGACCGCGTTCCTGGTTATCTGTAATCGTAGAACTAAACCCAATTCTGTTGGCGATCCTGCCCCTGAGCGTAACACCTCGCTTATTGTAGTATAGTGCATCATCTTCTCCTGTTCCGCCACCGTACTGAAAGGAAATAACAGGATCTACAGCCAGGAAGAAATCTTTTTCGTTGACATAAAACAGATGAGCAGGTGTTTTATAAAAGGTATTGAAGACGGTCTTTTTACTTTCGAAGGACGTTCCTGTACCACCCGCCCATTCCATATTATTCAGGTAAAGCGACTGAATATTATGCCTGTCAACCTCCGATAGCGGCAGTTCTCCCATTTTAAAGAGGCTGTCGGCATACCTGGCTTCCTGTACGGCGTTTCTTCTGCTGAAAGGTTTGGTAGAACTAAAGTTTAGATTGCTATTTTTGCCTTGTTTTATTTCAAGTCTTTCTAACAGCGTATAAGCTTTGTTATCTTCGGGCAGATAGGTCGTCTGTGCAAAAAGGCTTCCGGATGTGAAAATCAGTACAAGGACTAAGGGGCTTATGAGTTTTCGCATTCAGGGTCAGTTACATGAATAATTTAAAAATGCAAAATACTGTTTTTAAAAACATTTCTGTAGTCAATGAGAGTAAAATTGAGCAGAAAGACGTATATGTGAAAGGGCAAAGGATTGAGCGGATTGGCGATAATATTTCTCCCAAAGAAAACTGTACGGAAATCAATGGAGAAGGTTTGCATCTGTTACCCGGAGTGATAGACGACCAGGTACACTTTCGCGAACCGGGGCTTACACATAAAGCATCTATTTTTACCGAGAGTCGTGCGGCCGTTGCCGGAGGTACTACCTCTTTTATGGAGATGCCTAACACGAAGCCGCCTGCACTTACTCTCGAACTACTGGAGGATAAATACCGTATTGCAAGAGAGACATCACTCGCCAATTATAGTTTTTACATGGGAGTCAGCAATGACAACTCAGAAGAAGTGCTGAAGGCCAATAGGCTTGGCAAGGATATCTGCGGTGTGAAAATATTCATGGGTTCGAGTACCGGAAATATGTTAGTGGATGATGAACCGACACTCCATAAGATATTTAAAGATTCAGAATTGTTGATTGCCACCCATTGTGAAGATGAAAAAACCATCCGCAATAACTATGGTGTGTTGAAAGAAAAAAACGGTGAACTGACTCCGGATGATCATCCCGTAGTCCGAAGTGAGCATGCATGTTTTGTTTCGTCTGCCTTTGCCACATCTCTTGCGAAAAAGTATGACAGCCGATTGCACGTGCTGCACATCACAACGGCTAAAGAGCTTGCGTTGTTTAATAATGATATCCCTCTGAAAGAAAAGCGAATTACTGCTGAGGTGTGTGTACACCATCTGCATTTCTGCTCTGATGATTACGAACGGCTCGGTTATCTGATTAAGTGTAATCCTGCGATTAAAGGTACTGTCAACAGAGAGGCTTTGTGGGAAGGGCTTCTTGATAATACATTGGATGTAATCGCGACAGACCACGCACCGCATCTGCTATCTGAGAAGCAGCCTCCTTATGAGAATGCCGCTTCGGGGTTGCCCCTGGTTCAGCACTCTCTATTGATGATGTTACATTATTATAAAATGGGGAGGATCAGCCTCGAGAAGATCGTGGAAAAGATGAGTCATGCAGTGGCAGATTGTTTTCTGGTCAAAGACAGAGGTTACATCAGAGAAGGTTATTTTGCCGACCTGGTAGTGGTAGATTTGAACAAGGAAACCACTGTTAATAAAGAAAATATCCTTTACAAATGCGGCTGGAGCCCGCTGGAAGATTTTGTCTTTCCGGCCTCTGTTGAAAAGACTTTTGTTAACGGAAAGTGTGTGTACGATGGGGGAGCTATTGTCGAGCATCCCGCAGCCATGCGCATGGAATTTACCCGTTAAAACCCGTTTTTAAACTCACACGGCCCTAATTGGCACGGTTTTACCTTAACCTGTTTTGAAGGGTTGGGATTATGGGTTTTTATACTGATACTCTTTTTATCTTCAAATTAAAAAACCTTAATTTCGGTTTTCAAAATAGTTGTTTATCTAACTAAATTTTATGATGCATAAAAGGACGATTAAAAGAGTTGCTGTATTAGGCAGTGGAGTTATGGGCAGCCGTATAGCCTGCCTGTTTGCCGGGATCGGTGTAGATGTTTTATTGCTCGATATCCCACCGAAAGAACTCACGGAAGAGGAAGCAAAGAAGGGATTGCAATTAACAGATAAGGCTGTTGCTAACCGCATAGTGAATAGTTCACTAGCCGGCACCGTTAAGTCAAAACCTTCTCCGGTATATACTGCCGGCGACATCAAGAGGATTAAGACAGGCAACTTTGATGACAACCTTAAAGAAATTGCCGATGTTGACTGGATCATTGAAGTTGTTGTGGAAAGACTGGACATCAAGAAATCTGTTTTCGACAGGGTGGAACAGTTCCGCAAACCGGGAACGCTGATTACTTCTAATACTTCGGGTATTCCGATTCACATGATGACCGAAGGAAGGAGTGATGATTTCAAAAAACATTTCTGTGGTACCCACTTCTTCAATCCGCCGAGATATCTGCGTTTGCTGGAAATAATTCCGACTCCCGATACAGACACTGATGTGATTGATTTCTTGGTGCACTATGGAGATCTTTTCCTGGGTAAGACAACAGTATTGTGTAAAGACACACCAGCATTTATTGCCAACAGAATCGGTGTGTTCTCTATCATGTCTATATTCCACCTGATGGATAAATTGGAATTGAATATCGATGAGATCGACGCTCTGACGGGACCGATATCCGGTCGTCCGAAGTCAGCTACTTTCCGAACGGCGGACGTTGTAGGTATCGATACTTTGGTGAAGGTGGCACAGGGTGTGAAAGACAACTGTAAAGACGATGAGGCTTCAGCGATTTTTAATATCCCCGATTGGCTGCAGAAGATGGTGGACAACAAGTGGCTGGGTGATAAAACCGGACAGGGATTCTTCAAAAAGATAAAAGGTGAAGGTGGTAAATCGGAAATTCTGACATTGAACCTGAAAACTTTTGAATATGCTCCGCGTGAAAAACCCAAGTTTGCAACAGTAGGCGCATCAAAGCCTGTTGATGACTTAAAGACCAGGATGAAAATGCTGGTTGCCGGTCAGGATAAAGCAGGAGAGTTCTACCGTCAGTTCCACTACAGCCTGTTCTCTTATGTGTCTTTCAGAATTCCTGAAATCAGCGATGAAATCTATCGTTTAGACGATGCGATGCGTGCAGGTTTCGGTTGGGAGCTTGGCCCGTTTGAATCATGGGATGTTCTCGGTGTTAAGAAAGTGACAGAACAAATGAAGGCTGCGGGTGTTGCTTACGCAGGATGGGTGGATGAGTTTATCGGCGCAGGTAATGATTCGTTCTACAAGGTTGAAAACGGAAAGAGACAATGTTACGATGCTGCAACAAAAGCTTACAAGCCGCTGCCGGGTGGTGATGCCTTTATCATATTGAGCGATCTGAAAGAAAAGACCGTATGGAAAAACAGTGGTTGCCAGTTGGTTGATATGGGTGATGACGTGGTTGGATTGTCCTGGAATACCAAGATGAACAGCATCGGCAGTGAGGTGATTGAAGGCGTCAATAAATCAATTGCCATCGCAGAAGAAAAATACAAAGGATTGGTTATCGCCAACGAAGGTGCTCAGTTCAGTGCAGGTGCCAACATCGGTATGATCTTCATGCTTGCGGCAGAACAGGATTATGACGAACTGAATTTGGCCGTACGCATGTTTCAGAATACATCCATGCGTATAAGATACTCCTCAGTTCCTGTTGTAGTGGCTCCTCATGGGTTGGCGTTGGGCGGTGGTTGTGAGTTCTCTTTACATGCAGATAAAATTCAGGCAGCAGCCGAAACCTATATCGGGCTAGTGGAGTTGGGTGTTGGATTGATACCCGGCGGTGGTGGCACAAAGGAGTTTGCACTGCGTACGTCTGACGAGATGCAGCCTAACGAGCCCGAAACGATTCCGCTGCAGAACAGATTTATGACTATCGGAACAGCTAAAGTTTCAACATCAGGTTTTGAAGCATTTGATATCGGTATCATGCGCAAAGGACACGATGAAATCTCCATGAATCAGGATAGAAGAATTGCGGATGCCAAGAAGAGTGTGATTGAAATGTTTGACCGCGGTTACACCCGGCCAACAGAGCGTACAGATATTAAGGTGCTGGGCCGTTCCGGGTTGGGAATGCTCTATGCAGGTATCAACAGCATGTTCAGAGGAAACTACATTTCTGAGCACGACGTGAAGATTGCTAAAAAACTGGCCTACGTGATGTGTGGAGGAGATTTGAGTGAGGAAACTTTGGTAAGTGAACAATATTTATTAGGATTAGAACGCGAAACCTTCCTGAGTCTCTGTGGTGAGAAGAAAACTCTGGAGCGTTTGCAAAGTGTGTTGAAAACCGGAAAACCGGTCAGGAACTAAAGTCTAAGCTGTAGGCCATCTGTCATTGCTGATGCAGGATTCAACGCAGCAGAGGTTTGTTATATAAAAAAACTGTTGGGTTAAAAGCAGAAGTACTATTTTTAACCTCATGTCAGTATTAACGGTAAACAATCTTTCAAAAAATTTTGGGAGTATAAAGGCCCTGAAAAACGTTAGTTTTTCCGTGCCTAAAGGTGTTGTGTTCGGCATCCTGGGCCCTAATGGTAGTGGCAAGACTACGCTGCTCGGTACTATCCTGGACATTATCCGTCCGACTTCGGGCACTTATACTTTATTTGATGAAACCCCTTCGGGTGATTCGCGCAGAAGAATTGGAACACTGCTCGAAACACCGAATTTTTATCATTACCTCAACCCGGTAGAGAATCTTAAAATCACCGCAGCTATTAAGAAAAAGGGAACTGAAGCTGAAATTATGAAAGCACTGGAAACAGTGAACTTGGCACACCGCCGTACCTCCAAGTTCAGCACTTTTTCTCTCGGTATGAAGCAAAGGCTCGCGATTGCCGGCGCCCTGCTAGGCGACCCTGAGGTTTTGGTTTTTGATGAACCGACTAACGGCCTTGACCCAACGGGAATTGCAGAAATTCGCCAACTGATGCGCGACCTCCATGCACAGGGTAAGACAATCATCATGGCCAGCCACTTATTGGATGAAGTAGAAAAAGTATGTACCGATGTGGCCATTCTTAAGAACGGTGATCTGCTGGCAGTCGGCCCGGTTTCGGATATTCTGACCGGCGAAGAAATAATTGATGTCTCAGCAGCAGATCTGGAGAAGTTGTACAATCTGCTGTCCGGCTTTGACGGCGTTACACGAATCGAAAAGGATAACAGTTTTCTGTCTGTTTACTTTCCGAAAGGGGAGTCTCACCCTCAAAAGCTCAACGAATTCTGCCATGCGAATGGTATCAGTCTGAGCCATTTGGTGGCTAGAAAGAGAAGTCTTGAATCCAGATTTATTGAATTAACGAATAACAATTGATGATATGGTGGAACTATTGAAGATTGAGTGGATGAAAGTGAAGAACTACAAAGCCTTCTGGGTTTTCACCATTCTGTATTTTGTCTCTTTGTTCGGCATTAATTATATCGGATTTTACCTCAATACCGTGGCTAAAGAAAATGTTCCTATGGGCGAGGCTATTATAGGCTCGCCTTATGCTTTCCCGAAGGTGTGGGGTACAGTAGGTTTTATGAGCAGTTGGTTGCTTTATTTCCCAGGGATCCTTTTCATCATGCTAATGATGAATGAATTCAATTTTAAAACGCACAGACAGAATATTATAGACGGATGGGAGCGGAAGCAGTTCGTCAATGTGAAGTTTGTTTCGATTCTTATTTACTCGATCCTCATAACGCTGTTGAATGTTCTGGTGGCCCTTTTGTTCGGACTGCTCACCGAGGCATCCCTGTTCAGTTTTGAAGGTTTCGACAGGGTGGGATATATTTTCCTGCAGACGTTTTCTTACATCGCCTTCGCAGTGTTTTTGTCTTTATTGTTCAGGCGCAGCGGCGTGGCCATGGCTGTCTTTTTCCTGTACGGACTCATTTTTGAATGGCTTCTCACGGCTTTTATTAATATGAAACTTGATATGACCCCTGTGGGATACTTACTGCCTTTGCAGACCACCGATTCCTTATTGCCACTTCCTTTTGGCAGGGAGGTGTTGTATAAAGGACTTCCTCCCGATTGGGTACTGATATTGGCTATAGTGATATACGGTGGGTTATACTATATGTTCTCTATCATGAAATTTACAAAAGACGATTTATAGCCCGTACGGGGTTTAGGGATGCCAAACGGATCATCCGGGGTACTGCAAATTTTGGGTTAAATTTCAAAATAAACTATCCTGTTGCAACCCTAAAATCATTGCTGCCATCTTTTTGTTGTAAATTAGTTATTGGAATAAAAAACCACCTGAAGATTACTATGAGGCATTTCTGGGTTATACTACTTCTGACAATCTTTTCCCTGCCGGCGAGAGCACAGAGGATTGTTTATTCACAACCGGATAATAACGATACACGTTCTCTGAACTTTGAAATCATCGGAAAACTCAAAGGCAATTACCTGATTTATAAAAACGTAAGAACCAAATTCTATATTTCTGTTTACGATCGAGATATGAGTGAGACGGACAGGGTTGACCTGAAGTTCGTCCCTGATAAATTGTTGAACGTCGATTTCATTGCCTATCCTGATTATGCATGGATGATTTATCAGTATCAGAAGAAAAATATTGTTTATTGTAATGCAGTAAAGATTAACAGCGACGGCAAGCTGATGACTGATCCGATTGAATTGGATACTTCTTCGGTTAACTTTTTTGCTAACAATAAGATATATTCTACCATCCATAGCGAGGATAAGAAACAGATAATGGTTTTCAAGATTCAGAAAAGAAGTAATCAATTTAGTTTTACCACTCTTTTACTGGATGAAAACCTCAACCTGAAACACCGTTCACGCATCGAGTCGGGCTATGAAGACAAGAAATATGTCTTTAGTGATTTTCTTCTCTCCAATGCCGGAAATTTTGTCTTCACAGCCGGTAACAGATCGTCGACACGCGACTACATCGAGCATCTGGACCTGATTACAAAAGGCCCATATGAAGATGAGTTCACCTCTAAGAAAATTGATCTGGGCGATAAGTTTGTTGATGATGTGAAGATTAAGATTGATAACCTTAACACCAACTACATTCTCAATAGTTTTTACTACCTGAAGAAGAGAGGCAATGCAGAGGGCCTGTTTACTGCTGTGATAGATGAAGAAACAGATAACCAGATATCGGGCGTTTTTGCTAAGATTGATGACAGCATGCGTGCCAGCATCAAGAAAAAAGGAAGTGATAAGACTGCCTTGAACGATTTCTTCATCAGGAATGTGATTTTGAAAAGAGATGGTGGATTTCTACTGATGGCTGAAGATTTTTATACGCAATCGAGGTACAACTCATGGAACAGGTGGGATTATCTTTATGGCTACCCGTCATATTTCTCGCCATATTATTACTATTATTCTCCGTATTACTACAATTATTACAATTATTACGGAAGCCCGTATGGATACGGCAGGAATGATACCCGGTATTACTATAATAACATTCTGGTTGCCAGCTTAGACAGCACCGGTAAATACCAGTGGACAGCAGTAGTACAAAAGTCACAGTACGATGATGAATCGGATAATTTCATGTCTTACGCCCTGATGATCACGGGAGGAAAATTGCACTTTCTCTTCAATGAAAATATGCGCAGGAACCTTATGTTAAATGAATGGACCATCAACGGCGAAGGCGATGTAACGCGCAATCCGCCAATGCACAATCTCGATCGTGGTTATGATTTTATGCCGCGTTATGCCAAGCAGGTCAGCGCTTCCGAGGTGATTGTACCTTGTATGTATAGAAACTATATCTGTTTTGCTAAGGTGCAGTTTTAAAGGATCGCGTATTTTGTTTAATAGTCTTTGATAGCAAGAGGTTTAGAACTAAATTCTTTTCGGTTAATTTTACATTCAAATAACCCGATATAATTGTGATAGGAGTATTTCGTTCTAACAATCCGCTGAATGCCTCTATCCTTTTTGTGTACGGATTATTGCTGAAGTTGTACTGGTTCATACATCTCCCTCCGCTTACCGACCGTCCTTCCGATGGTTTCTTGTACACTGCCCTCATCGATTTAGTACGGCCTGCATTGCAGGAATGGCGTTTTATTGAGGCTGTTGTAGTATATCTCTTCCTGTTTGTTCAGGCGATGTCGTTGAACTATTTGATGAGTTCGAGAAAGATGACGGCTGATAACAGCTTTTTGCCGGCGATGGCTTACCTGTTAATCACATCATTGTTGCCCGAATGGAATATTCTTTCTCCGACCTTGCTGATTAACAGTTTCCTGATCTGGATTTTATTTAAAATCAGCACACTGGCGACCGCTACCAGGGTAAGGAGCACACTTTTTAATATCGGGCTTGGTGTTGGCCTCTGTTCTTTCCTTTATTTTCCTTCTATATTGTTACTGATTTTGGTGATTGTCGGTGTGGCAATCGTGCGGCCGGTGAAGGTGTTTGAGATGGGAATGATTTTCCTGGGGCTGCTTACTACCTGGTATTTTCTGGCTGCAGCCCTCTATCTGACGGACCAGATGAAGTTTTTCAGCACAATGGAATTTGGATTTGACCTGCCTGATATTTGGCCGGGAAAAGCTGAGCTTGGCGGACTAGCTTTAGTTCTTTTGCTGTTGTTAATTGGGTTCTATTATGTGCAGGCTTACTCCTCAAAACAGATTGTGAGGGTTCGAAAAGGATGGAGCTTTATACTTTTTATTTTGCTTTTCCTTGGCTGTATTCCGTTGTTTCAGGATAATTCTGATTTGCGCGACTGGATTATGACGATCGTTCCCGGATCGTTGTTGACATCCGCCGCATTTTATTATTTACCGGTCAGATTCATCAGGTCGATATTACACTGGGGAGTTGTAGGGTTCATCATATTCTTCCAGTATTTCTCTTAAAGAAGCTTCGGGATTCATTGATAGATATTACCCTAAAAGGTGGATAATAAAGCCGGTGGCTTTTGCTATTTTCAAAGTAACTTTGCATCTTAATATTTTTACCGGATGAAAATTGGCGTAGTAGTTTTTCCCGGGTCTAATTGCGACAGGGACTTATATTTTCCTCTTTCCAGTATGGGGTTTCAGGTAGAAGCGCTTTGGCATAAAGACAATGAGCTCAAAGGGTTTTCTCCGGATGAAGACTGTGTTGTGCTCCCCGGTGGTTTTAGCTTCGGCGATTATTTGCGCTGCGGCGGACTGGCCCGTTTCAGCCCTATTATGACAGCCATTGCCGGATTCGCAGAGAAAGGAGGTCGGGTTGTGGGCATTTGTAACGGTTTCCAGGTGCTGTGTGAAAGCGGCATGTTGCCCGGGGGCCTTTTGCAGAACAATAATGTGAAATTCATCTGTGGCAATGCACTGATTAAATCAGAAAGGTCAGGCGAAATCTATAAGATTCCGATTGCCCACGGCGAAGGCCGCTATTTTATCGATGAAGAAGGCCTTGAAGAATTGAAGAAAAACAATCAAATCTTATTCAGGTACTGCAACGAAAAAGGTGATGTGGTTCCGGAGAGCAATCCTAACGGATCCATTGAGGGGATTGCCTGTATCTGTAACAAGAGAGGTAATGTCATCGGTATGATGCCGCATCCCGAAAGAGCCGGTAATCCGGTTCTTAAGAACGAAGACGGTATCCGTATGTTTGAAGAGATCTTCCGCCTGACAGTTCATTCCTGATTTTAATAGAACGAATTAAAATGAAAATACCCCCGTAATGGAGGTATTTGTTTTATTTGCTTAGTTATTGTCCACGCTTGTGCGCGGAGTTAAAAATACTACGTTGATTAGATCTAGAGCGCAATTTGTTTTTCGTTCATGATCTTTCTCAGATTGATAAGGCCGTATCTCATTCTGCCGAGAGCAGTATTGATGCTGCAGCCTGTAATCTGTGCAATCTCTTTAAAAGAGAGCTCTGCAAAGTGGCGCATAATGATAACCTCCTTTTGATCTTGCGGAAGCATATCCAGCATTTTTCTCACACGGTTATTGGTCTGGCTCTGAGCCATTTTGTCGTCAACTCCCGGTTCTGAGAAGTTCAGTACTTCAAAGATGTCATAGTTGTCACTGGTTTTGATAGCCGGACGGCGCTTGATTTTTCTGAAGTGGTCCACACACAGGTTATGGGCAATTCTCATTACCCAGGGCAGGAATTTACCCTCATCGGTATAACGTCCTGAATGGAGCGTGTCGATTACCTTAATAAATGTGTCTTGGAAAATGTCCTCTGCCAGGTACTTATCTTTTACCAGTAGCATGATGGAGGTGAAAATTTTTTCTTTGTAGCGATCGATCAGAGTGGATAGGGCTTCTGAATCTCCTTCGAGATACATCTGGATCAGAACCTGATCCGGATTGGATTGTACGGTTTTCATAAACTGTTACGTTTTGGGTTAAGGATTTTGTGTAAGCCAATTAAATGAAAGGGAGAAAAGATGCGGAAGCCGCACGGTTTTTCATGCTTTCAGGAAATTGGAGCAGCTAAGATTATATAAAAATTTTAAAACACCAAATATTTTTTAAGAAATTTTTTCGTTGACGATTTCCCAATTTAAAATCCACCTGCCATGTAATGGTTAATTTTGCAGTCTTCTCATGACAAAAGATACCTTAGTTAATAAGACACCCTTAAAGCACAAAAAATCATCGAAGAAAGTATCGAATGATATTTTTATTAAAGAAGCCAGAGAGCATAATCTGAAGAATATAGATGTTGCCATCCCCCGGAATAAATTCACTGTAGTTACAGGTGTATCGGGATCAGGAAAATCATCTCTTACTATCGATACACTTTTTGCAGAAGGCCAGCGCAGGTATGCAGAAAGCCTTAGTGCTTATGCCAGACAGTTCGTGGCACGTATGTCAAAGCCGGATGTAGATTACATCAACAACCTCTGCCCTGCAATTGCCATAGAGCAAAAAGTGATTACCAGAACACCGAGGTCGACTGTTGGGAGCCTGACAGAAATTTACGATTACTTAAGATTGTTATATGCACGGATCGGACGCACTATTTCCCCGGTGAGCGGAAGGGAAGTGAAGAAAGACGACGTGACTGATGTTGTGCAGTATATCAACAAGCTGAAAGAGGGAGACGTAGTGTTCCTGTTGGTTCCTTTCAAAGTTCAATATGAAAGAAACATCAGGGAGGAATTAGGTATTCTGATACAAAAAGGATTTTCAAGGCTCTTTGCAGAGGGAGAAACCCTCCGGATAGAAGAGCTCGAGGAGCGAAAGGATGTAGAGAAGTTTCTTAAAGGAAAGAAGGTCTTTATTCTGATCGACCGTTTCAAAGTAAGGCCGTTTGACGAAGACGACAACCACAGGATTGCCGATTCTGTTGGAACAGCCTTCTACGAAGGAATGGGAGAATTGCAGTTATTGATCAACGACAACGAAGAGGTACACTTTTCGAATCGCTTTGAGCTCGATGGTATTGTCTTTGAAGAGCCGGTACCCAATCTGTTCTCATTCAATAATCCTTACGGTGCCTGCCCTGTCTGTGAAGGGTTTTCACAGATTTTGGGAATTGATCCCGATCTGGTGATACCCGACAAACAGCTAAGTGTTTACGAAGGAGCTGTTGCTCCATGGAAAGGAGAGAAGTTAGGCAAGTGGAGAGAAAGGCTGGTCCGCAATGCGCACCATTTTGATTTTCCGGTACATAAACCAATAGCAGACCTTACGGACGAAGAATACGATTTGCTTTGGAAGGGTAACAAATGGTTTGGTGGCATCAACGACTTCTTTGATGAAGTAGAACGCAATCTGTACAAGATTCAATACCGTGTTTTAATCAGCCGTTACAGAGGTAGAACACTTTGCACTGCTTGTCATGGCTACAGGCTGAGAAAGGAAGCACTTTATGTGAAGGTGGGCGGTAAGCACATCGGAGAGCTGAGTGAAGTGCCGGTGAAGAATCTTACGAAGTGGTTTACAGAACTGGAACTGACAGAAACGGAAATGCAGATAGCCAGAAGAGTTTTAATAGAACTGGAAACCAGATTACAATTACTGTGTGATGTGGGGTTAGGTTATCTGACACTCAACAGAAAGGCAAACACACTCAGCGGTGGTGAGAGCCAGCGTATTCAGCTTACACGAAATCTGGGAAGCAACCTGGCTGACTCATTATACATATTAGATGAACCCTCTATCGGTCTGCATCCAAGAGATACAGAAAATTTGATCTCTGTATTGCAGAAGTTGAAAGCACTCGGCAACACTCTCGTTGTTGTCGAACACGACGAAATGATGATGAGAAAGGCAGACCATATCATCGATATGGGGCCGCTTGCCAGCCATCTGGGCGGAGAAGTGGTAGCAGAAGGAAATTTTGAAGAGATATGTAAAAATGAAAAGAGTCTGACAGGTAAATATCTGACCGGTAAACTGAAGGTCGAAATACCTAAGCAGAGAAGAAAGTGGAACAGATCTATTAAGGTAGAAGGTGCGAGACAAAATAACCTGAAGAATATCGATGTAACCTTTCCTTTGAATACGCTCACAGTTGTAACAGGAGTCAGTGGCAGCGGAAAAACCACTTTGGTAAAACAAATTCTGTACACAGGTTTGAAAGCTTTGAAGGGAGAGCCGGTCGACAGGCCGGGAATGCACAGGCGGATATCAGGTGATGTGGTATCTGTCACGAAGATAGAAATGGTAGATCAGAACCCGATTGGTAAGTCTGCCAGGTCGAACCCGGTTACCTACATTAAAGCCTTTGATGAAATACGCGAGTTGTTCAGCCGGCAAACTCTCTCTAAAATCAGAGGCTATCAGCCCGGCCATTTTTCTTTTAATGTGGACGGCGGCCGGTGCGATGCGTGTAAAGGTGAAGGTGAACAAGTCGTGGAGATGCAGTTTCTGGCAGACGTGCATCTGACGTGTGAGGTCTGTAAGGGGACACGTTTTAAAGAAGAGATACTCGAAGTAAAATATAATGGTAAGAATATTCACGATGTGCTTGAAATGAGTGTCGACGATGCAATTGATTTTTTCAGTACTGCGCCTGATGAGAAGAAAGGCGAAAAAGTTTCGGGTAAGATTGTAGCAGAAAGACTGCAACCTTTACAGGATGTCGGACTCGGCTATATTAAATTAGGTCAGTCGAGTAGTACACTGTCCGGTGGCGAGGCGCAGAGGGTGAAGCTGGCCTCATTCCTTGGCAAAGGCAGCCAGGGTGATAAGGTGTTGTTTATCTTTGATGAACCTACAACAGGTTTACACTTCCATGATATCCGCAAATTACTGGATTCTTTGAATGCGCTTATTGAACAGGGGCATTCGGTCTTGATTATCGAGCACAACTTAGAGGTAATCAAGGCTGCAGACTGGATCATCGATCTCGGCCCCGGAGCAGGCGAAGACGGAGGTAATCTCGTGTATGAGGGAGTGCCCGAATGCGCAGCCAAAGAAAAGAAAAGTGTCACCGGAAGGTTTTTGCGCGACCTGCTACCCGAATAATAATAATTTATCTTTGACCAAAATTTGAGAAAATGAGCGACAAGCCACAACAGCCGAATCAGTTAAACATTGAAATTTCAGAAGAGATATCAGAAGGCAGCTACGCTAATCTTGCTATCATAACCCACAGCCACGCCGAGTTTGTCATAGATTTTGTGAACGTGATGCCCGGAACACCCAAGAGCAAGGTAAAGAGCAGAATTATCCTGACTCCAACCCATGCCAAGCGTTTTATGAAGGCGATGATTGAGAACGTAAAGAAATTTGAATCGGTAAACGGGCAGATTCAGGATGTTGAAACCGTTGAATTCCCACTCAATTTTGGCGGGCCTGCTGCACAAGCCTGATTAATTCCGAAGCCTTACTATTTCACAGTGTACGTTCCGCGTAGGTTCCCGGCATTGCGGAGATCCTGCCTGAAGTGATGTGCCCTGAACGGAAGCCTCAATTTTACAGAGATTACACTGCCGGTATTTACATACCCTTATAATTTTTTAAAATCTACTGAAGAAGCTGTATTCCCCGGGTATATTATGCAGACATCTACTATATGCCCTCCTCTAAATGTGTACTTATAACACGAAGGGCATGATTAGAAAATATCAAAAAAATTAACTTATAACATCTATTTAATGAAAAGAGTTTATTATAAGTAAATAGTTGTTTAAAAATATCATAAAAAGAATACCATATTTTAGATGGATACAAATATCAATAATAAGAAACTGTTAAATTTAATTTGGAACAATGCAGCGGTTTTCTATTTTCGCTTGCCTTAAAAATCGGACAGGAGTCAGATTCCATATCTGACCGGCAAAAATTTGCTAAATCATAATTACAAATCAAAAAAACATGGGAAAATTTTTGACGTTAATGACTGTGTTTATGCTGTCAGGACTGCTGGCATTTTCACAGAACAAGACTGTTTCCGGTACAGTAACCGACAATACAGGTGCAGCCCTGCCGGGTGTATCTGTACAGGTACCGGGAACTCAGATCGGAGGTATTACCAATAATAATGGTGCCTTCTCACTGAACGTTCCAGCGAATGCAAGGGAACTCAGTTTTTCTAATGTCGGCTTTCTTACACAGGTGGTACTCATCCCTGCGAGCAATCAAATCGACGTACAATTACAACCTAACCCCAGTTCTCTGGAAGCTGTTGTGGTAACTGCACAAGGTTTGAAGACTTCAGTTAAAGCTCAGGGTGTTGCTCAGACAACTCTTACTTCAGAGCAGTTGACTACTGCAAAACCTGTAAACGTTGTTTCCTCTCTTTCCGGAAAGGTAGCAGGTTTATCGGTTTCTGCGGTGAGCAGCGGTGTTAACCCCACTTACAGACTTACCCTCAGGGGTATGCGTTCTCTCTTGGGTAACAACCAGGCGCTAGTTGTACTTGACAACGTGATTGTACCGAGCTCTATCCTTGGTAACCTGAACCCTGGTGATATTGAAGGTTTGACCGTATTGAACGGAAGTAGTGCTGCGGCATTGTACGGTTCTGACGGTTCTAACGGTGCTTTGATCATCACCACTAAAAAAGGTTCTTCAACGGGAAGGCTTCAGGTGAATGTTGGCCAGACAATTACTGCTGAAATGATAGGTATCATGCCTAAAATGCAGAAACTTTTTGGTTCGGGAACTGAGTTTGACGTTGTGCAATATACTCCATACGAGAACCAGCAGTACGGACCAAGGTTTGACGGTACAATGAGAGAAGTTGGTCTCCCACTTGCTGATGGGGAAGTTCAGATGCTGAAGTATGAGTGGAATAAGTCTAATAACAAAATGGACTTCTGGGAAACAGGCCTTGCCTATCAGACAGACGTTTCTCTTGCAAACAACTTTGACAAAGGATCTATTTACCTTGCTGCTCAGTATCTGGATGCCAAAGGAACAATTCCCGGCGATAAGTACAACCGTGCTACTGTAAGGTTGAACGGAAACCAGAAGATGTCTCCAAAACTGGACTTCAACTATTCTACTTATTATGTACAGAATCACTACGACCAGACAAGTGCTAGTGGCAGTATCTATAACTACGTGCTGAATACCCCTGGTCAGATTCCGATAAGAAATTATAAGGATTGGAAAAACGATAAATGGGCAAACCCCAATGGATACTATAATGCGTATTATCCAAACCCTTACTTCATAGCTGATAACTACAGATCACTGACAAGAAATGACTACTTCGTAGGAAGCCTTTCTCTGGTGTTAAAGCCGGTTAAGTCAGTTGACATCACATATCGTATGGGTTTCAATATGAGAAGTGCTAAGTCTGATGGTACTGTTGATCAGTTCATTTTTGGCGACTGGGCAAGAAACCTTCCTGAACAAGCAGGTACATATAAGACACGAGACATCATGGGTAGCTACTCTACCTCAAACTCGAGCTCTTCGAATATTGTAACAGACCTGATGGTACACACTAAGCAAAAAGTGAATGATTTCACTTTTGATCTGACTGCAACGGGTAACCTTACACAGGGCAATAGTAACAGCACCAGTGCTTCAATCTCAGGATTAGTAGCCCCGGGGCTCTTCGCTATCTCAAACAGCTTGAATAACCCTGGTGCAGGTAATGGATACTCAATGTCGAGATCAGTGAGCTTGTGGGGTAAATTTGACGTTGCTTATAAGAACTACCTCTTCCTGACTTTGACCGGAAGGAACGACTGGTTCTCTACACTGGCTAAAGAAAACAGATCTTTCTTCTATCCTAGTGCTCAGGTATCTTTTGTGTTGACAGACGCTATCGACGCTCTGAAGAATATCAACAATCTGGATTACCTGAAAGTACGTGGAGGTTGGTCAAGTGTAGGTCAGGTAAGTATCGGCCCGTACAGATTGAAGCCGACATTCGGACAGTCTTCAGGGTTCCCGTATAGCGGACAAGGAGGTTACACTATCAGCACAGGACTGGTTGCAAATGACCTGAAGCCTGAGTTGACAAGCGGATACGAATTTGGTCTTGATTTGAGTATGTTCAACAACCGCGTTAAAGGTGCGTTGACTTACTATGATAGCCATACTAAAAACCAGACTTTGTCGACAGGGGTTTCTTCTGCAACAGGGTTTACTTCTTACCTGCTGAACGTGGGTGAGACAATGAGTAAAGGTTTGGAAGCTTCATTAACAGTAGTACCATACAGATCTGAAGACTGGTTTGTATCGCTGGGTACTGTCTTCACTTACTATGATAACAAAGTAGTTTCAATCAACGAAGACATTGATAAATTGTCAATCGCTACCTACGGAAGTGGTGCAGGTGCATACGCAATCGCCGGAGAGCAATTCCCGGTTATCATGGGTACAACCTACAACAGGGATCCTCAGGGTAGAGTTATTGTAAACAGGTTCTCCGGATTTCCTTCAGCTAACCCGAGTCTGAAAATTCTGGGAAGAGCCAATGCAAAACACGAACTGGGCCTTAACCTTGAAGTTAGCTACAGAAGCCTTACTTTCAATGCGACAGCAGCTTACAGAGGGGGTGGATATATGTACAACTCTTTGGCCAGCACATTCGACTTCAGTGGTGCAGGTATCAACACTGTTCTTTACGAGCGTGAGAGATTCGTGTTCCCGAACTCAGTATATGAAGATCCGACTAAACCCGGTAGCTATATTGAGAATACTAACATTACAGTTAGAGAGGGTGGATCTGCTTACTGGCCTCAATCAGCCTACAGGAGCAGCATTCACGAGAACTATCTTACTAAATCAGATTTTTGGAAGATTAGAGAAATGTCACTGGCTTACAGCCTGCCGGCCAAGTGGTTTGCAAGTGGTAAAGTGGGTCTGCAGGGCGTAAGCATCAGTGTACAGGGAAGAAACCTGTTAGCATGGTTGCCTAAGACCCAGGTTTACACAGACCCTGAGTTCAGTGCAGCCGGTGCAGATTCTAACGGTATTGGATTAGCTGATCTTGGTCAGATGCCGCCTTCACGTTATATTGGTGGGACCATTACTCTTAAATTCTAAATTAGTTATCAAGATGAAAAAATTAAGAATATATTTAATAGCAGGTGCGGCACTGGCAATGAGTGCTACGTCCTGTGATAAGTTTCTCGATATCAACAAAAACCCGAACAGCCCGACGGAGGCTACGGCAGATTTAATCTTGCCACAGGCAATAGTAAGAGTAGCAGGAACGGTACCATCGTTTAACAGCTATGGTGCCGCATTGACCGGATACTTCGTAAATGCAGGTGGCTTTAGTGGATGGGGTACACTGGTATCTTACAATTATACTACTGCCGACTATAGCGGATTGTTCTCCAGCATGTATAAAGCAATTGAAGATCTTCAGCAGGTGGTTATTATGTCCGAGGGGGACGAGTCTAAAGACATCTATGTCGCTGCAGCAAAGGTACTTCAGGTATATTGCTGGGAAAACCTTGTAGATGTGTACAATGATGTTCCGTACTCAGAAGCACTGCAGGGTGCTAGCTTGCTTCAGCCAAAGTATGACAAAGCGGAGGACATTTACAAGTCTATTGCTGAGACACTTGACGGAGCTTTGGCTACTTTTGATGCAAACATTACCAGCAGCCAGTTTAAAGCTGCCGATAAATTGTTCAAAGGTGATTTGACCAAGTGGAAGCAATTTGCTAATACCATTAAGCTGAGATTGATAGTACGTGGCGGAAGCAAAGTAAGCTTCTCAAACACTTCATTTAACTCTGCAGGTTTCTTAACAGACGATGCTTTGGTAAACCCGGGGTATGTGGATGAGAGTGGGAAGCAAAGCCCGATGTATGCAAGCTATGCGTACTCTCCTTCGGGATCTGTTTCAGGTACTACAGCTTACATCCCGAGCACCTTTGTGATGGGATTCTATAATGGTACCAAAATACAGGATGGCGAAAGAGCGGCGCTGATGTTTAATAATGGTTTGAGTGTTCCACATAACCAATTGGGTTACCAGGATGATCCTCCAAAAGGTATCAACCCGAGTGCATGGTATGTTCACGGTCCCGGTAATGCTACAAAAGCAAACGGATCACAGATTGGAATTCTGAAAGGCCCGGGCCAGGGCCAACCGCTGATGCTGGCAGCTGAAAGCTACTTCCTGCAGGCTCAGGCAAACCTGAGAGGCATTGTGGGAACCCCAGCCGATGCAAAAACTAATTTTGTAAACGGTATTAAGGCTTCTTACAATTATCTGGCGAAGAATCCGGCCGGAGCGGTAACGACAGGTTATAATGCTAATACTTTTTATAATAATTACCTGGCTGAAAATGCTTTGAATAAACTTGTGGATTTCGATGCATGTACGACAGATGAAGAGAGATTGGAAGCAATTGTTACTCAACAATATATTGCCTTCAACATGACTACTGGTCATCAGGCATGGTTTGAGTATATCAGAACCGGATATCCAAGAAACAGGATGCCGGTAACGCGTGCAAATGCTCCTTATGCATTCTCTTCAACACACTCTGAAGCTACTGCTGCAGATAAATTACCTACAAGGGTATTGTATCCGGAAAGTGAATTCAGGTATAATTCAGGAAATGTTCCGACTGTAGATAAGTATACTTCTAAAATATTCTTTGCGAGATAATCGAAGTAGATTTTTAATCTGTTAAAACAACAAAAAATGAAAAAAGTAATAAATTTAATAATAGCCGTAGTCTTTATGACTGGATTGTCATCCTGTCTGAAAGATGAAATGATCGTAGGTCCGGATGTGCCGGGAGCCGTCAAAGCGGTTGTTGAGTTTAAGAATCCGGCTCCGATTGGCTCCAGCGTAACCTCATCTGTACCCGTTTATATGTTTGCATCTGACAGGGTGGCCTCAAGTGAAATTGATGTTGAGGTAAACTACACGGGAATAGGTGGTGCGCCAAATGATATTCAGGTGAAGATTAAGGTAGATCCTGTCGTAGCTCAAAGGGCTCTCGATGATCAGAATGTGGATTATGATATAGCAAACAGTACTCTTTACCAATTATCAACGACCGAAATAACAATTCCAAAAGGTAAGAACAGTGCATCTTTTAAGGTTACTTACTTCCCTGACCAGTTTACACGTGTGTTTGCGGCTCTTGGCCTTTCAATCGAAAGTGTTACCGGAACTAATGCACCTATCAGTGGTAACTTCGGTAAGATTTGCTTGTTCTTAGGTACTAAGAACCAGTGGGACGGAAAGTACACTTATAATGCGGTTACCAGCTTGGGTAACGCAGTTGATGAAACTGCTTCAATGAGGACGGTTGGAGACTATTCAGTAACCATGAATCTGGTAAACTACTACTCTAACCAGGTTGTATTTACTGTAGACCCGAACGATAATAGTGTAGAAGTTTCGATGACTACGCTGCTGCCCATTGCGACCCAGTCAGGTTCCTGGGATCCCGGTACCAAAACTTTCCATGTGAAATGGACATCAAATGGTGGTGGAAGGTCGTTTGACGAAACATACGTAAAACAGTAAGCGAATTCTTGTTTGTTCTTTTTTAAATTAAGCGCCCTGCATCCGGAAGGATGCAGGGTTTTTTATAATCTGACAGGTGCTTCTGACGGTAAAAAAAGTAGGAATACTGAAGTTATCGACAAAGAAAGGGTTTACATCTTGCCCTCGTCTGCAAAACTGTAGTAACCCTCGTCAGAGATGATGATGTGGTCAAGTACGGCTATGTCGAGCAACTTACCACCTTCTATAATTTTTCTTGTCATCAACTCATCTTCTCTGCTAGGTTGCAAACTTCCGGAAGGATGGTTGTGCGATAAAATCAGTTGTGTAGCTCTCAGGCTGAGTGCTTTATGAAAAATCAATTTAGGGTCCACAACAGTGTGAGTTATTCCGCCGGTAGTATGTATCTCGTGATGAAGGATTTTGTTGCTTCTGTTGAGGTAGATAACAACAAACACCTCGCGGTGCATATCTTTAAAAATTCCTTTTAAAAACCCTGAGACCTCCCTGCTGTTTTTAATCTGTTTTTTCAGCCTTAGCGGCACTGTCAGCTTTCTGGCGCAGAGTTCGGCTGCAGCTACTATTGTAACAGCCTTCGCCTCTCCGATTCCTTTTATCTGCATCAGATCTTCTACTTCCTTCTTACCGAGTTCCTCGAGATTATTGCCGCAACTGGCCAGCACTTCTTTGGCCAGATCGAGAGCAGATTTTTTTCCGCTCCCGGTATTAATAAGTATGGCAAGAAGCTCAGAATCACTCAATGCACTTCTGCCTTTTGCTCTTAGTTTCTCCCTGGGCCGGTCGTCGAGTGCCCACGATTTAATACTCGTGGAAGACTTGTGAACACTTTTCATTCTGAGGGTTTTATTTCCATAAATATAAATGATAATTTTGCTACTGCATTATCCATCCTTAATCTGCATTTTGTATGCATTCTAATCTGCAAATTTTCTCAGGAACAGGATCTGAGTATCTGGCCCGTCAGATAAGCCTGAGATTCGGGCAACCACTCGGAAAAGTCAAAATTCAAAAATTCAGTGACGGCGAAATCGGGGTAGAGTTTCAGGAGAGTATTCGTGGCCAGTACGTTTTTTTGGTACAAAGCACCTTTGCTCCAACCGACAATCTGATGGAGTTGTTGCTGATGATTGATGCAGCCAAGAGAGCATCGGCAGAGAAGGTGGTGGCAGTGATTCCTTACTATGGATATGCAAGGCAGGACAGGAAAGACAGACCAAGGGTAGCCATAGGCTCAAAGCTGGTTGCCAATATGATTGTAGCGGCAGGGGCCGACAGGGTGATTACGATGGATTTGCATGCTCCTCAGATTCAGGGTTACTTCGATATTCCGATGGACCATCTGGATTCATCGGCTATATATATTCCTTATATCGAAGAACTCAACCTTCCGAACCTCACGTTTGCTGCCCCGGATGTCGGTAGTGCCAACCGTATCCGCGAGATTGCGAGCTACTTTGAGGTAGATATGGTCATCTGTGATAAACACCGCCGCAGGGCCAACGAGATTGCCAGTATGGTAGTGATTGGTGATGTTACCGACAGGGATATTGTATTGATAGACGATATTGTCGATACAGGAGGTACCTTATGTAAAAGTGCAGCCCTTCTGTTGGAAAAAGGAGCCAGAAGTGTGAGGGCATTCTGTACGCACCCCGTTCTTAGCGGAAAAGCCTATGAGAATATTGAGGGTAGCGTGATGGAAGAATTGGTGGTGTGTAACACTATACCACTTAGAAAAGAGTCTCCGAAAATTAAAGTCGTATCGGTAGCAGATCTGTTTGCCATCGCCATCAGAAATGCATACGAAAACAAGAGTATCAACAGCCTTTTCATTAGGAGTGCGATGAAGAAAAAGAAGGAAAACGTTTGATTCTTAACGGGAGGAATCAAACGTCTGTCGGCTTGGTATCAGACTAAATCAAATATTTTAATATACTCATAGTCAGGAGGTTAGAAAAATAACCTTTATTTTCTTCTGATTTTTCACAACGCCGTTGATCTAAAACGGGGCAGGTCGGAATGAAGATTCCTGCCTCCGGGTGCTCAACCTTGCCCGGTTTCACATAAAATTTGACTTTAATTGTGTGTTCTGGCGGCAAAACCTTACCTTTGCGCCTCAAAATTTTTTTTAATGAAAACAATTACAATTGAAGGACAACTCAGGACCGGATTCGGAAAGGCTGCCAGCCGGCAAATCCGCTCTGAGGGTAAGGTGCCTGCTGTAATTTATGGCGGTGCAAAAGAAGTAAATTTTTCAGCCCCCGAGGGCGCTTTCAGAAGTATCATCTATACTTCAGAATTTATGCTTGCAGAAGTACAGGTAGATGGCAAATCTTACAATTGCGTTCTGAAAGATCTGCAATTTGATAAAGTAACCGACGCTTTAATCCATGTTGACTTTCTGGAACTCGTTCCCGGAAAGAAAGTTATCGTGAATGTTCCCGTTACTTATACAGGAACACCGATAGGTGTAAGAGAAGGCGGTAAGCTTGTGGTTAAGATGAAATCTCTCAGAGTGAAGGTTTTACCTGAGCACTTGAAAGAGACTATTGATGTAGATATCACTTCAATGAAAGTCGGCGATAACATCCGCGTTCAGGATGTTAAAGCTGAAAATATGGAGATATTGAACTCTCCTCGTATTCCGGTTGTTTCAGTTACTACTACAAGACAACTTAGACAAGAAGATTCTAAAGGAGCTGCTGCTAAAGGTGCTGCAGAAGGCACAGCGGCGGGTGATGCTGCTAAAGCATAATAAATTAATAACTATTGAGGGAATGCCGCAGGTGTTCCCTCAGTTTTTCTGCCTGTTGCACAGAAGGCAAAAACCAAGTTTGCTTACATTTGCAAACCAATTTTTCAGCTATGGATAGAAACTCCCTGATAGGCTTTTTATTATTGGCGCTTTTGTTTTTCGGATACTTCTATTATACAAAGCAAGGACAAATGGCCTATGAGAGAAAGCAACAACAAATAGCTGATTCACTGAGCCGCCTCAAACCCGATACAAATAATACTGCTGCTATTACAGACGAACCTGTATTGAATCTTGATTCATTAGCAAAGGTTCAGCAGCATAGTGCACTTGAAGGGATTGTACAGGATTCTTTGAAAGGAGAAGAATTCCACACTGTTGAAACCCGGCTCGTTAAAGTTATCTTCACGAATAAGGGCGGACAGCCTTCAAAAGTTGAACTCAAAAACTTTAAGACATTTGATGATAAGCCACTGTTGATTGACAATGGCGAGTTCAATAAAATATCATACAGCATCAATTCTGCAGCTAATAAAACAGTTGAAACCTCTGATGTTTATTTTGACCTCGCAGATGACGCAACAACTGTTGACCAGGACGGAAACCACATTGTTACCTACAGGCTTCGCACTGCCGATGGTAAACAAATAGAACACCGTTATAAGCTGGCTCCTGATAACTACATGATTGATTTTGATATCAGGCTGATTAACGGCAATGGATTGTTTTCTGATCAGGTTTTGCGATTAAACTGGGATGCACTGGCCACACAGAAAGAGAGAGGATTGGATTGGGAAACGCAACAGTCGCATGTGAGCTACGTCATGAATGGTGAGTTCGATTATGAAAATTTAGCTCCGGGAAGAAAGAAAGAAAAAGAGTTTGTCAGCCAGGTAGATTGGGTCGCCCTCAATCAGCAATTCTTCGTTAATGCGATAGTGGCAAAAGACAAGTTTGAAGGAGGAAGTAAGATCCTGTACGCAACACCAAAAGATACTTCCTTACATATTGTTGCTACGGCAAAAGCCAGCATGCATCTCAAAGTTCCTCAGGGTAATGACGTGAATATTCCGATGCAGCTGTATTACGGTCCGAGTGATTACAAGATTCTGAAGTCGTACGGCAATCAGATGTTCAACATGGTTCCTCTGGGTACCGGTGTGTTTGCCTTTGTAAAGTATATTAACCGGGGATTTATTCTTCCCGTTTTCAATGCGTTGGCAAAATATATATCCAACTACGGATTGATTATTGCAATCATGACGATTATTATCCGGTTGCTGATTTCCCCGCTGACCTATCAAAGCTATCTCAGTGGTGCTAAGATGAAATTGTTGCGCCCGGAAATGGATGCTCTGAAAGAAAAGTATAAAGACGATAAGCAGGCGTTTGCGATGGAGCAGATGAAATTATACAGAAGTGCAGGAGTGAATCCTGTCGGCGGATGTATCCCGGCTCTTTTACAGGTACCTATCTTCTTTGCATTGTATAGCTTCTTTAACTCTAACATTGCGCTTAGAGGCAAGAGTTTCCTTTGGGCAACCGATCTTTCTTCTTATGATTCTATTTTAAACCTGCCTTTCAATATCCCGATTTATGGGGCACACGTAAGCTTGTTCACATTGTTGGCTACTGTTACCAGCTTGTTGATTACTATTTATGGTATGAGTAACATGCAGGATACCGGTAACCCAATGATGAAATACATGCCTTACTTCTTCCCAGTAATGCTTCTGGGATTCTTCAACAAAATGCCATCGGCACTTACCTGGTATTATACCGTTTCTAACCTGATTACATTGTTAATCCAGTTTGTAATTCAGACCTACATTATAGACCACGAAAAGGTACTGGCAAAGCTTCAGGAGAACAAGCTCAAACCCAAGAAGAAGAACAAATGGCAGGAAAGAATTGAGGCCATGCAGCGGCAGAATGAGAAGCTGAAGCAGATGCGTGAAAAGGCAGAGTCTAATCGCAGAAAATAGGGATGCTGCTATACTCTTTTAGGGGCCTTTGCAACTTTTTCAATGCAATTACTATCTTTAGCATAACGAATAATGAATTTATGAAGAAGCAATTGCTGATATTGGGTTTTGTATTTTTCCTGTTCGGAAGTGCTAAAGCTCAGAAGATGCTGTCAGAAGGAGTTTTGGTATATAATATGGCAGTTGAGACGGGTACAGGCCAGGCTAATATGGCCGATATGTTTGACGGTGCTACCACGTCTGTTTACCTGAAGGGTAATATGAGCCGGATGGAACTTGTGAGCGGCCTGGGAAAAGAAGCTACCATTTATGATGCCGGAACAGGAAAAGCCGTAATTCTTAAAGATTACAGCGGGCAGAAGCTGATGATTACAATGACTCCACAGGATTGGGAGGCCAATAATAAGAAGTACAGTGACATAACTTTTGAAAATACCGGAGAAACGGCAGTAATTTCAGGTTATAATTGCAAGCAGGCAATAGCTAAGTTAAGTAACGGCAGCAGTTTCACTGTTTATTATACTGAAGATATTCAACTGAATAATAGGGGCTACGATCCGCAGTTTAAAAACCTGCCCGGCCTGGCTGTCCAGTATGAAATGAATTCAGGTAAAATGAAGTTTAAATTCACCTTAGACAAGGTGAATTTTGAAACGGTTCCTTCTGCAAAGTTTGAGACTCCTACGTCAGGTTATCGTGTGATGACCTATCAGGAGACCAAGAACATTAATTAACCGGTCTGACGTTGAATTTTCTTTGAAATTGATTGAATAAAAAAAAACGCCGGGAGTATTTCTGGCGGTTTTTTTAATACTTTATGTAAAACTATTTAACCTTAGCTTTTGGTCTGATTACCAGTTTGTAGCCGTCTTTAGTAGTGTATTCGGGCATTACAACCTTTTGTTTATAAGGAATGAGGTACACGGTATTACCCTTCTGGTATGATACAAATGCATCAGAAACGATAGTGTTTCCAATCCTCTTTTGATTAACAATCTCGCTTCCGCGAAACTGCATTCCCGATTTTAGACTGAGAGAAACCGACTTCTTAACTGATCCGCGCAACTCAATATTCATCTTGGCTTTGCTCTTTTTAGCGAAGCCACCCCTATCTGCGTATGCGAGGAATCCGACTACACTCAGTGTTCCGGCAATCAACAGTATTTTAGAATATTTCTTCATTGCGGTGCAAAATTAATCAATTATTAACAGAATTACTAATTTTTTCTAAATTTTTTTTGGGGCTTCTTATATATATCAATACGTCTGATTGGATGCTTTTATTGTGTATTAGTTTAATGCAATTAATCAGAACTTTGTAGCTATTATTGCAAATATGGAAGATTACACACCGGAAGGTAGCCGCGAGGAACTGAAGGAGTTGTTGTCGAAGTACCAGAAAATGAGGTCCGGTAAAGGAACCTATTTTTTAGAAGAAGAGTCGTTTGAGAAGCTTATTGACTATTTTGATGACAATGATCAACTCCACAAGGCTATTGAAGCAGCTAATCATGGGATCGACCAATATCCGTACTCCTCGCTTCTGCTGATCAAGAAGGCAGACTTGATGATTGCGGACAGGCAGTATTCTGAAGCTCTCGATGTGCTTGAAAAGGTTTCTGTACTGGATAATACGGATACCAACCTCTATATTCTGAAGATTGAAGCCTACCTGGCTTTAGGCATGGGAGAGAAGGCGCTGGCCTTATTTGAGGATGCCCTGGCTCTGTTTGAAGGGAAGGAAAGGGTGGAGTTTCTCTTTGATGTTGCCGATGTGTTTGACGATTACGAAGAAACGGAGCATGTGTTCTTATGCTTGAAATTGATCCTTGACCAGGAACCCAACAACCAGGAAGCGTTATACAAAATTTGTTTCTGGACGGACTATTTGGAGAAATTTGAAGAGAGCATCGAACTGCATAAAAAGATAATCGATGCTCATCCCTATAATCATTTAGCCTGGTTCAATCTCGGCACGGCTTTTCAGGGGCTCAAGCTATATGAAAAAGCAATAGATGCCTACCAGTATTCCATTGCTATTGACGACAAATTTGATTATGCTTACAGAAATCTTGGCGATGCCTATATAAGAATCAGGAAATATCACGAAGCCATTGAGGCGCTTGAAAAGGTGCTTGAGCTTTCTATTCCTGAGGATGTAATTTATGAGGCATTGGGCTACTGTTTTGAAAAGACGAAAAATTACTCTCAAGCGCGTGTACACTATCGCAAAGCGATCCATCTGAAACAAGGTGACAGCCAATTGTATTATCGTGTAGGCCTTACCTTTATGAAAGAAGAAAACTTTGTGGGGGCAATGCCATACTTAGAAACGGCATTGTCGATTCAACCCTCGAATGTCGATTTCAAATTTGCAATGGCACAGTGCTGCGAACATACAGGGATATTGAAACAGGCCTTCGAATATTATAACGACTTTATCTCTTCCCGTCCGAAAAGCGTGAAAGGATGGAAAGCGCTTATTCACTGTTTATATTCTTATGGATTTTATGAAGAGGGTATAAACCAGGCAGGATTAGGCTATGCAATTACCGAAAAACCTGTCTTTAAGTATTACAAGGCATCCGGACTTTTTCGTTTTGGAAAAGTGAAGGAAGGATTGGTGTGGCTGGAGTTGGCACTGGTAGATGCTCCCCATCTATTCAAAGAGTTCGCATCACTGGATCCCGAATCACTCCAAAGGACTTCGGTGGTAAGACTGGTCAACTCCTATCTGCCCAAAAAGAAGTCAAAAACGAAGAAGAAATAACTTTTTCCCGAAAACCGCGATTTGGAATTTATCTTTGCGGCGTTCTAAATTATGGCTTCAGATGAATTTTAAACTTACTCAAATCCCCGAAAGATTAACTAAACCACGTACTTATGGCCTCACCATGGTGATGGATAAAGGCTTAAGTGTAGAAGAGGCAAGAAACCTGATTAGTGCGGCAGGGCCTTATCTCGATATTATTAAATTGGGTTTCGGAACGGCTTATGTTACACCCAACCTCAGGGAGAAAATTGAGTTGTACAAGAAGGCGGATATTCATGTGTATTTCGGCGGAACCCTTTTTGAAGCCTTTTTTATAAGAAATCAGTTTGATGATTATATCGCCCTCTGTAAGGATTATGGAATTGATTATATGGAGGTGAGCGATGGTTCAATTACAATCCCGCATACTGAAAAGTGTGGTTATATAGAAAAGCTGACCAAGCACGGAACGGTGCTGAGTGAAGTGGGAAGTAAAGATGCCACTAATATTATCCCGCCCTATAAATGGATAGAATTGATGAAGGCCGAACTGGAAGCGGGTTCCACTTACGTGATTGCCGAAGCTAGAGAATCAGGTAATGTGGGTATCTACCGCGGAACCGGAGAGGTGAGGGAAGGTCTGGTACAGGAAATCCTGACACAAATCCCTGCTGAAAGAATCATGTGGGAGGCGCCTAAGAAGGCCCAGCAACTCTACTTTCTGAATCTGTTAGGATGCAATGTGAATCTGGGTAATATTAGTCCGCAGGAAATTATTCCGCTGGAAGCAATGAGAATCGGACTGAGAGGCGACACATTCCACTTGTATCTCGATAAACAAGCATGAAAACCTACGGTCTTTTAGGGTATCCCTTAGGACATTCTTTTTCCAGGAATTTTTTCAAAGAAAAGTTTGAAAAGGAGCAGATAATCGGCTGTGAATATGTCAATTTCCCTTTTTCGGATATGAAAGAGGCAATTGATGCCTTGCGTGGTAATGCTGATCTGCAAGGGTTCAATATTACCATACCTCATAAGGTCAATATCCTGGCTTATCTGGATAGTATGGAGAGCGTTTGTGCAGAGATCCGGTCTTGTAACTGTGTGAAAGTTGAGCAGGAGAAGTGGAGAGGTTTTAATACGGATGTGACAGGGTTTGAAAATTCATTGCGCCCGTTTCTGAAACCTGAACATAAAAAGGCCCTGGTATTGGGAACAGGTGGAGCATCTAAGGCTGTCAATTTTGTGCTTCAAAAACTGGGTATAGAGGTGCTTGAGGTTTCGAGAATGCGAAGAGGAAAAATTTTGTCTTACTCCGATTTAGATAAGGAAATACTCGCCACTCATACATTGTGGGTGAACACAACTCCTGTGGGGATGGCACCGCACACCGAAGAAACATTGCCGCTGGATTTTAATATGCTAACGCCGGATCATCTTGTTTACGACCTTATTTATAATCCGGAAAAAACAAGACTGCTGCAGATTGCAGAAGAAAAAGGGGCCGCAATAAAGAACGGTTTAGAAATGCTGGTTATTCAGGCAGAAGAAAGCTGGAGTATTTGGAACAGTTGAATAATTACTCCAGAATACGCTTCAGATCATCAGTCATGGCAGCCACACGCCGCTTCTCGTAATCAAAACATACCATTGTAGTTTGTGCAATAGCAATCAGGGTATGCTCATTATTTCTGTTTGCTGAAATTTTATAGATAAGCTCGAAGCTGAGTTTTGAAGTGATAATCGGGTAGATACTGATTTCCAGTTCATCTCCGTAGAAACTTTCCTTTTTGAAAGCGACAGCAATGTCGCTCATGATGAGAGCAGTTCCGCCGGCATTGAGTTCAGAGAATCCGTACTGCTTCAAAAATTGCATTCTCGCTTCGTGGATGATGGAAACCATGGAATCATTACCCACGTGGTTACCGTAATTGACATCCGTAATGCGTACCGGTATATGAACGCAACATTTAGGTTCTGATCCGGGAATTTCTATTTGGATTCTGGCCATGATGTCTCTCTTTAGGGTTTTTAGTTCCCGGAAAAACGTCAATGATTGCCCTCATATTCAGACATTTCCATCAGCATTTCCATAAGCCCGACGGGTGAGGATGACATGTTGTTATTAAGCATTATTTTCTGCCACTGATCCACCTGCTTATTCCATTTAGGTTTCGGAGGGAACTCTCCGTCAGCAGACAGAATCAGTGTAGCGGCTTTAGGAGATATTCTTACGGGCTCTCCCTCCGGTCCGGAAACAATAAGGTATTGCTGTCCTGAATCTAATTTCCCGGCTAGTAATTTTTGATTTACCGGCGCATTAATAATGTTCTCTAAAACTTCATTGTTTTTCTCTATGTTGGTGGCAGGAGTTGTAATCCCCGTAGTAGAAGCAGTCTGAACGGTTTGCGGGTCGGAATTGTTGCTGACAAACACGAAGTTAATCAGCAGAAGAACAACTGCTGCTGCAACTGCGGTAAGAAGGGCTATGGTGCGCACCCTGTTTCTCTTGTGCATCTGCACTACTTTTCCTGAATCAAGTTTTTCAGAAATAGCATCCCACATATCTGCAGGGGGTGTTTCTTCAAAATGATACAGCTTTTCTTGAACTGTCTTCATGATGATAATGCTTTTTAATCTCTTAACGTATTGTAATGTTTTTGTATGATCTTCTTTAAGAGTGCCTTGGCCCTTGCGAGTTGTGATTTGCTGGTACCTTCTGAGATACCGAGCATATCGGCGATTTCCTTATGGTTGTAGCCTTCCACAACATGCAGGTTGAATACTGTTTTGTACCCGGGCGATAACTCATTCACCAGCTTTACAATATCTTTAGCCGCCAGCATATCCAGGGCATCCAGATTTGTATCCTCTGCCGTATTTTCATGTGCTTCGCTGATATTATAAGACTTCGCCTTCTTCCGGTAATGTTCAATACAGGTGTTTACGAATATTCTCCTGATCCATCCCTCAAAAGATCCCTCGCCTCTGAATTTAGACAGGTTGGTAAATACGCGTATAAAACCTTCCTGCAGAATATCGTTTGCATCGTTTGTATTGCCTGCATACCTCAAACAGACACCATACATTTTTGAAGCAAACCTGTCATAAAGCATTCGCTGGCTTAAGCGATCGCCTTCAATGCACCGCTCTATTAAGTCGCTTTCCGAGAGAGAATGGTTGCTTTCTGTTGTCAAAATTTTTTCTTTGCTTGAAGAGTTAAAGATATAGATTGTCGCTTATTTATCTCGCTTGTTGAGGA
This sequence comes from Chitinophagaceae bacterium, assembly GCA_024103425.1. Lineage (GTDB taxonomy): Bacteria > Bacteroidota > Bacteroidia > Chitinophagales > Chitinophagaceae > Ginsengibacter. Next base: position 109,743 of record JAGFIS010000003.1, read on the forward strand.
AAGTGATGAGCTTTTCGGTCGCCTTCCTCCTGTGGCTGAAAAGGTTTTTTTCTTCAAGGTCCATTTCTGCAAAGGTTTTCAGGCTGCCATCGGGTACAAAAACGCTGTCGTAACCAAATCCTTTTTCTCCCCTCCGTGAGAAAGTGATAGTACCCGGACAGATACCATCGAAGATGAATCTCTCGCCGTCGAGAATCAGGCAGATGATGGTCAGAAACCGGGCTCTTCTGTCGGTTTGCCCCTCCATTTTTCCGAGGAGTTTGTCGATGTTTGCTTCAAAATCGTGCGCTTCGCCCGCATATCTCGCACTTCTGACTCCCGGCTCACCGCCTAAAGCATGTACTTCCAATCCGGTATCTTCTGCAAAGCAGTTCTTCCCTGTTTTCTCGTATATAACCCTTGCCTTCTCAATGGCATTTTCATAGATGGTGTTATAAGGTTCGGGAATATCTTCGTTTAATCCTAACTGTGAGAGAGATAGTATAAAGAAGTCACCGGTCAGTAAGGGAATCACTTCTTTTACTTTATTTTCATTGTGTGTGGCAAAGATGAGTTCTGTCATATTAATTGAGGCCGACAAGTGTGGCTTAAAGGTTGAATTGTTGCTTGAGAGCACTCCAGAGAGCTTTCTTTCTTTCAATATCATTATTCAGGTTAGAGAGTGGGAGCGTTTTAACGATGGTGCAGTCTGCGGCTTGTAATAATTGCTCATCCGCATCTTTTACAGAGAGTTTAATTGCTCCATGAGGAACACCGAAGAAAATGGCTTTTTGGGTCTTAAGCTGTGCAATCATTTCGGGTACTGATACTTCCTGTTCTCTGAGATTGACTAGGGCAATATCATCAATAGTCAGCTTGCAAGCTTTTATCAGATTGTTCAAGAGTTCCTCTTCGGTTGCTTTAAGGTCTCCGACGATGTCGATCAAAACCAGTACATGCTTGTGATTTTTTCCTTTGAAAAGTATTTTCTTATCAGTAGTAATCTTCTTTTCAAGGTTGATAATTCCTGTGGGATACAGCTTTTGAATTGTGTTAAATGGTAAAATGATATTATCTATCGACATCGTTTCGGTGTAATTTTTGTTTCTTTGCTTGTAACCAAACAAAAATAAGGATATGGCTCAAAAGGCAATGAGGGATATTGAAATTACGAGAGCAACGACCACTAAACTTAATGATTTTTCTATCGAACAATTCACCTTCGGGAAGCATTATACAGATCACATGCTGGAAGCTGATTACATCGATGGTGAGTGGACGAATGTTAGTATAAAACCTTATCAGCCAATTTCTATTTCTCCTGCGTGTTCCGCTATCCACTACGGCCAGTCTATTTTCGAAGGGATTAAAGCATACAGGGATAAACAATCCGGTAAAATCAGAATCTTCAGGCCATACGATAATTATAAAAGGTTCAATATATCTGCACACAGAATGCAGATGCCGGAGGTGCCTGAAGACCTGTTCATCGAGGGTATGAGGCAACTGATTGCTTTAGACGAAGCGTGGGTGCCTTCTGTACACGACTATTCATTGTATATACGCCCGTTCATGTTTGCTACTGATGGTTATATAGGAGTGAAGCCATCGACTACCTATAAGTTCCTGATCATTCTCAGTCCGACCGGACCGTACTACAGCCATCCGATGCGGATTTTTGTGGAAGAGAAATATGTCAGAGCTGTGGAAGGCGGAGTAGGTTTTGCCAAAAATGCCGGAAACTATGGGGCAGCGATGTTTCCGACAGCTGAGGCGAAGAAGAGAGGCTACGACCAGGTGTTGTGGACGGATGCAAAGGAGCACAAGTATGTTCAGGAGTGCGGTACTATGAATGTATTCTTCGTATTTGGCAATACAGCAGTTACCCCGGGATTAGAATCAGGAACTATTTTGGAGGGTGTCACCCGGATGAGTACCATTCAGTTGATGAAGGATATGGGAGTGAAGGTTGAAGAGCGTGATTTGTCAATTGGAGAAATTAAGGAGAGACACAAAGCAGGAGAGCTGACCGAAGCCTTCGGTACCGGTACTGCAGCTACCGTATTAATGATCCGCGAGTTGGCTGATAACGACGATACGTTACTATTCCCTGAAGATAAATGGAAAGTAGGCCCTGCTGTGAAGGCTAAGCTGGATGCTATCCGTGAAGGGTCTGCAGCAGATACTTATAACTGGATGGTTGAAGTTTAATATTCTGTCAACCCGGTTTAACATTTACTGTTTTTAGTGGCCAGTATCAGGCCTACGGTAAGAATATCATGGCCGCTTTAGAAGATAAGTGCCTGATATTGAGGATTTTAGTTTATGGGAAACAGTTTTCTTCTACTATTTTGTCTACCGACAACTAGCGATGTTGTTGTATGGACGATTTCGCAAATGTGAAAATCCAGATGAAGCCTAAAATCTTTTGGTATTTTCTGAATGAGCACTTACCTTTGCCGTCCAAAAAAATTTAAGGTTAAAAGAATATAATGCCTACAATTCAACAGTTAGTACGTAAAGGAAGAACAATAATCAAGGCGAAAAGCAAGTCCAGAGCACTGGATAGCTGCCCTCAGCGCCGTGGAGTGTGCACCAGGGTTTACACTACAACCCCCAAGAAACCTAACTCAGCATTGAGGAAGGTGGCTAAGGTGAGATTGACCAATAAGATTGAGGTGATTGCCTATATTCCCGGTGAGGGGCATAATCTTCAGGAGCACAGTATCGTATTGCTTCGTGGCGGTAGGGTAAAAGACCTGCCCGGTGTACGTTATCATATTGTACGTGGTACTTTGGATACTGCAGGTGTAAAAGACCGTAAGAAGAGCCGTTCTAAGTACGGAACTAAAAAAGAAAAGGCTAAAAAATAATTAAGGTTGCCACTTACGGGTGGTATATAAACTGAATTAAAGAATATGCGTAAAGCTCAAGCAAAAAAATTACCGTTAGCACCGGATCCCCGTTTTCAGGATAAGCTGGTTACCCGCTTTGTAAATAACCTTATGTGGGAAGGAAAGAAAAGCGGTGCTTTTTCTATTTTCTACGACGCGATTGACCGTGTTTCAAAGATCACCGGAGAGGATGGTTATGAAGTATGGAAAAAAGCGTTGGCTAACGTTACTCCGAGTGTAGAGGTGAAGAGCCGTCGTATCGGTGGTGCTACTTTCCAGATTCCTTCAGAGGTAAGGCCGGATCGTAAGACTTCTCTCAGTATCAAGTGGCTGATTCGCTATAGCCGTGAGAGAAACGGACGCAGCATGGCTGAAAAACTGGCTAACGAAATCGTAGCTGCCAGCAAAGGTGAAGGAGCTGCCTTTAAGAAAAAGGAAGATACACACCGTATGGCTGATGCCAACAAGGCGTTCGCTCACTTCAGAGCTTAAGATATTTGCTGATAATTCAAATAGATTCACCCTTCGCCACAAGTGAAGGGTTTTTTAATTCGATTATTCGTCGAAGAATTATGGAGGCGTTTGTCTTTAATCAAGTATTTAACTGTTTATCTTTGCAGCCTTATGACCGGAAAAGTTGAAATAATGGCACCTGCGGGTGGGTTTGACTCCATGATGGCTGCCATCCAGGGCGGAGCAAATTCTGTGTATTTCGGGATTGACCAACTGAATATGCGGGCTCGCGCCACGATGAATTTTACTCTGGATGATCTGCCGGAGATCTCGAGGATTTGCAGGGAGCACAATGTCAGGTCTTATATTACATTAAATACGATCATCTACGATCACGACCTGCCAAGAGCAAAAGCGATTATCCATACCGCCAAAGAGAATGGAATTACTGCAATCATTGCCTCTGATCAGGCGGTGATATCATACGCCCATTCGGTAGGAATGGAAGTGCATATTTCAACGCAGTTGAACGTGACAAACTTTGAGACAGTTAAGTTTTATTCACACTTCGCTGATACGATTGTTTTATCTCGTGAGCTGAGTCTGGTGCAGGTGAAGAAGATTACCGATGCGATAAAAGTCGAAAAGGTAAAAGGTCCTTCGGGCAGGTTGGTGGAGATAGAGATTTTTGTACATGGAGCACTGTGTATGGCCGTTTCCGGAAAGTGTTATTTGAGCCTGCATACTCAAAACTCCTCTGCCAACAGAGGTGCGTGTGTTCAGAATTGCAGGAGGAAGTACAAGGTAATTGATCAGGAAGACGGCCATGAATTTGCTATAGAAAACGAGTACATCATGTCGGCCAAAGACCTTTGTACAATAGATTTTCTGGATGATGTGCTGGAGTCGGGCGTGTCGGTTCTTAAAATTGAGGGCCGTGGTAAAGGTCCTGAGTACGTTAAAACAGCAGCCCAATGTTACAGAGAAGCTGCCGATGCTTATTTTACCGGTACTTACACCAAAGAGAGGGCGGCGGAGTGGAAGTATAGATTAGAAAATGTTTATAACCGCGGTTTCTGGTCGGGTTATTATCTCGGACAGAAATTAGGGGAGTGGAATGATACGGCAGGTTCTAAAGCCCGGTTAAGAAAAATATACCTCGGAAAAGGAAGTAACTACTTCGATAAGATTGGGGTGGCCGAGTTCTTGATTGAGTCATACAGCCTTCAAAAAGGAGATCAGATTTTGATAACCGGTCCGACAACAGGAGTTATTGAAGCGGTAGTTGAGGAATTACATACGGATAAAGGTCCTGTTGAAAAGGCAGAGAAAGGACAATACTGTTCGATAAAGACAGATACACCGGTCAGAAGGAATGATAAGCTTTATAAATTAGTTGCTGCCGATAAATGATTACCGTTACCCTTCAGAGAGATAAGTGCATAGGATGCAATTACTGCAGGGAGCATGCACCCCAGCGCTTCACGATGTCTAAGAAAGACGGCAAAGCAGTACTGCTCAACAGTGTAGAAAAGCGCGGCTTTTTTGTGGCCAGGGTACATGATGACGAGTTGGATTCACTGCAGAATGCCGCAGCTGCGTGCCCGGTCAAGATTATCAGATTATCGGGGTATTAACCCTAGGCCCAGCCTTGATCCGTATATTCTCACCCAAAAGACGGTTTTTAGGCAAAAAAGTGCCTATTTTCTTTGTTAAACCTTGTTTACAGTATGGAAAATCGTGTGATTTTTCCTACAATTTTATTAACTTTGCGCCCTCAAAAATCACGGTTAAAGTGTGTTTTTGAAGATCTGCGAAAGCAGAATTTTTAAGATAAACTCTAAAAAATTAAAACTTAGCCAAATGGCCGACTTACGATTTCAAAGAAACTTTGGTATTGCCGCTCACATTGATGCCGGTAAGACAACTACCACAGAGCGTATTCTTTACTATACAGGGGTGAACCACAAAATTGGTGAAACTCACGAAGGTTCTGCAACAATGGACTGGATGGCTCAGGAGCAAGAAAGAGGTATTACCATTACTTCTGCAGCTACTACCTGCTTCTGGAACTTTCCGATGGTGAACGGACAAAAGACTGCGGATACTAAGCAGTATAAATTCAATATCATCGATACTCCGGGACACGTGGATTTTACTGTAGAGGTTGAGCGCTCGCTTCGTGTACTTGACGGATTGCTTTCATTGTTCTGCGCAGTGAGTGGTGTAGAACCTCAGAGCGAAACTGTGTGGCGCCAGGCTAATAAGTATAAAGTTCCTCGTATCGGATTCGTGAACAAAATGGACCGTGCTGGAGCAGACTTCCTGAACGTTGTTAAACAAGTGAGAGAAATGCTGGGTGCTAACCCCGTTCCTTTACAGTTGCCTATAGGTTCAGAAGATTCTTTCAAAGGCGTGGTTGACCTTATCGCAATGAAAGGTATTGTATGGGACGATGCAACCCTCGGGATGACATTCAAAGAAGTGCCTATTCCCGATGATATGAAGGCTGATGTTGATGAGTGGAGACAGCACCTGGTAGAAGCTGTTGCTGATTATGACGAGAAGCTGTTGGAGAAATTCTTTGATGATCCGGATTCCATCACCGAAGATGAAATTCACGATGCTATTCGCAAGGCTACGATTGATATGTCAATTATCCCGATGCTGTGTGGATCTTCTTTTAAAAATAAAGGAGTACAAGCTGCTCTGGACGCAATCGTTCGTTACCTGCCCAGTCCTTTAGATATTGAGTCTATCAAGGGAACTAACCCTGACACAGGAGAAGAAGTTGTCCGTCATCCGAATGTTAATGATCCGTTCAGTGCCTTGGCATTTAAGATTGCTACAGACCCGTTTGTTGGTCGTCTGGCATTCTTCCGTGCATATAGTGGTAAGCTGAATGCAGGTTCGTATGTATTGAATACCCGTACAGGAAAGAATGAAAGAATCAGCCGTCTGATGCAGATGCATGCTAACAAGCAGAATCCAGTAGATTCTATTGGTGCAGGTGATATTGGAGCTGCAATCGGTTTTAAAGATATCAAAACAGGAGATACTCTCTGCGACGAGAACAATCCAATTGTACTCGAGTCTATGACCTTCCCTGATCCTGTGATTGCAGTGGCTGTTGAACCTAAGACACAGGCTGACGTTGATAAAATGGGCTTGGCTATTGCAAAACTGGTAGAAGAAGATCCGACACTAAGAGTAGCTACTGACGAAGAAACAGGACAAACTACCCTTAGCGGAATGGGAGAGTTGCACCTCGATATTATAATTGACCGTCTGAAGAGAGAATTTAAAGTAGAAATTAATCAGGGTGCACCTCAGGTAGCCTATAAGGAAGCATTCAATGCTACAGTTGAGCACCGTGAAATCCTGAAGAAGCAGACAGGTGGCCGTGGTAAGTTTGCTGATATCCAGTTTGAAATCGGACCGGCAGATCAGGAGTTTATCGATCAGGGTAAAGGAAACTTCCAGTTTATTAACGACATCTTTGGGGGTGCTATTCCAAAAGAATTTATCCCTGCTATTCAGAAAGGCTTTGAAAGCGCTATGACAACCGGTGTTCTGGCAGGTTATCCGATGCAGAATATGAAGGTGAGAGTGTTTGATGGTTCATTCCACCAGGTGGACTCTGACTCTATGTCGTTTGAACTCTGTGCCAAAGCAGGATACCGCGAGGCCGGACGCAAAGCAAAGCCGATCTTACTTGAGCCGATCATGAAGGTAGAAGTACTTACTCCTGATCAGTACATGGGTGATGTAACCGGTGACCTGAACCGTAGAAGAGGAATCCTCGAAGGTATGGATACCCGTCATGGAGTACAGGTAATTAAAGCTAAAGTTCCTCTGAGCGAAATGTTCGGATACGTAACCCAGTTGCGTTCTCTGACCAGTGGCCGTGCTACTTCAACAATGGAATTCAGCCACTACGCTCCTGCTCCAAACAACATTTCTGAAGAAGTGGTTGCTAAGCAGAAAGGAAAAGTGAAAGTAGAAGACTAATTCTATTATATAATTACTGATAGCCGTATTCTGAAAGGAGTACGGCTATTTTTTTTAGAGTAGATCAGGGTTTGCAAAAACCTTCTTTAATGGCGAAGAGCACAAGCCCTACACGGCTTTTGAGATCGAACTTCTCATAGAGGGCATCTCTGTAATTTTCAATTGTTCTCGGGCTGGCAAACATCTTATCGGCTATCTCTTTATAAGTAAGCTCTGTGCAGGCGTATTTGATAAATTCCTTTTCCTTTTCGGTAATTTCAACAAAAGGTTTTTCGTCGGTTTGATGCTTTGCTTTGTAGAAAAGCTGACTGCTCACGCGGCGCTTGACGAAGTTCCAAAAAATAAATGGGTGGATGAAAACTTGTTTTCAGACACGGAGAATTTATTTTTTGGGATCAAATTTCAGTCAAGCGTTTTGTAGGACGCAGTCCTGCAAAACTG
>JAGFIS010000034.1 GCA_024103425.1 Chitinophagaceae bacterium
ACCAGGATGGTCAAGGTACTTTAGGCGGCATGGATTTCGAAACTTTTAGGGTTACATAGCTAAGTCGAAACGAGGCACCGGAACTTGGTGTGGAAGAATAATAACCATCCGGGACGGCCTAAATTCCGGTGCGTTAAGAAAATGAATGGAGTGATGCGTTGGGCGAAGACCACAGAGAAATACTGTCTGAATCACGCCGCAGGCGGGATGAGTTTATTTCTCTGAGCAGAGCGTAATTTATTTTTAGCAAACGGAATTTCAGCCTTGACTTTTTGCTTCTTTTGGGTCAAGCCAAAAGAAGAGTAGATGTCTGCGGAATACTTTGGTGATCTATCGGAAATTATAATAGGTCCAGACGAGACGCATCTGTTAATGGGCCTGTAGCAATGTACCCGGACCATCCCTGGTCCGGGAGGAGCTTTTCGCCTTGACCAGGATGGTCAAGGGACTTTCGACAGCATGGAAAAACTTTCGTAATTATCATGCAGGAGCATCTTTTTTAACCTAATGCGCGCTGGCCGGACAAACGCGCGGAGCGATCGGGTTGTCCTTGACTTTTTTGGTTACTTTTTGTGTCAAGACAAAAAGTGACAAACAGAAGCTCGGCTATGAGCGAAGGTATTTATTTCGTTCCAAGTGAAACGTTTGAACTCGTTGGAGATGTTGATGAGATTCCGTGTCATTCAGAACGTTTGGGATGGAATGACGGTGGGTAGGAAATAACTTAAAAAAGAAACGTCATTGCGGACTAGATCCGCAATCTAAAACTACATTCCTGCACACAGCCATAAGCACCTTGCTTGTTACTTTTTAATGTAAAGTACCGGCTCCATTCCAGGTCCGGGAGGAACTTTAAGCCTTGACCAGGATGGTCAAGGTACTTTCGACAGCATGGAAAAACTTTCGCAATTACTATGCAGGAGCATCTTTTTTAACCTAATGCGCGTTGGCCGGATCCGCCGCGGCGGATTGGTTACTTTTTGTGTCAAGACAAAAAGTGACAAAGAGAAGTCCGGCTATGAGCGAAGGTATTTATTTCGTTCCAAGTGAAACGTTTGAACTCGTTGGATGTTGATGAGATTCCGTGTCATCCAGAACGTTTGGGATGGAATGACGGTGGGTAGGAAATAACTTAAAAAAGAAACGTCGTTGCGGACTAGATCCGCAATCTAAAACTACATTCCTGCACACAGCCGTAAGCACCTTGCTTGTTACTTTTTAATGTAAAGTACCCGGGCCTTCCCTGTTCCGGGAGGATTTTGTCTCCTTGACCGGGATGGTCAAGGTACTTTAGGCGGCAACTATAAAAGCAAAGCTTATGATTTGGTATCAAGCAGTTTGTAGCCCAACCACTATTCCTAATAAACGATTAAACTCTCGGTTGCTATCGAGATAAACCAATAAACAAATAAACCAATAAACCCCTAAACGAGGCCTATTGGTTTATTAACTTTTATCCTTAAACGGATGGACTAATGAGGTATAACTAGAAAGCTCTCTCCTCCAGATGCTCTTCCATCTTCAGTCTGTCAATTCCTTTGCTCCACCAGTCCGGTGCAGGCTCACCTTTCAGGAAGTGATTAAAGAACTCCATCATCCTCACAGCATAATCCTTTTTATTCTCTGTCTTGCCGATGCCGTGGTTTTCTCCTTTGTATTGAATCATCACTACGGGTTTGTGCAAACGGCGCAGTGCGTTATAGAATTCAACTCCTTGTGTGAAATCAACGGCTCCATCCTTATCGTTGTGCAACATCAGGATCGGAGTCTCTACTTTCTTTACATGGTAGATCGGTGAATTCCTCAGGTAAGAATCCCAGTTCTCCCACGGGCCACCTCTGAACCTTCCCTGTGATGCTTCGAAGATCGACATATTGCCACTGCCTGTGTTCCAGTAGATGAGGCTGTACATACTCACCATATCCGTTAGTGCTGCACCCGGAGCAGCTGCTTTAAACATGTTGGTCTGTGTAGCGAGAAAAGCCGTTTGATAACCGCCCCAGCTGTGCCCTTGCAATCCCATTCTGTCTGGGTCAACAATGCCTGTGGCAATAGCAGCTTTTACAGCAGGAATAACAGCCCATACGGCACTCATACCCGGATCGTCTAATTTGTAAACAATGTCAGGTGTGAATACCGCATAACCATTACTGGTAAACATGGTGGCGTTATAACCACCTCCTGGGAAAGCAGGGTTTACATACCTGTGCATTCCGTTAGAGGTCTTCTCATAGTAATATACAATCGTCGGATATTTCTTTCCCTCTTCATAACCTGCAGGCAGATAGATCACCCCTTGCAGAGAGTCGCCTTTATCAGTTACGTAATTCACCAGGCGTGTGCCCGCACTGAAGGTGTATTTATCCTTATCAGGAGTATTTTCTGTTACCTGTTTAGGTGCAGTAAATTTTTTATCTGTTACAAAAAACTCGGGAGCGGTGTTGAAGGTCTCTCTGGAATAATAATAACTGTCGGCATTCTTAGTCTTGTTGAAGACGCTGAAAGAAGCATCATCCCAGATGAGGGTAGTGGCGCCGGGTTTCAGTCCTTTTTTGGCCGGATCCAGGCGAACGATGCCCGCTTTCTTGGTCCATTCGCCATAGGTGCCGAAGTACTGAGGCTTTTGCAAATCAATTCCCTTATCATCGGGATAGATGTTGAACCTGCGCTGATGCCTGATCCGGTCGGTAGCACCATTGACGGTGAGGTTGACTGCGCCTGATCCGTCTGCAGCGATCTGCCAGATATCCCACAGATCCCTGATCAGTACATAACGGCTGTCTGCACTCCATCCGAGAACAGGAGTGAGCGGCTTCACTACATTATGATCGTCTTCGGTATTCACGAAAGAGGCCGGCACATTTGCAGTGATGTTGAGCTCTTTCTGTGTATCCATATTATACACGTAGTAATTACCGTCGTAACCGAAAACGAATTTTGTACCATCAGGAGAAGGGTTGGGCGACGACGCAAATGACGGTGAATAGAATTTCTCTCTGAACAGCGTTTTTTCTCCGTTCTTCAGGTTGATGATGTAGAGGTCTGCATAATTCTGTCCGCTCAGGCTGGCCTCTAATTGATAGTCGTCATCAGCCGTTCCGAGAGCATACTGTTCTTTTGGAAATACCCTGACATTCATCACAGAGCTGTCGTTGATGCGGATGAATTTGTTTGTATTGACATTATACGAGGCTAAGAAAGAGAAGTTTTTATCCATTCTTTCTCTCAGCTGCTGTACACTCTGCAGACGCTTATCCTGCCAGTTCCAAATGACCATATCAGGTTTTTTGGCGTCGTTCTTTTTGGACTTTTTCACATCAGACCCTTCGGGCTTATCGGCCTTGGCTATGGCTTTCTTAAGGTCTTCGAGTGTATGAATACTGGTATCTGCTTTTATCTTTTCAAGTTTAGCCACCGAGGCTTCCCGCGAAGTGTCTTTTGTGGGTTTGGTTTGTTCAGGTTCCTTGTTTACGGGCTCCAGTTCATTAATTCCGAAGATGATGGTTGAAAGATCATCCGACCAATAAGGAGCACGGTTGGAGCTGACCGTCATGCCTGCCGGGAAATTGAGTGAATCCGTATCGGGATTATACGTATATACCTGCGGATTAGTCGTTACGTTTTTAACTCCCAGCACGCTTCCTTTGTCTGTTTTATACTTTTTATCCTTCGTGGTTTTCAATACAGAGAGTGCATCTTTATCCTCAACCCATTGAAGTGATTTATATGCAGCAGTATCATTGTCTAAAACAGATATTTTCTTGTCAGACATCCGCATAGTGAAGAGTCCGTTTTCCTGATTATTGGTGCCGGCTACGGTATAAGCCAGGTAGTCTCCTTTCTTATTGAAGTTGAACTCTCCGATTTTTCCGATGCTGAACTTTTTCCCTGTTCCCAGTTCGTATAACAGTAAGCTGGTACCGGGTGCTGCTGCATTAGCCGCCGGGCCTGAGCCGCGCTCTGCTACCAGCACCATGCCCAGGTAGCTTTCGTCTTTGCCGTTGAAGCTGAATCTGCCTACTTTGTCGAAGACAGTGGACGAAAGGTCAGAGAGGTTAATCAGGTGTAATTTTTCAAACAGTTGTTTGCCCGGAGTTTTCGAGGCTGCTTCAGCATCCTTGAATTTTGCGTATTCTTTAAATACAAACCACTTTCCATTTTCGGTGAACTCCATTTGCGGACCGGTAGTCCACCCGATGGGGTATTTTCTTATGGAATCTGTTTTGATATTTCTCAGGATTACTTCGCCGTCGCCCTCGGCAGCTACGATTCCGTAGGCTACCCAGTTTCCGTCTTCTGAGAATTTAACGGAGAAGGGCGACATATAGCGCCATGCGCCTACATCCTGCCAGGCCATTGGCTTTGGAGCCTTATCTGCTTTCTTCTGAGCAGTCACTCCCAAAGCAATAAAAATGAATGAGATGGTGATGAGTACTTTATGCATTGAAATGGATTTAAGCAGTTTCAAAATAATTGAAGCTGCAATATAGGAAAAAGGGCTAACAGCTATTGTAGCAGGGGAGGGGAGGTTGCGTTGCGGAAAGCAAGGGCCGGGAGCCGGGAAAGGATATTTTTATTTATCTGATATACCAATAAACTACAATTTAACTTTAAAGAACTCGTTATTAATTACTCGAATTTTCTGTTATTTAGAAAGTGATTTTAAAACTTTTTTCCATGAAAATCAAAGAAAGGAAATATTTACGAGGTACCACCGGTGGCCGCCTCATTGTAATGTTTATTGCTCTGCTGCTTTTGCGCGGTAGTTCTGTAGGTCAGTCGTTTGATGATTTAAAAGATCTGAAAGAACTAAGCTTTCCCGAATACGGATTCAAGGTTAGTTTTTTCACGAAAGCTAAAAAAGCAGTCCTGGATCAGGGGAAAGAGAGTGAAAGAATTGAATATACTTACGAATGGAGTAGTAGCGATAGAAAGTATTGGGCAAATCTCACAATATTTTTAAAGGGAGGTTGTGAGGAGCCTGAAACGATGTATAACAATTTTAAAAAACAGTTGGAAAAGCCCTATAAGGGGGATTATCCTGCCTTACCCGTACAAAGTTCAAGAGTAAAATCGATTCCTTTCGGTTGGGTAAAGTATGATGCTATCTCTGTATTGGGCAAAGAGGTTTTCGGATTTAAGCATCGCACTAATCTGGCAGCCTACTTTAACGGTAAAGTTGGCGTAATTATCAAAATGCTGGGACAGAATATGGATGGCGGGGATATGCCTTATTGGACTATTGAAGATAGTTTTACACCCTTACCCAGATCATTAGAATTGGAAAAGTACGGAATAGCGTTCGGTGTAAAAGGAAATGTATGGGCAGTTTTTAATAAAGAGCTTGATGGTTATGAATTATTGCGTTGCCTCCATTCCGATCGATTCCCCCATGGTAGAGTCAAGCAATTTTCCGGTGCCACTGTCCAACAGTTGTATAACTTGATATTGGAAGAGTATAAAAAAATTCCGAATACTGTTATTAAAGAATCCGGAAAGATAGAAAAAGACCCTGTGCTTATGCGTATTAAGTCGGATATCTACCGTATAGATATGGAAGCTAAAATGTCATCAGAAGGTAAGCAAGTTGACGGCAGGGCAATCAGTTATGTTTTTGAATATGAAGGAAAAGGCTATCTCTGTTATCTGAGGGTACCATATGTCAGGAAGGATGATCATGAGTATAGCAAACGTACCGATGCGGTTTTTGACGAAAAAGATGCGAAAAAAGCCGATGAAAGTTTTCGCGAGATAATAGGCAGTATTAAAGTGACATCTTCATCCAGATGATGGATGCAGACTTCCCGATCAACTGTCTTTGAATAATGGCTTATACGCGGCCGGTGTAGCAAGGATGACCAAAGGTTCAAAAATCTTTTAATTTTTCGGCATTGTAATATAATATCCGAGATCTCCTGTAACCGCTCCGCCTGTTATTGTACCGGGCCCTGAATTCCATACCAATGGCTGATCTCCATAATTCTCTATTCCGCCCTTTGTGCCTATTACTGTAACCCCCGCTCCAATTTTTGGTCCTTTGATATCGGAGATTCCGTTCCTGTCAAATTCGACGGTTATAGATACGGTAGAACTAATCTCCGCATAGTTTTCCCAACCGGCTTTTACAACGGTGTATTCAGCGCCTGCAGTCCATTTCGACTTTTTGAAGTTGTATCCGACGTTGACGCCCAGATTTCCTTTGGTTACACCGAGCGTAGCTGATGTTACTTCTTTAGTGAGCAGGTTCTGCTCAATTTTGAAACTGAGTGGAATGCCTAAAGGATGGATATCAAAGAAACCGCGGTTACAGTGTATACCCCAGGTGGCTACTCCCGGTATGGTGAAGTTGATTTTATTATTGCAGTGTTCATTATCATAATCGGGGAGCTCACCAATGATGGTCTTCTTCCTGGGGACAAGACATTTCGGATCAGGTAAAAAGCCCGAACCTCGCGGTACTTTTAAATTAAATAAGGTTGACAGAGTAAATAAGAATTCGTTCCGGTTTTGAAGAAAACTTATTTCCTGCTCTTCTGCGGTTCCGGACGTAAGCATGCTTATATAAGCATTTTCGTTTGACCTGTAAAACTGATAATCCTTTCTGGGTTCGTAGTACTTCTGTCCGGCGTAGGTCCACGTAGAGATTCGTTCGTTCAGTTCCGCTATGACGGCGGGGCAATCAAATGGATCTGCATCGCCCACGGCAACAGCATCAATCTGTGCCAGCCACCAATCCTGGCTGTAACGGTTGATCTCTGCCTCGAGTTTGGGATCTTTTGATTTTCTCAGTTCATCACCATACAGCTGCCAGATAGTACTTGTTTTCGGACTAAGATTGACAAGTCTTGACTCAGGTGTTTGCTTCATTGAATTATTAAATACCAAAGTGCTCAATTCTGTCAGTTTATTATAAGACTCTGCGTATTCATTATTTAACTCAGCAATAAAATTTTCCCATGCCGGGGTGAGCAAGATTACTTCACCCACATCATCAGGCCAGTCGGGAACACGGTCGAGGATTTTTTGCAGATTCAGGATATCGTCGTCGACTTCAGGCTTTTCAAATTTAACCTTTGATTTTTTCAGGTCACCACCCCAACTTTGGAGCAATTCCACTTTTATTTCGCTGAATCCCGAAGTGATAGATTCAGCAATAAAATCAAATTTCTGAGGGCTGTTTGATGTGGCGCTTAAAATTAAAGCCTTGGTGAGGTTGGCCTGCGAATTTTTTTTGTCTTTTTTAAGTGCTTCATCCAAATATTCCTGTGCCTTGTTGAAATCACCCAGGCTGAACCACGCCTGCCCCAGATTGTTGAGTACAGGACTGTAGCCCGGAAAATCTGAATTGAGCCGGTTGAGAATCGGAATACTCACTTCGGGTACATTCATCATGTTCAGAAAAGCCGAAAAGTTATTGAGATTGTCCAGCGTTGGCGACAGCAGAGCTGCTTTGCCCATAAGTAATAATGCGACGTCGGTACTTCTCATAACCCAGAGCGAGCCGGCCGTAATCCCCAGTTGATCACCATCTGCAGACTCGGGCAGATCCATTATAGCCTGCGCTAATGCTTTGTTCTCAGGGTCTATCTTTTGCTCCAGGTATGTTACAATCCTGGTGATATAATCTTCAAGCTCCTCGAGAGAAAAGATTTTTTTAGAAACCCTCTGTATCCGTGCGTTATCTTTCTTTGGGATTTTGTATGTGGTCATAGCTTCCGAAATAGCTTCAGCTACACCTTTCTTAGCTCCTTCGGGAATAACCTGAATCATCTTTTTGAACATTTCAATTGTCTCCGGCGGCATGCCGTTCGCCTTCATCATTTTAACCGCTTCATCCAGTTCTTTCTGGGTCATTTTTTCCTGCGCCGATAGTGGATGCAGGCCGAGGAAGAAAAATATCAGCAATAAGGCCGGAATTCTGAACAGGGTGGTGCCGATTTTCCCCGCAATGGATTGTCTCCGGTTTTCGTGTTTGGTTCTGATGGTGCTCATGGCAATCAATTTTAATGATTGGTAAATCAAAACTATATATATTTCCTTCAACCGAAATCACCCAAAAACGGGAAAGAACGGGGAATGCCATCCCCTAAAAAAGGGAGTAGGCAGATGTATGTTTTGATTATGAATTACCGGTATGATTGTGTTGTGGAGGCAGGGATTCAAGAAATGCATGAGCTTGGTTCTTTCGCACTTTCTTTCTTTGAAGAATCAACTAAGGAATCTAAAAGTTGTTTTAAAGAGAGCCGCTAAAACCTCAACCTCGCATCATCCATCAGATCTCTGGCGATGTAATAAAACTCATCGTCAAATCCGCTGAGGTAGGAGCGGCTGTTGGCCAGGATGACAACGCTGTACTGCGTACCCATTACCCAAAATGTAGCCGTTCCTGCCAGATTGCCTCCGTGATAAAAAGCATCAGGAAAGAAAGGATGCCCGGCACGCCAGCCGAGTGCATAACGCCCGTTGTTGGAAGAGGGCGTAAGCATCAAAGTCCTTGCTTCCGGACTGATAATATCTGCCGGACTGCCCTTGCCGTCGATATAGGTAAGCAGCTTCATCATTTCCTCGGTGGAAGCAATCAATCCGCCTGCGCCTGCTATAACATCCATGTCGTTGAGGTAACCGTTGGTTCCATCCTGAGAATAGTACACCGCCTCGTTCGAGCGGCGACCGTTCAGGTCTTTACCTACATGCACATCCGTTATACCGGCTTCAGCAAGTAAACCGGTTAAAAATGTTTCATACGGTTTACCGCTCAACTTTTCGATAACCTTTGAAAGAATACCGAATCCCATGTTGTAATAGGAGTAGGTGGCAACATCAGGATCTGTCTGCGGAGAGGTGAGGACGTATTGGATTCGCTGATCGAGTGTCTGTCCGCGAAAACTGCTTGTGAACATCGGGTCGGGATCGCTCTTCCATCCGGATGTATGATTCAACAGATGTTTGATAGTTACTTTCTTTGCAAGTGCTGATACTTCACCATAGTCATTTCCTAAAATACTGCCGGGACCAAAGACAGTAGAAGAGAGCGTCAGCTTTCCTTCATCGAGCAACCGCATGATACAGAGGGTAGTGAATTGCTTCGAAATACTGCCCAGTCTGAAAAGGTGATTGGGCTTGGTTCTCGTCATTTGTGCCTTGTTGATGAAGCCGATTCCGGATTTATACACGATAGAACCGTCAGCCATTTTCATTACGGCATAAGATACTCCCGGAATAGAATATTTCTGCATGAACTTATAAATCTTCGTATCATAAGCAGGGATACCGGTCTGTGCGAGTATATAATACTTCTTTGTGGTTCCTGCTTCCGACTTTACCTCCACCGTGGCTGTATTGGTGAGGTTGAAAGAACCGGAGAGGTTTGCGGCCGGCTGGCCGTTCACTGTTACAGAGGCGCCTTCGCTCACTTTGAAGTTCAGCTTCACATTGGTCAGATCAGAACCCAACGTCAGTGTCATATACACTTTATCCCCATCGGGGAAAACATAGGCATTATCAGTGAAAGTCGGGTTGTCTGCTTTGATGGCAGTCAGGCTGATAAGGTCATTCCCAGTCAGCGGTGCTGCCGGTTCAACCACTTCTTTCTTACAGGAAAAAACGAGCAAGGTCATCAGCAGACCAAGGAGATATATTTTGTTGTACTTCATCATTCGGTTTTGACAATTTTATTTGAAACAGACGAATACGTGTTTATTCGTTTATGGGTTTATTTGCTTAATTGTTTATTTGTTTATTCGTTTAATTTTTCCACCTAACTGCGAACTACTCTCGGCTTAGCCGAGACAAACTACGAACCCCGAACCCCAAACTCACCACAGGTGAAAAATCTTCAATCTTCAATCTACTTAATCAAGTATGGAGCGATTTCTTTCTGCCAAATTTTATATCCTTCTGCATTCATGTGCAGGCTGTCGCTTTTGAAGATATCCGGAATGGGTTGTCCTGATTCTAAAAGCATGAGCCTGTAAACATCAACGTAAGAAGTGTTCTCATGCTGATCAAGGAAATAACGGATAGCTGCATTACCGGCCTCCATGTCTGCACGGAATTTCTTCCGGCTCGGACTCGGTTTCATAGAAACGTAAGTCACCGGAACTCCGGGATAGTGCTTTCGAATCAGGTTGAATAATATTTTAAATCTATCAAATACTACAGTAGCATCGACATTCGGTTCGGTTAAGTCATTCTCGCCGCAATAGATGACCACCTGGCGGGGATGATAAGGCTTCACAACATCATCTGCGTAGTAGATCAAGTCTTTTAAAGTTGATCCTCCGAATCCCCGGTTGATAATCGGATAACCGGGAAAGTAATCCTGAATATCCTTCCAAAAGGTAAAAGAAGATGAACCTATAAACAGGATAGCATTCTTTTCGGGCATCTTTATCTTATCCTGTTCTTTGAATGCTTTGATCGCATCTGCAAACGGATACTGTTGCGATAAAACATTTTCAGAAGAAAGAAAAAGGAAACAGGTAACGATGATTTTGAAGAAAAGCCTCATCAGGTGTTCTTTTGGAACTGAAAGTTAAGAGAAAAATTTTACAACCTGTTGAGAATCATTACAAGAAATCAGGCTTTGTGCGCGAGGTTCTCCTCCTGAGGAGGAGTCAGAGGTGGTGAACTCCATGTTGTTCTCAGGATTAGCTGCGCTGATCCTTTACGCATTGACCTAGCCCAAAACCCTCCACGCCACTATCGTGTCGTGTGATCTTTTCATTCCAACTCCTTAGTGAAGCGAGCTTCCCATTAGCGGGCCCTGTGCGCGAAGTTCTCCTCCTGAGGAGGAGTCAGAGGTGGTGAACTCCATGTTGTGCCCAGGATTAGCTGCGCTGATCCTTTACGCATTGGTCTAGCCCAAAACCCTCCACGCCACTATCGTGTCGTGTGGTCTTTTCATTCTATCCCCTTTGTGAAGCAAGCTTCCCATTAGCGGGCCCTGGGCGCGAAGTTCTCCTCCTGAGGAGGAGTCAGAGGTGGTGAATTCCATGTTGTTCTCAGGATTAGCTGTGCTGATCCTTTACGCATTGGCCTTACCCAAAGCCCCTGCACGCCACTATCGTGTCGTGTGGTCTTTTCATTCTAACTCCTTAGTGAAGCGGGCTTCCCACATTATCAGGCTTTGTGCGCGAAGTTCTCCTCCTGAGGAGGAGTCAGAGGTGGTGAATTCCATGTTGTTCTCAGGATTAGCTGTGCTGATCCTTTACGCATTGGCCTTACCCAAAGCCCTGCACGCCACTATCGTGTCGTGTGGTCTTTTCATTCCAACTCCTTAGTGAAGCGGGCTTCCCACATTATCAGGCTTTGTGCGCGAGGTTCTCCTCCTGAGGAGGAGTCAGAGGTGGTGAATTCCATGTTGTTCTCAGGATTAGCTGTGCTGATCCTTTACGCATTGGTCTTACCCAAAGCCCTGCACGCCACTATCGTGTCGTGTGATCTTTTCATTCCAACTCCTTAGTGAAGCGAGCTTCCCACAGAGTTGAAATGAAAAGCCCCATTCGCTTTTGGCGAACAGGGCTTTGTGACCCCAAAGCTACAGTTTTCAAACCAGTTAATGCAGGATTTTAAGCGGATTTACGAGTTAAAGGCAATTGTGCCGGTTAATTTATTGCAGGGTGTTAAGGGCGAACTATACGGAAGATGTGCTATCTAACAGAATTATACTCCCCAACCAACATCAAACCAATAAAGAATAGTAATTCTAAGGTGTGCGGTAATCTTACTCACCTAATTGTACAGCTTAGAAAGAACAGTTTCCTTCTCTAAACCTAAGTAAAGGCAAAGCTCATCAATGGTAACAACTTGATGTTGCTGCTTACTGAAGTGCTGCTTTATCTTTTTAATAATTTCTCTACCCCAACGTT
The DNA here is from genome assembly GCA_024103425.1 of Chitinophagaceae bacterium. GTDB lineage: Bacteria > Bacteroidota > Bacteroidia > Chitinophagales > Chitinophagaceae > Ginsengibacter. Next base: position 11,871 of record JAGFIS010000034.1, read on the forward strand.
CACTCCTGCCAGTGAGTATCTGAACATCTTTGGGATAAACACAAACTCGTTCCATGGGCTTAATATTCAATTTTGATACACTATCCATACCTCATCCATGCTTTATTTATTAATCATCCACTACAAAAATACTAAATACTAAACAGGAATAATAAGCGTCTCACGGATAAAAATGTTCTTATCGGCATAAACGGAAGTGCTTGTTTGTAAAGGGTTTCAGAGCTTAATAATTTCGGGTTGTTATTCATTCGTAACCTATTAAATTCTTATTACAATGGCACAACAAAAAGGCATTATCAAACTGGATGGTACTATTGGGGGTATCACCTTTTATAAATCTGAAGACGGCTACCTTGCCCGTGAAAAGGGCGGTGTTTCTGCTGAAAGAATTGCCAATGACCCCAACTTTGAACGGACTCGTGAAAACGGTGCTGAATTCGGACGGGCTGGAAAGGCTGGTAAGATTTTGAGGACTTCTTTAAGAGCGTTACTTCAAAATGCGTCCGACAGCCGAATGGTTAGCCGGTTGACGCAACGCATGGTTAAAGTGATTCAGGCTGATGCTACAAATCCTCGTGGACAAAGAAACGTGATTGATGGCGAAGCTGAATTGCTGCAAGGGTTTGAGTTCAACATTAATGGAAAGCTTGGTACTACTCTTTACGCTCCTTACACTACCAGCATTGACCGTGTAACCGGTGCTTTAGAAGCTGTTATCCCATCTTACGTCCCTGCAAACATGATTGCCGCTCCAAGTGGTACTACACATTACAAAATCATTTCTTCCGGCGTTGAGATTGATTTTGAAAATGAAACCTTCGTTGCAGACAGTAACAGTTCTACTATTCTGCCTTGGGATAATGTTGCAAGTACTGCATTAACGCTTACCAACAGCGTTACTCCTGCAAGCACTCACCCACTTTTCCTCGCATTAGGAATTGAGTTTTATCAGGAAGTGAATGGTACTATGTACCCTTTGAAAAACGGTGCGTTTAACGCTCTTGCGCTTGTTCTGGTGAATGGTGTGTAGGAAAAACTTTTCTTTCAGTTAAACGATTAGCCCTGTAGTCTTGCAGGGCTTTTTTGTTTTCAGGATGTGAATATTTTGAATGAGGTTTGATAATTTAGTCTCTGTATGTTTGTCAAAAAGCATATTATGAATTTCAAAGTAACAGACTACGATAATGAGAATCCTACTTTACATTGTCCTAAGTGCGACTGTGAATACACACATTTGCAGAAAGTAAACGAAGAAACATTTGAAGACCGTCCGGGTGTAACTCTAACCTTCAAATGTGAAGAAGGTCATGAATTTACTTACTCACTCATGAATCACAAAGGCTATACACAATCGTTCCTCATCAGTTAATCAGGAATGCCCTAAAAGGGCAAATCTGAAACAAACCGGAAACCGGAAGGATAGCAATGAGCGAAAAACCCGGATGAAAGGCTATACACGGAGACGCCAGGACGATAAGTGAAGGCAACCGGGCGGCGACGCAAATGCCTGCTGAAAAACGCCGAAGGAATGGAAGAACGGCGAACCGAACAATAAGGCTCAATGGCTGGACGGCAATGGCTGATGATACGAAGCTGCTTTTTCATAATAAAAAATTTATGTGCTTTTCACACGAAGGCGGCGCAGTCCAACCAAAAGGAAACGGAATAAATGATGGCTTTGTGCGTTGGCTTTGTGTTTATGCCGTAGTCTTTTGGTTGGCTGCTTTGGGCATTGTGCGTTAGCCCGCCGAAGTATCTTGCACATAAAATTTTTTATTATGGTAGCGAAGTAATCAGACAAGCGGGTTTGAGCTGTCCTGATTTTTCATCCTGTTCATAATTCGTTGCACCTTTTGTAAGTCTGTTGCACCCTACCTTCTCAAATGGCGGTAGATGATGGCTCTTTTGAGGTCTGATAACAATGCAGCCTGGATGAGATATTGCTTTTCTAACTCCTCGTATGACCTTATCTTTTTTAAGTCATCTTCAAAATCGGTTTGCCTTAATCTTAAACGGTCGGCTGATTCAGCAACCAGCTTTTTAAAATCATTGATGCGAATAAACTCAATGACGGAACCGACAAGGATTTGATGAAATGCTTTAGAAATCCAAAGACCATATAAAAGAGACTTGTAAAATTCCTTTTGCTTTTCATCCTGGCATAAAATGGCAAAGCAATTCGGGCTAGGTTTTTCAAGTGGTTTACCACTGTTTAAACCCTTACAGAGTGCAAAGACGGTAAATGCCGGGTAATGCTTTTTAGAATTGTACTGCTGAACTTTTGGGATAACCATGGCTATTATTTTTGCGGTTACTTCCCTATTGCCCTGAAAAAAAATATTTTTCAAAAGAAAAAAGGGAAAAAAAGAAAGCAGTTGAAAAAGGCGGCGTGGCAAAAAAGCCAAAAGGAAACGGAATAAGTGCCGAAGGCTGGCAAGGCACATAAACAAAGCCGGCGAAGCCGACCTATTGCCTTGCCATTATGCCGTAGTCTTTTGGCTTTTTTTGTGTAGAGCCTTGTGGTAGCCGCCTACCTTTGCGAACTTTTTTTTCCTTCTTTTTCCTTTTGTGATAAATAAATGGAACTTCTAACTGAGCACGGCTACTAAGTACCATTGGATTGGTTGTTTTAATTGTGCGTTGGATTGGGACAAAATGCCGCAGGGCTATAAAAGCATACCTTTTTAATTGTGCGCTGGCTTCCCCGAAGGGGTGCAAATGTGGTGAGCCGGAAAGCCAGGGCAAATGCTTGGGGCAGAAAGCGGGTGCGGCTTGTGCATGGCGGCATTGGTAAATTTATTACGACCAATGCCGTTGAAGCAGAGGTTAAGCCGCACCCTGCTTTATGCGTTGTGCGTTGGCTTGCCCTGGCTGACGGAGAAACCACTTTTGCAGTGCGGTGCTGAGGCTGGTGCAAGTAAACGAAGCGGTAATGAAGTGAAGGATAGTGAAATGAATGCAGCCCCGATAAAAATCGGGATAAACTCCGCTGCATGAATGGAACGCCTGAACGGAATGGTAGCGAAGTGCTTGCATCCTGCCGGAAGCACATTGCAGTGAAATATCAATGCTTTTATAGCCCTGCACCGCTGAAATGGGTGGGTGGGTGCGTGGGAAGAAGCGTAGGGAAAAAATGCGGCTTCTGAACCCCGAAAAATATTAGCTTAGGATTTGTGTGCAGGGATATTTTTTCGGGGTGAAGGCTATGCCATTGGCTACTTAACATAATGTGCTTATGTGACAGCCTGTGCGGCTGGATGCTTGCATAAGCGATAGCAAAAGGCTGTGCGAAGCGAACACATAAGACCACATTATGTTTAAGTAGCTTCCGCCGTTTTACATACTGGCATAAGCGAAGTGGTGGTGGTGGTTGGAACGAAGCGTCTATTTGCTGCTATGCAAAGGGTTGGCTTGGCTCTTTGGCTGTGCAGCGAAGCGAAACAGACAATGTGCCAAGTGGATTGGCTGCATAGCCGCAAATAGTATGACAGTTGTAAACGGCGGCAATGGCATAGAAGGCAGGCGAAGCGTTGGGTTTGTGCGATTGCGCCTGACTAAAGCCTCATTTTTTGTGGGCGGGTGTTAAGCTAATGCTTGTTGAGAAAGCCTTGCCTTAAAAGAATTGGCAATAACAGCTTTTATAAATGGACTTGCGTTTATGAAAGTAGTTCTACTCTTAACTTCATCCAATGAAAAGAATAAGGTTAGTTTTGCAAAACACTCATCAGCAAAAGAATTAGAAACTGTTTCTACATCTGTAAAATCAAAAACAATCTTATCCGATGATTGTTTGATAGCCTCTACAATTTCACTACGAACTTCAGCTCCGTGTACCCTTGTTCCTAAGTGGATACCGATATTTTTGAAATGAATGTTCATAAAATTGAAGTTTGAGTTTTGCAGATAACGCCCAAATATACGCAAAGAGTGTGCGAAGTTACCACAAATCATCGTTAATTCCTTGCATCTGGTCTAAAAAGAATTGGTAATCTTCCGGCAAACTATGTCCCTCCGGCATAATTCGCTTATAATCAACGGGAATGTTTGTATTAATCCTCATGAAAACAAAGGTTCCATGCCAGAACTCACCTTTATTTACCTGCTTTATTCCTTCCAATAAATGAGAAAAATAATGCCCGGAATAGATAAGCATTTCTCCTCCATTTTCCTTTATAAACTCTGATGTGGCGAATAAACCAAAGCCCAATCCTTCTCCATTGGTAACACCCTTAGCCGTACAAATTTGAACTGCATCCATTTCCTTCAAATGTTTGTACTTAGATTTTTCCGGTGTTGTCAACGCCTTATGAATACCTACTCCGGTGTCGCAAATAATTAAGCGAATTTCATTTGATTTCGGAAATAATTGAGCACAACACCATCCTTTGCCCTCATAAACATTCGGATAGTCAGAATGGTTAATAACATTGTCCATAATTTCGTACATACAGTAATCCAGCATTTGTTGTACTTCAATTGCTACTTCTACATTTGCAATTAATACCCTACGAATATTTTCAAAAACATTTTTGATTGTATCCTTATTGTACGGCGTTATCTCTGTAAACTTTCCTGCACTTGGTCTTCTTTCAAACTTTTCTTCATAATCCAATTCCAAAAGTTTAAAGAAATTCACCCGACTGGCATATTGGCTTTTGGCATCTTCATCATCACAATGTACTCCACCCGTTACTGTAATTCCGTCGCTTCTGAGTTTTATCAATGTTGTAGTAACCAGCATCAATAAATCAGAATACAGCATTTTGTAATAAGTGTTCAGGTAAACTTGAAAATCTACCGTATCACCAACCGTTGCGGTAAATGCAGGACTTAAATCAGCTACTAATTGAGGATGAGAAGTATATCGCTTGAAATCTATATTTATGTTGATAATAGCCATTATTTGATTTCTTCTTTTGCCCAGGTATCTGCTAACATTTCTGCCTGCTTTAATACAGTCTGTACTGCTTTTTCCTGCTTATCAGGTGGGTAGCCATATTGTCTTAGTATTTTGCGAACGATGACTCGTAATTTGGCTCTTACGTTTTCTTTTATTTGCCAGTCAATGGTAGTATTTGCTTTTACCTTATCAACCAATTCTCTTGCAATTTCTCTAAGCTGCTCATCTTCCATTATTTGCTTAGCCGCATCGTTATCACAGATAGCATCGTAAAAAGCTATTTCGTCTTTTGTAAGGTTTAAAGCAGCTTCTCTCTCATCGGTCTGTCTTAGGTCTTTTGCCAAACCTATCAGCTCATTCAATATTTCAGCACTGGTCAATAATTGGTTTTGGTACTTTTTAATAGCGTTTTCCAGCATTTCTGAAAACTTCTTACTCAGTATCAGGTTGTGTGTAGAGCGGCTTTTCAATTCATCGTTCAGCAATTTTTTAAGCAATTCCAAAGCAAGGTTCTTATGTTGCATACCTCTAACTTCTTGTAAAAACTCATCACTTAAAATGGAAATATCCGGCTTCTTAATTCCGGCAGCATTAAAAATATCTACCACCTCGTTACTAACTATTGCTTTGTCTACCATTTGGCGAATGGCAGTTTCTATTTCTTCATCCGTTTTTCCGTTTTGGTTTCCGTTGAATTTTGAGAGGCGTGCTTTTACTATCTGAAAGAAAGCTACCTCTAATGCAATATCAGCAGCTTCTTGTGTGCTTTTACAAAGGGCGAAGGCTTTTGACAATAAACTTACTTCCTTATTAAAACGCTCCTTGCCATTTTCTACAGAAAGGATATGTTCTTCGGAAGTAAGGATGATAGATAATTTCTCTGCAACAGGTGCTGTGAAGTATGGGGTATAATCATAACCATTCATGATTTGCCGCACCACTTCCAGCTTTTCCATCATTATGGCAATAGCATCATCTATATCAAAGGTCGGTTTTCCCTTCCCGCCGCTTTCGGTATAAGTTGAAAGTGCTTTCTTTAAATCCTGTGCTATACCAATATAATCTACTATCAAGCCTCCAGGTTTATCTAAATAAACCCTATTCACCCTTGCAATTGCCTGCATCAGACTGTGTCCTTTCATGGGTTTATCTACATACAAAGTGTGTAAGGAGGGAGCATCAAAACCTGTAAGCCACATATCCCTTACAAGTACCAGTTTCAATTCATCTTTAGGTTCTTTCAATCTTTCACCGATGGCTTTATTCCTTTCCTTACTTCTTAGATGAGGTTGAAAAGTAGCGGGGTCGGACGAAGACCCTGTCATAACAACTTTAATTGCTCCTTCATTATCATCTTTACTGTGCCAATGCGGTTTTAGTTTAATTATCTCCTCATACAACAAAACACAAATTCTGCGGCTCATACAAACTATCATTCCTTTACCTTCAAATACTTCCTGTCTTTCTTCAAAATGATTAACAATATCGGCAGCTACATTTTTTATCCTATTCGCATTTCCTACAATTGCTTCCAGCCTTGCCCATTTGGCTTTTGCCTTTTGCTTATCAGTTAACTCTTTGTCTTCTGTTATTTCTTCAAACTCTTCATCCAGCAACTCCTTTGCTTCTGGGTCTATATTCACTTTTGCCAAACGGCTTTCATAGTATATGCGAACCGTTGCTCCATCTTCTACTGCCTGTTGTATATCGTACACATCAATGTAGTCGCCAAAAACAGTTTTTGTATTTCTATCGGTGAGCTCTACGGGTGTACCGGTAAAACCAATGAAGGTTGCAGCAGGCAAAGCATCCCGCATGTATTTGGCAAACCCGTAGGTAGTTCTTGCGCCTATTTCTTTTCCTTCTTCGTCTTTAATAATCCTGTTCTTTGCTTCAAAGCCATACTGTGTGCGGTGCGCCTCATCTGCAATCACCACAATGTTTTTACGGTCACTAAGCAATGGGAAAATATCTTGCCCTTCTTCGGGAAAAAATTTCTGAACCGTTGTGAAAACTACACCACCTGCTGCAACTTGCAGTTTGTCTTTTAGATCATCTCTGTTTTGTGCCTGTGTGGGAGCCTGCCTTAATAATTGCCGACAAGCTGCGAAAGTATCAAACAACTGCTGGTCAAGGTCGTTCCTGTCTGTAATGACAACGATGGTAGGATTGTTTAGTGCCTGAATGATTTTTCCGGTATAAAAAACCATTGACAATGATTTACCACTTCCTTGTGTATGCCATACGATACCGCCCTTTTGTGTAGCATCTTTATCACCAAACCCCGTAGCTTGTACGGTGCTATCTACTGCTTTATTTACTGCGTAGTATTGGTGATAGGCAGCAATTTTCTTGATGGTTTCGATAGTGATTATTTGCGTTACCGGGTCTTCTTTTTTGTCTTTTTCAAAAACAATAAAATAGCGGAGATAATCCAGCAAAGTATTTTTATTGAGCAAGCCTTCTATTAAAACCAACAATTCGCTTTCTAAATGCGAAGCATTTGTTTTACCATCCTTCGTTTTCCATTTTGAATAGCGGCTAAAAGATGCACTGATACTACCTGCTTTTGCTTCAAAACCATCGCTGGCTACCATAAATGCATTGTAGGGAAATAGAGATGGGACGGCAGTTTTGTAATTATTGAGTTGGGTATAGGCTTTTTCCACTGTTGCTTTGGCATCGGCTGGGTTTTTTAATTCAATGATGACCAAGGGAATGCCGTTAATGAATAAAATAATATCGGGGCGTTTGTGCTGTGTGCCTTCTGTAATGGTAAATTGGTTGACGCAGACGTAGTTGTTGTTTTCCGGATTTTGATAATCTATCAATAAAACTTTATCACCTCTGGTTTCGCCATTGAGTGTATAGGTTACATCCACACCTTCGGTTAGCATGATGTGAAAATCTTCATTTGCCTGCATCATGTCGGGGCTGCCAATACGCAATACTTTATTGATGGCTTCTTCTTGCGCCGATATGGGAATTTGTTCATTGATAACAGCAATATGCTGCCGCAGCCGTTCTTTCAGTATCACATCATTATAGCTATCTCGTTCCGGGAACTCCCCATCAGATGCCAACATAGGACCGTACATATAATCCCAACCGATAGATTGTAAATGCTCAATGGCAAGTTGTTCTATGCTATCTTCAGATATTATTTCGTTCATGTTTTTTGGATTAAATTCTTTTTGATTTTCTCTAAATCAACATCTAAAATTTTCTCTACCTGATCACAAAACCACATCCATCGCCCATTCATAGCATCAATATTCCATTCTTTATTGAATTTGTTGCTGTTGTAATCGTTTACAATGTTTTGAGTGATTTTAAATGAGCTGATTTTTTTATCGTCGGCATCTTCCAAACCTGTACCATCGTAGGATTGAAGTTTAATATCAAAGGCGTAATTTCTTGCATCCAGGTTTTTGCTTCCACTAAGCAACGTAAGGTTAGCTCCGGTATTTATCCATTCGTCAAGGTCTTTGATATCGTTGGCAAATTGCCATTCTTCTATTTTATTAAATGCCCTTGGAAGGATATGCTCCGTCTGAATATTTCTATCTCCCATTGAGTAATAGGGTGGATTATCCTGCTGTTCATATTCAATCATAAACAGTAGCGGTTTACACCATGCTTCAAAATAAATGTCTCCATTCAGGTTATTGATGGCTCTTTGTATAACGTCATCATTCAATTGTTTGTTCCATTCATTTTCTATATCCGCTAATGGTTTGTGGTCTTTTAAATAGCCAATGAGATTAAAAGAAGTTTGTTTGATTTTTGATAATGTATTTCCTGCCAGCCAGTTTAAATAATAATATCTTCTGAACTTGACTAAAAACTCCTCGAACTGTGGATATTTTACATACAACGCCGTAGTAACTATGGTGCGCCAATACACACTCCATCTTAGATAATACAATGAATACATTATCGGACTTTCAGAGTTGTAAACGTCTATTTTATAGGTATGCACAAAGTCTTTAAATTCTTTTATTACTTCGTTGGCATATCTTGCATCAAAAAGATTTCGCAATTCATCGTATAATGAACGTTCAGGGTTTTTTGCCAATAAATAATACTCATACATCACAAATAGATTGTTCATGCTTTCCTCTGTATCCGTGGCTATGTTTTCACAGCTTTTCCAGTCGTCCATAAACTGGTCTTCGTGTTGCTTTCTTACTTCGGCATCTTCTTCATACTGTTTATGGATTTTACCGATTAAAAAGCTTTTGATTAGGTCTGCATTGGAAAGGTCGAGCCCTCTGTCGTTCAATACCTGAAACAGCTTAATGGCAAAACTTACCGATTGGCAATCAATGCGGATGATTTTTACACTGTTGAACAGGTAGTTGATAAACTGTCCCGTTTCTTCTTCGCCCAATTCTTCCATTTTTTCCCGAAAGAAGGCGGCGGTATTCATAAACTTGAACTTGGGTGCTTGCTCTATGCGTAAGTCTTTTTTGTAGGGTCTTTTATTATCTGTTGCCCTTCCTTCTTTAATAACTAAATTCTGAAAATCGCTTTCATGGTTGGAATGTGTTCTGAGCCGTAACCGTTCGAACCTGTCATTTAAACGGATTGAAGATTTTATGGCAGAAACATCAATGGCAAAAGGGTCTTTCTCTAAAATAGCTGCGTTAATATCCGGGTACATATCCCGGCATACGCAAAGCAGAATTAGAAGTGTAGTTAGTCGTTGCTGCCCATCTACTATGTCCAGATAATTAGAGGCTTCCTCCGGCTTGGCAGTAATAATAGAACCTAAAAAATAATTGGGCTCGTATTGCTGAGCTTCCCGCAAATCGTCCCAGAGTTTGCTCAACTGGTCTTCGCCCCAGGAGTAAGGACGCTGGTAACGGGGTATTTGATACAGGGCATCTTTATTACCAAACAGTTCGCCAATGGTTAGGCTTTGTGGTTTAAATATATCTTCCATTTAGTTTTTCTTTAAAAATCAGTATTCCATCGTGGCAGTCCTTTATGCTGCCTAAAATAGTCTTGAAGACAGTAAGCCTCGGCATAAGCCGGTATATCTTCCACTTCTCCTGCCTCAAAGGTTACATACCACTTCACTATTATTTCTTTAATACCCTCTACCATCATTTTAGAAGCCCATGCCTTTTTTCTTGGCGCATCAAACTGCTTTCCGTTTACTATCCTGTCGCACATGCCACCTTTTCTTAACTGAAAGCTACCATCCTGGCATACCCAACCGGAACTTCCGATATAGATTATTTCATGCGTAGCTGCGTTATAAACAATATAAATCCCTCCTTTGTCCGTAGGCGCATTACATTTTTTTGAAAGCACCTCTTCAGTTTTAAAAACAAACTCGCCCCTTGTTTTGTATTTATTTGTCAGTGCTTCCATTATCTACTTCATTTTACCCTCACCGTTCCGCTCATCAACTGTGGCAATAAACTATCCCGCAATTGGGTAAGGGTTTTTATTTGCTTTTTATTTTGATTTTGCTTTTTAAATAATGGCTTTATTTTTTTATTGAAACTTATTACTTCGTTTTCATTAGGCATTTTAAATTCCATTTGGTTCAGTAGTGCTTTGTAATCCAAATTTTTTATTCCTGAACTACCATTTTCTAAATTGAAAAATTCTCCTTGATTGTATAAAAATTGCAAATAGCAATAAAGAAAAAATGAATAATCTTTCCTTTTTATTCTAATCATTCTACAGAAATTAGAAAAGACTATTGGATAATCAAATAGGTCTTGAACATCGTCGTTTATATAGCATACTCTTCCTGTAGATTGGTTGTCTGTTCCTCCTGATATTTCAATAATTAAATCACCTTCTTTTGGTTGTATATTTTCAAACTTTTTTTCCTTTACAAAACGAATAGGCGTTTTTAATGGTAATCCGGTAATCAAGTCTGCAATATCAGTTCCTCTAATACAGTTAACTGCTTTATTAAAATCGTTTTCTAAATTTTCTTTACCCCATTCCCCTCCTACAGTTTCTAAAATCCATTTACTAAAGCTTCCCATTTCCCAATCCTCCTTTGCATCTTCTACAAACCATTTTCTAAACAACGTTTCAGCCAATTGTTCTAAAGTTTGGTTTTGGTGGTGCAGCAGGTCTATTTTGGCATCTAAGCGGCTGAGTATGGTGGCTATGGCTTTTTGGGTGGGGAGTGGGGGGAGAGTGATGTCAACTTCACTCAATAAAGATGTATTAATAGATGGCATTGTTGCTCCAACCGCAATCATCCTTATCGTTTCTTTAAAACTGAATTGACTAAAGTAGTAAGACAAATATCTGGAATAAATAATACCCTCATTAACTCTTACTCTTAACAACCTGCCCGAAAACATCCATCCATCTTCCTGTTCAGAAATGTATGCACATCTGTCAACTGAACCAACTCTACTAAATACGATGTCCCCTTTTTTAAGAGTGTATTTTTTTAATCTGTTTTTATCTTCATCTCCAACTAACGGTAAGTTTTTATGCAGAACTTTATTATCTCCTAAATGTTCTACAGTTATAATTGGCGTGCCTGTTGGCTTGTAATCACTCATATGTAACTGACTACCGAATGGACCTGTTTGTACGTTCGCCACATCTCCTAACTTATATTCTTTCCAATCGTTCATTATGTTATTATTATTTGCTCTAAGCTTTGGTCAATTAATTTATTCAATTTTGCTTCCTCTTTCATTTGTTCTTTTAATGTGGCTTTGAGTGTGGTAAAGCGTTCTTTAAAATCAAAATCTTCCTCATCGTCGGGCAAGCCTATGTACCTGCCGGGTGTAAGCACATAATCCAATGCTTCTATCTCTGCAAGGGTGGCAGTTTTGCAAAAGCCGGGTATGTCTTTATATGCTTTTTTACTTGTTCGCCAATTGTGGAAAGTGTCTGCCAATAATTGTATATCGTCATTGCTAAGCTCCCGGTTTCGGCGGTTAATGAGGTGCCCCATATTGCGGGCATCTATAAACAACACTTCGCCGTTGCGTTCTTTTTTGCCACGGCTAAAAAACCAAAGGCAGGCGGGTATTTGTGTGTTTAAAAACAATTTGGTGGGCAGGTTTACAATGCAGTCTATACGCCCGTCTTTCACCAGTGCTTTGCGTATCTCGCCCTCATTGCTGCTTTTGGTGCTGAGGCTGCCTTTTGCCAGTACAATGCCGCCTTTACCGTTGGGCGCAAGGTGGTAAATGAAATGTTGCAGCCAGGCAAAGTTGGCATTGCCTGCGGGCGGTATGCCGTACTTCCATCTGCCATCTTTGGTAAGCAGGTCGCCGCTCCAGTCGCTGTCGTTAAACGGTGGGTTGGCAATAATGTAATCCGCTTTTAGGTCGGGATGGGCATCTTTTAAAAAACTGCCTTCGGTATTCCATTTTATGTGTTCGCTGTTAATGCCTCTAATGGCAAGGTTCATCTTAGCCAGCCGCCAGGTAGTTTGGTTGCTTTCCTGCCCGTAAATATTTATGTCGTCTATCTTTCCCTGATGGCTGAGAATAAATTCTTCGCTTTGTACAAACATGCCGCCGCTGCCGCAGCAGGGGTCGTACACACGCCCTTTGTAGGGTTCCAGCATTTGCACCAATAGCTGCACCACGCCTTTTGGGGTGTAGAACTGTCCGCCTTTTCTGCCTTCGGCAAGGGCAAACTGCCCGAGAAAATATTCGTACACTTTACCCAGCACATCCTTTGCCCGGCTCGCTTTATCGCCAATGGTAATGTTGCTGAACTGGTCTATCAATCCACCCAGAGATGTTTTATCCAAATTTTCCCTTGCATATTGCTTGGGCAATACATTTTTAAGCGATTTGTTTTCCTTTTCTATGGCATCCATTGCATCATCAACCGTTTTGCCAATAGTGGGCTTTTTTGCTTCTGCCATTAAGTGTGTCCACCGGGCGGTTGGTGGTACGTAAAACACATTTTCAGCAAGGCATTCGTCTTTGAACTCTGCCAAAAGGGTTTCGTCATTCTCAAAATCTGCACCATTGTATTGGATGAAGTTATTGTATAACTCTTCAAACGCATCGCTGATGTATTTCAAGAAAATCAAGCCCAAGACAATGTGCTTGTATTCGGCAGCATCTATGTTTTTGCGTAGCTTATCGGCAGCCAGCCAAAGTGTTTTTTCTAAAGGCAGTTCCTGTTCTTTTGTTTTTCTTGCTTTTGCCAATGTTTTATTTTTAAATTAGTATGTCTTTAAATTTTTCGTCTAATGCATCCCAGTCCATACCTTTCAAAAGGGCTTCTTCCACTGAAAACTCGGCTTTGGATTGAGCGGTGTGTAATTTCTTGCGGATGCCTTCCACTCTCATAGAGATATTACCTCCGCCTTCTGAAGTATAATCTACCAGACTGTTTATTAGCTTGCTGTCTGGATTGATTTCAAGATTACTATCGCCATCGCTGTTGAGTTCTACGGTAGTTTTATGGGAATTGGTATCCTCGTATAATTCTTTAAGGTTGATTTGCAGATTACGACTGATGTTAGCCATGTTAGGCGAAACCATTTCAAAGGAAAGCTGTTTAATCTTCTTGTCATAATGACTAACCATTTTCCAGAACTCCCGCTTGTCAAAGATGGGTTCTAAATAAAATGAAAGGCTTTCGTTGCGAAGCTGCTTATCAATCGTTTCTTCTAAAATGCGGCTAACAGTATCTGTTTCCTTAAAAGCCTGCGTGTAGGACTGAATGGCGATTTTTTGAACGTCCGGTGCATTATTAAACGCAATGAGAATATTGGGGTAATCTTCTACGGTTGTTTCTGTAAAATCTTTATTGGTGATTCGCTTCTGCCTTTTGACTGCTACTTTGAAATAAAAGCGGTTATTTTTCTGGTACACCAACTTGCTTTCAATCTCTGATTTGTTGGACTTGAAATGAAAGTTTTGGTTGCTAAGGATATTTTCAAGAATGGTATTTTTCGCGGCGCGAACTTCATCGGGATTCTGATAAGGACTATCTGTTCTAAGCTGCACCGCTTTATCCACAAGCAGTTGATAGCGATAGATATCAAAGGTGGCATTCTTGCCGGGAGTGATGGCAATATCCGTCATAATTCTTCAGTTAAATGGTTTCAAAAGTAATGTTTATTTTCAAAAAACCTTACGGTAAGGTATAATTCTTTGTATCTTTGAAGAAAGAAATTTGTAAATGGCAACCCTCAAGACTGCATTAATCAAATCGGGCAAACTGGTAGAGGCATTTACGAATGAAATGTTTGAGGAAAGCTTTGAAAATTACTTTAAGCAAAAGGGCAAAAACAAGGTTTCGCAAGTACTGAACAATACAGAACGCAATATTAAACTCTCGTCTGTAACCTACCGTCAATTAAATAGCTGGGAGCAGCAGGGTTTATTAACTACGAGCAGAGAAGATGAAAGAAGCTGGCGCAGGTTTAGTATTATGGATGCGCTGTGGGTAAAGATTATTCAGGAGCTAAGAGAATTTGGGCTAAGCAGTGAACAAATAAAAACAGCAAAAGAAAGTCTGAGTTATGGCAAGGAACGCTTTTCGGTGGAGTTGCCGATACTGGAATTTTATACAGCGTTTGCTATTGGCAGTAAAATGCCGGTGTTGCTTTTGATTTTTAAAGATGGTGTAGCTGTTCCTACCAATACTACACAATACAGGATAGCACAGCAGTTGACCGATTTGGAAAATCACCTTCAAATCAATTTGAACCAGTTGTTGCAATCGTTGTTTCCTGATGTTGACTTAGCGCCTAATAGGAAGTTGGAACTATTGCCCGACATGGATGAAATGGAATTGCTGGCTTTCCTGCGCATTGGAAATTATGAGAAAGTGGAAATTCAGTACAAGGGTGGCAGAATGCACGTTTTAGAAGGCATGGAACGAATAGAAGCCGGAAAGCTGGTAATGGATGCCATCAGGGAACATAAGTATCAAAAAATTGAGGTGGTGGTGGAAGAAGGGAAAACAGTTTCCCTCCGCCGCACTGTAAAAAAGAAAATAAAAAAGGGATAATGCACCCTAAGAATTGCCTATTGCAGAAATGACCGGACAATGCCCCGGAGTGGATGCGGAAGCTATTCAAAATGCTCAACTTAGAGAAGTGTAAAAAAATTTTAGAAAAAAATGGGAAAAAGGTCACTGATGAGGAAGTAAAAAAAATCAGAGAACTGATGTACAAAATCGGCAATCTGGACTATTTATTAACTACTGAAAGAAAGAAGGGATGCAAACAGTTGTCATCTACACCCGTGTAAGTACGGACGAACAGGCTGAAAAGGGCTATAGCCTGGCAGACCAGGAAAACCGTCTTCGCAAATATTGTGAAGCAAAGAATTATGAAATAGCGCAGCACTTTCAGGACGACCATTCTGCAAAAACCTTTAATCGTCCTGAATTTCAAAAATTCCTTGAGTATGTCAAGAAGCACAAGGGGTTGGTGAAGAAGTTGCTGATTGTGAAATGGGACAGGTTCAGCCGAAACATGGAGTTGTCAATGAACATGATTTCTACGCTGATGCGATTAGGCGTTTCAGTAGAAGCGATTGAACAACCATTGGATGAAAGCATACCAGAAAATCTTTTGATGAAAGCCTTTTATCTGGCAGCGCCTCAGGTGGAAAATGCAAGGCGGTCCCTAAATACTTTTAATGGTATGCGGCGGGCAATGAAAGAAGGAAGATATGTGAGCACAGCACCATACGGCTTTAAAAATAGCCGGGATAATTTCAACAAGCCCATCATCGTTCATTCAGAAATGGCAGCGCCCATAAGAAAGGCGTTTGAATTGATGGCTACAGGAATGTATCCAATTGAGGTTTTGAGAAAGAAACTGTGGAAGGAAGGATTGAAAATCAGCCGGAGCAATTTTTATACAGTGCTTACCAATCCAATTTACTGTGGCAAAATAAGAATTAAGGCGTTTCAGGATGAACCGGAAGAAGTGGTAAAAGGCATACATGAACCGATTATTAGCGAAGAACTATTTTATGATGTTCAAGATGTGCTGGCTGGAAGAAAAAAAGCAAAGATTAAGTATGCGAAGGTTAATGAAACTTATCCGCTCAGAGGGCACTTAATTTGTCCGCGATGCGGCAAAGTCCTTACAGGTAGTTCCGCTCAAGGCAATGGCGGGAAGTATTATTACTATCACTGCACACAGGGTTGTAAGGAGAGGCACAAAAGCGATTATGTACACTCTCAGTTTGAAAAATGGCTTTCATCAATAAAAATGGAGGACAGTTTTGCTGAACTGTATCTGGCTGTAATGGAGGACATTTTTAAGCTGAATGAGGGAGACAGAGAAAAGGAAATAAAGAAACTGGAAGCTAAGAAAGCTGAAAATGCAAGTCTGCTAAAGAGGTCTGCTCTAAAGTTGGCAAATGATGAGATTGATAAATTTGTGTACCATACGGTTAGGGAGAAAGTAAACGAGGAAAACAGAAAGTATGATATGCAAATTTCTGATTACAAAAAACTGGAAAGCGGGTTTAGCGACTACGTAAAATACGGGATTTCGCTACTGACCAACCTGGACACCTATTATTCAGCAAGTTCGTTGGAAGGAAAACAAAAAATGGTTGGTTTGATATTCCCTGAAAAATTGCGGTTTAGCAATAGCACTTTTCAAACCACAAATCCGAATGAAGTATTAACGCTGCTTTGCAGTACAGGCAAGGGTTTTAGCAAAAAAGAAACAGGACTTTCCAGAAGAAAATCTGAAAAGTCCTGTTTGGTGACCCCGTCAGGATTCAAACCTGAAACCTTTTGATCCGTAGTCAAATGCTCTATTCAGTTGAGCTACGGGGCCTTGGTTGTAAAGTGGAGCGCAAAAATAGGGAATTCTTTTTGCAAGAGTTTTGCCACGGGCAAAATAAAGTGAAATATTTTCTAAGTCTTTGATTCTTTGTCTTGCACGTTGGTCAACTCACTCCCGTTATTTCTCGACAGGCAACTGTTTTTCGTTCCAGCTCGTTATACCGCCATCCATATTGAAGACTTTAAAACCTTCCTTTTTGAGTGCCTCAGCAGCTCTCATACTGCGCACACCTGAACGGCAATAGACATAAACGGGCTTTTTCTTGTTCAATTTGTCCATATTTTTCTGCAGAGTAGAATCCAGTACATTATAATTAGTAGCCCCTTTCAAATGGCCTTCGTTGTACTCCTGCACCGTGCGCACGTCAATCAGCTGCACATTCTTATTTTTTATTTTTTTCTGAAATTTCAATACGTCAACAGTAATAATTTTTCCTTCTTTCTGTGCGTGTGCAGCAGGAGAGAAAGATAGGCTTACTGCAAAAAGCAGAATAAAAAATTTCAATACAGATGTTCTCATTATATAATTTTTAGTGGATGATTATTTTATTTACTGATTGTACAAAGTTAAAAATACCGTTGTTGTTTTCTGTTGGAAGAACCCTAAAAAAATAATCGGTGAAAGACTAATGATTTTCGTCGTTTCACCGATTACTCAAAAATATGAATCAACTATCAGGGAGTAGTTTGCTTGGAGATGAAATCTCCGGTAGCCTGAATAAATTCTGCATACCTCTCTTTCACCTGATCGTTTTCTTTGTTACCATTGATATAAAGAGTGCCATCCTGAACTGCAATAGAGAAAGATTCAGAATTGATCATTCCGTCAGCTGACAGTCTCTTGATGAAGTTGTTGATAGCAGCCTGAGCGTCTTTGTCGTTGCTGGCTGATTCCAGTTGCCATACGTCTTTTGCATTTTCAACGCTTGCCTGATTTCTCAGCAGTTGCAGGTTCTCAATTTTCTGCTCTCTGTCCTGGTGAATCTTACCCTGATAAATCGTAGCAAGGGTAGGAGCGATAACCAGAGAAATGATACTCATCAATTTGATGAGGATGTTCATGCTCGGTCCGCTGGTATCTTTAAACGGATCACCTACAGTATCACCGGTTACCGATGCTTTGTGAGGCTCACTTCCTTTATAATGAGTTTCGTTATTGATAACCACACCTTTCTCAAATGACTTTTTAGCATTATCCCATGCACCACCGGCGTTGTTCTGGAAGATACCCATCAACACACCACTCACTGTCGCACCGGCGAGGAATCCGCCCAGTACTTCAGGTCCGAAGATAAATCCGATGGCGATCGGAGCGATGAAAGCAATACCACCCGGAGCCAGCATCTTTTTGATGGAAGCATTTGTACTGATTGCTACGCATCTCTCGTAGTCAGGCTTACCGGTTCCTTCCATAATGCCGGGGATGCTCTTGAATTGTCTTCTTACTTCTTCAACCATCGCCATGGCAGCTTCACCTACTGCGCGGATAGCCAGAGAGGAGAAGAAGAATGGAATCATAGCACCTACGAATAATCCTGCCAGTACATCTGCCCTGTAGATATCAATACCGTCAATTCCTGCAATTCCAACGAAAGCAGCAAACAGTGCAAGAGCTGTGAGTGCTGCGGAAGCAATGGCAAATCCTTTACCGGTAGCAGCTGTTGTGTTGCCTACAGCATCCAGGATATCTGTTTTCTCACGAACTTCTTTTGGCAGTTCAGACATTTCTGCGATGCCGCCTGCGTTGTCTGCAATCGGACCAAATGCGTCAATTGCCAGCTGCATGGCTGTTGTTGCCATCATACCTGCAGCAGCTATAGCCACGCCGTAGAGTCCGGCAAAGAAGTAAGACATATAAATACCACCGGCCAGTACAATGATTGGTAGAGCAGTACTTTCCATACCTACAGCCAGACCTCCGATGATGTTGGTAGCATGTCCGGTTGAACTCTGACGAACGATTGAATTTACCGGGCGCTTGCCGATAGCTGTATAATACTCAGTAATAATACTCATTAATGTTCCTACAACCAATCCTGTAATGATGGCTCCAAACACACCGTTTCTTGTGAAGTTGAAGTTTCTGAGTGTCATTTCAGTTTCGGGCATAATCCACATTACCAGGAAGTAAGAGGTGATGGCTGTAAGGACGATAGAACCCCAGTTACCGAGGTTCAATGCTTTCTGAACGACACCTGTATTCAGTCCGGCACTGTCAGATACCCTTACGAACCATGTGCCGACAATAGAGAAAAGGATTCCGATACCTGCAATCAGCATGGGCAACAAGATCGGAGCCATTCCGCCAAAAGCATCATCAGAGAAGGTCTCGCGTCCGAGTACAATGGTAGCCAGAACTGTAGCTACATATGAACCAAACAAGTCGGCGCCCATACCCGCAACGTCGCCCACGTTATCACCTACGTTATCGGCAATGGTAGCGGGGTTACGCGGATCATCTTCGGGGATACCTGCTTCCACCTTACCTACGAGGTCAGCACCAACGTCGGCAGCTTTAGTGTAGATACCACCGCCCACACGTGCAAACAAAGCGATACTCTCTGCACCAAGGCTGAATCCTGTCAATACTTCAATGGTACGCTCCATTTCCAGACTGTCAACACCGGATTCAGGAGCGAAGATGGCTTTAAGAATGATAAAGAGCCCTCCCAGACCGAGTACAGCCAGACCCGCAACACCGAGCCCCATAACGGTACCACCGGTAAAAGATACTTTCAGCGCTTTTGAAAGACTGGTACGTGCAGCTTCAGCAGTACGAACGTTCGCTTTGGTAGCTACTCTCATACCGATGAATCCTGCTGTTGCACTGAAGATGGCACCGGCTACGAATGCCAGTGCGATAGACCAGTGGCTGTTAGCACTGCTCGCACCCATTACTCCGAGGAGTAAGGCTACAACAATCACGAAGTAGGACAGTATTTTGTATTCTGATCTTAAGAAAGCCATTGCACCGTCGGCAATATGCTTTCCGATTTCTCTCATTCTGTCATTTCCTGCGTCTTGTTTACCAACCCAAACAAACTTTAAAAAGGTGTAAATAAGACCTACGGCAGCCATTGCCGGAATCGCATAAACCAGATTGTTCATAGTAAAATATTAATATGCAAATTTTTTTGGTCGGCAAAAATAGTGCAATTACCCTAAATATGGTAATCCGGATACCTGAATTATAACAGTTTCAACGCTTAATATGCTTATTGTGGATAATAAGCGCCGTTTGGAGGGGAGAAAAGCAGAAAACTATTAAAAATTTGAAGGAAGGTTGAGGTCCCGAGCAGATTCGAACTGCTGTAGAAGCTTTTGCAGAGCTCTGCCTAGCCACTCGGCCACGGGACCATTCGCTCAAAATGAGTGTGCAAAGCTAAGGATTTAAAATTTTGAAATGAAAATTATGAGGTAATTATTTCCGGAAGGCCTGTCATTTTTAATCGTAATTCTTTTCATCCTGTAGCTGCAAGAAGTAATCCGGTGCCAGTCGCATCCTGCTGCCATACCACGTAAACATCTCTCCGTCTGCCAGAAGAATCTTTGTGTCCGGAAGTAAATTCCTGAAGTAGGGAACATGTTTTTCCGTAAACGGGTAGGGTTCCGAAGAAAGAATCAGTACTTCAGGGTTTGCGTCAGACAACTCTTCTTCAGTAATTACCGGATAGCGTAATCTGTCTGCGAAAATATTTTTGAACCCTGCCATTTGGAGCATATTATTAATATAGGTATCGCCACCCACCGTCATCAACGGATTTTTCCATATCATATAGACGATTCTCTGCGACTTATTTTTCGCCGGCTTCAATTTCTGAAAGGCAATTTCTATTTCCCTTATTAATTTAATAGCTGCTGTTTCTTTACCTGTTAGTTTACCGATGACCTGAATCATTTCCAGTGCTTCGGAGTAGTTGGATATATTATCAACATGCACTTTGCAAAAAGCAGCACATGCTTCAATTTCTTCTTTGATATTTTCCTCCTTATTTGCTAATATCAGGTCAGGTTTCAGTTCTCTGATGATATCAATCTTTAGCTTTTTCGGGCCACCGACTCTGGTTTTCGTGCGAAACCATTTTTCCGGATGAATACAGAATTTGGTAATCCCCACGACTTCTTCATCAAGTCCCAGATCGTACAGGAGTTCGGTTACTGACGGCACTACGGAAATGATACGCACTATATTGTTGTTGAATTGATTCGCATCAATTATAGTGCTTTTCTTAGAAATGAAAAGTTACTTTTGCTGATACTGAAGGAAAAATAAAATTATCACGATGAAGCACAGAATAGAAGAATCAGAACTGATTATTAATCCGCGTGGGGCAATATACCATTTGGATGTGCGTCCCGAAGAACTCGCACATAATGTCATCACCGTTGGTGATCCCGACCGCGTGCGTGAAGTAAGTAAGCACTTCGACGAGATTGAAGTAAAGCGGCAGCACAGGGAGTTCGTTACCCACACCGGAAGAATTGGTAATACAAGAATTACTGTTTTAAGTTCGGGTATCGGGCCGGATAATATAGATATCGTTCTGAACGAATTGGACGCTCTGGTTAATATCGATTTTGAAACCAGAATGGTTAAGCAGGAACTGACGAAGCTCAATATCATCAGGCTGGGTACATCGGGTTCGTTGCAGGCTTCTGTTCCTGTCGATAGCATGGTTGCCGGTACGCATGGCCTGGGAGTAGATAACCTGCTTAATTTCTATAAGCACGAGAATAACGAAGAGGAAAGGCAACTGATCCACAGTTTCATTACACAAACACAACTGCAAAACAGCGTGGGCTATCCGTATATCACAGGCGCGTCTCCATCGTTGCTGAAGCATTTTGTCGATGGCTATCATCATGGTATTACAGTTACCTGCCCGGGATTCTATGGTCCACAGGGCAGAGTGTTGAGGTTGGGCATTGCCAATCCGAATTTTGTGGACAGTCTGAGCAGTTTCTCGTTTGGTCCGCACCGAATTGTCAATTTTGAGATGGAGACATCGGCAATCTACGGACTCGGAGCAATGCTCGGTCATCACTGTCTGTCGTTAAATGCTATTATCGCCAATCGTATTGATAAAACCTTCAGTAAAGATCCGGCCGGACTGATTGAGCAGCTGATTCAGAAGTCACTGCAGATTATGGCAGACAAATTGTAACTCAATCAACCGTGAGATGAAAATTCATTTTGAGAAATATCAGGCTACGGGTAACGACTTCGTCATGCTCGATAACAGAGACGGCAGGTATGACAGTCTGGATGCTGAAGCCGTCCGTAAGCTCTGCGACCGCAGGTTTGGTATTGGAGGCGATGGACTCATAATGCTGAATACTGATAAGGAGTACGATTTCGAAATGAAATACTTCAATGCAAATGGTTCTTTGGGCAGTATGTGTG
The DNA here is from genome assembly GCA_024103425.1 of Chitinophagaceae bacterium. Taxonomy (GTDB): domain Bacteria; phylum Bacteroidota; class Bacteroidia; order Chitinophagales; family Chitinophagaceae; genus Ginsengibacter. The sequence continues at coordinate 33,959 of JAGFIS010000034.1, forward strand.
GTAATGGTGGCAGGTGCATTATAGCGTTTGCCAAAAAGTATGGTGTGATTGGTGAAGAGACGCGATTCATTGCTTACGACGGAGAGCACAGTGGCCGGTTTGAAGACGGTTTAGTAAGCCTCAAAATGAATCCGGTAGAAGGTATATCAGCTGCCGGAGCTGACAAGATTTTAGATACAGGATCCCCGCATTATGTTCGTTTTGTCGATGCTGTCGAGGCATATGATGTCTTTAACGAAGGTAGAAATATCCGCAATTCTCCTTCGTTTGTCGACCAGGGAATAAATGTCAATTTTGTTCAGCAACTTTCTGATAATGAGCTTTTTGTTCGCACTTACGAGAGGGGTGTAGAAGATGAAACTTACAGTTGCGGAACGGGTGTAACTGCTTCGGCAATAGCATTTGGAAAAGACAAGAATGGCAGGCAGACTGTAAATATTCGAACCAAAGGCGGCAGGCTAAGGGTGAGTTATAATAAAGAAGGTAACAGGTTTGATGACATTTGGCTCACCGGACCGGCAACCTTTGTTTTTGAAGGTGATATAGAACTGTAAGGATTATGACTTTTAATGTGAGAGTTTATGGTATTCTGATAGACGATCACGACAGAATACTGGTGAGTGATGAAGTGATTCTCGGAGATGTCTTTACCAAATTCCCCGGTGGAGGCATGGAATACGGTGAGGGCACGAAAGAATGTCTGAAGCGAGAAGTGCGCGAAGAACTGGGCATTGAAATAGAGGTTGGAAAACACATTTATACTACCGACTTTTTTCAGGAGAGTGCTTTCAAGCCCGACGATCAGCTAATTTCTATTTACTATGAAATGTCGACCAAGGATACAATAGATACCTCACGTGTACACTACGATAGAGAGGAGATAGCTTTTGAACTGAAACCTCATGCAGACCAGGAGTCGTTTCGGTTTGTTCCACTATCCAAATTCTCTCCTGATATGCTCAGCTTTCCCATAGATAAAGTAGTAGGAGAGATTGTCTGCAATGGCTACAGGAAGAAGTAAAGTCCTTCCGCTATCAAAAAGAGGACATTAATAATCCCGATTTTCCTCGGAATCCATTTCATCTTTCCGGTTGCAAGTAAGATTAGATAGGTGATACAAACCAGCGAATTAATAACGATCGCGGAAAATCCGAGAATGATGATCAGCTCTCTCAAAATCGGTGTTTTGGCTATAATAGAGGATATAATTCCGTCGGGTGCAATGAACTCCATCAGGTTGAAGAATACAAACAACAGAAAGCAAAGATTGCAGATCAAAGCCGATTTAGATAGAAAATGAATCCCCTTCATTTCGTTTTATTACTTAATGCACAACAAAATAATAGTAATTTGCCCGAATTAAGAATCTGAAGCACCGATGCCTGAATTACCCTCAATTTCGCTGGTAATCTGTACCTATAACCGTTGCAAGTATTTGCCGGCGGCACTCAAGAGTGTGGCAGAACAGAACTGCAGCGCCAATCTGTTCGAACTGATTGTTGTGGATAATGCCAGTACAGATGAAACGGCGACTATTGCCCAAGACTTCATTGCTGCACATCCCGGATTGAATATCCGTTATGTGTACGAAGGTAATAAGGGACTTTCTTTCGCCAGAAACAGGGGCAGGGTAGAAGCGAAGTCAAATGTGGTGGCTTATATCGATGATGATGTGATTTTATTTGAAGATTATGTTGCTAACCTGAACGATTTCTTCGTCCGTTTTCCTGAAGCCGTCGGCGCCGGTGGCAGAATCATCCCAAAGTATGAAAAAGAGGAACCCATCTGGATGAGTAAATATCTGAAAGGATTTGTTGGTGAAGTAGCCCATGGCGATACAATCAAGAAATTTGATAAAGGCATGAAGTATCCTGCAGGGGCCAGCATGATTTACACTAAAGCCATCCTTGAACAGGCCGGTGGGTTCAACAACGAGCTCAAATTCAGAAGCGACGATAAATATATTTTCTACAAAGTGCTGGAATTCTCAGATGCTATCTACTATCTGCCCGATGTCAGGCTCTACCATTATATAGATGAGGCAAGGCTGGAGTTCGGCAATTTCAAAAAACTCTTTTTAAAGACGGGAAATGAAGAAAAGTTGAGGATGAGGTCTGCCGGAAAAAGTGTGATTCCCAAAGCCTTTGAGTTTATGTTTAAAACCGGGGCTGCCTTGGTTATAGGTGTTTGGTTTACCATCAAAGGGCAGTATTCAAAAGGAAAAATGGTTTTCCTGTCTCAGTGGTTTACACTATCGGGATTTTTCAAAAAAGAAGTATTCGTGCGGTAGACTTAAATGGTTTATTTATCCGTTAATAAAAATTAGACTGCATTCGCTTTTAAATTCCTAATTTCATCAGCGAAAAATGTCTTTTTTGTAACATTAAATTTTTGATTGCTTATGATCGGTATTATGATTTTCTTCGGACTTGTTGCTCTCTTCATTGTCTGGATTATAGCTATCTATAACAACCTGGTAAAGATGAAGGTGAAGATTGATAACAGTTGGAGTGATATAAAAGTATTCCTCAAAAAGAGGTTTGATCTGATTCCGAACCTGGTAGAAACCGTAAAGGGGTATGCAGAGCACGAAAAAAGCACCTTTGATGCAGTTACTGCTGCCAGGGCTGCTGCGGCCAATGCGGCACCCAATGATGTAAAAGCTCAGATGGAGGCGAATCAAGGACTGGCCGGTGCTTTGGGCCGTTTGTTCGCCGTGGCTGAGAATTACCCGGAACTAAAGGCAAATACCAATTTTCTCGATCTTCAGGCTGCGCTGCAGAATATAGAGGGCGATCTTGGAAATGCCCGCCGTTACTATAATGCCACTGTAAGAGATTTCAATACTGCCATCCAGCAGTTTCCTGCAGTACTGGTGGCGGGAGCATTAGGTTTTACAAAAAGAGAGTTTTTTGAACTTGATAATCCCGACGAAGCTAAAAACGTTGAGGTTAAGTTTTAAAAGATTTCAGCCGATGAAGGCCTCTTTCATTACAATGTTGATGCTGCTTTTTGGCAGCCTGCATATCCATGCCCAGGAGGCATTTTATGTCAAGGATTATGATGTGGATGTACAGGTAACGCAGGATGCTTCTTTGAAGATAACCGAGAAAATATCAGTTTATTTTACCGAAAGCCGTCATGGTATCATACGCTATATCCCTTACCGCTACAAAGTTGAGGATCTGCCCGAAGGGTTGGAAAAAGCAGAAGCTGCATGGGAGTATAACGGCTACAGGTATGTGAATATAAAAGATGTAAAGGTCAGGTATGCTAAATACAAAGTCTCGTCAACAGGAGACAATCAGACGATAAGGATTGGAGATGAAAATAGATTGGTGACCCGAGATCAGTACTACGAGATCTCTTACACTATGGAGGGTGCTGTCAATTTCTTTAAAGACTATTCAGAGCTCTACCTGAATGTGATCGGAAATGCCTGGGCTACCAGAATTGAAAAAGTGCATTTTACCATACGCTTTCCTGCACCTCTGCCTGATTCTGTGCGCTGGTTTGTAGCAACCGGCCGTCGTGGCTCAACGGATAATAATTCATATACTAAATGGAATGATGATCATACCGTTCTGGAGGGGATGACCATCGCGCCATTGAAGATGTATGAAGGTGTAACGGTGGGGGTTGCCATGCCCGGTGGCATGATTAAAAAACCGGATTATTCCAAACGTGATCTCGGTTGGCTGGCGCTGCCTTTTATAACCTTATTTGGTATGTTCGGCATCTGGCGAAGATGGGGAAAAGACCCTGCGGTTACGGTCGTGGCCCAGTTTTATCCTCCGGATGGGATTACGCCTTCAGTAGCCGGCAGTCTTATTGATGGAACAGTAAATCGCCGCGATTTAACGGCACTGGTTCCTTATTGGGGTGCTAAAGGTTACATAAGAGTGGAAGAGACCGAGAAGAAAAAGCTGCTCGGACTGATAAAAGGCTATGAGTATAAGTTCATTAAGCTGAAAGAGTTGGATAACAATGCTGAGAGGTTTGAAAGAACAATGTTCAGCGACATGTTTGCCGAAGGTGATGAGGTTGTATTGGATGATTTAAAAGATTCGTACTATAGGACAATGGAAGCATCGCGAAAACAGCTTAAAGAGTTAATTGACTCCCGTAAATATTATACTCAATATTCCCGTGAATTTGCTGTGCTGATCCCTGTTTTTGGAATCTTATTCCTGATTATCGGGATTGTTACTTTCATTGGCCATTATCCGGTAGGTGCTATCAAATGGGGAGCTATTTTAACGGCTTCCCTAATTGTTGTTGTATTTGGTGCACTGATGTCTAAAAAGACAGAAAAAGGAACTGAGGTTTACGAAAAATTGCTCGGCTTCAAAGAGTTTATTAAAACAGTAGAAAAGGATAAACTAAATGAGTTTTTGAAAGAAGATCCCAATTATTTCGACAAGATATTGCCCTATGCTATAGTATTTAATGTGGCTGATGAATGGAAAGATAAACTGAAAGACCTGGACGTGCCGCCTCCTTCCTGGTATTCCTCGACAAACTATACGGCGGCGAACTTCAGCAATCTGATGTTCCTGAACAGTCTGGACAGATCTATGAACTCTATGAGTCAGACCTTCTACAGCCGGCCTTCTTCTTCCGGTTCCTCCGGCGGAAGCTTTGGGGGTGGCGGATTCTCCGGCGGTGGATTCGGAGGTGGTGGAGGTGGCAGTTGGTAGGCCATGCACCCGCCTTAATGGTTTATTCCTGAGGGTATCTTATTTTTGAAAAAAATTGCGATTGCTCCGACTTCTCCAGATCCATACGAGTATCAATAATACGCCGGATTACTTCCCGCTGATTTTACAATTCTTTTTTGTAGCCGGACTGGTATTATTAGTCTTCCTAATTCTCCGGAGTAAGATAAGAAAAGAGCATGCAGATATGCCACCTTTGGAAAAGACACCCGGGAAAGAAATTTTGTATGACCATCCTGAAGAAGTAAGATACTTTATACCGGCAGCCATGTTTGTGTTGTTAACGGTTGCGCTGATCTTCTTGTTTCCCTATGCTGTGAATCTCAGTGAATTGGGATGGAAGGGCTTTATTCCCGTAGGAATTTATCTTTCGGTTCTACTTTTCGGATATCTCTTTTTTCTGAAAAAGTCGCACTTGTACGATACCCATGACCCCGATTTTTAAAAAAGGCATTTATAATGAATGATAATTACGTTTCAATAGATCTTGGGTTGGTTTTGGAGAAGCTGATATTGATTGTAGTAGTTACATTCTTTACACTGCTCGCTGCCCGGTTGGCATGGAGTGCCGACAGGCGAATGGGAGCCATTATCAGAAAGAGTAAACAGAAAAAAGGCATCTCAGAAGAAACGAAACCTGCTGTTACACGGTCGTTTTATCCTATTGAGGCACCTCGTTCAGGGATTTTATGGTTAATGACGGTGATGTTTACACTCGTTTTTACCATGTTAATGAGCGGATTGATACCCTGGGGAGATGGTATCTCTGTAGGAGGAAGAAAAATTGCCTTGCACATTGCCAGAATTGACCCCGGAATACTCTTTATAATAGGATTATTTTGGATTGCACTGCTGGGCATTATGGGTACGATGTGGAATAAAGGAACCAAGCTGGATCTATTAAAGAATACCTCTTTATATTTTGTTTACAGTCTTACATCTGGTTTGTCGGTAGTAGCCATTCTGATTATTTCAGGCTCTACTGATCTGAGGGTTATCGAAAGTGTACAGAGGGATCATTACTGGAATGTGATTTTGCAGCCGGCAGGTATTGCTGTTCTAATCTGGAGTTTAATAGCTCTGTTTAACCGGGGATATTTCCCAGGTGATATTTCAGATGAATACCTTCCCGGGCCTGACTTTAAGTCCCCTGTCGGAATCTTTCGAATGGCCGAGTACGTTGTCTTTTTTCTGGTGAGTTCGTATATAGTCACTCTGTATTTTGGCGGTTATGATATCCCGTTCACCGACTATGTGAGTATGCGCGAATCATTGGGTATTAATGTCATGGCTGTACTTCAGGTCGGTATCTTATTATTTAAAACTGCACTTTTGATTCTCTTCTTCTTGTGGCTGAGATGGAAGAGCAGGAGGTTTACACGAGATCAATTAATAGAGATCGGATGGAAATTTATAATTCCGATGGTGGTAATAAACTTTTTGGTAACAGCCATAGTCGTATTGGTATTATAGAGAAAATGGCAAATAAATAGTTTTATGGGAGCAACGGTTATTCTTTTCTGGTTTTTGGCTGCAGTGGCGGTTAGTAGTGCTTTAGGGATTATTATCAGCAGAAAGCAACTGTTCAGTGTTCTCAGTTTTCTTTTGGTAATTTTTTCTCTTGCAGGGCATTTCATTCTGATGAATGCACAGTATCTGGCATTGGTGGATATCATGGTATGGGGAGCTGCCGTTGGTATCCTGTTTTTATATGCTGTCACGCTTACACGTTCCCACAAAGACAGCGAGCAGGTGAAAATTATTTACATGAGGATTGCCGGAGTGGTTGCGGCCCTGGCTCTGATGGTTGTATTGATTGCCGCTGTTGCTCATGCAGAACAAAATGAGGTAGTGATGCGTCCCGGAACCTGGGTGGGCCATGTGAACAGAATCGGTAAAGAACTCTTTTCCCGTTTTTATGTACCATTTATCATCAGCAGTTTTTTACTTTTAAGTACCTTGACAGGTATATTCATACTCAACAAAAAAGAATCCTCTGACTCTAAACCCGTGCAATTATGAAAAAGTTTATTGTTTTTCTGGCCTTTAGCTTCCTCACTGCCGGAACAGCCAAGGCACAGATCAATCTTGATGATCTCAGACTGGAAGACCTTTTAGGCAAGGTGATGAAAGTAGAAAAAGGTTTTGCTCCGAAATTTTCGCTGGGCAATATGCCGATAAATGAAATTTCCAAAGTAGCTGAAATCCTGGGGATGAAAAAGAGTCCCGATATCAACAAACTCTTCAAGACATTCCGTACAGGCCGTCTTGTGTACAGAGTGGCAACTATTGCCGGGGGGGCTATTGCCGTGTACGGTCTGGCGCGCAAGATGGATAACTCCATTAACAGTGGAGATTATAAAACTGCATTGTATTCAGGATTAGGTTCTATAGCTTCCGGACTGGCAGTGAAGTTCCTGACTAAGGGAGCTTCCTATAAAGCGGTTGATTTGTTTAATGGTATAACCATCGACAAGATACTCGATATTTTTACAATAGCGCCGGCTTCTGATATGCCGGGAATAGGTATCTACGTAAAACTATAGCGATGTTAACTCAGTGGTATGTCATATTATCCGTTGTGCTTTTCTCCATAGGGGTTATGGGTGTACTGACGCGCCGGAATGCAATCGTGGTGTTGTTGTGTATCCAGTTGATGCTGGGCGCCTCTGCACTGTTGCTGACGGCATTTTCGAAGATGCACCTCTCGCACGCTCATGTATTCTCGGGCGAACAGGCAAGCCAGGGACAAATCTTTGTCCTTTTTATAATTGTGATTGCGGCAATACAGGTCGTCACCGGTCTGACTATTATTCTGAGTTTTTATAAGAAGACGCATTCACTTGATATCAATTTTTTAAACCGGTTGAAGAATTAGGAGTATGGAAAATCAAGATCTCGGCTCATCTGTGTTTGACAGAACCCTGATTCGGCCATTGCAGAAAATTTCTGCTGTCTTTGAGAACATCATAGATAAAAAAGGAATTGAGGGAATTGTAAGTGGAGTAGGCAGCGCCGTTAAATATGCCGGGCGGCAGGTGCGTTTGCTTCAAAGCGGACAGGTGGCATCCTACTTCCTGCTGATGGTTACCGGGCTGATTATCTTTTTCCTGATTAAGCTCCTTGGTGGTTGATTTTTCTTTTGGCAAAATACCTTCTGATTTCTCCGAACGCAATGGGGAGAAACTTCTCATATACAGAGATTGGTTTTTCTTAGTTTTGCCGGAACCGTAACAGATACCGTATGTCTAATAAAAAAGTTTTTACTGTAATTAATGTTGGGTAACTACTATACTTTCCCAGAATTATTGATTTGGGTACCTCTTGTCATGGGGCTGGTTACGCTCTTCATCAGAAATTCAGGTGGAGCTAAGTTGGTATCTCTGTTTTCAACTTTTATTACACTGGGAGTATCGATAATAGCGCTCAATTATTCCGATCCGGCGAAGGCATCAGAGTTCTGGAATTATAATAATGTCAGCTATTACTGGTTGCGGTATCTCGGAGCAAGCTTCACGCTAGGTCTGAATGGTCCGGGTTTTCTTTTTACATTTTTGACGACTTTAGTATTCGTACTCACATTGTTGATCAGCGGGAGACAGGAGTATGAGAAGCCTAATATTTTTTATGGTTTATTGTTATTCTGGCAGGCAGCGATCATGGGTGTTTTTACTGCTCTTGATGCACTGGTATTATTTTTCTTCTGGACGCTGGCGCTGCTGATCCCTTTCTTCCTGATGGGGAAGTGGGGCGACTCGTGGAAGTTTGGTTTTGCGCTCAGGTATTTTATCTACCTGTTTACAGGTGCTGTACTGTTACTGGCAGCAATTCTTTTCTTGTATCCCGCTACAGTGCCTGTAATAACTGATTCTGTACATAGTTTTACGATTACTGCATTATATAGTTCGCCCTTTTCCATCAGAGTTCAGGTGTGGGCTTTCGGACTAATGACACTCGCCTTTTTACCCTTGATTCCGGTTTTTCCGTTTCACACATGGTTCCCCGGAGCAGTTGTCCGTTCGCCATATCCGGTGGCGATGATTGTATCTGCATTACTGGTGACAATGGGAGCATTTGCATTTGTGCGCTGGGGAATTCCGCTCTTGCCGGTTGGTTTTGCCAAGTTTCAAAAAGTATTGATTATCCTTGCTCTCATCAGTGTGGTTTACAGTGGTTTCATTGCTTTAGTTCAGGATGATCTGAAGCGGCTTGCCGCATGGGCGTCCATTGCTCATATAGGATTGGCTGTACTCGGTATCTTTTTAGGTAATGCTGACGGATTGAAAGGGGGCATATTTGAACTGTTTAACCACGGTATTGTAGTCACTGCCTTGTGGATGGTGGTTTATATAATAGAAGATATTACTGGTGAAAGAAGAATTTCGTCCTTAGGCGGGTTATACCGCAAGGCACCGTTTCTTACAATATTTTCCTTATTAATTTTTTTGGGTTTTACCGGTACTCCTATGACAGGCTCATTTCATGCAGGATGGATGGTTTTTACCGGTATGAGCGGTGATTGGTGGCTGCTGATTCCGGCGGGGGCGGGCGTATTGGTAATGTTGTTGTTCATGCTTAATATGTTGTCAAAGGTATTTTTCGGAAGCATGAGCGAAGCGGTAATGTCTGCGCGTAAAATGAGCTTATTGCAGACAATAGCCCTGGTGGTAATTGTGGTAGCAATTGTAGGTTTAGGAGTGTATCCTGATTTTGTGACGAAGTTGCTGGAGATACCTGTTGCCAATATGTTGAAGGGAATAGGAGGGTAGTTAAATATTGAATGAATTTGATAGATACAGATAGATGAATGCTATTGTCATAAGTGCTTTTTGGGGTATCCTGATGATGCTCGGAGGGGTGGTGTTCAAGAACAAATATCACCCAAAGTATCTGGCCATTACCGGAGTTATAGTATTGATAGCTTTGAACCTTCTGGAGTTTTTTACCGGTCCGTTGATAGAGCTGCCTGTTTTTGATATGCTCAAGACAAGTTCTTTCGGCTTGCATTTCAATACCATAGCTTTTACAGCTACATTGTTTATTCTTTTGCTGAACGGCAAGGAATTCAAAGAACTAGGTTTGCACGTATCAGAATATTTCGGCCTGATATTCTTTGCCCTTATCGGGGTGGCAATTGCAACATCCTACAATACCTTATTACTACTACTGCTCGGTATTGAGTTGATGGTAGTGCCATTGTATTTTCTTACCGGTATCAACTATGGAAACCTGAAAAACAGTGAAGCCTCCTTGAAGTTTTTCCTGACGGGTGCCTTCTTTTCGGCAGTAATTATAATGGGGATAACGCTCATCTATGGCGGGAACCAGCTGGGATCTTTTTATATCAATTTCATCGCCCTCGGTAAGACAGATGTCAATCCGCTGATAATGGCTGGAATGATTTTAATGTTGGTGGGGATGGCTTTTAAGGTGTCTGCAGCACCGTTTCATTTCTGGGCTCCCGATGTGTACGATGGAACCCCCTCGGTTATTTCATCTTTTCTTTCGACCATCATGCAAACAGCAGCATTCGTTGCCTTTTTTAGATTATTCAAAACCACTTTTGGCCAGATCCAACATGAATGGCAATTGCTGATAATTATCCTGATTGTTGCTTCCTTGTTGATTGGTAATATCACTTCCGTATTCCAGCAAAGTGTCAAACGAATGTTAGCATATTCAGCTATTGCACATATGGGGTTCCTTTTGATGGGTATTTTACCTTCCACTGATTTGGCCACTGAAGGGGTTATCCTTTATATTGCTGCATATACTCTGGCTACTTTGGGAATGTATGGAGTTATCGGACGTATGCAGGATTATACTTTGGAAGGTTTTAACGGACTTGGAAAGAAAGCCCCCCGCTTGGCTTTTTTCACCACTATCTTTCTGTTATCCCTGACGGGGATACCGCTTACAGCCGGATTTCTGGGTAAGTTTTACATTCTCTTGCAGGTGGCAACACTGGAGGGTATGGAGTGGCTGATTCTTTTATCTGTATTAAACATAGTGCTGGCAGCAGTATATTATTTCAGGATCATCCGCGCTATGTATTTCAGGCCGGTAACCGACGAAGAAAGAGGCGATGTTAAGGGAATACCATTGTTAATTTTTGGAATCATTGCTTTGCTGACCGTTCTTCTTGGAATAATGCCGGATATCCTTACAAGCTGGATTTATTATTAATCAATTGGGCAGATGTTGCTACCTTCACCACCCGGTTATATCCGTTGTTATCACAAATGAAATTAAGAGATTCACTTACACTGGCATTTAATACAGCAAGGAGTAATAAATTACGTACAGGTATTACTGTAGCAATTATTGCTTTTGGAATTATGGCCCTGATAGGTATTGTAACCGCCATAACAGCAATGAATCAGAGCCTGACCGACAGTTTCTCTGTGATGGGAGCAAATTCTTTTACGATTATGTACCGCGACGTGAATATTCAGCTGGGTGGCGGAGGAGGAACTGTTAAGACAACAAACGGCAGGAGGAGACGAAAGAAAAGCAATATGGATAAGCCGTTTACTTATGAAGAAGCTAAGCTGTTTAAAGAACGCTATAATTTTCCCGCCCGTGTAAGTATCTCATTGAATTACAGAAATGTTATCGTAAGCAAAGGAAGTATCCAATCGAACCCGAACGTTACCTTGATCGGTATTGATGAGAATTACCTTTTACTCAGCGGGTACACATTAAGCAGCGGCAGGAATCTTACGCCAATCGATGTGCAGAGCGGCGGCAACCTTTGTATCATCGGAAGCAGTGTTGCAAAAAAACTGTTTCCCCAGCATCCTGATAAAGCATTAGACCAAAGTATAAAAGTAGCCGGCATTAAATACAGGGTGGTCGGGATACTAAAGGATAAAGGCAGCAGTTCATTTATGAATGCCGATAATGTAGTATTTACAAGCTACAATAACCTGAGAAGGCTTTTTCCGGTTGGACGCAGTTCTTTCAGTATCGGTGTTTATGTAAACGACATCAACCTGATGGAAGCAGCCATATCAGAAGCTAAGGGAACTCTGCGCCCGATACGTAAACTCAGGTTTGACGAGGATAATAATTTTTATTTCTTACAGAGTAACAGTATATCCGAAGCGTTTATTAACAGCTTAAGTTCCGTTGCAGGAGCAGCTGCGCTCATCGGATTGATCACGTTATTTAGTGCGGCAATCGGACTGATGAATATTATGCTGGTTGCAGTGAACGAACGAACCAGGGAAATCGGGTTGGTGAAGGCTATTGGAGGCAGAGCAAGCAGTATCAAAGCTCAGTTTCTTTTTGAATCTGTGATTATCAGCCTGATGGGGGCAGCGTTCGGGATAGTTCTGGGGATACTTGTGGGCAACATTGTGGGTATATTCCTGGAAACACCCTTTGTCATTCCATGGGGATGGGTTATAACGGGTGTGGTTACCTGTACAATTGTCGGGTTGGCTGCGGGAATTTACCCTGCCATGAAAGCTGCAAAATTGGATCCTATCGTAGCACTCCGTTATGAATAAGAGCGGTAAGTTTGAAAAGCTAACTGTGTAGAAGGAGGGGAGAGAAGCCTGAAAGGGTTGGCCGGAAGTTCATTCAAAGATTTCAACAATTATCAGGAGATAATGTGGATAAATAAAAAATTATTTCAGAGTTGGCGGTAATTGAGGAAATTAGCGTCAGTTTCAATAGCGGATTTTATTGGTATTTTATTACCTTGTGCCATTGAATCCTGTTTTTTTTTAGATAGTTGAATTTTATTAATGAATTTTCTTTAGAATTGTAACCTGAAACCAAAAAAGTATTGGTAAAAATCTTGTTATTTAGTAAACCTTAAACCTTAAATTAAATTTTAGAAAAGATGGCAGATTTAAAATCTACTGCGGGTTCTTCACCTAAAGCAACGACCTCAGTGAAGGCAAAAAAATCGAGCAATATCATCTCTCTTATTGCTCCGTTTATGTGTGTTCTAGTTGGGTACCTCTTCTGGCGTTATGTGATTGGTAATGCGGACAATTTTAACCTTCCGGATAAAGCGGGTGGTTTCTGGCCCGACCATAAGGAGCCGAAGAACGACTTTGCCAGGATGTACGATGGCGGAATTATCGTTCCTGTATTGATTGGCTGTTTATTGATTGTGGTAACTTTCGTTATCGAAAGAGCTCTGACTATTGCGAAAGCTACCGGTAAAGGATCTAACGCTGCTTTTGTTAGAAAGGTTCAGTTCTTCCTGGCAGACAAGAAAATTGATGCTGCTATCGCTGAGTGTGACAAGCAACAAGGTTCTGTTGGTAACGTAATGAAAGCAGGACTGAGGAAGTATCAGGAAATGATTACAAATACCGAACTTACTACTGACCAGAAAGTTATGGCTATCCAGAAAGAAGTAGAAGAAGCTACCGCTCTTGAATTACCTATGCTGGAGAAAAACCTGGTGTTCCTTTCAACACTGGCTTCGGTATCTACGTTGATCGGTCTGTTAGGTACGGTAATCGGTATGATCCGTGCATTTGCCAACCTGGGTGAATCAGGTGGTGGTGAAGCGGCACGTGAATTGTCAAAAGGTATCGCTGAGGCTCTGTATAATACGGCTCTGGGTATCGGTAGCTCTGCTGTGGCAATTATTACCTACAACATCTTTACAACAAAGATTGACGCTATTACCCACGGAATTGATGAGTCCGGATTCTCTCTGACACAAAGTTTTGCTTCTTTGTACAAATAATTCTGTGGAATTTGAGTACAAGCTGCATCTAATTAATAAATAAAAACAAATTATGGCCAGACCAAAGATAAAAAGAGGAAGTACGTTTGTGGATATGACCGCGATGTGCGATGTGGCATTTCTGCTGCTGACTTTCTTTATCCTGGCTGCTCAGTTCAAACCGTCGGAAGCAATTACCGTTGTTACTCCTACATCAGTATCAACAAAACACGCTCCTCAGAAAGATTACTTTACCGTAACACTTGATAAAGACAATAAAATCTATGTGGATATGGATCCAGGCTTCAGAGCGAGTGTTATTGAGAAAGTTGGAGAATTGACAAACATAGAATTCTCACCGGCTGATGTTCAAGCTTTTGTTGATGCTGAATTTGTCGGAGTTCCGTTGAATCAGCTCAAGAAATTTGATCTGTTACGCCCGGATGAGAAAGCAAAGGTGACACTTCCCGGTATTCCATACGACAGTACAAACAACGAACTGTATACCTGGATTACGGCTGCAGTACGCGCAGGTGAAGGAAAGAAGATCAACTTCCTCATCAAAGGTGATAACGACACTAAGTACACTACTTTCAAAAAAGTGCTCGACGCATTTAAGAAGAATGAAATCTTTAAGTACAACCTGATGACTGAATCTATTGCAGTACCAGAAGGAACAGACCTGTACAAAAAGAATGTAGAGCGCATGATGAATAAAGGAAAAGGTGGCAACGAAGAAGAAGAAAGTTAATTTGAAAACCAAATAAAACCAGACTATAATGGCAGAAATGGAAGTAAAAGACTCCGGTGGTAAAAAAGGCCCCGGCGTCAAGAAAGCTAAGAAAGCGTCGACGAGAGTTGACCTTACCCCGATGGTGGATTTGGGATTCCTGTTGATTACATTCTTCATTTTCTCGACAACCATGTCTCAGCCTACTTCGATGAATCTGAATATGCCTAAGGATACTGAGAAGCCGACTGATGATACTAAAGTTAAAGAGTCAGGATCACTGACTATCCTGATGGGTAAAGCAAATGTTGTGTATTACTATTTGGGAAATGAAATCATGGATTTGCAGACTACTAACTACAAAGATATCAGAGATGTTATCATGAAGAAAAAAAGGAGTACTCCGATTGATGATTTGTACATTATCATCAAACCTAACAGCGATGCTTCCTATAAAAACGTAGTTGATATTCTGGACGAGATGAATATCTGTGATATCCCACGATATGCTATGATGGACCCAACGGATGATGAGAATGCCTTAATCCATAAGACGGAAGAAGCCGCAGGAATTCAATAAATCAAGTCTATTATTTAGAATAAATTCTTTAACACGTAAAAAAATGATGGATCCAAAAGACATACTAAAAGCGGATTTCCTTGACATCTTGTTTGATGGAAGGAATAAGGCTTATGGAGCTTATCAGTTAAGACGTACCTATAACAGGCGTTTGATAATGGCTCTCTCTGGTATGGCTGCTCTGGCTTTTCTGGTAATCGCCGGAAATCTGATGGCATCAAAACTGAAGCCTAAGGATATAGCCATGGAGATGATTACCAACGAGACCACGCTGCAGAACCTGCAGGCTGAAGAGCCGCCTCCACCTCCACCGCCTCCGCCGCCGGCATTGCCGCCTCCGCCGCAGGTGCAAACTATTCAGTTCACTCCTCCTAAGATCGTGAAAGATGAGGAAGTTGTTGAACCGCCTCCGGAAGTTAAGCAGATCGAGGAAGCAAAAATCGACATCAAAACCCAAGAGGGTGTGAAAGATATCGGAATTATTGCTCCCCCGTCAGAGGAAGTAGGTACTCAGGTAGTAGCTGCTCCGGTTGAAAAGAAAGAGGACGAGGACAGAATCTTTACCAAGGTAGAGAAAGATGCCCAGTTCCCCGGTGGATTGAATGCCTGGAACGCATATGTGAAGAAAGCTATTGAGAGAGAGATTGATGAATTTACTGATTCAGACTTCGGAACCTGTATCGTAAAGTTTGTGGTGGATAAGCAAGGAAACGTGAGTGATGTGCAAGCTACTACGATGAAAGGAACCAAACTTGCTGAAATTGCAGTAAATGCCATCCGTAAAGGGCCAAAGTGGATTCCTGCTCAGCAGAACGGAAGGTTTGTAAACGCATACAGATACCAACCGGTAACGCTGGTGAACCCGAACTAGCAGATTGCTGATTTCTAAAATTATACAGGCTGTACTTTTTAGTACAGCCTTTTTTATTTCTGGTAAGCTACTAAGTATGGAAGATTAGATCGAACCACTATCTGAGGATGAGCAACCGGGGGCGGCTTGTATAGTAAAGTCTGACTCTCTCTTGAGGAAGCAAATTTCATTTTTGTGACGGTTTGTGGCATTAAAGCAAACAAACTCTTCTTTCAGTAGTACCTGCTGGGTTACAACATACTTTCCCAGTAAATCCGGTCGATAAATTCTTTTTGTTGCCGCGCCACTTCGGGATCCGTCTCTGTATATGGAATTTTGAGAAGGTCCCTAAGTGTCTTACTATACGTGGAATAAGTAAACGGTTTTTTTTGATTGGGCGCCTTTACAGTACTTTCTTTTAAACCTGTTACACTAATACTAGTTGCAATCCAGGAAGTGTAAAGCCTTGGAACAGTGATGCCCAGTATTGTGCCGGGTAAGCCGTGAAATCCTGCCGGTCCGCCTGGTAAAGTAATCTCCTCTGTATAAAATGCAAACACGTAAACACTGTCAAAGAGGATGGCCTGGGCTTTACGACAGTTGAAACCGGCGATCTCTCTGTATTCATTGGGAGCGAGTTTCCAGTCAAGCTGCGGGATGGAGTCAGCTATATTGATAACTGTACCCCAGATAGATTTGACGATGTTACAGTTTTCTGCATTGAAGTCGTAATACCAAAGATTTTCTTCATCACTGCTATATCGATTCCTGGCAAAATTGGTCATGCTGCTTCCCCAGCGATCAAATTTAAATATGCTTTTGCCATTCGTAAACGAGAGGGTGTAGTAGGCTGTCTTGAAATCGGGCATCTGATCTCTTACTAATTCTCCAAACATTCCCGGTTCGGCTGTTTTCCTAAGGTTAGTTTTTACTTCGTATTCGATTGTCGCCTTATCGATAAATTGTTGCGCCTTGATGTCGGTTGTCGCTATCAGACAGGCTATGAGTATCAATAATTCTTTTTTCATAGTTGTTTTATTTGGTGCCCGCACTCTTGTTCTTAAAGTTCCAGGTAAATCCTGCCAAAAAATATCGTTTTAATCTGTCATTCCTGATTTCAGAAAAACTGGTGCCGTAAAAACTTCGCTGGATATCCTGGTTTTGATTCAGTAGGTCGCGCACGGCTATGTAGGCTGTAAATTGGTTGTTACTGAACGTGCGTTGCAGCCTCATATTCAGTAAGTGGATATTGATATCCTTATCAGACTTTTGCATTTTTTGGTTGTACGAATAATTGTAATCAGTAATCAGCGACCATACTTTGTGATAGTATATTGTGAGACTTGGCATCAGGTTACTGGTGATATAGTGGATCCTGGTGTTGTTCTCAGATGTAATAGTGCTGTTGTAACCAATGCTATAACTCAGTACCCATGAATATTTAAATTCTTTGTCTTTATACAGCGATATTCTTATGCCCGGATTAAAGGTTTTGGATATCGTCTTTTTATTGTTCAACAGTCCAACGTATTTGCTAAAATCCAGATTGGGGCTCAAGTTCACATTAATATCCAATGGTTTGATCTTAAATCCTCCTCCGCCATATATGTAAAAAGAAGAATTACCGTTTACATTGACGGGCTGTGTTATTGTTTTTCCGGAATCAAGATTGATGTATTGATGGTTGGTAATAGCATTTTCTGTAAAGGTGATGCCGCCGCCTAGATAGGTATAAATATTCTTAAGGAAGTTATATGAGTCGTGGCCAAAGTTGATGTTGTGATTGAATGATGGTTTCAGATCCGCATTGCCGATATATTGGTTGAAATAATCGTTGTTATTCCTGAGGGGCTGCAATTGATTGATGGTAGGTTGTGTCGTACTTCCTGAATATCCGACATTAATACTGTGATTGGGTTTGTAGGTAAATTTGAGGTTAGAAGAAGGGTAGAAGTTTATGTAGCTTCTGTTGTAATCTTTGCTCAGGGTTATGTCCCGCAATTTAAAAGAGGTAAACCCAAACCCTGCTCCGACATTAATCTTCCATTTTTTGTTGGCGAAGTTGATCTTGGCACTCGGAGTATTTTCCACAATCTCCTGCCTGAAGTCATTGGTAAGAGAATCCACAATCTGGTCATACTTACCGGAACCCGGTGAGTAAGCGTTAGTGGTTTGAGAGTTAGAGCCTTTGTTGTAGGTAATACGATGGCTGAACAACAGAGAGAGTTCTTTACTGAGCGGTTCCGTATAGCTGACCGTTAGTCCTGAATTAGTAGTATTCCCTTTGGAGTTTTTCTGTTGATTGACGGTTTGGCTGCCCGAAGGTTGGCCGTCTAAGAACGACAGATTCATCGACCTCAAAAATGAAAGAGCTTTGTTGTCGCCGTATTGCCAGTTAGCCGATACTGATAAGGTTCTTCTCGGCTTTTTAAATTTATGCTGATAGGTAATGTCTGCAGAAGTATTTGACCTGTCGCTTGTTGTGCTGAGGTTTCGGCTACTGGTATTTTTCAGAGTTCCGTTACCGCCTGTAGTGGAGGAGGTCATGTCACTGCCACCTTCTGAGTGATAAAATGCAGAATTGATATTGATCTTCAAGGTGTTCATGGAGTCAAACTGCAGGTCCCATTTGCCCTTCAATTGAAAGTTGTACCGGTTTACAGAATTAGTGGTGTTTGTGTTCCTGTTGATGACGGAATCACCAATTTGTGTCTGGTTGAAAGAAAACGTATTATTCGTGTATTGTTGATTGTTATAACGCGGTGTGAAGTTGAAACTGTATTTATTTGCCCACTTGTTTGAGTACTGGAGTCCCGCATTATTATTGGTCATGAAGCCATTTCGTGGATTTACATAAGGCTCATCCTCACTTCCACTTGTAGAATAGATGGCAATGCCGCCACCTTCTGTTACCTGTATGTTGGCATCCATTCCACCGTATTGCATCTGATCCTCCCAGTTCAATCCATCCTGCCCGGTGTTGCCATTCAGTAGAAAGGCTGAAAGCTTTCTTTGATTTTTAAATGTGCTGAACATGAGGTTGCTGTTATACCTGGCTGAATGGTCTTTAAGCGGACCGGCCGCCACATCAGCTTTTCCAAAGTAACCTCGTTTGGCGTCATCTTTCAACTTCAGGTTGATAGTCTTCTGGGTTTTACCATCGTCAATACCTGTAAACTCTGCCAGGTCACTTTTTTTGTCGAAAACCTGCACTTCCTTCACAGCATCAGCTCTCAGATTCTTCACGGCCATACCCGGGTCGTTTCCGAAAAACTCCTCTCCGTCGACTAAAACTTTTTCTACCGATTTACCCATAGCCGTAATCTTACCATCCTTATCTACCTGAAGGCCCGGAAGTTTTTTCAGGAGTTCTTCAACGTTGGCATTTGGGCTTACGATAAAACTATCTGCGAAGAAGATAGTCGTATCCCCTTTAATCTTCATCGATGAGGTAGTTTTTATGATGATTTCCTCCATCAATTTCGCCTTCGGAATCAATTGAACGGAAAAGTCATTTTCACCTGCCTTCAATCTGATATCCTGTATCAGATCACCGTAGCGCGGGTGCGAAACCATCATGATGTAATTTCCTTCGGGGATGTTATTCAATGAGAATTCTCCGGTCTCATCCGTACGGGTGAATTTCACGAGAATCGAGTCGGCAGGCCTGATCAGGGATATTATTGCGTTTGCAATGGGCTTGTTCTCCTCTCTCTCTGAAACCGAACCTTTCGCTGTATTTTGGGCACCGACAGCGAAGGATATCAGGACAAATACCACTAAGGATAGTGCTTTGGCCATTAGCAAATGTGACTTTTTATGTGGTTGATTTCCTGATTCCATGTACGGGATTGAAAATTTGAAGAAAAATTTAAACTAGATTTTGTAACGAAGGTATTAGTTTTAGGGGAGGGGGATTTTATTTTGATGATAAGATTTTGTTAAACAAGGCTTTATGCCGAGAGATCAATCTTTCTTTTTTTGTCAATCGCCTGAAAATGTAAGTTGAGCGAACCGTCTGAATTGTTTTATTTTGCAGCGATTAGAACAGCATGTTAGAATTCCACAAAGACAGGTACGGCTATTTCCGTATGCAAACACAGAATGCTGAGAAGTATGTCATCCCTTTCATAGAACAGGTCAAAAAACTGATTCCCGGCATGAGGGTGATGGAGATAGGTGCCGGAGAGGGCGGGGTGTTGAAAGCCTTTGTGAATAAAGGGTGTACCGGAGTGGCTGTGGAGATGGATATAGACCGGGTGGAGAATGCAAAAAAATATCTCGCAGAGGATATTGCAGCAGGGAAGCTGAAATATATAGCCTGCGATATTTATAAGGTTTCTGCAAAAGATCTGGATGGCAAGTTTGATCTGATAGTAATGAAAGATGTCATAGAGCATATTCACGATCAGAGAAAGCTGATCAGTTGGTTGCATGAATTTATAGCTCCGGGTGGTATGATTTATTTTGGTTTTCCCCCGTGGCAGATGCCTTACGGCGGGCATCAACAGATTGGTGAACAAAAGGCCGCTCGGCTGCCATGGCTCCATCTGCTGCCAATGGGAATGTACCGTAGAGCCCTACGCCTCTTTGGCGAATCGCCAGGTAATATAGAAGGACTGGCAGAGATTAAAGAGACCGGGATCACGATAGAGCGGTTTGAAAGAATCGTGAAGGAAACCGGCTGGGAAGTGGTATTAAAACAGCACTACCTGATTAATCCGATATACGAGTTCAAATTCAAGCTCAAACCCCGCAGGCAGTTGGGGCCCATTACCAGGATCCCCTGGTTCAGGAATTTTGTTACGACTTGCGTTTATTATGTCATTCAAGAGAAGACGTAAAATGTTCGGGGTTTGAGGTTCGGTGTTTGTAGTTCAGGCCACAAACCGCCAACCACAAACCCCGAACTCGCCAAAGGCGAAACTCCGAACTCCGGACTCCGAACTCCGAACTGTCAATTTTCAACCTTAAACCACAAACCACGAATCCACCACGGCGGACAAGCTCCCAACCGGGAAACCAATTCATTATTCAATACTTATAATTCATAATTCGCTTAGTAATTCTCCTACGAGAGATAACGTGTTTTTGACATTTGTCAAAAATTAATCTCTCATAAAAACAAAAAATCATACTAAAGACTAACAAATGGGCGTTTTACATCAAGTATTACCGAAACCATTTTGAATATCCTAAACCAAAAACTGACTACTTATGAAAACCTACTTTACACTATTCCTATTATGTATAGGCCTGTCAGGCTTCTCGCAGGTAAAACAGTTCAGAAGCAATCTCTACATTATTGATCCCAAAGGCAACCCGGTTTTGATGGATGGCACCTTATCGTTCTATGATAATATGTACGATAATGCAGTTAACCAGCAGGATGCCCGCAAAATGTTCAACCCGAGTGAGAACTGGGGAATGCTGCGCGACAACTACACGCTGATTGTTGAGAGAAGACAAGACGTCGCCGGACCTGATACCATCTTCTTCAAAATGTGGAACATGCGCATCATCACCTACCGGTTGGAGTTTTCTGCAAAGTATTTTGAAGAGTCAGGCGTAACAGCTGTTTTGTACGACAGCTATCTCAACAAATACACCGATATTGATCTTCAGAATACTACCGAAGTGGACTTCAGTGTTACAGCAGATGCTAACTCGAAACGCAGCGACCGCTTTACGCTGATCTTCAACAAAGAAGAACCCAAACCGATGGAGTTCACCCAGGCTATTGCCTCCCTGCAAGGAGATGATATTGTAATTCAATGGGCCACCATCAACGAAAAAAATATTAAAGACTACACCGTTGAGCATTCCACCAATGGGGTAAGATTTACGGAGTCGCCGTTAATGACAGGCGCCATTAATCAAACCGTGGCCGATTACCGGCAGGTTATAAGGAATCCGTCGGGAAATATCCATTATTACCGTGTCCGTGCCAATCACGTAGATGGCAACTACACCTTCAGCGAAGTGCTGAAAATTGAGGTTCCACATAAGAAAACACTCGTTTCCATGTACCCGAACCCCGCACCTTCTTCAAATGTGCAGGTAAAGCTGACGCAGGTGCCTATCGGGGTTTACACGATTAATCTGTACAACAGTTTCGGACGAATCGTTCATACACAAAACGAGTTGATTAAAGCCAACTCGGGAAATATAAAACTGAATACAAGAAATTCTGTTCCTAACGGGTTATACAGGATTGAAATAACCGGACCGGAAGGATATCGTACTACCCAAAGTATTTTGATTCGTAATTAGATTTAACCTGTCAAATTGAAGGCTGCTCATCCGGGCAGCCTTTTTAATTTCAGAAAAATTATGCATCATTTATAAATATTTTTCAAATTATTGCGTTAGATATTTATCTTAGCGCCCAATACACCCGAAGACACTATGAAACAGTTTAAGAAGTTTGTAATCCCTTTTATTGCTGGGATTTTACTTTTAAGTTTAAGTCCTTATTCAACTTTTGCGCAAGGCGGACCTTCTGATGGCGGATGTGACCCAAAGGAAACCTGGGCTGAATGTTGTGCGCGAGTGCCAACAGATCCTTTATGCCCGATAGACGGGGGAGTGGTTGCTTTACTTGCTGCCGGGGTCGGCTATGGTGTTAAGAGAGCCAGGGATTCCAGGAAGGAAGCAAAAGTAGGTGAATAGGCCTTTCAGGCTTATCCTTATAGTCCTTGGAGGTTTATTCGTTTATTTGTTTACTGATTTCTTACTTTCATTTTTCTTGATGTAATTACTCCTTGTTATATTCCAATAATTGCAATGTGCTAAGGCTATTTGATACCGTATCCGCCTGAATTATTTAAGCAAGATTTCGTAAATAAATGAAAACTTATCCTGGTTGGCGGGCCGCTTTAATTCCTTGCGCGAGAATTCTATGAATTTCTCGTGAAGAGTTTTGAACATTTTATCAATAACCCATTGATTCTTTGAGAAAAGTGTACCTTTTTTATAAATGATTTGCCGTAATTTAGCAGACATTGGTTCTAAAACAATGAATTACCGTTTTTTTCGTTCTATTCTTACTACTGCATGCCTGTATACTCTTGTATATCCGGGAGAGAGTAGTATCTATATTCATCGTTAAAAACAAAATATCAGACCCTCAAACATTTAAATCTTATATCCCGAAGAAAAATCTACCTGAAAAAGTTTACGACGACTAATCCGTCTTAAATCATGAGACTTACACTTTTATGGCGTTTATGTTCGTACCTCATGGCAGTTATAGCTGTGCCGGTTCTGTTATCTTCATGTGATGTTACTAAAAAGACAGTGTATTTTCGTACACTCGAAAAAGACACAACACTACAGAACCTTGTCGCCAGGAGTTACAACGACTCGATTATTCCCGGAGACTTCCTGTCTATTACCGTTTCCAGCCTCAGTCCGGAAAATACCACTCTGTATAACGTGGCACCGGATGCACTTGGAGAACAGAAAGGCTACCGCGTTAATGAAAGCGGAGATATCGAATTCTTTAAATTAGGCAAGCTTCATGTAGCAGGAACGACTACTACTGCACTTAAAGAACGTTTACAAAAAGAACTGGAACCCTATCTCGCCCAGAATATAGTTTCTGTATCTGTAATCAACCGCCATATCACCATGATGGGAGCTGTTTCTCCAAAGGTGATACCGCTTACACCCAATATGACATTGTTAGATGCGTTAGCCGAATCAGGCGATATTGGTGAAAAGGGCAGGAACGACAACATTCTCGTTATCCGCGAAAAAGATCAGGGCAGTGCCAGAGATTTTAAAAGACTGAAATTATCCGATCATTCTATTTTTTATTCACCCTATTTTTATCTGCAACCCAACGACATCGTTTATGTAGAACCCAGAAAACCTACTACCCAGGTGATGCAGATTGCCTCATTTGCCATGTCAACAATAAGTTTTATCCTATTGTTAATCAACAGATTCAGGTGACAAACTGATACACATGAACCCCGAAGAACAATTTTTTAAGGAAAAACCGGAAAGCAACATATTCAAGCAGATACTCTACAAGTATTTGCCGTTCTGGCCCCTCTTTGCCGTTACGGTAAGCATCTCCATGTTTATCTACTATCTGGATCTTCGAGCGCAGGTACCGATGTACGTTGCCTCCAGCAGGATCCTGTTAAAAGATTCGCGTAGCGGAGACACAAAAGCACTTGATCAACTCAACATCTTTACTGAGCGAAAGGTAATGGATAATGAAATTGTTACCCTGCGCTCCATGGACCTGATGCAACAGGTTGTAAAGGAACTGGATATTTATGCAACTGTTTACAACAAAGGAAATGTAAGGACAGAAGAACTGTACAAAAGCACTGCTCCTGTTAAATTTATTGCAGTTGACAGGGATAATATCAATTTGTGGAAGACCTACTTCTTCTCAATGGACTGGAATAACAATCAGATTGTTATAGACAATAGAAGAATTCCCTTTTCTGATACCCTCGAATTAGACGGTTATAAGTACCTGATGCAGGTAAATGAAGGATACAACAAAGCTGCAGTAGGTAAAAATTTCTTTGTAACATTCGCCGGTCCTACAGGACCTGCAGGCGCAATTATCGGAGGCTTGAGAATTGCTGCTTATTCCTATTCATCAACTATTCTTAATGTTACCCTCAACACTCCTGTTCCTCAAAAAGGAAAAGATGTTCTGAGCAAACTGTTTGAGATCTATAACCGTGAGGCTATTATCGATAAGAACGAGATAGCCGTGCGTACTATGGATTTTATAGACGAACGTCTAGCGCTGGTTACCGAACAGTTAGACAGTGTTGAAAAGAAAATTTCCGGCTATCGAGTGGGAACTTCAGTTGTAGATCTCGGAGCACAGGCAACCAACTACTTTAGTCAGGTAAATGAATACGACAAACAAGCTGCTACTCTCGACTTACAGTTAGATGCTCTGGATGATATTCAGAAATACGTGGAATCAAAAGGCGGCACCGCAGGCTCTGTTCCTTCGATGATGATTGTCAGCGATCCTGCAATGTCCAACCTGCTTAGTCAATTATATACTGCACAGGTAAACGCAGAACAATTGCGAAAAGTGACAGGAGAGAAAAACGATGCCTATATTGCCGCATTAGACGAAGTGGAGCGGCTCAAGACCGATGTCAGAGCGAGTATGGCTAATGTAAGGGCCAATCTGCTCACGATGAAACGGGAGGTTAACCGCCAGATTGCCCGAAGCAATTCTCTGTTGAGAAGCATCCCTGAGAAGGAAAGGGCTTTTCTCGAAATCAGCAGGCAACAGGCAGTTAAAAATAATATCTACACCTTCCTGCTGCAGAAGAAAGAAGAGACGGCTATTTCTTCCGCATCCACTACTCCGGACCTGAAGGTTATCGACTCTCCGTCGCACTACGGTCCGGTAAGCCCCATAGCACGTAACTTCTACCTTACAGGCCTGGTTATCGGACTTCTGGCCGCAGCAGCTTTAGTTCTTCTCAAGGAAGTCTTCACACGTAAGGTTCTTTTCAGAAAAGAGATTGAAGATAAGGTTAAATTACCGGTACTCGGGGAACTCATACAGGTACCCGGAAAAGAACATATCGTTGTTGCCGATGGAAAGAAAACAGTTATTGCAGAGCAGTTCCGCTCCGTACGAACGAACCTGGCGTTCATGGGCCTCAACGAAAAGAACAATGTATTGTTGGTAACCTCAAGTGTTTCCGGAGAAGGAAAAAGCTTTGTGGCTATGAACCTGGCTATCAGTTTCACCCTCACAGGAAAGAAGGTGGCTCTGATGGAGCTCGACCTCAGGAAGCCCAAACTGAGTAAAATGCTGGGAGTATCCAAACGGCCCGGTACAACCACTTATCTCGCAGGAAAAGCTGATGTCGACAGCATTATAAAGACTACCGTATTCCCAAATTTGTTTCTCATTTCGGCAGGTCCGATTCCGCCGAACCCGACCGAGTTGATTTCAACTGATGAATTTGCAACACTAATCGGTGAAATGAAGAAAAGATTTGATGTAGTGATCCTCGATACGGCCCCGGTATCTCCGGTTACGGATGCCCAACTGCTACAGGAACACAGCAATATCAATCTCTTTGTAGTACGACACGCAGTTACACCCAGGATATTCCTTCCGATGATTGAAGGTTTGCACCAGCAGAAGAAGTTCAGACACATGTGTGTTGTGTTCAACGGAGTGAAACCCCGCGGATTCAGGATAGCGGGATACGGTCTTGGTGGTTATGGTAACGGTTATGGTTATGGTTACGGATATGGTTACGGCTACGGTACAGAGTACGGTGGCGGCTACTATACCGAAGAACATAAAACAA
Source organism: Chitinophagaceae bacterium (assembly GCA_024103425.1). GTDB lineage: Bacteria > Bacteroidota > Bacteroidia > Chitinophagales > Chitinophagaceae > Ginsengibacter. The sequence continues at coordinate 59,857 of JAGFIS010000034.1, forward strand.
GCTTGCTTAAAAGCATAAAAAAATGGTTCAGAAAGCGATTTCCTCGCTGAACCTGAGACTCTTTTCTGATTTTGTTTGATCTCAGTGTGCCTTTTTCAAATGAGATGTGACTGAGAGAGGCGAAGCCGTCTTTGCTGGTTACGTTTTTATATTTCGCAGCGGGTTATCGTTTATTTGTTTATTCGTTTAATTGTTTAGTTTACAATGTGAGGATTAAATAGAGAACACTGGTTTTATAATTACCCGGATTAAAAATTTATTGATGAGTAAGACCTTCAGCTTTGAAAAGTTGGAAGTATGGCAATTAAGTCGGAACCTGGTTGCGCAGGTTTATTCTATTTTAAAAGACTTTCCCGAAGATGAAAAGTTTGGTTTGGCCTTGCAAATGAAGCGTGCTGCAATAAGCGTTTCATCAAATATAGCAGAAGGAGCAAGCAGGATGTCTCCAAAAGAACAGGCACATTTCTATCAGATTTCCTTTTCCTCCTTATTAGAACTGCTGAACCAAATGGTTCTTAGTGTGGATTTGAATTTCCTGAAAGAAGAAAAGTATTTGGAATTAAGACGAGAATCCGAGAAAATATCAAATATGATAAATGCATTACGACAAAGAGCGATTTCCCAGATAGAAGACATGAAAACGAATGGAACCTACAAAGACAGGGAGTACGAATAAAGAAAACTATGCGACCGGTAAAAACGATAGAATAAATAAACCTCTACAAAGAGATAAACAAATAAACCCATAAACAAATAAACATCGAATGCCCTGGTTCGCTCTATACACAAAACCACGTTGGGAAAAGAAGGTGGCTTCTTTGCTGGATAATGCAGGGTATATTACCTACTGTCCGGTGACGAAGACTTTAAAGCAGTGGAGCGACCGGAAGAGAGTGGTAATTGAACCTGTGTTCAGAGGATATGTTTTTATCAATTGTTCCCTGCAGCAATTATGGGAGTCGCTCAAGATACCCGGCATTCTCAGTCCGGTAAAGTATCTGGGAAAACCTGCTGTAATCCGAGATGAGGAGATTGATACCGTTAAGAAATTTCTGAAGGAATTTGATGATGTAACAGTTGAAAACCTGCCGGTTGAAAAGTCCTCAAGAGTACGTATCCGCACCGGAGTTTTGATGGATTATAAAGGAACGGTTGTTGAGGTATTTGGGAATAAGGTTGTTGTAAAAATTGATAGTCTCGGATTACAACTGAGTGCGCAGTTTGATAAGAAGGATTTGGAGAAAATCTAAAAACGTTTTTTCGTTTATCTGTTTATTCGTTTATTATATAACCCCAACTCACCCCCTGTTTTCTTCGCAGTGTCTCTCTGACTTTAGGTAGAGGACGCTGAGACCAATAATGATTGAAGGTTGCGCTTGCAGCGCGTTCGGGGTTTCGCCTTCGGCGAGTTCACAGTTCGGAGTTCGTCTCGGCTCAGCCGAGAGTGGTTCAAGATTGAAGATTGAAGATTTAAAATTAGATACCCATCGTCATTGCCAGGAGGCACCTGAAAGGGTGACGACGGAGCAATCGCAATGTAAAAGCTACCGTCCGTTGAGGAGCTCACTGAGCTTGCCGAAGTGCCGAAACGAGGCGATACGATTCAGCCCTTTTCCTTGTCATTCTGTGCCTGACACAGAATCTCAGAAAAGAATTGAAGCGAGATTGCGGATCAAGTCCGCAATGACCGTCTTTTTTTGATTGTAATTTCCCGGCAGGCACAAGCGAGACGCTCATTCAAAGAATACAACACATCGCAACGGACAGAAAACAAAATTTGAAAATGGAAAAACAAGATAAAATTTACGTAGCCGGCCACCGGGGAATGGTGGGCAGTGCTATCACACGAAAATTGCAGAAAGAAGGGTACGAGAATCTCGTATTGCGTACCTCTAAGGAATTAGATCTTCGCAATCAGAAAGCTGTAGAAGATTTTTTCAAAGCGGAGAAACCTGACTATGTCTTCCTTGCAGCGGCTAAGGTGGGAGGCATCCTGGCCAACAATACCTATCCTGCAGAATTCCTATACGATAATCTGTTGATACAGTCTAACGTCATCCATCAATCGTATCTCAACGGAGTAAAGAAACTGCTGTTCCTCGGGAGCAGTTGCATTTATCCCAAAATGGCGCCTCAACCTTTGAAGGAAGAATACCTGTTAACCGGTTTACTGGAACCTACCAATGAGCCGTACGCAATTGCCAAGATTACGGGTATCAAAATGTGTGAATCTTACAGAAGGCAATATGGTTGTAACTACATCTCAGCCATGCCGACCAATCTGTACGGCCCGGGCGACAACTACGACCTGAAGAACTCCCACGTATTACCGGCACTGTTACGTAAGTTTCACGAAGCAAAGATGAACAACGAACCTGCCGTTATCGTCTGGGGAACAGGTTCACCGTTGAGAGAATTTCTTCACGCGGATGATCTCGCAGATGCACTTTACTTCCTGATGCAGCACTACGACGGGGCGGAGTTCGTCAACGTCGGTACCGGGAAAGATATCAGCATCGGCGATCTGGCCAGGCTCGTTCAAAAGATTACCGGCTATGAAGGCCAACTGGAGTTCGATATATCCAAACCCGACGGCACACCGCGCAAGCTGATGGATGTCAGCAAACTGACTTCCTTAGGATGGGAACCGTCTATTGGTTTTGAAGAAGGAATCAGAAATGTTTATAAGGAAAAGTTTTTATCGTAAGAACTGCGGATGTTTAATCGTTTATGAGTTTATGCGTTTAGAGTACGCTTCAGAAAAACCCTATATTATAAACGAATAAACAAATAAACCAATAAACACAACCGGCAATTATATAATCACATCTCCTCTCAGCAAAGGATTATAATTAGTAACCAAAATTGTTATTTCTCACATTAAAAACCTTCTCCGACACCGGTGGCATTGAGAAAGTCTGCCGCATTGCGGGAAAAGTGTTTCACGAGCTGGCAGAGGAATCAGGAGAATCATTCTATCTGTATTCTTTGCACGACGAAGACACTGCGTCAACAGAGCCTTATCTTCCGAAGAAGAATTTTAAGGCATTCAGCGGAAAGCGATTTCTCTTTGTATTGAAATCTGTCCTGAAAGGTATTAAGAGCAAGACAGTTATCATCAGTCATATCAACCTGGCACTGCCTGCTTATTTGATAAAGAAATTATCACCCAAAACGAAGGTCATTGTCTTTGCACACGGAATTGAAATCTGGGAAAAACCTGAGGGGATTAAAAAGAAACTCCTTACCGTGGCCGACAGGGTAGTAGCAGTGAGCAACTTCACCCGCAATAAAATCAATGCAGACAATTATATCAGGAAGATCACTGTCATCAACAACTGTATTGATCCCTTCCTGCGTCCGCCGGCAACCGAGAGAGCTGTCATCAGAAAGAATATCGGATTCAATAACGATGATTTTGTCCTGCTGACTGTCAGCCGTATCAGTTCGAAAGAAAAAAATAAAAACTACGACAAAGTATTAGTCGCATTACAGAAAGTAAAACAGCAATTGCCGAACCTGAAATACCTCTTCGTCGGCAAGTATGAAGAGCAGGAAAAAGAAAGACTGGATACATTGACCAGTTCGTTGGGTTTATCGGATGCCGTTTATTTTACAGGCTATGTTGCAGACTCTGAACTGCCTTCTTACTATAATGCAGCAGACCTTTACGTTATGCCCAGCAAGAAAGAAGGATTCGGCATTACCTTTATAGAGGCCATGTATTACGGCCTGCCCGTTCTTGGCGGCAAATCTGACGGCAGCGCAGATGCCCTCATGAATGGCCGGCTCGGTACCCTCGTCGATCCTGAACGACAGGATGAAATCACCATCGGCATCGCGCGAATCCTTAGCAACCTCGAATCATTCAAACCCGATCACAACCTGCTGATGGAGCATTTTGGGTATGAGGCGTACAAGAAAAAATGGAGGGAAGTTTTATAGTTTGTAGTTCAAAGTTCGGGGTTCGTGGTTTATAATAGGTACGGTAAATTATGGCGAAGGTTACACAATTTGAAGATTTAGAAATCTGGAAACTAGCCAGAATTCAGTCCAACGAAATATGGAAGATATGCTCAAAAGGAAAATTTGCACACGATTATGAACTAAGGAATCAAATTAATCGTTCTACAGGATCAGTGATGGACAATATCGCCGAAGGATTTGAGAGAACAGGTAATAAAGAGTTTATCAACTTTTTGATAATCGCAAAAGGTTCGAATGGTGAAGTTCAGTCTCAACTACACCGGGCTCTCGACAGAAGGTATCTAACAGAGGACGAATTCAATAATATGATGGAAAAAAGTCTGGTACTGAGCAAGAAAATAACAGCATTGATAATTTATCTTAGAAACTCTCCTAAAAAAGGATACAGATATTCATAATAACCAAGTAGAAACGCCTAAACCATTTATCAAACAAAAAACCACGAACTCCGAACCACTCTCGGCTGAGCCGAGACGAACCACGAACTACGAACTCCGAACTGTGAACTCGCCGAAGGCGAAACCCTGAACCACAAACCACGAACCACGAACTACGAACTCCGAACTGTGAACTCGCCGAAGGCGAAACCCCGAACTACATAGTAAAAACATGGAACAAGAAGAAAACTGGGATTTAATCATAGAACCAAAAACCTCGCTCTTTGATTTAAAGCTGAAGGAGGTATGGAAGTATCGCGATCTGTTAGTGCTGTTCGTGAGAAGGGACTTTGTAGCTGCGTATAAGCAGACGATCCTCGGTCCGTTATGGCATTTTATACAGCCGGTATTTACAACCGTCATCTTCACGCTGGTATTTGGCAAGATTGCAGGTATCCCGACGGATGGTATCCCTTCGCTTTTGTTTTATATGAGCGGCATCACCATTTGGAATTATTTCAGTGCTTGTTTGTCGAGTACATCCAATACCTTCCTGGCGAATGCGGGCATTTTCGGCAAAGTGTATTTCCCGAGGCTGATCAGTCCGTTGAGTACCGTTACCAGCAACCTGGTGAAATTCGGAATTCAATTCCTTTTACTCCTGGGCTTTATGATCTACTTCGGCATTACCGAAGGATTCTTCCATTTCGGACTTTCATGGCTGTTGATCCCGGTGCTCGTGGTGATGATGGCTTTGATGGGACTTGGGTTGGGCATTATCATCTCTTCAATGACTACCAAATACAGAGATTTGAATGTATTACTGGGATTCGGAGTACAACTGCTGATGTATGCGACTCCGGTAGCTTATCCGATGTCATTTCTCAAGACCAAGAGTTACGCCGCCTGGATTCAATGGAATCCGCTGTCACCGATAGTAGAGGCTTTCAGATATGCGCTGTTCGGTCAGGGTACGATAGACCTGTTTCACCTTGCTTACAGCTTTGTCTTCATACTGATTGTTTTGTTTATCGGATTGTTGATGTTCAATAAGGTGGAAAAGACGTTTATGGATACGGTTTAGGAGTTATGAATGATGAGTTATGAATTGGTTCATGGTTCGTAGTTGAAGATTGAAGATTTAAAATTGAAGATTGAAGATTGCGCTTTCAGCGCGTTTGAGGTTTGGAGCTTGTCCGCCATGGCGGATTCGTGGTTTGCAGGGTTAGCCCGGGCGACACGGTCAGCAGAGCATGGTGGATGGCAACCGGGTTGAACGATGTGGGTGGAAAGTTTAAGTTAAAGATTTAAAATTTGTTACCCACTGTCATTGCGAGGAGGTCCTGAAAGGACGACGTGGCAATCTCGATATAAACACAGTAAAAACTGAGTAAAATTTCTGGAATTTATTCTGCATGAGTTACAAACTCGCGCGAGTGTTTGGAAGAGAGATAGCGGATCTCGTCCGCAATAACAGCCCTTTTTTACATAATTCCTTATTTACTGTCATTCCGTCCCGAACGTTCGGGATGACACGGAATCTCAAGAATGATAGTTTTTCGACAGCCGCCTTCTTCATCACTCCTCTTGAAATGCTCAATGCTTGCGCATGTGCAGAGATAAGACCCTGACACATTACCCAAGTATGCAGGTAGTGTACAGATCTTAAGGAGGAAAATTTGGACACAAGTAAAACACGGGTTGATACTTGTTACACATTGGTTAGGTATTAGTCCCAGAGGGACGGCATTTTGATAGAACAGAAATTCAAAAACCATTAACCCCGGAGGGGCGACATTATCATAATAGTATCCCGTTAGACAATACGAACAGGTACAAGCCTGATCCCGGTTGCTATCGGAATAACACTACATAAACCACAATAAACAAATAAATCCGACCCGGCGGACAGGCCCATAAACAGATAAACGCCCAATAAACTAAACCTTAAACCTTAAACCTTAAATCTTAACCCCTAAACTGCACGTGTTTTCCCCTCTCAACTACATCCTCATCCTGGCAATTAGCGGATATCTCATCAAGAGAAAAATGTGGAAGAGAATATGCTACACAGCAGCGGTCGTTGGATTTCTGGTGTTCAGCAATCCGGCGTTGTTCAATGCGTATGCAAAGTGGTATCAGCCTAAACCGGTGGTGCTGCCGGAGAACAGCCACTACAGCTTCGGAATCGTACCCGGTGGGTTCGGGAGTGTGGATGATGAGGGCGACGGGTATTTCAACTCTGCCTCCGACAGGTTTCTGCAGGCAGTACGACTCTACAAAACCGGAGTCATTGATCATATCCTCATCAGCGGAGGGAATTCACGCGATAATGACAAGGCCTTCCGCGAAGGTGCCTGGGCGAAGCAGCAGATGATACAGTTCGGAGTACCGGACTCTGTCATCTATATTGAAGACCTCTCCAAAGGCACAAAAGAGAATGCAATCAATTCTGCAAGAATCCTCGATTCGTTGAATGCAAAAGGTCCGTTTGTGTTGATCTCTTCAGCGTTTCATATTCCCCGGGCTGAGGCGCAGTACCGCAATGCAGGGCTTGATATCATTGCTTATCCGTGCAACTACACAGAGGGGAGGGGACCGTTCAAAGTGTCAGAACTGATTCCGTCTTTCAATACTTTGCTTTCGTGGCCGAGATACTTAAAAGAAATTGTTGGAAGAATTATTAAGCGATAAGGTTTATTCATTCAGAGTTCGTGGTTCGTCTCGGCTCAGCCGAGAGTGGTTTGTGGTTCAACGTTGAAGATTGAAGATTGAAGATTGAAGATTGCGCTTGCAGCGCGTTCGGTGTTGGTTTTTCGTGGTTCGTCTCGGCTCAGCCGAGAGTGGTTCAAGGTTGAAGCTTTGTTCATGCTTGGATAACGTTGACCGTTTTAAATAAACGATTAAACCCATAAACGATTAAACATTCTCCGGTTCGTGGTTCGTGGTTCAAGATTGAAGATTGAAGATTGAAGATTGAAGATTGCGCTTGCAGCGCGTTTGAAGTTTGGAGCTTGTCCGCCTTGGCGGATTTGTGGTTTGCAGGGTTAGCCCGGGCGACACGGTCAGCAGAGCATGGTGGATGGCAACAGGGTTGAACGATGTGCGTGGAAAGTTTAAGTTTAAGATTTAAAATTTTATACCCACCGTCAAAAATTCCCCTCCTGTGGAGGGGTGTCCCGCCCCCGAACGTTCGGGAGCGGGATGGGGTGGTTGAAAATGAATAAAAGCCCATAAGGATGACGAAGCCTGTCTGCCTGAACGGCAATCAGGCAGAAAATCTCGCTGAAAATGCAGCCGCCTGTTGAGGAGCTCACTGAGCTTGCCGAAGTGCCGAAACGAGGCGTTACTCACTGCGAAGAACCCAACCACCCCGCCTCACGCATACGCGTGATGCACCCCTCCAAAGGAGGGGAATTAAAGGCGCAAGCACGATGCAAACGCATGAAAAAGAATCTACGGTAATGTACCCGGACCATCCTTGGTCCGGTGAGAAATTTAAGCCTTGACCACAGATGGTCAAGGTACTATTAGCTGAAACCTCATAGGTTTCAAGCAAGGTTGGCAACAGCTGTATCAGGTCATGCACCAAATAATAGAGGGGAAAGTAAATTTCCTCAGGGACGTTGTTAAATATCATAGCTGTTTGTAAATTGAATAAATGTCTTCTAAGAGATTATACGTAATAACAGGATGTAACGATGCCGGAAAAACAACAGCGTCATTTACTATCCTGCCCGAAATCCTGGATTGCAGATAATTTGTTAACGCTGATGAAATAGCAAGAGGACTTTCACCATTTCAACCTGAGAAAGTTGCTTTAGAGGCAGGGAGAATTATGCTGGAGAGGATAGATGAACTGATCGATGATGGGACAAGTTTTGCTTTTGAAACTACACTTTCTACTAAGAGTTATAAGAAAAAGTTGTTAGAAGCTCAAACCAAAGGTTACGTTGTTTCTTTGTTATTCTTCTGGCTTCAAAGTCCCGAACTCGCTGTTGAGAGGGTTAGGATAAGGGTGGCTGAAGGTGGTCATAATATTGAACAGGAAATAATAAAAAGAAGGTACAATAGAGGAATCAAAAATTTGTTTGACCTTTATCTTCCAATTGTAAATGGGGCTTTGATTTTTGATAACTCAGAAGGGATATATGAACTTATTGCAGAGAAGATGGTTGATGCCAAACTAAATATTATCAATCAGAATAAATACAATAAAATCAGGGATTACTATGATAACTATTGAAAAACAGATTGAGGAAAGAAATAAAATAATGGCGGGCCTTGAAAAGGTATATAAAAAATTGATTGAATTTAAGAAGTTAAAAAATACTGAACTGGTTGTAATCCGTAAGGGTAAGATAGTAAAAATAAAACCGGTTTAACCATTTCAAATTACAGCCACATATCCCCCGTCATTGCGAGGCGCCCCTGAAAGGACGACGAAGCAATCGCTTTGCAATTGTAAGCAATCCGGTGCCGAATGGTACGATTAAGATTGCGGGTCGAGCCCGCAATGACAGTTTTTTTTATTGTCACTCCATTCCCCTCCGTCATTCTGAACTTGATTCAGAATCTCATGATAGAGTAAAAAGAGACAATCAATATATAACATCAAATGCTGCCACCCGTTGAAGAGCCCACTGAGCCTGCCGAAGTGCTCTCGCCCATTGAGGCTCCCGAAATGAGGCGGTACGATCATTTACGGCTTCGCTTCGGGTTATTTCGGCAAGCTCAATAGCCACCTCAACGTGCCACATTTTTTTCGCCCATTGAGAAGTCCGCTTAGCCGGCTGAAATGGCGGAACGAGGTGGCAATCACTACAGAGAATGAAAGAAAAATATTAAATTTGAATTACAACTATAATTTTATAACGAGGATTTCCAATGTTCCCCAAAGTAATTTCAGTTAGCGCTTTAAAAGACTACAGAATCCGTGTAAAATTCGACGACGGAGTAGAGGGCATCTACGACCTTTCGCATCTTTCGGGGAAAGGAGTATTCAAGTCCTGGGATAAAAATGATAATTTTTCCAAAGTTGAAATTAACCCCGAATCCGGAGCCATTACCTGGCCGGAAGGGCTTGATATCGATTCAATTGAAGTTTATGCCTCGATTAAAGGAATTCAGGTAAACGAACTTACCCAAAGAATGAAATCCCATGCCTAGAATCAGTGCTTTCTATGGTATCCTGGTTTATATGTATTACAATGATCATGAGCCTCCTCATTTCCATGCCATCTATGGAGATTACGAAGTGTTGATTAATATTAATGACTTTTAAGTTTACGCAGGAAACCTCCCTCCGCGTGCCTTCGGACTATTAATGGAGTGGGCCTCCCTGCACAAAGAAGAGTTGTTAGAAAACTGGAGATTGATAAAAGAATTCAAATCTCCGAAACCAATTAACCCTTTGCATTAATAAAATTAAGTGCGGAGGTTGAAGTTTAAGATTGAAGATTGCGCTTGCAGCGTGTTTGAAGTTCGAGGTTTGTGGTTCACAGTTCACGGTTCGTGGTTCGAGATTGGGGCTTTGTTAATGCTTGGATAACGTTGACCGTCTTAAATAAACGATTAAACCCATAAACGATTAAACATTCTCCGGTTCGTGGTTCGTCTCGGCTCAGCCGAGAGTGGTTCAAGGTTGAAAATTGAAGATTGCGCTTGCAGCGCGTTCGGGGTTGGTTGTTCGTGGTTCGTCTCGGCTCAGCCGAGAGTGGTTCAAGGTTGAAGCTTTGTTCATGCTTGAATAACGTTGACCGTTTTAAATAAACGATTAAACCCATAAACGATTAAACATTCTCCGGTTCGTGGTTCGTCTCGGCTCAGCCGAGAGTGGTTCAAGGTTGAAAATTGAAAATTGCGCCTGCAGCGTGTTTGAAGTTTGGAGCTTGTCCGCCTTGGCGGATTTGTGGTTTGCAGGGTTAGCCCGGGCGACACGGTCAGCAGAGCATGGTGGATGGCAACCGGGTTGAACGATGTGGGTGGAAAGTTTAAGTTTAAGATTTAAAATTCCTACCCCCGTCAAAAATTCCCCTCCTGTGGAGGGGTGTCCCGCTCCCGAACGTTCGGGAGCAGGATGGGGTGGTTGAAAATGAATAAAAGCCCATAAGGACGACGAAGCAATCCCTTCGCAATTGTAAGTAATCCGGTAGCGGACGGTACAATTGAGATTGCGGGTCTAGCCCGCAATGACAGTGGTTTTTTATTGAGATTGTCGCGTTCCGCTTCGCTTCTCTCGCAATAACGGAATCTGAGAAGGAAGCAACCGTAAGGTCATCGGCAACTTCGAATATGTGTGGGCACTGAAAAAAAACTTTAAATAATCAGGCAACGACGAAGCGAGGATGGACTCTCAATGCGCGCTGGCCGGACAAACGCGCGGAGCGATCGGGTTGTCCTTGACTTTTTTGGTTACTTTTTGGGTCAAGCCAAAAAGTGACAATCAATAAATAAGGCTTAGTATTGAAGGCACAAGCGAAATCCTGATAGCTATCGGGATGCCATTAAATGGAAAGACAAATCAATCCTTTTCCCGTCATTCCGTCCCGAACGTTCGGGATGACACGGAATCTCTTAAGAGCTATGACAAGAGATGCTGAATCAATCCCGATAGCTATCGGGACAGCATGACATAAGGGTGCGCTGTCATTACGTTCCCAACGTTCGGTATGACACGGAATCTCAATAATAGCATGTTTGAGATTGCCTGCCTGATTGTCGTGCCGCTCAGGCAATCTCTTATAAATACCGCGGCCTGTTGAGGAGATCACTGAGCCTGCCGAAGTGCCGAAACAAGGCGTTGTAAATTGCGGAGAAAAAGAATTATCTCATTAGGTTTTAAAGAAGGAAGTACTTTAGTAAAACATGGCAGCACACGATTTACATAATTTATCAAAACACCTCTTTTGGGATGTAAAAGATGAAAATCTGGATGCTGACGGTAATAAAGCATTTATCATAAAGAGAGTGCTTGAATACGGAAACAAAAAAGACTGGCAATTTATCGTCAATCTATATGGACTTGAGGAAATTGTCAAAGAAGTGAAACGGTTTAAAGACCTTGATCCGAAAAGTCTCTCTTTTGTATCAGTTATGACCGATACCCCATTGCAAGAATTCAGATGTTACACTACGAGACAATCACATCCGGAACACTGGAACTTTTAAGGAAGCTCCGGGCCTTACCCCTGCTAAAAGACACGCGACTCGTAGGCGGTACCGCATTGGCACTCCAACTAGGTCATAGAAAATCTGTCGACATCGATCTCTTCGGACAAATTCATGTGGAGACATTTGAGCTGAACTATGAACTGAGCAGAATTGCTGCTGTAACATCGATAAAACAATCGCCCAATATTCATATTTATTTGATAGAAGGGATAAAAGTAGATATTGTAAATTACCCGTACCCGTGGATTGAGGATGTCGTCGTGGAAGATGATCTTAGAATTGCCGGTATTAAAGACATAGCTGCCATGAAAATCGCAGCAATTACCGGTAGAGGGTCAAAGAAGGATTTTGTTGACATATATTTTTTACTGCAGCAGTTTTCGCTGGCTGAGCTAATTGAATTTTACCTCAAGAAATATTCAGACGGTTCTGAATTTATGGCTTTGAAAAGCCTGACGTATTTTGAAGATGCGGAGAGTGATCCGTCACCTGACATGCTCATTGATATTGAATGGGATGATGTCAAAAGGGCCATTACAACAGCGTGCAAGAAATACCTCGGCAATGGATAAGGTTAGGTATAGGCGGCTAAGGGTTTAAGATTGAAGATTGAAGATTGAAGATTGAAGATTGCGCTTGTAGCGCGTTTGAAGTTTGTGGTTTGTGGTTCATAGTTCACGGTTCGTGGTTCGTCTCGGCTCAGCCGAGAGTGGTTCAAGGTTGAAGTTTTGTTCATGCTTGGATAACGTTGACCGTCTTAAATAAACGATTAAACCCATAAACGATTAAACATTCTCCGGTTCGTGGTTCGTGGTTCAAGATTGAAGATTGAAGATTGAAGATTACGCTTGCAGCGTGTTTGAAGTTTGGAGCTTGTCCGCCTTGGCGGATTTGTGGTTTGCAGGGTTAGCCCGGGCGACACGGTCAGCAGAGCATGGTGGATGGCAACCGGGTTGAACGATGTGCGTGGAAAGTTTAAGTTAAAGATTTAAAATTCCTACCCCCGTCAAAAATTCCCCTCCTGTGGAGGGGTGTCCCGCTCCCGAACGTTCGGGAGCGGGATGGGGTGGTTGAAAATGAATAAAAGCCCATAAGGACGACGAAGCAATCCCTTCGCAATTGTAAGTAATCCGGTAGCGGACGGTACAATTGAGATTGCGGGTCTGGCCCGCAATGACAATGGTTTTTTATTGAGATTGCCGCATTCAGCTACGCTTCTCTTGCAATAACGGAATCGGTGAAGAAAGCAACCGTGAGGTCATCGGCAACTCCGAATATGTGTGGGCACTGAAAAAAACCTTTAAATAATCAGGCAACGACGAAGCGAGGATGGACTCTCCATGCGCGCTGGCCGGACAAACGCGCGGAGCGATCGGGT
>JAGFIS010000001.1 GCA_024103425.1 Chitinophagaceae bacterium
TGATTGCCAAGGTCATTAACTGCCCCCTTTCTCCGCCGGCGCGAACCTCCCGGTTCGTGCCTGTTTTATGGATGGCAGTTGAATGAAGGCACAGAACGCCCGTACGCCTGAACCCCCGTACTCCTGATCAACCAACCCCGAAGGGGTGACATTTTTATAGGTGACACAATTACCCCACATCCCCCAATTGGGTGAATTCCCAGACAGCCAACCTTTCAAACCATGTATTCATTATTTAATACCTGCCGTTCATTGAAAAATTTGTCCCTATATTAGGCAGTCTTGCCATCATGAAACAGTTGGAACAGGTTGAAGTAAAGCCCGTGTGCCGTCTGGCGTACGTAAAGCATAAGCAGGCCGACAGGCTGGCTGTTCGCTTCGCCTTTAACCGGCCGCTCATTGAGCAGGTAAAGCAACTGGAAGGGGTAAGGTGGAGCGCCGAAAAGCGGGCCTGGCTTTTCCCTTATGATCCGGACAGTCTGGAAGCCTTGAAGGTGAGCTTGTCACAATGGTTTGAGGTGGAGATGCCGGAACCGGTGCCCCCGAATGTGTTGCCGTCTTTAAGCGACACTCACCAAAAGGCCATCAGCCAATTTGAAACCTGGCTGGAAAGCCGGCGGTACAGTGCGAACACCATACGCACCTATGTAAATGCCCTGAACACCTTCCTGCGTTTTTACCGGAACAAAGCGGTGGCAGAAATTACTGAAGGGGATATTATCCGGTTCAATAAGGAATATATCCTGGCCAACAAGTTTTCTGCCTCCTACCAGAATCAGGTGGTCAACGCCATCAAGTTATTCTTTCAGACTCAAGAGCGTCGAAAAGTAGATGTGAACCTGGTACACCGGCCACGCCGTGAGCATAAACTGCCCAATGTGTTGAGTAAGGAAGAAGTAAAGGCCATTCTGGATGTCCTGACAAATACGAAGCACCGCGCCATGCTCAGCCTGATTTATGCCTGCGGGTTGCGAAGAAATGAGTTGCTCCAGCTCCGGCTGACTGACGTGGATTCAAAACGTATGCTGATTTTTATTCGTCAATCCAAGGGTAAGAAAGACAGGATAGTGCCGGTGGGCAGCAAGCTGATTGAATTATTAAGGGAATATTTTGTTCAATACAGACCCAAAGCGTATTTATTTGAAGGGCAGAAGACCGGCAACCCCTATTGTGGCAGAAGCCTTACCCTGGTGCTCCATAAGGCCGTAGAGAAGGCGGGAATAAAGAAGAAAGTTACGTTGCATTGGTTGCGGCACAGCTATGCCACTCATTTACTGGAGTCGGGTACAGATTTGCGGTATATACAAGAGTTGTTAGGGCATAAGAGCAGTAAGACAACAGAGATATATACCCATGTGAGTACGAGTGCCATCCAAAAGATTAAATCACCTTTTGATGACCTATGAGGAGGAAGATAGAAGCAACTCAAAACTTCTTCTATCTGACTACAATTGGTTGGATAGAGGAAGTTTTATATCGTCTATAAGTGAGTTGTGTGCTATTTAAGAAATAAGGGAATGCTGAAAACCTTTAACAGAGTAAGCGTAAATATTTAAACAAATGCTATGGACAGCAAAATTAATTACATTAGAAATCTTGTCTATCTTGGACAAGCCGACAACGACTTCCATGAGAAGGAAATGGAGTTCGTTAAAAAAGTTGGTGAAAGACTTGGGCTTAGTCAAAATGAAATTGAAAAAGAACTAAATTCAAAAATTGACGAAAGACCACCCCTGCCGACAGAAGAAATTTTAGGCTTTATTTTACTTGATGACCTTATGAATTTGATGGCTTCAGATGGAAGAATCATGAATGAAGAAATTGATGCTTGTAAAAAAATAGCAAAGGAATTGGGATTTGAATCCGAAATGATTGTCTCAATTTCCGAAAAAATCAAAAAACACATAATGGAAGGATTTGCTGAAAATGCAACTCAAATTCTTATTAAGAATGAACTCTTTAAATCAACCACTAAAAATTACTACCATGAGAAATACAGTTGAAAGCGCACTGCAATCAAATGGTCTAAAATATCAAGTTCTTCATGAGAACACAAACCAAAAAGTTATTAAGCTTGGTATTGGTTTAGAGAATGGACGTTGTGATTGCTTTATTGACGTGAGACCGGAGCAAAACCAAGTTTTAATTTTCACGGTAAGCCCAACATTAGTTCCTCAAAACCATAGGTTGCGAATTGCAGAATTCACTTCCAGAGCAAATTACGGTTTAATAATAGGGAATTTTGAAATGGATTTTGAAGATGGGGAATTAAGATATAAAGCCTCATACTATTATGATGATACTTTCCCAAACTCTGAAGAAGTATTATTAAGAAATCTATATGCTACATTTCACATGATGGATAGGTATCTTCCAGGAATAATGTCAGTTATTTACGCCAATGTTACTCCTCAAACAGCAATAAATCAAATAGAAAACGTTACAAATCCTTCATTCAATTAAATCCAATCGTATGAAATTTTTAGAACTATTCGACAGTCGGGACAAGAAAAAACGACTAAGTCATATCCGTAATTTAGTTGCACTTGCTTGTGCTGACGGTTCTCTTGACAAAGATGAAATGGAATTGATTTTTAAAATTGGTGTAAGGGCAGGCTTATCCCCTGACGAATTACATCGAATTTTTCAAAGACCAGATAGCATAGCCTTTTACCCACCTGACAGTTACCGTGAAAGAATAGAACAGCTATATGACATGGTAATGGTCATGATGGTTGACGGAGAGCTGCACGACAATGAAATTACCGTATGTAAATTAATAGCAATCAAGTTAGGTTTTAGGCACCAAATTATTGACAAAATGGTTCATGATACGGTTGAAATGATTGCTAAAGGTATAGCAGTGGACATTGCATTAGCTCGACTTTTAAACTTAGTTTAATGACGAAAAACAGCACACAACAGCACCTACCCAAAAGGCGGGGTTTTGTGCACTAAAGACAGATTTGTGGTTAACGGAACTTTTGTACTTTTAATCAACATTTGTGGTGAATCGCCCGCCCGTCGGGTAGCTGCAAAACGTT
>JAGFIS010000023.1 GCA_024103425.1 Chitinophagaceae bacterium
TACCGGGGCAAACATCGATGTCTTCAATTCTATAAAAAATTCTGCTATAACCCGGATCGTTGGTGGGCGCTCCGTTTACAGCCATAAACCATCCTCCGTCGCCGGTATGATCCTGAGCTCTCCAGTCTCCTTTAATACAGTTACCGCCGCTGGCATCACCAATATTTTTAATTAGTGTGTAGGTGTATTCGGGTTGTAAACCTCCACTTCCCGAAACATAAGTATAACCACTTTTGGGAACCCCGGG
The DNA here is from genome assembly GCA_024103425.1 of Chitinophagaceae bacterium. GTDB lineage: Bacteria > Bacteroidota > Bacteroidia > Chitinophagales > Chitinophagaceae > Ginsengibacter. The sequence goes on from JAGFIS010000023.1 coordinate 248, forward strand.
ATCACTACTGTTAAGGGATTCTAATTTGTTTCCGATGTTGCCAAGCGGGCTGTAGCTGTTGTTCCCGTTGCTTGTACACTCTGCTGCATTCGGATTAGGAGTAACAAAAGGTGCACTAAAAGTTCCTTTTGCACCTAAGAGATTGGGGCCTAATTGAGCATTAACATTAGTAATCCCCATTAATGCCATAGTAAATAATGACACGTAAAGTTTTTTCATGTTGTGTAAGTTTTAATTAACAATTTCGAAAAATTGGTAATTGCAAAAGATAAAATGGATCGTGTGGCTTTACAGGAATTCGGAGATAAGAGGTAGCGTAAACTTGCTCTTGCTATCTTCAGGGGGTATTGGGGGTTATTTTCTTATCCTGTTCTGAAATAAGAAACGGAAGGCAAATATAAACAGATTTTTAGTTTATTAATCTATAAAAAATAACCCATGTGTCCTTAGGGGCAATTCACACCATACAGGCGAAAGTTTAAAAAAGCTTATTCAGGGTTTTAGGCTAAAAATTATTTGAATATGGAGAACAAAAAATACAGATAAGAGTACTGATGGGTGATGATAAACAAAAGAATTTATGATTTGATATTTGTCAAATTGGCTTATTTTATTATCTTCGGAAGTCGATGCGGGAAAATTGTATTGATTGAGAGGTTATTTTTAAACTGCTTATAATTTAGAGTATCAGTTTCCCGTTAGAGAAGTAACCGGTTGAATCATACCTGTTTACGCTTTCAGGAAGTTCACTCAAAAATTCAATTCCATGAAAAAGGAAAAAGCTACGATTCTACTCCTTACAAAGAACCAAAAGCCTATCAGACCAGGGAAAGTTTCAGGAAATGTGATTCTAAACTGGAGAAAGTACGTCTTTTCATTCCTTATAGTGATTCTAACACTCGCGGGGGTGATCGGATATCTTCTTCAGGACAGATCTCAACAAATTAAAGTTCAGGAAGATTTACAAAGCACCATAAAAGAACTGCATCTTTCTTTTGCAGAATTAGACACTTCTGCAATTCGTGAGAGATTTCAGAATATTGATAAAGAACTGGAGACCATCAACAACTATCTAAGAGAAAGAGGGATCAAGAAGGTTCTGACGATTCCTCAGGGTGGCGAGGATGAAACAGAGTCTCTTTCTGCTGCCGAAAAAGGAGAGTTCTACGAAGAATACCTGAAAAAACTCAGTTTTGACCTTGCATCTATACCTTTAGGATATCCATTCTATGGTAAAATCACATCTTCCTACGGGTTCAGAGATAACCCGTTTGGTAAAAGAAATGTAGAAGCCCATAAAGGCTTGGATATCAGGGCTCCGATGGGTGCACCCGTAAAAGCAATGGCGAAAGGTGTTGTCACTTTCGCAGGTAGAAATGGCGGTTACGGCAATTGTATCGTTGTTAAGCATGCCAACGGGTATGAGACTTTATATGGTCATTTATCCAAGATCCTGGTGAGTAAAGGACAACAGATTGAGATTGGGCAACAGATCGGAAAAGTAGGCTCAACAGGGCGCTCTACCGGCCCCCATCTTCATTACGAGGTTCACCGGAACGGAAAGAAAGTAAACCCCAAATCATATCTGACGCTCAACTAATCCCCGACATGCTTCGCAAGAAAGAGAAAACAAAAGCAATTGATCTAAATCAACAGGAAATCAGCACAGCCGTAGGTGAAGGATATCACATCACAGGTGAGATTAAAGGACCCAGTGTTATTCGCATAGATGGTAAAGTATCCGGAAATGTACATGTTGAAGGAGGTATTGTGCTTGGCGAAAGCGGGGTGGTAGAGGGCGACCTCATAAGCCGTTCTGCGATCATTCATGGCAAAGTTACCGGAAATATTATCTGCTCTCATGTGGAGATTAAGAGCACCGGCGTCATTTCCGGAGATATCGATACTGATTCCATCGAGATGGAGCTCGGAGCTCATTTTACCGGTAAGCTTAAGATGAAGAATCAAAAGGAAGAAACGCCCTCTTTATCAGGTAATTCATACAAAGAAGTCGGCTAGTACACGCTATATTCTATATTACTTTTTCTTGAAAAGCACTTAGCTGAATAGAGCGATGAGTACTCCTTTCTAATTAAAATCCTTTAGCTCAGATTCTGTGTACGAGAATTTATATACTTGAAACAATCTAAGCACTTAGACCGTTTTGAGATTGAAAATCACTTCCGGCAACTATAAAAAAAGAAGGCCACCGTATGGCAGCCTTCTGAGTGCTAAAGCTTATCCTTTTATTAGAAGAAGTATTTAATACCGAGGTTCATTCCCCATGTAGTAGAGTATCCTACAATCTTGTTGAATGCCTCATTTCTCAACTGAAGAGTACCTCCAACGTTTTGAGTAGCCATAGTGAAAGTCGGGTTACCGTTAGCGTCGACTCCCTTCAAAGTCAGCGGATTGTTTACACTGTAACCGCGTCTGATACCCCAGCTTTTAACCAGCAGGTTTGGTAAGTTGACAACATCAACAATAAACTGCAGGTTATGCTGCTGGCCTCCTGCCTTGATGTAGAAATCTTGCAGCAAGCGAGCATCAATTCTGTTGAACCAAGGAGTGAGTGCAGCATTTCTTTCAGCATACTGTCCTTTATGTCTGGACAGGTAAGGAGAGCTTGCAACAAACTCATCATAAGCCTTTTGCTGATCAGCGATAGAGAACGCACCGTTTACAACAAACGGAACGTCTGAGCCCTTTGCATAAATGTACATCAGGTCAGAAGCGTTGTTACCGTCTCTGTTGATATCACCACCAACGATGTATGAGTATTTAGAGTTATGAGCTCCTTCGTAGTACAAACTGATTGTAGTTGCCAGATGTCCGGCATATTCAAAGCGGTAGCTAAGGTTACCCACGATTCTGTGAGGCATACCATAAGCTGAGTAGTAAAGTTCAGCTTCGTTCGGAGTACCGCGGTTGATGATGGACTGCCATGCGGAGTTAGCTTGTGATCCCGGGTTCGGGCTTATTTCTGTTGCCAGAGTGTAAGTATAAGCTAATGATCCGTAGAATCCCTTCCTCATTCTCTTGCTGATTTGAGCTGTAGTAGAAAATGAATAACCCTGATTTACATTTTCCAGGATGATGATGTTACCCAGTGTAGGGTGAACAGACTTTCCACTACCTGATTGCGTAGTAGGATAGTAAGGTCTGCTGTCTGCTCCTTTCAGAATTCCTGCAGGGGCAATCAAGTTTGCATTACGCATCCTTACTGCGTTCATATCCTTTGTGTACAAGATGTCCAGGGTTGCTGTGAAGCCGTTTCCGAGACTTTTCTCAACTCCGAAGTTAGTTCTGAACACTTTCGGGAATTTAAAGTCAGGATCAATCAACACAAAACTTCTCGGAGCCGTAGCAGTGATTTCATCCGGGAATAAGTGTCTGTAAGCATCCGGATCAGGGTTGAAGCGGATACCGGCCAGATCGGCTTTCTGATTGATAACAACACCATTTTGATAAACACCACTGTTAGTTGGCATGTTAGTCAGGAATACAAAAGGAATCTTACCTGTGAATACGCCTGCACCACCGCGCAATACAAGACCTTTATCATTCGGAACCCTCCATCTGAATCCAATTCTAGGAGAAAGCATCGGTTTACCTTTAGGCCATTGTCCTGTAGAATAGCTTCTCATAACACCGTCCTTGTCAGGGAATTCCAACTGAGAAATAGCAGGGTTTTCGATGGGTTGTTCCAGGTAAATAGGAACATCCGTTCTCAAACCGTAAGTCAGTTTGAAATTAGGGTTAAAGTTGATTTCGTCCTGCAGATATACACCTAACTGGGCGAACTTCAGGTTTGCAGAGAATACTTTATTCTGACCCGGTACTAAAGAGTAAGTATAAGAGTAGAATGCCGGAGGAGCATCTCTGATAAATTCATCTAAAGTATTAAAGACATAGTAGCTCTCAGATCCCGGCATGAATGCGTTACCCACTTTCTGTTGTTCGTAAGTCACACCTGCTGTGATAGTGTGTTTACCTGCAAAATGGGTTACGTTATCAGTTATAATTGCGATATTGTTAACAACGTCGTTGTTATTTGTAAACGGATCAGTTCCTGCCGTCATATAGTTACGACCTGCAGTTACACCCGGTACAGTTCCATCACCATTAAATATTTCAATTGTCGGGAAGATACCACCAGGGCTGAAACGTGTATCGTTAATATGGGTATAAGTTAAGAGTAACTGGTTAGACCATCTTGAACTGAAGTTACTGTTCAATTCAATAGCTCCTGATTGCACTACGTGATCAAATCCATAGTCTGAATTAGAGAGCGCTATTGCCTGAGCACTGTTTCTGTTATTCGGCAATCTTCCCTGAGTGTTGTACGGGATACCGGTAACAGGATTGTAAACAATAATACCACCGGAAGCACTGTTCGGAACACTGGATCCGTTAACCGGAGCCTGATTTTGGCCTTTGTAGTCTGAATACTTCAAAGTTAACTTGTGCTTGGTGCTGATGTTCCAGTCGATCTTAGCTAACCATTTTGTATTCTTCGTTACAAAATTCGGACGGCTGTCGTAAGAGCCTGCATTATATCCGTATTTGCTCAACAGGTGTTGTTTGAACTTTTCAAGTGAGTCTTTTGGTGATGCAGACTGGTTATTAGCCGGTACTCCTGATAAGCCTGTTGGCAGCCAGGTGACCGGGTTAGGAGCCTGATTGTTTTCAATCTCAATGTTTCCGAAGAAGAACAGTTTATCTTTAATGATCGGCCCGCCTAAGGTAGCGCCGTAGCTCTTGTTTTTAGAAAAAGTAGCATCCGGGAGTTTGGTCTTACCAACATATTTACCCTGGAAGCTCTGGTCTCTGTAAAAGCCATAGGCTGATCCGTGGAATGTGTTGGTACCGCTCTTAGTTGTGATGTTGAGGCCTGCACCTGTAAAGCCGGCCTGACGTACGTCGAACGGAGCGATATTGATGCTTATCTCGTCAAAAGTTTCAATAGAAATAGGGCTTGAACCACCACCCGGAAGTGGATCTGAAGACAAACCAAAGTTGTTATTCAGGTTTGCACCATCTACCTGCAGGTTGTTGAAACGTCCGTCACGACCTGCAAATGAAGTACCTGAAGACTGAGGAGTCAATCTGGTCAAATCAGTTACACTTCTGCTGTAAGACGGAAGTGTAGCTATCATTCTGGAGTTAATGTTTGTACTTGTTCCAGTCTTGAGCGTGGTAGGTCTGCCCGAAGCAGTAATAGTAACCTCGCTTAAAACACTGGCTTCGGTAGAAAGCGTGAACTGTGCATTGAAAGCCTGGCCCAGCGCCAGAGTTACGTCCTGGTAGGTCTGAGCTCCATAGCCAACTGATTCTGCCGTAATTGTGTACGGGCCACCAATCCTAACGTTAGGAATATTGAATACACCGCCTTTTTGGCTAACCGTGAAGTATCTTGTTCCTGAAGGTACGTGTACCGCTGTAATTGTGGCACCTTCAAGTGCTTCACCACTTACCGATTTCACAAAGCCGGTAATACTACTGGTTGTTACCTGAGCCTTCATAAAAAAAGGCGCAATCAGGCCGACAATCAGAATTGGTAAAATTCTTTTAAAGTTCATAAATCATCATTTTTTTTGATGGTGCAAAGAAACTGAATTATTGTGAAATAGCTTCTTTTTTCTTTCCTCAAACCACTTGAAATCTTTTCTCTGTATGAATTGTGAATAAATCGGGTAGAGAATTTAGTGCAGGCCGTAAAACGTCTGTTTTCTTGAAGATTCTGATTGTTGGTAACCACCGGGGTACCTTGTAACTATTGTAGAACCATCTGTACTCAAAAAATACTATAATCTTTTATTAAAGAAGGCATTTACCGCTTGTGGAAACTCCGTTCATTTTAATATTAATACAGTAGGTTGTAACTTTGCGAAATTAATTTATTATCATGCTGGATAAGATTGAAGAAGCCATTGAAGATATCAAAAATGGCAAACTGGTCATAGTTGTAGATGATGAAGACCGGGAGAATGAAGGAGATTTTGTTACCTCTGCTAGAAATGTAACACCCGAAGTTATCAACTTCATGAGCAAATACGGGCGCGGATTGGTTTGTATGCCTATTTCGGAACAAAGATGCGATGAATTAGAACTGGATTTAATGGTGCAAAAAAACACTGCACTCCATCATACTCCATTTACTGTTAGTGTAGATTTATTGGGCCACGGATGCACTACTGGTATTTCTGCTCACGATCGAGCAAAGACCGTACAGGCAATAATTAATCCCGATACAAAACCCGAAGATTTAGGCAGGCCCGGACATATATTTCCTCTAAAAGCAAGAAACGGCGGTGTTTTACGCCGGGCAGGACATACAGAGGCTACCGTTGACCTCGCTAAATTGGCCGGGCATGGTGAGGGGGGTGTTTTGGTAGAAATCATGAATGAAGACGGTACTATGGCCCGTCTTCCGGAACTGAGGAAAATTGCAGACTTCCATAATTTAAAACTTGTCTCCATCAAAGACCTCATTCAGTATCGTCTCAGAACCGAGACGTTGATCAGAGAAGAAGAGAGGGTGAAGATGCCAACAAAATGGGGCGAATTTGAACTGATAGCTTTTACTCAGATTAACACTAACGAGGTACATCTGGCATTGAAAAAAGGAGAGTGGAAAGAAGATGAGCCAGTTATGGTTAGAGTGCACAGTAGTTGCCTCACCGGCGATATCCTGGGGTCGCTGAGATGTGATTGTGGTGATCAACTCCACACAGCTATGCAGATGGTGGAAAAAGAAGGAAAAGGATTGGTACTTTATATGAACCAGGAGGGGAGAGGGATCGGATTGCTGAATAAATTGAAAGCATACAAATTACAGGAACAGGGTCTTGATACAGTAGAGGCAAATTTAAAATTGGGATTCAAGGCAGATAATCGCGATTATGGGGTAGGCGCTCAAATCCTACGGGCTCTCGGGATATCCAAAATCAGATTACTTAGCAATAACCCTAAGAAAAGAGTGGGTTTACTTGGTTATGGTCTAGAGATTGTAGAAACATTACCAATTGAAATTAAGCCTAACGTTTACAACAAGCAGTACCTCATTACTAAGCGTGATAAGATGGGGCACAAGATTCTCTGCTCTCATTAATGGAGCTGTATTACTACTTTTATTCTGAAAAACGGGCTCTATCGGTTTAAAATAATTCTGAAAGTAGTTCCCCTTCCGGGTTCACTGCTTTTTACGAAGAGTTGTCCTTTGTGGTATTGCTCGACAATTCTTTTGCACAAAGTCAGGCCAAGCCCCCATCCTCTCATCTTGGTTGTATAACCCGGTTTGAAGATTTTACTAATGGTATTCTTCGTCATCCCTTTGCCATTATCGGTAGTGTCGATAATAATCTGATTAGCCATTTCAGCAATATTGATTTTGATTTCACCTTGCCCATCCATAGCGTCTAATGCATTCTTTAAAAGATTTTCAATAACCCAGTCGAAGAGCGGGGCCGAAATATTTGCGGTAATATCGGGTTTCTGAGTTTCCAGTTCAAATTTTACTTTTTCTGGAGCTATTCTTCTCATATAGGCGATCATGTTAGATACCAGGTCGACAATATTGTGGTGCTCTAACTGGGGGGCGCTTCCGATCTTACCAAATCTGTCACTGATGAGACGAAGCCTGTCCACATCTCTTTTCATTTCTTCAGAGATATCCCGGTTTTCCTTCTGATCACTTAGAATCTCCACCCATCCCTGAAGCGAGGTTAGCGGTGTGCCTAACTGATGGGCTGTCTCGCGCGCCATTCCGGCCCATACTTGATTTTGAGTAGCCTTATTTCGAATTGTAATAGAATAAATTACAATCAGAATAAACAATGCCACAATTAGCAACTGGAACATTGGGAAATAGCGGATTTCTTTCAGCAACCTTGAGTCATCATAATAATAGCGGTCTTCTACCGGAGGCGACTCTTTGAGTACTACTACAATTGGTGGATTTTTCTTTTTAAAGTCAGCCAACTTCTTTCTGACATATTCTCCTGAAATCGACTTTTTAAGGTCGAGATTTTTAAAGTCTATGATGCTGTCTTTTTCATTGGTCCAAATAACCGGTATATCATTATTATTTTGTTGTATCTGGCTGGCTAGAGTCAAATCAGTACCTTCCTGAGCATTTGCGATAAAGTTGTTTGCTGCAATCCACTCACTGATTTTTTCCCGCTCCTCTTTTGCTATTTTTTTTGACAGGTAATTTGAATAGAAAATAGTCCCCGTGACAATTGCAACAGCCACCAGTGCTAGAAGAGTTCTGAAATTCAGATATTGTCTCAGCATATCAATGCGTTTCCCGAAATAGAAAAACGAAAGGTATAATTTAAAACGTAAAAACTTTTATGTTTGTTGCAATTCTCAATGCCTGATGTCCGAATCAAATCCCCGAGTAGCAATTATAATTCTCAACTGGAATGGCAAAAAGTTCCTTGAGCAGTTCTTGCCTTCGGTACTGAATACACAATATGAGAATCTGGAAATTGTCGTTGCAGATAATGGGTCAACAGACGATTCTGTCTCCTTTCTTAAAGATCATTACCCTTCGATTAGAGTTATTCTATTGGAGACTAACTACGGGTTTGCAGGCGGGTACAATCTTTCGTTGCAACAAATAGAGGCAGATTACTTTGCCTTGTTGAACAGCGATGCAGAAGTCACACCCGGGTGGGTGAAGTCTATTGTTGATTTGATGGAATCGGATTATTCAATTGCTGCCTGCCAGCCAAAGATTCTTTCTTTTAATGACAGAAACCGGTTTGAGTATGCAGGTGCTTCAGGGGGATGGATAGATAAGTGGGGATATCCTTTTTGCAGAGGGCGTGTATTTTATTATTGTGAAGAAGATAAAGGACAATTTAATAACGCGATTGAAGTGTTCTGGGCTACAGGAGCAGCAATGATTGTCAGGTCGTCACTCTTTCTTGAATTCGGCGGATTTGATGATTATTTCTTTGCCCACCAGGAAGAGATAGATCTTTGCTGGCGCATGAAGAATAAGGGGTACAAGATTTACGTACAACCATCATCGGTTGTTTATCATATGGGTGGCGGTAGCCTGGGGCAGGATAACCCCCATAAGCTGTTTCTGAACTTCAGAAATAACCTTATTATGATGTACAAAAATTTAAGAAGCGGAGAGCGGATTGTGAGGATACTTATGAGAATGGTTTTTGATGGTATAGCAGGTATTCGTTTTCTGCTTTCGGGGAAGCTAAAATTTTTCCTGGCTGTTATTAAGGCCCACTTTGCTTTTTACAGGTGGATATTTTTAGCAAAAAAGGATAGGGCAGAAAGAAAACCACTTAAAGAGTTAGCAGGTGTTTATAACGGAAGTGTTGTTTGGGATTACTTTCTAAGAAAGAAAAAAACATTTTCGGAGATTGTGGGGACTAAAAAATGAAATTTTCAAATCAAACTATTATTTTTGTCCGTAATTAAATCATAACCATGCATCACGAAGAAGAAATCGAGAGTTCAAATAACGACGTTGCCCGCAGTTGGGTAAGCACTTCGCGGTTTTTATTTTATGTTCAGGTAGCCGTTGTCCTGGCTCTGTTTGTGGGAATGTCTTATGGATTGTATACCAACAGATACAAAGGCAAACCCAAAGTGGAAATACCTGCAAATACCCAGTTTAATCCTGAGTATAAATAAAAATTTTGGCTGCAAGATTTGTTACCCTATTTTTGCAACCCATTATTAAACAGTTCTTACAATTATTAGCGGAAGTAGCTCATTTGGTAGAGCACGACCTTGCCAAGGTCGGGGTGGCCGGTTCGAGCCCGGTCTTCCGCTCAAAATCAGAAAAAGCAGGTAATCTGCTTTTTTTGTTTAAACACAGCTCTGTGAATTTCTTACCCGGGTGGTGGAACTGGTAGACACGCAGGACTTAAAATCCTGTGGCCAGCAATGGCTGTACGGGTTCAACTCCCGTCCCGGGTACAGATATTTTCCCTTTTTAAAGTCTTTTGTGTTCTTGTTTAATTCGTGCAGCAATGGCTGTAGGGGTTCCCTGCCTGCATGACGTAGTCAGGCAGGAACTCCCGTCCCGGGTACAGATATTTTCCTCCTATCTCCAAGCCTTGTGATCAAAATATTTTGCAGCAACCTTTAAAGGGTGTAGTAATCGTTGAACCGTATTTCATCGAAAAAAAAGAGAGCCATACGGCTCCCTTGGAATATAAACTTATTATCTCTTCTCGTTAATCTAAACCACCTTTTCTGTTAGGAGAAGTTGCGGCAGGCCATGTGCCCGGGCGACCTGTAAAAGGATTATTCGGCAATACTGCTTTCTCGCGGTTAAAGAATGAAGGATCTTCACTCGCCATGTAAGCGAGAGCAGCTGTCAGAACAGCATTCTTTTCTACATCGTCAAAAACAATCTTGTCGTATGTATCCAGATTGGTATGCCATGTATTAATGAAGTATCCCCAGCTTAAGCTTCCCAGTCCGAAGGCAGGCGCTCCTACAGCCACAAATGAGGCATTATCTGTACCGCCACTACTTGGAGCCCCCGGGAATGTTGTTTTTAAATCTCTCTTTACAGAGAATGGTGCCGCAGCTAACCATCTTTGTATGTATTCATAAGCATGAAGGAATCCCTGTCCGGAAACATTTTCAATTCTTCCCGTTCCATTATCCTGGTTGAACGAAGCCTGCATTCCCTTCATAATTTCCGGATGATCTTCAGCAAATGCCCGCGATCCGTTAAGTCCCTGCTCTTCACTTCCCCCCAGTGGCCGACGATGATTGTCCTCTTCGGATTCGGATAGTATTTTTTTAGCAGCCTCATTGCTTCCATCATGGTCAGGGTACCCGTACCGTTATCTGTGGCTCCGGTTCCGCCGTCCCATGAGTCGAAGTGTGCAGAGAGGAGTACATATTCATCAGGCTTTTCTGAGCCTTTGATTTCTGCAATGGTATTGAATGTAGGAACTACTCCTGTCTCGCGGCTCTCAGTAAGGATATTCAGTTTAACAGGAGTACCACGATCTACAAGTCGGTAAACCAATCCGTAATCTTCTAAAGAAATATCCAAGGTTGGGATATTCTTAGTATAAGCACCAAAAATCTTATCAGCACCATATTCCTTGCTCCAGTAGTTAGTCAGGATGCCCACAGCTCCTGCTTTTTCTAATGCACCAGGTAAGGTACGGGTATTGTAGCCGGTTTTCGAAACTCTTTTGGACCATGCCCTGGTGAGAGAATCTCTCTCGCTGTTCATTTTCTTAACCGATTCTTCGGTACCGTATTGCTTCCAGTCAGCATCAGGCCTTCCGGTGGGTTGTTCCATACTGATCATAACAAATTTACCTTTAACACTTGGCATCCAAGCAGCATAAGCTGCGCTGTCTGCGAGATCAGGAAGAATAACTACTTCGGCGTTAACAGTTTTACCTTTTGTTGAAGGGCTCCATGCTAACTGGGTACCGGCAAGGGTTTTAACCCATGGAGATACCATATCAATATGAGAAATACCGCGATCCCATCCGCGCCATTCACCCCACTTCTCGTTGCGGGCGTCGATACCCCAACTCTTGTACTTTGCAACGGCCCAGTCGTGTGCCTGCTGCATTTTAGGTGTACCTACCAGCCGCGGACCAATCTTGTCCATTAATTCATGAGCCAGGTTTTTGAGCTGAGAATTATTGGTTTCTTCATCCAGCATTTGCTGAATAACAGGATCCAGTTTCTGCGGTCCCATTTGCCCAAAACCAAATCTCTGAGACTGCGCTGAATAGGCAACCAAAAACAGGACAGCAAACAATAAGGAAAATCTTTTCATAAAGGATAATTTGAGCGTGTTTAGTAATGGTGTTCAATTTACGGTAAGAAAAGGAAACTGGAACTAATTTTGTGAACAAAGGTTTAATTCTAAATTCTACGGTATGAAAAGTAATTTTCAAATCAAAAGGGTATATGAAAAACCTGAAAAATCAGACGGTTACAGGGTACTAATAGACCGCCTATGGCCAAGAGGGCTTTCTAAAGAGACTGCTGCAGTTGATTTGTGGCTGCGGGATATAGCACCATCAACAGAGTTAAGGAAATGGTTTAATCACGATCCTGCTAAATGGGCTGAATTTCAGAAGAGATACACAGCAGAAATCATGAATAATATCGACGTCTGGGCCCAACTCAAAAAAACTATAAGAGAACAAAAGATGACAACACTTGTGTATGCGGCCAAAGATGAATTACACAATGATGCCGTAGTGTTGAAAAGCCTGCTGACGAAAGGGTAGAAGTATTAACCTAACGATAGATTTCTTTTATTGAGTCTCCTATCGGATGTTCAGCTGTGAATTGATACCCTAACAACTCTGCAAATGTTTGAGCAAATTGTTTTTGGTAAATTTGTGTCTTATTCTTCATTTCACCCTTTGCTTTTACTCCCGGAGCAATAACAGCAAACCATATCTCATCAGCTCCTGCTATTTCTGATCCGTGGCTTGTCCATTTTGAACCTGTAACAGCATCTCCCCGCCCGTGATCTGTGGTCATAAATAATGCAGTCTTATTCTTGTATTGTGGATGATTCTGGAGATAATCCCACAAAGAAGCCATCCATTTATCAAACTGGTGTGCAGCATCCAGGTATGAGTTGTATTTCCCTGAATGTGCGAACTCATCTGTTTCTCCGTATGCTACATACAGTACTTTGAGATTATTCTTTTTAAGAGATTCCATTGCACCGTAATGCGTGAAGACGTCAAAACACTCTTCATTACCAAAAATCCGGTAAGAATCACGAAGCATTTCATTAATCAATTGCTCCCGTTCATTCGGGTTATCTCCGCCAAATGAATCAAAGGCATTTACTACCGGGAAACCCGATACTTCCCTGTTCAATATTCTCTCATAGGCATTCCATGCGCCGAAAGCTGCTATTTTGCCTGAAAATCCGGGCTGACGGTTCAGAAATGCCAGCACATTTGTATTCGGATTGCTTTTGTAACTATTGGAATTAACGAGCGTATCCGGGTAACCTGTAAAAATTTCGCTGTATCCCGGGTAAGAGAACCAATAAGGATTGGCCACATTTACATTATTGTCATACTTACGGTTTCCGAATATTTGACCTCTTTCAGCAATAGTACCCCAGAAAAATGGCCACAGTTTTTTCCTGCGCACAGTTGCGTCGTCATCCCAATATTTCTTAAAGATGGACTCTTGCTTTCCCTCATTGTACTGTTTATTATTTGCCAGTGCGGAGTCCATTCCGTTAAACACTTCCTGCCACCTGAAACCATCAGTGGTGATTATAATCAAATTTTCTATTAGTGCCTTTTCCTGAGCGGTTGATGGAACATAGAAAAAAGCTAACAGAATCAGAATAATATACTTCATGAGAAAATGTCTTTTATGCTAAGAACCAGCTGTTGATTTTTTGTCAGGCTAAAGATAGGAAAAGCTAAAAAACTGCTTTTGTAATTCAGGATTGTAAATAAGAATGTTTTTCCGAAATCGGGGAAATAAAAAATCCCGCGCGAATGGCGGGATAGATTATTTTAATGATTGAATTACATATGAGCTTCAATCTTCTTAACGAAGTTGGCTTTGGGCTGGCTGCCGATGAGTTTGTCTACTACCTGACCGCCTTTAATGAAAAGAATCGCAGGAATACTTGTAATACCATACTGAGCGCCAAGATTAGGATTCTTATCAACATCCACTTTACCGATGTTCACTTTCCCGTCGTATTCTTTTGAAAGTTCTTCTACAACCGGACCGATAGCACGGCAGGGGCCACACCATTCAGCCCAGAAATCGATCATTGTGAGTTTATCTGAGTCCAGTACTTTTTCTTGAAAATTCGCTTCTGTAAATTCTTGCGCCATAATAAAAACTATTTTTTGGGTTATGATTGATGGTTACAGGGGTACAAATTTACTGCCAATAGGCATGGGCAGCAATTCTGTCATGCAAAAGAAGCGTTTTTATAACAAAAACTCCGGAATCGGCAGAGAATGATATCCACCAATTACAAACCAGTTTTGATTTTTTAGAAATAAAGCTTGCTCATGCTCCTGAGCTTATAGGTTTCAAGATCGCTTTGTACCATTTCCTCAACCATTTGCCTAAGATCGTATTTGGGTTTCCATCCGAGCTTTGTTCTGGCTTTTGTGGAGTCGCCGATCAATAAATCCACTTCTGTAGGACGGTAATAATTTGGATCAATCGCAACAACCTGTGTACCCGGTTCGATCTGGTAATTTTCATCAGAGCAGCTTACGATAATGCCTTTTTCGTCTGCACCTTCACCAACAAAAGCTATTTCTATTCCAACCTTCTCAAAGGCAATTTTCACCAAATCTCTAACTGAAGTAGTAACACCGGTAGAGATTACAAAATCCTCAGGCTCATCCTGTTGTAAAATCATCCACATTGCTTCTACATAGTCTTTTGCATGTCCCCAGTCTCTTCTTGCATCGAGATTTCCAAGATACAATTTCTTCTGAAGTCCTAAGGCGATAGCAGCCACGGCACGCGTTACCTTCCTGGTTACAAATGTCTCACCCCGCAGCGGGCTTTCATGATTGAACAAGATTCCGTTGCATGCAAACATTCCGTAAGCCTCGCGGTAGTTTACGGTTGTCCAGTAGGCAAATAGCTTGGCAACCCCGTACGGACTTCTCGGATAGAATGGTGTGGTTTCCTTTTGGGGTACTTCCTGCACTAAACCGAATAATTCGGAAGTTGACGCCTGGTAAAACTTGGTTTTTTTCTCCAGACCGAGGATCCTGATTGCCTCCAGAAGCCGTAAGGTTCCAATACCATCTGCGTTAGCTGTATATTCGGGTGACTCAAAGCTCACCTTTACGTGGCTCATAGCACCGAGATTATAAATTTCATCAGGCCGGGTCTCCTGTACAATTCTAATCAGGTTGGTACTGTCGGTCAGGTCGCCATAATGGAGCTTGAACCCGACTTCCTTGGCATGAGGATCAACGTATAAATGATCTATCCTGTGAGTGTTAATAAGAGAAGCTCTTCTCTTAATTCCGTGAACCATATAGCCTTTTGACAAAAGCAGTTCTGCCAGATAGGCACCATCTTGCCCTGTAATACCGGTAATTAATGCAGTTTTCATCCTTTAGGGGGTTATTTAATTAAGTTGCAATATAAGCAAATTTGACCCGTGTCGAACGGGTTTAAAACTTACATAAAACGAATTGAATTACAATATATTATTCTGAAGTTATCCACAATTTCAAATATTTCTGAAAACTATCCAATAAAGGGCAGAAAAAAGCGTTTTAAGTATAGCTAGCAGTGTAGGTACTACTGTCCTAACCAGTTTAGTCTATGAAAAACCTTTACACATTATTTTTTCTAGTTTTTTCTCTGGGATTTTCCCATTCGATTCTTGCGCAGTGCGATGATTTGAGTGCGACTTTGGTTACCTACGAATCCAGGTGTGCTGCAACAGGGGCCATAAAGATAAATGCAACCGGAGGATCAGGATTTTACAAGTACAAAGTTACCGGTCCGGTTTCAATCGATTATACGAGTACAGACTCTATAACCGGCCTTTCTGCAGGTATTTATTCAGTTGAAGTATTTGATATTGATAACAGTTGTACGTTCATTATAGATGATGTGACTATTGCAGGGAATTATGCAGATCCACGCTTTTCTTTGTCTGCCGTGGATGTAACCTGCGACCGGGGAAACAACGGCAGCATCACAGTTCAAAACTTACAATACGGCCGTGAGCCCTTTACTTTTACCATTATGCCTCCTTCGCCATCAGGAGTAGGGCAAAGTAATTCGGATGGTAAATTTTATAACCTCTCTGCCGGAGAATATACAGTCCGCCTCACTGATTCCTGTGGTGGAATTCAAACGAGGATTATTACAGTGGGCGATTACACATGGTGGATTGAGAGTGCTCAACTTGAAAAATATACCTGTAATGATGCCAGTGGATGGATCAAAGTAAAAGACAGTAAAGGAAACGTAAGTACCATTACCGGAATTCCCGGAATGACTTACGGCATCCTGCTCGATGGTGCAACAGATACGCTATGGTACAACGATCCGAATTTTGATTTGGATGTAACAGGCGCTTCTTCAGCCAAAATTTTTGCAAAAGATATATGTGGCACTGTTAAGTACATAAGCAGTGATTTTTCTCTTTTGAAAAGTATTGACGATGATTTGACCATCTACGACAAGACTTGTGATAAGTTTTCTGTAAAACCTACGAACTTGAAGAACTTGCAGAACCCTCAGTTTTGTCTTTACAATAAAAACGGCAACTTCATTGGGTGTAACGCCGACGGTATATTCACTGGCCTTGAATATAGCGAATACTGCATGGAGATAACAGATGATTGTGCTGATACAACAATTACAAGGTGCTTCACGGCAACACCTCCGGAAGCTTCAGTCGATGATGATGTATTAATAAGTAATAAAACCTGCGATAAATTTGATGCTACTGTTACAGGAGTAAAGGGCATGTCCAATCCTTTATTCTGTTTGTATCGCAATGGTAAGAAATTTCCGCTCGCATGTAATGCAACTGGTATTTTTACAGAATTAGATTATGGCTACTATTGTATTAACACCATCAGCCAATGTCCTGATACCATCATAAGAAGATGCTTTATGGTTGGGCCTCCGACTCCTGAAGTCCCGGATATCATCATTCCTTCATATGTCAATTGCGATAATTTCGGAATCGATGTCACAGGTACAGGACTTATTAACCCGACCTATTGTCTGTATGATTCAGTTGGGAACCTGATTGAATGCAGGGATACTGGAGTTTTTGATAGTATCCCGTTGGGTACTTATTGCTTTGAGATTACTGATGGCTGTACAAATACAAAGTTTACCCGATGCATAACAGTCGGTCCTCCGGAAGCGGTGAATGATATGAGTATAAATATTCGTGAAAAAACTTGTTCTACTTTTACTGCGAGCGTTTCCACAACAAATCTTCTCGGAGGAAACTTCTGCCTGTACAATGAAAATGATGATTTGATAGCTTGCGATAGTACGGGAGTCTTCACGCTGCTGCCGTACGGCAAATATTGTATCAAAGCATATCCTCCATGTCCGGATACGGTCTTAATAACCTGCTTCCAAGTAGAACCCCCTTCACCCGCCATCAGTAGTTCGGTGACCATTAAAGACAGGAGTTGTACCGACTTTACAGTCTCGGTAAAAGGACAAAAAGACCTCACCAATCCAACATATTATCTTGTTGACAACAAGGGGGATACGCTTGCCACCAATACTACCGGTACCTTCAATAAGGTGGCATATGGCAGCTATTGTATCCTTGTAAAAGACGGATGTTTCGACCTGACACTACAGGTTTGCTTTTCAGAGGCTCCGCCTGATTTCAAACTGACTGCTACCGCTTCCATGTCGTGTGCGTATGGATATTCTAAGTTTACTTTAAGTGCAAACATGTATCCCGCTACGTTTAGCATTTATTCTCCGACGAATGTTTGGTTATATACGAAAACTGTAACAGGGCCGGTAACCGTAGATAGCATCCCGAAAGTTGGTGCAGGAGAAAAATATATGATTGTAGCAGAGACGGATTGCGATAATCATGATACCGTTTATTTATCCCCTTTAGTTGCATACTTCACACATATCCCAAGTACAGAGCAGAAATGTCCGGGTGGAATATGGCCTGATGGATCAGGTAACATCCACACGCAAGTGCTGACCAATACGGGTACCGTTACAGTCAGGCTGATTAAGAAAGACGGCGTTTTGTATGCTCCGGCTAAATCACCCGATAAAGTAGTCGGTGATAAATACACCTTCTCTGATCTCGGTCCGGGAACTTATATCATCAGTTATAACACAACTGATGGTTGCAATAAGGTCGAATATGATACAGTCACCGTTTCTCAATATCAATTCCCCAACCTGAGCAGATCCACTGCATATCAATGTGATGAAGGTGGGTTTAGTGTAGGCGCAGTAGTTACCTACGGAGCAGGTCCGTTTACTTATGAGATTATAGGAAGTGTGCCGAGTGTTCCATCCATCATTGCCGGACCTCAATCAAACCCTGTATTCCACATTGATAACGGATATAATTACCAGTTGATTCGTCTGAGGGCAGTTGATGCCTGTGGTAATGCTTCTCTTGGTGATGCCAGTATTTTGCCCCTGGCAGATAACTCCGTAAAAGTGAGCGAAAACTGCGTGGGGCAAGAGGTGAGCCTCTGGATCGATCCGGTAACTAATAGCACTGCTAAATGGTATTACAAAACTGACATCAATGCGCAGGATGCTACTTATGTTGGCGACGGTTTTAAACTTACTTTTAATCCGCTTTCTAACAGTGACCTGGGATATTATTATTGTGAAGTAAGTATTAACGACGGATGTGTAAAGAGGACTTATGGCTTTGATCTTGATGGTTCGTGCTACACTCCAACAATAGATCAGAAGATCAGCATCTCGGGAGAGTTTGTAAACGGAAAGAATATAATCAATTGGAAAACCGATGATATTAAGGAGATTAAAGATTTCTTTGTTGAACGCAAGACAACCGCAAGTTTTGAAACGATAGGAAGGCGTAATCCCAACAATTATATTTCGAGAGGACATTACTCTTTTACAGATAACACACCTTCTGACCTGAACGAATATCGCCTGCGTCTGGAAATGAACAACGGCAGTGTGCAGTACAGTAAAACCATCAGTGTTCAGGCACAAAGGGCACAAAGAATCAATGTTTATCCGAACCCCGCAGTAGATTTTGTAAATATTGAACTGCCGGTATCAGATGTTAAAACAACCTGGCAATTGGAGTTGATGAACCTCATGGGACAGAAGACAGTATTGAAGGATAAAGTATCAGGTTCCCGGTATATGTTACGTAAACCATCTTCCGCACCTCCGGGAATGTACATTCTCAGGCTGACAAATGGGGAATCAGGAGAGCGTTTTAATTATAAAATAATCTTCAGGCGAGAATAACCTTTCCACTCATGCAGAAAGTTTAGAAATCGAGAGAATCAGATTAGTTCATCAATAGCACATTGACCGCACGTTGCAGAATATGGAAGGCAATTTCCGACATCAGGTTTTCTGAATCCAGAGTAGGATTCACCTCAGTTATTTCAAAGCAGCATATCTTTCTGTTTTGCATCAGTTTGCTGATGAGATCATCAGCCTCACGCTCACGAAGTCCGTTACTCACAGGAGTACCCGTTCCCTTACTAATAGACGAGTCAAGACTGTCGGCATCAAAACTCACGTAAATGTGTGTACACTCGTTCAGGAATTTCAAAACACTGCGAACCACACTTTCCACCCCTTTTCTTCTTACCTCGCCGGTGGTCACTACTTTCATTCCGTATTTTTCAATCAGTGCCTTCTCTTCTTTTTCAAAATCACGGAGAGAAATAAAAACGATGTTTTCGCCTAATATTTTTGGGTTAATTCCTCCGACATTTTTCAGCTCTTCCCACTGAGCGGCAGTCTTCTCGTCGAGCTCGTGTACTTTGCTCTTAAGATTATTTTCGCCGATACTGGCTGCTAAAGGCATTCCATGTACGTTTCCCGATGGAGTAGTGTAGGGGGTATGCAGGTCGGCATGAGCATCAATCCAGATTACCCCGAGTTTACTGTCGGGGATAGCTTCTTTAATTCCTGCAATCGTACCGATCGCATTGCTGTGATCTCCACTCAAAACTATCGGGAAAAAGTTGTTCTGAATACTGTCTGCCACCGCTTTTGAGGTGCGTTTGGACATAGTGACAATTCCCTGGAGCCTCTTCGCATAGGGCGAATGGATTGGCTCAAACAACATTTCGTTTTCTGTCTTCACCTTTTCCGAAGGGAAATGGATAAAGAAGTTACTCATGAAGTCGAGTGCAGCGATTTTGATAGACTCAATCGCCAGGCTGGCTCCTCTGGTTCCAGCGCCAATCTCGCTCGGGACCTCTATAAGCTTAATATTCTTCATAAAGTAATTTTCCGGTGTTATGATGCCTTTAACCTGTTAAAAACGGTGCCCGATATCATTATCTGGTTAACCTGAAACTGGATAATCAGGATTCCAATGGCTTCCCAAATTACATTTTTAACAGTTTCTGCTAAAGCCGAAAGGAAATAACACAATAAACTAGAGTTATAAAAT
Source organism: Chitinophagaceae bacterium (assembly GCA_024103425.1). GTDB lineage: Bacteria > Bacteroidota > Bacteroidia > Chitinophagales > Chitinophagaceae > Ginsengibacter. The sequence continues at coordinate 20,391 of JAGFIS010000023.1, forward strand.
ACACTCTCAATCCATCGAATCATGCTCCGCCTTCATCCTCTTCAACGAAAAATGGACGTATTTTCTTACCCGCAGGGCAGAATGATTAGGCCGGAATGGCGATAATCGGTATCGTACTGTGATAAGCCAATGCTTTAGTGTGGCTTGTCTTGAACAACTGACTCAGGAAACTGTGTTTCTTCGGCAGTGTGATAATAGCATCTACATCGCGAGCTTCAACAAAGGCACTGATACCATCCAGAAAATCATACGATCTCAGGAAGGAATAATCCGGATTATACTTACCGAGCCTGTCCTCCATTGAGCGTTTCTCAACTTTATATTCTTCAGACAGTTCAACATAGTGATCTTCGTCAACGTTGAGGATTTCCAGGTGAGGTTTCAGTATATCCAGGATCTTTTCAATAGCTTCAAACGGGTGTGTTCTGGCTACATCTTTGAAGTCTGAAGTAAATACAACGTTCTTAACACCTTTATAAGAAGCCTGAGGTGGAATAATCATCACAGGGCAGTTCACATTGCGAACCACGTTAAGCGTATTGGTACCCATGAACACCTGCTTAATACGGCTGCTACCGGTGATACCCATAATGATTAAGTCAATCTTATTACTTAATGCGTATTCGCTCAGATTTTCAACAAATGTTCCTTCTTCTGCTACGCAGGAAATAAACAGTGAACCCGACTGGTTTAAATCTTTTTTCACCTCTTCAAGAGCCTGCTCGCTTACTTTTTGCCTGGATCCCTCATCCTTGGCAGATAAAGTAGCAAGGGTGATGGTGCTATAAACGTGATAAAGTATCAGATGTGCGTCAGCAACACCTTTTACGAGTCCAGCAGCATATTTGGCCGCATTCAGAGAAGTTTCAGAAAAGTCGATTGGAACGAGAAATTTCTTCATAAATAACAGAATTTAATATAAGGTGAATTTAAAATTCGTGTGCAAAGGTAATCTTCCGGGAGGTGAAAAAAAATGATATATATCCTTTTTTTAACTGATACTGCTCTGTAAAGCAAGAAAAGCCGTTCAATTTTGTGAATTACGTGTGAATAATTTAGCAGGGCGTTTACAGCCTATAATCTGACCAAACGGGCAATTCGATTTATATTTGCGTTTGCCCGTATCGCAAGCAGATCAGACGTAAGACCGGTAGCCTATACCCGAACACCGTAAGAGCTGAAAATGGATACTGAGGAAGACAAATTTTAAACAAATATTCTACCCGTGAAGTTAAAGAGTCTGGAAATTAAGGGTTTCAAAAGTTTTGCTGATAAGACGGTTTTGAATTTTGATGACGGAGTAACAGGAGTCATCGGGCCCAATGGATGTGGCAAGAGTAATATTATCGATAGCATAAGATGGGTTATTGGTGAGCAGAAGATCAGCCAATTGAGGAGTGAAAACCTCGAGAGCCTTATCTTCAACGGTTCCAAAACCCGGAACCCCAGCGGACTGGCAGAGGTAAGTCTGACGTTTGAAAACACCAAAAACCTGTTACCGACTGAGTTCAACACAATAACGGTTACCAGAAAATATTATCGTAACGGCGACAGTGAATATCGTCTGAACGATGTAGCGTGCCGCCTGAAAGACATTCATAACCTGTTTTTGGATACCGGTGTCAGCACCGATAGCTATGCCATCATTGAGTTAGGCATGGTTGACGATATCATTAAAGATAAAGATAACAGCCGCCGACGGATGTTAGAACAAGCCGCAGGTATCACAATTTATAAGACCAGAAAGCGTGAAGCTAAGCTGAAATTAGACGCTACCGAGCATGATTTAGCGAGAATCGAAGACCTGTTATTTGAGATTAATAATCAGCTAAAAACTCTTGAAAATCAGGCTAAAAAAGCAGAAAAATATCTTGAAATAAAGAAAGATTATAAAGAAATCAGTATCGAGTTAGCCAAAGCAGCACTCGAAGGATTTGCTCTTACCTTAAATGAGCTTACAGAACGACAGAATACAGAATCTGACAGGAAAACAGAAGCAGAAGCTGCCATTGCAAAGGCGGAAGCTGAAGTAGAAAAAGACAAAGTTACCTTCATTGAAAAAGAGGCAGAACTCCAGACATTGCAACATCAATTCAATGAAATAGTAAATGAGTTGCGAGACAAGAAGGGGGAAGAAGACCTTGGCAGGCAAAAGCTTGGACACCTGCAGGAAAAAAGACAAAACCTTGAAGGTTTTATAGAGAAAGCAAAGACACAGATTGAAGGAATAGGAGAAAGCATCGTCTTTACCGAATCACAGATCAGCGATGAAGAAAATAATCTGAAAGAACAATCAGATAAACTCAATGAACTGAAAGAACTGGTAGAAGCCAAACGCACAGTTTACGACGAGAAGCGTAAATCGGTTGACAATCTTCGTCAGATGCAACTCCAAATACAGAAAAACAGATTTGAGGCCGAAAAGAATGTAGCAGTAGCCGATACATCCATTACGAATATCCGCCGCACACTCACTCTTTTAAAAGAAGAGCAGGAGCAAAGAGTAAAAAATCTGGAAACACTCAGGAAGGATAAAGAAGATAAAGAAACATCTCTGACAAAGAAACAGGAAGAGTGGAACAGCCTTAACAGCGAGAATGAGCGTATAAAATCAGAAATACTTTCTTCTCAAGAATCCATTGAGCAGTTGCGAAACCAATTGATTGGAGAAAACCGTATTCTGGACTCAAAGCAAAACGAATACGACCTGCTCAAGAATCTGATTGATAAAATGGAGGGATACCCGGAAAGTGTTAAGTATTTGCACAATCGCGCCGAATGGATGAAGGAGGCTCCCTTGCTATCGGATATCATGTATGTAAAAGAGGAGTACCGTGCTGCTGTAGAAAACATCCTGGAGCCTTACCTGAACTACTACGTGGTTCCCGACGAAGAAACGGCATTGCGCTCAATTCGTCTTCTGGAAAACGATAAAAAAGGAAAAGCAAAATTCTTCATCCTCAACAGGCTCTTATCCGCCGGTGATACTGCTCCCCGTCCGCAAGGAAATGTTATAGCTGCGTTAGACGTAGTAGAGGTAGATGCTAAATACAGAGAACTTGCCAAACACTTGTTGGGCAATGTTTTCATCGCCGAAGACGAGGCATCGTTCCACAGTGCAAAAGGAATCATTCTCGAGAAGAACGGCCGTATGGTTAAGGGCGATTACTCACTCTCGGGCGGTAGTGTAGGGCTGTTTGAAGGAAAGAAAATAGGCCGTGTAAAGAACCTCGAGAAGATCGCGGCTGATATTGAAATACAGAAGGGTAAAACGTCTTCACTGAAAGCTGAGATTGAAAAATTATCTTCTCAGATACTCAATCTGAATGTGAGTCTTAAGGAGCAGCAGCTTTCAACACTTCAGAGAGAAATCAACGAACTGACTAACAGCCTGAATGCAGTTACCAATAAGATTGAAACACTGGATCATCAGGAACAAGGGGCTGTTGCCAGAATTGATGAACTCGAAAAGCAATTGTCAGCCACACTTTCGGGAATTTCTGATACCAGAGGCCTGCTCGCACAGCTGACTGAAAAAGCTGACGATCACGATGCAGTCCTGAAAGAGGCTAGTGAGAACTTCGCGAAGGCTGAAGAAGACTTCAATACCCATAACAGCAAATATTATGAGGCTAATCTTCAACTCAACCGTCAGCAAAGTAAAATCCAGGGAATCAAGCAGGAACTGGCTTTCAAGCAGACCCAGGTGACGAATCTGCAAAAACAAAGAGATGACAGTGAGTCACAATTGACAGAAGCTGCTGCTGAAATCGAAAAGACAACTCTCGCTCTTGATAGGCTTAAAGCAACCATCACCGAAAAGATGAGAGTGAAGGAAGAAGAGGAAAAGAAGCTGAACGATGCTGATACCAAATTCCATATTTTCAGAAACGAACTCACTGAGAAGGAAAACGCTTTGCGTCAGCTTCAGAAAGCAAAAGAACAGGCAGACCTTGCTGTTTTTGAGATAAAAGACAGGCTCAATAACCTCAACCTCGAAGTAACAGGAATGAGAGAAAGGCTGATGGTAGAGTTCCGGATAGACCTGGATGATATATTGAAAGAAGAAAGGAATACATCCATTACTGAAGAAGAATTACAGGAGAAAAGAGACCGTCTCAAAAAGAGACTGGAGAATATCGGAGAGGTCAACCCGATGGCAGTAGAAGCCTTCGCGGAAATGAAGAAACGTTACGACTTCATAAACGAACAAAAAAATGACCTTGTTGAAGCAAGGACTTCATTGAAACAAACAATTGAAGAAGTAGAAGCAGCTGCAAACCAGAAGTTTCTTGAAACCTTCAACCAGGTTAGAGAAAACTTCACCAAGGTATTTAAGGCCCTCTTTACTGATGACGATTCAGCGGATATGGTATTAATTGATCCCGATAATCTGGCCGAAACCGGAATTGATGTAATCGCCAAGCCTAAAGGCAAACGTCCGACCAGCATCACGCAGCTGAGTGGGGGAGAGAAGACGCTTACTGCTACGGCATTGTTGTTCTCTATCTACCTGATAAAACCTGCACCGTTCTGTATCCTCGACGAGGTAGACGCACCGCTGGATGATGCCAACGTACAGAAGTTTACGCAGATGATTCGCAAGTTCAGCAAAGACTCTCAGTTCATCATTGTTACACACAATAAGATGACTATGGCGGCTGTGGATGTAATCTACGGCGTAACCATGCAGGAGGCAGGTGTAAGTAAGCTCGTTCCCGTTGACTTCCGTGGGTTGGAGCACGAATATGAAATGGTTGAAGAGACTGTAGCTCCCTGAGTATTGAACAGCACCATTTTTAACTGACATTCTATATGACACCTGAAAGAAGAAACAGGCTTGAAAGTGTATTATCCAAAAGGCAACCGAATCTGACGGTCGTCCTGGAGAATGTCTTTGATCCCCATAATGTTTCTGCGGTAATGCGCACATGTGATGCCGTGGGAATTCAGGATGTTTATATTCTGAACGACCGTATTCCGCCTCATAAAAAATGGGGCTTCAGGAGTTCTTCTACTGCAGCCAAATGGCTAAACATACATCAGTACACCGATGCCTCAGAGTGTTTTGGTGAGCTGCGTAAGTACTACAAAAATATCTACGCCAGCTATCTCGGCGAAGGTTCTGCCGACCTTTACACAATGGACCTGACTCAATCCGTGGCTTTAGTGTTTGGCAATGAAACCTTTGGCATCAGCGAAGATTTAAGAAAATTTACCGATGGCGACTTCATTATTCCCCAGATGGGCATCATCAAATCGCTCAACATTTCGGTTGCCTGCGCAGTAACCCTTTACGAAGCTATGAGGCAGAAGCGTATTGCCGGTCATTATGATTCACAGGCATTAAGTGAGGAGCGGATAAAACAAATCAGGCAACAATGGGAAATTCCCGAAATTGATGACTAAAGTCAAATAAAAATGATTAGGGAATCAATTAAATTTGCGCAGCCTAAACTTCTAGTCAATGGATTTGAATTTTCAAAATACCGAAAACGCTTTCGCCTACAAATCGGATAAAGACCTCAAAGACGCCAGATTCCTGTTTTCATCCATGTCAAAAGCATGGCTTGTCAGATTGGGTGTCTGGGCTACGCCCAAAGCGCTCAAATGGAATCTGCCGGTAAAAGGGCTGATTCGGAAAACCATTTTTAAACAATTCGTTGGAGGCGAGACGCTGAAGCAAACGACATCGGTAGCCGATCATCTGGCAAAATTCAATGTTCAAATCATTTTGGACTACGGAGTAGAAGGAGGGCAGGGCGAAGATAAATACGATCACTCCCGTGAAGAGTTTATCCGGGTAATCAATTTCGCCTCAGGCCAACCTAACATCCCCTTTATGAGTATCAAAGTAACAGGGATGGCAAGGTTCGGTTTGCTGGAAAGGATTCACGAACTGTCCAACTACAATGATGTCGTAAAAGGTGTGCTCAATACAGACGGATTGACCACTGAGGAAAAAGAAGAATGGCAGCGCGTATGCGACCGTATGCTTGCGATATGTAAGACAGCCGTGGAAAAGAAAGTAGGCGTAATGATCGATGCGGAAGACAGTTGGATTCAACACCCTGTCGATGCACTCACTACTCAAATGATGATGCAATTCAACAAGGAGAATCCGGTTGTTTACAATACTGCCCAATTATACCGTCACGACCGCCTGCAATACATAAAAGATGTTAATGAATTCGCCAAGGCTTCAGGATTCGTTTGTGCCTTTAAGTTAGTCCGCGGCGCCTATATGGAAAAAGAAAGAGCCCGTGCCGCAGAAAAAGGCTATCCTTCGCCAATTAATCCCGACAAAGCCGCTACAGACAGGGAATTCAACGATGCCGTTCGCTATTGTGTTGATCCGGCTAATAACATGTACACCTTAGTTGGTTCTCACAACGAAGAGAGCAACCGCCTCGCGGCAGAGTTGATCGACAAATACGGACTGCCACACAATACAGACCGCGTGTATTTCTCGCAGTTATACGGTATGAGCGATAACATCACCTTCAACCTTGCCAAGGCCGGATATAACTCTACAAAGTACCTCCCATTTGGCCCCATCAACGATGTCATACCATACCTCATGCGCCGTGCCGAAGAAAACTCCTCTCTTGGGGGTCAGACAGGCAGAGAGCTCAATCTGATCAGAGAGGAGATCAAGAGGAGGGGGATTTAGGGGAATTATGAGTGCAGAGTTATGAATTATGAATGTTAGTTCCCGGTTTAGGTGAATAAACCGCAGGTAATTAAAAAAATCTGTGATTGGCGCTTGATTTACTCTAATTAGTTTTGTATAATTGGGTCGTAAAACCTAAAAAAAACTTAAGGAATTATATAATATCCCTATATTTGTATTTGCATTTAGCCCACAAAATGCAATAATTCTTCCCCAAAGAATAAGACATCTGGAGCAATCCTCATCCTAAGCCAAGGCCGAATACTCGATCCAACCATACTGTGTAATTACCTCTTTTTTTCAACGCAAAGAAAAGAACATGAGAAAATTATACACTCCTGAAAAAGAGAATTGCCTGGTTGTTGATAAAAGAAGCCAAGCTGTTTTTTCTACTATTTACAGAACTACTTTTTTAGTATTCATTCTATTTGTATTTTCTCTCATCTCGGGAAATTTACGAGCTCAGTCAAACATTTACGAGAGTTACGCGATATTAAATATCAACAATGCAGGAAATTCCTATTATGACTTGCAAGCAACAACAGCTAATCCTGATTTTGAGGGGGCTGACCTTGGTACTTTCTACTCATCTAACAGCCTTGTTTTAAACGGTGCTCAAAATAAAATTTATAAATGCGGCACTGACGATGTTATTGACGGATGGTTCTACTACCGTATTTACAAAACAACGGATGTAGCCCCTGCTTTTTCAGCGGGCCAAAAAATTTTCTATAATATGGACATAGGTGCCTCCGGGCAATGTAGCCCAAACGAGGTTGACCAAATATGGGAGTCCAGTGGGGCAGGTATTGATGTCTTAAGTGGTCTTACTCCGGGAACATATTACCTTGAGATGTACACTACCGCTAACTTCACATATTCGGGAGGAAGTGGCACACACTATGCAAATAATGGTGGTAATAATTATAAAGCAACCTTCACCGTAGCGGCAAATTGCATCAATGGAGTTTCAATAAGCCCGACTTCGCTCTCTTCTTTATGCCTTGGCGCGGCTTCACCAACTTTAACTGCTACAATAAGTACTCAATCAGGTGCAGGAGCCGCCAATATTTCTTATGAATGGTTTAGTAATACGGTTAATAATAATACGACGGGTACGGCGATATCGGGAACGTTATTAAATACAACAACAGCAACAACTTCAAGTACATACTCGCCCCCTACGACTGTAGCAGGTACAGTTTATTATTACTGTGTTGTAACCAATCTGGATCCGACCTGTAGTGGCAGTTATGTAACAGATCCGGTGGAAGTAATCGTAAATTCAAACCCTTCTGTGGCCTTAACTTCTCAAACCAATGTATTGTGTTACGGAGCATCAACGGGAACGATTGACATTACAGCATCAGGCGGAGTAGCTCCATACACCTACGCGTGGACGGGAACAGGAGTTAATCCTACTTCAGAAGACCAGAGCGGGCTGGCAGCAGGGACATACACAGTAGTGGTTACAGATGCCAATGGTTGTTCTACTTCTACGCTGACAGTGACCCTCACTGAACCGGCTTCTCCGGTAACAGTTGCATTGACCTCCCAGACCAATGTATTGTGTTACGGAGCATCAACGGGAACGATTGATATTACGGCATCAGGCGGAGTAGCTCCATACACCTACGCGTGGACGGGAACAGGAGTTAATCCTACTTCAGAAGACCAGAGCGGGCTGGCAGCAGGGACATACACAGTAGTAGTTACAGATGCCAATGGTTGTTCTACATCTACACTGACAGTGACCATCACTGAACCTGCTTCACAGATAGCAGTAGCATTGACTACGCAAACAGAGTAGTTCTCGTTGGGAGCCGTATCAGTAACAAAAGAAATAACAGCATCAGGCGGAGTAGCTTCATACACCTACGCCTGGACGGGAACAGGAGGTAATCCTACTTCAGAAGACCAGAGCGGACTGGCCGCAGGAACTTACACAGTAGTAGTTACCGATGCCAATGGGTGTTCTACTTCTACGCTGACAGTGACCATCACTGAGCCTGCTTCACCGGTGACAGTTGCATTGAC
>JAGFIS010000030.1 GCA_024103425.1 Chitinophagaceae bacterium
CCAAACATACCACGCCTTACTTCTTTCACCCGTGAATTTAGCTACCAAACTAACGCCATCCGGCATCTCGCACACGTAGCGCTCGTTCTCCTCTTGGAATTTCCAGTTGAAGTCTTCCATGTCATTCTGTTAAAAGTACAACGACAATGCCGCGTTGTTTTGCTTCTACCCACCAACAGTAGAAAGGTATATTAATTTAATTTCTTTGCCGTCGTTTGAAACCATGAAATCGCATACATGATTTGCATTTTGATCAAGCCGAATATCTATTTGCAAATAATCAAGGCTACTTAATTCTTTTTTGTATTTTATTATTCGCTTCAAAGCCTGTTGAAAATTAACATATGGATATCCACCCCATGAATCAACAGCATTCTTAAACTCCAAAATGTTTTCTATCCTAAAATCCACTTCTATCGTTTTACTGGCCGGGAATAACCGCCGGAGCCGAAACCCCGGCGGCCAAAACCAACCAAATGAAAAAGCCTATTTGTTCCTTCTCAACTCCGCCAACTCAACCAACTTCCGGATTGTCGTCACCGGATCCCGGTTGATCTCGTCGGCCAGGTCGTTCAACAATTCCAGCATCTGGCCGAAGTTCGATTCCTGGTTGCCCTCGTCGGCCTTGCATAGGCGCTGGGCTAATGGGTAAATGTTGTCCTTGTACCATCCGTCTACTTTGGCTTGTAGGTCGTGCCATTTGTTTTGTTCAGATGGGCGGCGAAGCCATTCGGCTTCATTGCATATGAAATACCTCCGTTTATTTCCGTCGCCCTTGTATACGCCCGATTTAGTCATTATCTCTAATATTTCTACCTCTTGTCCAATTTCATAGGCATGATTAGTTTCATTAGCGACTATCCTCACAATGTCGCCTACCTGCCATTCTTCGGGCGGTAATGTCTGTTTGTTCTTCATTGCTCTAATCTACTTTATTTTCTCAACCCGTGCAAATTTATTTTTGCCTTGCGGGTGGTTTTGTTTCACGGTGCGCCACTCTTTTCCTTAACTGACGCTATCGCGCCATTGAAACGGCGCATAGCTGCGCGTTAGGTGCAAGTTTTATTTAAAATTTCTACCACCCTCTCTGCACACTTGCGAGTAAGTCCGTAACCAATATCTATGCAATCGGGATGGTCTTTATTATTAGCAGTCCTTACAAAATTATTTTTTTGGCTCGGTAGCATATCATTATCATCGTCAATTATGCAATAACATTTCACATTGTTATCGTCAATCCATTGCTGAATTTCAAACCCTCTATCAACTTGGTCATAAAATTCACAAGTCCCTCGTTCTACTACATCAACTTCTGTGGGTGTAATATCAATTACCTCACCTGCCAAGTTTCTATACTTCCACATTCTTTGCATTTCAGATAGCCCACTCATTCGCCAAGTGCTACTAATAACAATCTTTGCTCCTGTTTGCTCAATAATCCATCTTAGATTATCCTCAAAATGTTTATGGAAGCATTGTCCGAACTCATCTCTACCTTGTCCAATAACATTAAGCACTCCATCTATGTCTAAAAAAATAATTTTGTCCATCGCTCAAATTTTAAATAAAACCAGACACCTAACAGCAACTATGCGCCATTAAAACGAGCGCATAGCTGCAAAACGTTGGCAATCATGCCCTTTGATTCCACCCTCTAAGAGCCTCATCCTTTGTTATCCCCTCTGATTCTGGGCATACTTTGCAATTTGAATTGTCACACATAACTGACCATGTTTCTCCAACTTGAGTTATTGTTGGGTCTGCCCCACAAAACGGGCACGAATTGCCAACATTGGCTAAAACCAATGCTTTATGCCGTTTTAATTCATCTAACCCCTTTTCAATATACGCTTCTACATCAACGCCCTCGCTTTTAAGGTAGTCTTTTGCCCCTTCGGGGGTGTCAATATTAAATCCATTTACTGTAGTCATAATTCTCGTTTTTAAATCCGCACTGTTTTTAGCCCTATCCGTTAACCTTCCATCCACTCCCTGAAATCGCCCTTGTCCGGCGTCCAAGAACGCGACCTTTCAAATGTTCTTTTTCCAAAGGTCTGCGCAAAACATTCCCATTCCGCCAACACTTCCAAATACGTGCAACCATCAGGCCTGTGGTCATCCATCCACTGCATGAAAGCGAAATAAG
>JAGFIS010000014.1:0-65000 GCA_024103425.1 Chitinophagaceae bacterium
ATCAAATTTCAGTCAAGCGTTTTGTAGGACGCAGTCCTGCAAAACTGAGGTGGGGGAAATTTCCCTGCAGAGCAGGACAGGGGTCAAGCGCCGCGTAGGAACGCAACTCGGTAAAGGGGCGGGAGTGTCGCCGCCGGCGACACGTAGCAACTTTACTCCACCGAAGGTGGATTGCGTTCCTACGTACTTATTTACGCTAAAGTACGCTATCCTTTCAATAGCGACAATTTTTGTAATACCCTGTAATACAACTCTTTATCCAAAATTGTGCGGATACCTGTTGAATAGCGCAAATACAACTTCACAATTATTTCTTCAGAAGCCCGTCTACATCCTCAACCGGACTTAAAATGTTTGTCAGGTCCTTGTTCGTGATATGGAACTATTCCGGAGTAGCGGGTTTGAATAGTGAACAGCTGCGCTTGCATCACCCGCTATACGGATAGAAAACTGCATTCATCAATAACTCTCCCCACTCAGACATTCACCGTCCCATTATCCTCGCTTTCCTTCAGTTGCTTCACAAACTCCAGCGCATCGGGCACTACATCGCACATGATGGTAACGATAGAACCCGGGGTGGCGTTTTTATAAGCGTGTATAATGGCTTCTTTTTCTTTCTGAATTACCGTTACCGGGATATCGGTGGTCTTCACCTCGTTGATGCCTTCGATCAGCAGATCTACAATCTCTTCTGCTGTTCTGCCTCTAAGGTTCTTGTCTTGTCTGATAATGATTTCATCAAAGTTTCTGGCGCTGATTCTTCCGATTTCTTTGATGTCTTCATCTCTCCTGTCGCCTGTACCGCTGATGATACCTACCTTTCTTGTGCTGTCGAGTTTATTGACGAAATCGCACAATAGCGAGAGACCTGCAGGGTTGTGCGCGAAGTCGACGATAAATTTAAAGTTCTTGAAATCGAAGATGTTGAGCCTTCCCGGTGTCTGAACAGGTGAAGGGATAAAGGTCTTCAGTGCTTGTTTGATGGTGGCGAGGTCAATTCTTGCCAGGTAAGCGGCCAGTACTGACGGCAGTGTATTCATGATGTTGTGTACTGCCTTGCCGCCAAAGGTGATGGGGATATCGCGCACATTCTCTACACGAATCTTCCAGGTGCCTTTCATGATGCTGACGTATCCGTTTTCGAAAACAGCAGCATAGCCGCCATTCCTGCAATGGCGCTTGATTCTTTCATTATTTTCATCCATACTGAAGAGAGCGATGTTGCATTCAAGGTTATTCCTCATATCGTACACAAGATCATCTTCAGCATTCAGAATGGCGTATCCGTTTCTGGTTACTGTTTCCGGTACCACGCCCTTTACTTTCGCCATTTGCTCGAGGGTATCAATTCCGCCGAGCCCGATATGATCTTCACTGACGTTGGTTACGATCGCGATGTCGCACACCTGGAACGCAAGTCCTGCTCTGAGGATGCCTCCGCGGGCGCATTCGAGGACCGCAAAGTCAACTGTCGGATCCCTCAGTACGAATTCCGCACTCTTAGGTCCGGTGCAGTCTCCCGACATCAGCATCTGGTTTTGGATGTAAACACCGTCCGAAGTCGTAAACCCGACTTTATATCCGGCGCTGCCAACCAAATGTGATACTAATCTGCTTGTAGTTGTTTTCCCGTTAGTTCCTGTGATAGCAATTATCGGTAAACGGCCATGCCCTTCGGGGAAGAGCATATCCACGACAGGTTCAGCAACATTTCTCGGGATACCGATGGCCGGCTCTAAGTGCATTCTGAAACCGGGGGCGGCATTGACCTCTAACACAGCTCCGCCGCTTTCGCGCAAGGGCGTCTTCAGGTCTTTAGCCATTACATCGATACCGCAGATATCGAGTCCGATGATTTTGGCTATCCTTTCTGCCATGAAGATGTTGGCCGGGTGTACCATATCGGTAACATCTTCCGAAGTACCACCGGTACTCAGGTTGGCTGTTGGTTTTAAGAGGACCAGCCTGCCTTTTTCGGGGACAGACTCGAGAGTCAGTTCCTGGTCATCGAGAGATTTCATGGTGAACCCGTCTACTTCTATCCTCGTCAACACTTTCTCGTGTCCGTAACCTCTTCTGGGGTCTTTATTTGTTTCGTCGATGAGTTCTTGTATTGTGTGCGTTCCGTCTCCCACAACGGAGGCGGGTGTACGGAGGGCGGCACAGACAAATTTGTAATTAATTACCAGGATTCTGAAGTCGAATCCCGTGATGAATCTCTCACAGATAACAGTGCGGCTATAGCCCCTGGCGGCTTCGAGCGCTCTTTCTGCCTGTTCTCTTGTGGTGATGTTTGTGGTGGCGCCCTTTCCGTGGTTGCCATCAAGAGGTTTGATCACCATCGGAAAGCCCACCCTGGAGATGCCTTCTTCGATAGAATCTCCTCGTCTCAAAAGGATACCTTTCGGGACGGGTATTTCTGCTGCCGAGAGCAGATTTTTTGTTTCGTCTTTGTCGCCTGCAATATCCACGGCAATCGACGACGTTGTTCCTGCAATTGTTGCGCGGATTCTTTTTTGCAATACCCCATGTCCCAATTGCACTAAGCTGTGTCTGTTGAGCCGGATATACGGGATACCTCTTTTCTGGGCTTCCTCTACAATAGATCCCGTAGAAGGGCCTAAGCGGGTATCTTCCCTGATTTCTCTCATGTCTTGCACCTCTTTTTCGAGGTCGTATTCTGTACCGTCGATCAGGTGTTCGCAGAGGCGAACTGCCGATTTTGCCGCATAAACACCCACGTCTTCCTCCATATAATCGAAGATGACGAAGTACTCGCCGGGCTTCCCCGTTCCTCTCGTTCTTCCGAAACCCATATCCATCCCTGCAAGGGTCTGCAACTCAAGCGCTACGTGCTCGATGACGTGGCCCATCCAGGTGCCTTCTTCCACTCTTTTGAAGAATCCGCCCGGCACACCTTCACTGCATCTGTGTTGATACAGGCCGGGAAGCAAAGCTTCTAACCGTTCTCTGAAACCTGCGATTTTGTTGGTGGGTCTTTCTTCTAAATCTTCAAGGTCCAGGGTCATCTGGATGAGCTTGGGCCTCCGGATACTCCAATAATTTGGACCACGAAGCACTCTGATGTTTACGATCTTCATTCTGAGATATTTGTTGTGGAAAAGTTTGCGGGTAGAAAAATAAGAAAGAATGAAAATCTTTTCAAATAAATATTTTTTACACAATGCTTTCCTGCAGATTCCGTTACATTTGTGACTAACCTTATATAAACGGAAAATACCGGCTTTGTTTCATCAAATGAAATTTTCATGGAAGGACCTCGCGGAAAACTATTTTCAATCGGAGGAGCAGAAGATAAAGGAGTAGATTTAGAGAAAGGAAAAATAGAAAGAAACAACCTCAATTTTTTTGAACTGGGCATCCTGCGCAGGCTGGTTGAAGAAGCCGGCGGAACCGAGAAGCGGATAGAAGTGATTACCACGGCATCGATGATGCCCGTGGAAGTTGGTGAAAACTATCTGAATGCCTTTGGAAAGATCGGCTGTACGAATATTGGGGTGCTGCCTATCCGTAACCGGACTGATGCCATGAAAGAAGAATACGTTGAGCGCATCAGAAAATGCGATGCGGTGATGTTCAGCGGCGGTAACCAGTTGCGGCTGACTTCCTGCTTCGGCGGGACGGAATTTTTGGCGATTATCCAGAACAGATATTTGAATGAAGACGGCTTCCTGATCGGCGGCACATCTGCCGGCGGTATGGCTATGAGCAATACCATGATTTATGAGGGGAATGCTTCTACGGCTCACTTGAAAGGCCAGGTAAAGCTGACAACCGGACTGGCATTTATGAAGGATGTCATCTTCGATAGCCATTTCGAAAAGCGTGGAAGATTCGGTCGTTTGGCTCAGGCTGTAGCGAGCAATCCTTCGGCAATCGGAATCGGATTGGGTGAAGATACGGGTATGCTTATTCGTGAAGGCAATATTATGGAAGCTGTTGGCAGCGGGCTCGTTGTAATTATTGACGGCCACGACATCCGCCATAATAACATTGCTGATATTCCAGATGGCAACCCGATAAGCGTAGAGAATATCAAGGTGCATTTTTGCGAAAAAGGAAATGGATACCTTGTCAAAGAGAGGAAATTCATCACCGATATTTCGGCCTACCTCGAAAGGTATGAGGAGGAAGAGGTTAAAGCAAAGGCTAAATAACCATATCTGTTACGTAGGATTTTTCTTCAAGACCTCATACAATAATTGTTGCTGTTTAATATAGATCGGGTCTTTTTCGCCTCTTACCATCCTTACAAAATTGATGTACCCCTTAAGGCGATTAATGAATGTTGCCTTCTGGCCTTCAGAAGGTTGCCTGTTTAATTTGAAATGTTTTTTTGCTGCTGATTCAGGACCGTTGACAGAGAGGTCATGCAGCATAGCCCTGATTTTCTTCAGTAATTTTCTGTCAACATTTATTTTATTATTTACTGTAAGGCCGGTTACTGTCTGCTTCCTGCCCGCATTGCGTACCCTCAGTTTTTTCTCATTGATAGCGAAATCATTTTTTCTGATCTCATTGATGATATCCAGAATAAGGTCGGTAGATATGTGTTCTTTAGAGGAGAAAGTAAGGTCGTCAGCATAGCGCGAGTAGGAGAGTCCATGAAGAAAGGAAAATGCTTTCAGTTCCTTGTCTAACTGATAACAGATAAAATTGGATAGTACGGGAGAGCTAGGGGCTCCTGTCGGCAGATGCCCGTTGTAAGTGGTCAGCAGGGCGAGTACTGTAGCCATTTGACGGGTGAAGCCGAAGAACTCAGAGGAGAAAAGCCGGAACACTCTGTTTGCGGTAACTCGGGGGAAGAAGTCTTTCAGGTCGATGTTCAATACCGCTTTCTTTCCTGTATGTCTCTCTGCATTCGCAACGATGTTACAATTATCCTCGGTGAGGAGAGCATTGATGACAAAGCCATGAACTTCATCCGGTTTTATCCAGAAATAATAGGCCTGCAGATAATGGTTGAGCTTCTTTTGTAATTCCTTTAGTCCTTCTTCAGGAGCCAGTATTTCTCTGTATCCGCCTCTCTTTTTGGGGATTTGAAACGCTCTGTATGAAGGATAATTGATGATATGTTCCAGTTGGGACATAGGAATTTCTAAGAGACGACAAAGTTCGCCGGGAGTGCCAATCGAAAGGAAAAGAAGTGCATCCGTCTGGTATTTCTGAAACCCGGCCAGCGTGGAGGACCTGTGCTCAGGTTTCCCGAAGAAAATTTGATGCAGCCGTTTCTTTTGCATCTCAGAGATGGAGCGTATTTTTCTTACTTTCTTCATGGCTGATAAATAAGAGAGCCGCTGTCCCGATTATCTTTGAAAACTTTCGCTATTGATGAGAGCGCAGCGAAGCGAGCACCGATAGCAATAGCGGAATGACTTCGCCCGTTTTCTCATGGGTTGCAGGAACACAACCGCCTTGTCTTTACAGTTTGACAACATAATTTTAAGGCAGCGGCTCAATATTTTTTATTCAAAAGGATTGTCTAACTCATCCAGTCTTTTTTGAATGACAAACAAATCTCTTTTTTCTTCTTTATAATCATAGAAACAGGTAAACTCTTCATCTGCCTTCAATATCACCTTACCCGCCTTTCCGTTTCTGTTCTTTGCAAAGATGATTTCAACTTTTCTTTCCGTATCATTCCCAAATTCGTCTAAAGCATAACCGTAGTATTCGGGGCGATAGAGCAGCAGCACCTTATCTGCATCCTGCTCGATAGCGCCACTGTCTCTGAGGTCAGACGGTATCGGCCGCTGACCTGTCTGGGTGCGGTACTCGGCAGCACGGCTTAGTTGGCTTAAGGCTATGACACATACATTAAGGTCTCTGGCAATGTTCTTCAGTTCGCGTGTGATATAACCGATTTCTATCTCCCGGTTATGCCGGTATCTGTTGGTGCTCATCATTTGCAGATAGTCGACTATTATCACTTCTACTCCGTTTTCCTCTGCCTGTTTCCGGCATTCATTCTTTAATGCTTGTACAGAGTAATTACAAGTGTTGTTAATAAATATTTTTTTATCCTGAAACTCTTTTAAAACATCTCTCAGAGATTTTGCAGCATCTTCCGGGTAGCTGCCATCCAAAATTTGATTTACGGGTATGCCTGACAGACAGGATATAAATCGCTGAGCCAAGAGTGTGTCTGAAAGGTCAAACGTAAAATACAGTACCGGTGCCCGGTCTGCAATGTTAAGTGCCAGGTTGACCATCAGTTGTGTCTTGCCCATGGCGGGCCTGCCTCCGAGTACTACTAATTCGCCCCGGGCTAACCCGCTGTAGTTTTCATCAAAGTCTTTGAACCCGGTGGTAATGATATCCCTCCCCTGTTCTCCCTTTTCAAGTCGTTGAATATTCTCCGCCACCAGGGTACTTATAGGAACGGATTCTCCGATTTCCTTTGCAAACAATTCGTTGTTGAGCAGCAGCTGTCTCAAATGCAGAATTAATTCTACCTCAGAAAGGGACGGGTTTTCAATCAGGTTTTCAATTCTCTTTTTAATACCGGGTGTCATGCGATAAAGTTAACCCAAAGACCGGGTATTTTTATTAACATTTCCGGAATACAATCAACAATCTATACTCCTGCGTATGTGGAAAAACGAAAATGGAGAATGAATTTCTGCAGACCGGTAAAAATGAATTTGTGTAAAATTAGAAGACCCCCTTTGCAAAGGTGTTACCCTGATTCAGATCGCCTGTTTCGAATCCTTTTTTGAACCAATACATTCTCTGTTCAGAAGTTCCATGGGTAAAGGAGTCGGGGGTTACAGTACCCTGATATTTTTTTTGCAGCCGGTCATCTCCGATGGCATTGGCAGCTTCAAGGGCTTCGCGGATGTCCTGAGCGTGGATAACATTTTTCATCTTCTGATTATAATGCGCCCATATTCCGGCGTAGAAATCGGCTTGTAACTCTAGTCTTACGCTGTATTTATTGTATTCAGTTTCTGAAACCTGTCCCCTGATTTGGTTCATCTTTTCAGTAAGACCTAGTAGATCCTGTACATGGTGCCCGATTTCGTGTGCAATAACATAGGCCATTGCAAAGTCTCCCTTTACACCGAACTCCTGCTTCAATTGTTGTGCGAAAGAGAGGTCAATATATACTTGCTTATCGGCAGGGCAATAAAATGGGCCGGTAGCCGCAGTAGCCCCGCCACATGCAGAAGTGGTACTACCTCTGAACATTACGAGGGTAGGCTCCTGATAGGTGCGCCCCATCTGGCGGAAAAGTTCGTTCCACACGTCTTCGGTATCTGCCAGTACTACTTTCACGAAGGCAGCCTCTTCTTCGTCGGCGGCCTCTTGTTCGGGGGTCATTGTAGTCTGCCCGAAACCATCCGGCGGGAAAAGCTGCTGGAGATCATTGATATCACCACCACCTAAAAAGAGTTGTGCGAAGATGAATAACAGTCCGATGATACCGCCACCTAACGCCAATCCGCCGCCGCTGATGGCTCTCCTGTCGTCGACATTGCTGCTCTCCCTGCGTCCTTTCCAGTCCATAACGTTGAATTAAAGAGGTAATTGAAAGTTCAAATATATCTTATTTTAAAAAAAACTAATCAGGGCTTTGCTCCCGGTACCGAACCGGGCTGCACAAAATATTCTAAGCCCCGGACCCTGTGAATGCCCTTTTCGGGGTTTAAAAAAGGTTAAAAAAGCCGGCCATTATTTTTTCGAGTCAATTTTTATATAGATTATCAATGAGTTATGAAGGTGCGATAAAAAAAGTGCCCAAAAATCATACGAATGAGAGAAAGCAATCATACCTTTGCACTCCTTTTTAAAAATGCCGGGTTAGCGGCATTAGTTTTCACCGGCAGCAATGCCAAATAAAAAACAAAATGAGTAAACTACATTTCACAACAAAACATGCGAACGAGGCTGGCATACAGCGCAACTGGTATGTTGTAGACGCCACTAATCAAACCGTAGGCCGCATGTGTGCAAGAATTGCATCTGTTCTTCGCGGAAAGAACAAGGCCTATTATACTCCACACGTAGATTGCGGAGATTATGTAATCGTGGTAAATGCGGAGAAAGTAAAATTCACCGGAAACAAACTGGATGAAAAGGAATACCTGACTTACAGCGGTTATCCCGGAGGCCAGAAGCGTGTTATCGCTGCAGATCTGCAGGCAAGACGCCCCGAAGTAATTATCGAAAGAGCAGTAAAAGGAATGCTTCCTAAAAACCGTTTGGGACGTAAGATGTTCAAAAAACTGTTTGTTTATGCAGGCAATGAACATCCGCATACAGCTCAGAATCCTCAACCATTAATCACTCAAAAACAAGGGTAGTAAGTTATTACCCGTTAATAATATTGTACAATGGAAAAACAGAATAACGCAACCGGTCGCAGAAAAGAAGCCGTAACACGTGTATTTATCAAGAGTGGCAAAGGAAGTATTACTGTAAACGGTAAAGATTACAAAACATACTTTCCGCTGATGTACTTACAGAATCAGTTGGAACTCCCTCTTAAGACTGTAGAATCTCTGGACAAATTCGATATAGTTATCAACGCCACCGGCGGGGGGGCTAAAGGGCAGGCAGAAGCTGCAAAACTCGGAATTGCCCGCGCATTGATTAGTGTAAACCCTGAGTTCAGGCCGGTACTTAAAGATGCCGGATTACTGACAAGAGATCCCAGAAGCGTGGAGAGAAAGAAACCCGGTCAGAAGAAAGCAAGAAAGAGCTTCCAGTTCTCTAAAAGATAATCTATACGTTTTAACTATTAAGAAATTATTCTCTTACCTGAGAAGGAAAAAACAAAATAAATGGAAAACAACACTTCATTACAACAGCAACTTTTGGAAGCCGGTGTTCATTTCGGGCACCTGAAGAAAAAATGGAACCCCAAAATGTTGCCGTACATTTTTGCGGAGAAGAAGGGCATACACATCATCGATCTCAATAAGACTGTAGAAGGACTTGAAGAAGCTGCTGCAGCGCTGAAGTCTATCGCCAAGAGCGGTAAGAAGGTCATGTTTGTTGCTACCAAGAAGCAGGCGAAAGAAATCGTGACCGAAGCTGCCAAAAGAGTAAACATGCCCTATGTGACCGAGCGCTGGCTGGGTGGCATGCTTACCAACTTCAACACAGTTCGTAAGAGCGTGAAGAAAATGCAGAACATCGACAAGATGCTGAACGACGGTACATTAGACAGTATCACAAAGAAAGAGCGCCTCACGCTGACACGCGATAAAGAGAAGATGGAGAAGGTGTTGGGTGGTATCGCTCAAATCAGTAGGGTGCCAGCAGCTTTGTTTATCGTTGACATAGGTCACGAGCACATAGCTTTGGCAGAAGCCAGAAGGTTGAACATCACCACTTTTGGGATGGTAGATACCAACTGCGATCCTAACAAAGTTGAGTTCTCTATCCCTGCAAATGATGATGCTACTAAATCAATAGCTATCATCACCAACTACATAGCAAACGCTATTGCTGAAGGTTTGGCCGAAAGACAAGCAATGAAAGAAGAAGAGGAGGCCGAAGAATCTGAAGAGCCCACAACAAAAGAGTTTAAAGTAGATGATGATGATGAAACAGGGGGACGCCAGAAAGGAAGAGGCAGAGGCGCTGCAGGAACTCAGAGAAGAAAAGTTCCGGCAGGAAGCCGCTCATCTTCAGCAAGCAAAAAATAAAAAAACAGGTTTTTTAAATTAAAAAAAGGCCGGAGTGATATCCGGGCCGAAAAAATATAAATATGAGTACAGTAACAATTACAGCAGCAGATATTAACAAGCTTCGTCAGCAGACGGGTGCAGGTATGATGGATTGCAGAAAAGCACTTATCGAAGCTAATGGAGACTTTGAAGAAGCAATTGATTACCTGAGGAAGAAAGGTCAGAAAGTAGCTGCTCTTCGTGGAGACAGGGATGCAAAAGAAGGTGTGATTATAGCACAGACTACGTCTGACAGAAAGAAAGGATACATCATCAACCTGAGCTGCGAAACCGACTTCGTTAGTAAAAATGAAGAGTTTGTAAAATTCGCTCAGTCTATTATGGATGCAGTGCTTTCAAATGAGGTAAATTCTCTTGACGAGCTGAACAAAGTGAAATTCGGAGATGAAACCGTTGCTGATAAAGTAAACGAGCAGGTTGCGAAAATTGGTGAAAAAATTGGAATTACCCGTTTTGAAAAACTGGAAGCACCTTATGTAGCATCTTACATTCACGGAGCCTACAGAATGGGAGTGCTGGTGGGTCTGGATAAAGAAAATGAGGAAGTTGGAAAAGACCTCGCAATGCAGATTGCGGCCATGAACCCGATAGCTGTAGACCAGGCTGGAGTATCTGCAGAAATTATAGAGAGAGAAAAGAACATTGCTATTGAGCAGGTGAAAGCAGAAGGCAAGCCGGCTGAAATGGCTGAAAGAATTGCTGCCGGAAAAATGAATAAATTCTTTAAAGAGAACACACTTCTGGCTCAGGCTTTCGTAAAAGACGGTAATAAGTCAGTTGAAAACTATATTAAAGAAGTAGCTGGGGACCTGAAAGTAACAGGTTTTGTACGTGTTGCTTTAGGTTAAAGAGATATAATTGAAACAGGAGGCTGCCGGTGGCAGCCTTTTTTTTGCAGTTTGGTTTTAGGCTATTTTATTATCTTCGACTTTTCGATGATATGACGCTTTTTTGCGAAAAAAGTGGAGTACAGATTATGAACAGATTTAAACAACAACTCAGAAAAAATGGAAGAACAAATACTGCTGATAATAGTAGGTGTGGTAGCATTGGTGGCAGGAATCATACTTGGAAAATTCATCTTTGCGAAAAACACAAAACAGCTATTTGAAACAGCACAACAACAAGCACAGCAGATTGTAACAGACGCCGAAATTAAGGCAGAAACAATCAAGAAAGAAAAACAACTCGAGGCCAAAGAAAAATTCGTTCAGCTAAAAGCAGAACACGACCGGCAGATTCAGCAACGTAATAACAAAATAGCGGATGCTGAAAACCGTATAAGGCAGAAAGAGCAATCGCTCAATCAGAAAGATCAGAATCTCGAGAAGGCCATACGCGAGAATGAGAATCTGAAAAAGAACCTCAGTCAGCAGATAGAAACAGTGAACATCAAGCGAGCCGAGCTTGAGAAACATCAGGAAGAACATATTAAAAAACTGGAAAGGGTTGCCCAGCTGACCGCTGAGGAAGCCAAAGCTCAACTTTTGGAAATCCTGAGAGGAGAGGCTAACTCGCAGGCCCTCAGCATGCAACAGGAGATTATTGACGAGGCAAAGCAGAAAGCTAATAAGGAGGCACGCAAGATTATTATCCAGACCATCCAGCGCACAGCTGCAGAACAGGCTATTGAAAATGCCATTACGGTTTTTAATTTGGAATCTGATGAAATCAAAGGTTCAATCATCGGCCGTGAGGGACGAAATATCCGTGCGATTGAGGCGGCAACCGGTGTTGACCTGATAGTAGACGATACACCCGAAGCAATTATCCTTTCCTGCTTTGATCCGCTGAGGAGAGAGGTAGCCAGGTTATCGCTTCAGAGATTAGTTACCGATGGCCGTATCCATCCTGCCAGAATCGAGGAGGTGGTAGAGAAGACTAAAAAGCAATTAGAAGAGCAGATTATGGAGATAGGCGAGCGCACGGTAATCGAGCTCGGTATCCATGGGTTGCACAAGGAATTGATCAGGATGGTGGGAAAGATGCGTTTCCGCTCCTCTTACGGTCAGAACCTGTTGATGCACAGCAGGGAAGTGGCTAATCTGTGCGGCGTCATGGCCTCCGAACTGGGACTGAATGCAAAGCTTGCCAAAAGAGCCGGACTTCTTCACGATATCGGTAAGGTGCCTGATGAAGAAACAGAATTGAGCCACGCCCTGTTGGGGATGCGGCTGGCTGAAAAATACGGCGAAAACCCTGCGGTGTGCAATGCCATTGGTGCCCACCACGATGAAATAGAGATGGAGTATGTAATCAGCCCTATAGTACAGGCATGTGACGCCATGAGCGGAGCAAGACCGGGTGCAAGAAGGGAGATTATGCAGCAATACCTGCAGAGAATCAAAGACCTGGAGAATCTGGCAGTCGCCTATGAGGGAGTTGAAAAAGCCTATGCCATGCAGGCCGGGCGTGAATTACGTGTGATTGTAGAGGCCGAAAAGGTGTCAGATACCAAGAGTGAACAGCTCAGTTTTGAGATAGCCCAGAAGATACAGAATGAAATGGTTTATCCCGGTCAGATTAAAGTGACTGTAATCAGGGAAAAAAGAGCTGTTAATGTCGCTAAATAGGGCGTTTTGACGCTTTTTTCGCTGAAAAAACTTTGTACTCTTAAGTAATTTTATGTTACCTTTGCAGTCCTTAAAAAATTAAAGGTGATGAATCCGATTAATTTTGTTCACGATCAATTGACGAAGAAGAACGATATTCCTGAATTCAAAGCAGGTGATAATATTACTGTAAACTACAGAATTATTGAAGGGGCTAAAGAGCGAATTCAGAGTTTTAAAGGAGACGTTATCAAGCGTCAGGGAGAGGGTGGCACCGCCACTTTCACAGTTAGAAAAATCAGCGACGGCGTAGGCGTCGAGCGTCTTTTCCCGCTGTATTCTCCGAATATTGAAAGCATCAAGTTGCACAAAGTAGGTAAGGTGCGCAGATCTAAGCTTTACTACCTCCGTGAGAGAAGCGGTAAGAGTGCCAGGATCCGCGAGAAAAGGGTTAGATAGTAGAAGATTTTCAAATAAAAATGCCGGGGTGCTCTTGCATTCTGGCATTTTTATTTATATTATTGTCTTCCATTTTACGATAAAGCACTTTTACGCTAACTGATAATAAATGAAAAAAATCCTTCTGATTCTGATAGTTGCAGGACTCTATCTGTCATCCTGCTCAAGAGGTATTACTCCGTACGAAGCAGCACACGGCAAGGCTAAGTGTGGGCGGTATATAAAATAATTCAATGGTGAAGTTTTACGGGATTCTACCTTTGTAAGAGTGGCCATATTGTGTGCTTTAGCTTTTCTGTTATTTTCTTTCAGGCGCAGGTTTGTAGTAACTCAAGTGGTTTCCTATTAAAATTGTTGTAAACCTTTCATTGCGCCAAAATTTTCAGTTAACTTTACAGGATAAATTTATAATGAGATGAACTTCTTAACTCATTTTTTTCTTTTAGGGATACCCAGCGGAATGGAATTATTATTAATCCTTCTGGTAGTACTCTTGTTCTTTGGCGGAAAAAAGATTCCCGACCTGATGAGAGGTTTGGGAAGAGGAGTGAAGGAATTTAATGATGCCAGAGGCAAATCGTCGGGCGACAAAGAAATTTCTGGAAACAAAAAGCAGGATAGCATATCAGAAAAAGTTGAGAGTAACTCCTGATTTATTTTTCTAAAGATTGTTTCAGTTTACTAACATTCCGGCCTATCAGAAAGCCTTAAGTACAGGAGAGGTGACTTGTGTACAGGCTGTTCGTTATTATTTGGACAGAATTAAAGAGCGTGTTAACATTAATGCTTATGCGCATGTCTTTGGTGAAGAGGCGATCTCCCGTGCAGAAGAGTTAGATGCAAAGCGAAACGAAGGAAAGCCGGTTGGAAAGTTACACGGGATAGTTATCAGCATCAAAGATGTTTTCAGTTATGCCGGACATCCGCTGACGGCATCGTCAAAAATGCTTTCGGGATTTGAAGCGCTTTTCAATGCCACCGCAGTACAAAGAATTCTTGATGAAGATGCAATCATCATAGGTTCTTGTAACTGCGATGAATTTGCCATGGGCAGTACAGGTGAAAGATCGATATATGGGAATGTGAAAAATCCGGTTAATCTTTCTAAAGTTGCAGGAGGCTCTTCGAGTGGATCTGCAGCGGCTGTTGCAGCAGACTTGTGTATGATAAGTCTGGGAAGTGATACAGGCGGATCTGTCCGTCAACCTGCAGACTTTTGTGGGGTAGTGGGGTACAAGCCTTCCTACGGAAGAGTGAGCAGATACGGCGTGTTGGCTTATGCTTCTTCATTCGATACTGTAGGTATTATTGCAAAGAACATAACTGATATTGAACCGGTGCTCGATGTAATAAGTGGGCCTGATGGGCTGGATAGCACAGCGAGAACCGATGCTCTGTTCACCCGGGAAGACCCGGCCCGCGAAGAAGATTTTAAATGGGCGGTATTGAGGAAAGCTTTGTCGCATCCGTCATTAGATGGTGAAATCCGAGATAGTATTGTCAATTTGGTTGAACAGTTAAGAGGAGAAGGAGTGAATTTTGAAGAAGAGGATATTGGGTTGATGGATTACCTCACATCGATATACTATGTTATATCTTCAGCAGAAGTTACCTCTAATATGGCCAGATATGATAGTATCCGTTACGGCTACAGAACTACAAAACCTATTGAAAATCTGGAAGACTTATACAAGATAAGTAGAAGTGAGGGCTTTAGCAGAGAAGTTAAGAAGCGAATCTTATTGGGTAACTACCTGTTAAGCGAGGGTAACTATGATACATACCTGGTACAGGCACAAAAGATAAGACAGAAGTTGATAGACGAGGTGAATGGTCTTTTTACCAGACATGATTTTCTGATCCTGCCTACTACACTTTCTACTGCTTATGATCTGGGCAGCGCACAGAAGGGAGATACATCGAGATATACGGCCGATATTTTCACCGTAATTGCTAACCTGACTGGCCACCCTGCAATCAGTCTGCCGCTTTTTAGGCATTCCAACGGGATGCCCTTCAGTTTGCAGATTATAGCTGCAAAAGATAATGAGATAAATTTGTTGAAGGCAGCAGAAAACCTGATGAACCGTTTCCACAGGTTATGACAAAAATGAAGCTCATATTATTTGTATTGGGCGTTTTAGCCTCTTTTTCTGTTTTCGCTCAAAATCGGGATACTACTTTAATCGAAGAAAAGAGTGTGATTGAAGAAGTGATTGCATCTAAAGACTCAGTGGCACCGGATAAAGAGAAAGTATCTGCAATTCGAGAGATTACAAAATACGGATTCAAAGATCTCTTTACTGATTACAGTTATAATCCTGCGATTCCTTACTCTCAACAGATTAACCCCTATGCCGAAGGGTACATGGCAGATTATCTGCAAACCCATACCGCTCATTTGAAAAACCTCAAAAAGAGCGCAACACCATATTTTAATTTTATTGACGGTATCCTCTCCCAATACGGTCTGCCTCACGAGCTGAAGTATCTGGCAGTGATCGAGAGTGATTTAAAATCTCACGCTTTATCGAGCGCAGGCGCCAGAGGGCCGTGGCAGTTTATGCCGTCTACTGCTCGCAATTATGGTTTGCGTGTAGGGCAGGGGGTTGATGAGCGCACAGACTATGAAAAGAGCACTCGTGCGGCTGCAAAATATTTACTCAATCTCTATAAGGATCTTAACGACTGGCTACTGGTGATTGCGGCATACAATGGAGGCCCGGGCAGGGTGACCGCTGCAATAAAGAAGAGTGGCAGTACTGATTTCTGGAAATTGCAATATTATCTGCCGCAAGAATCGCGCAACCACGTGAAGAAATTCATAGCCACACATTTTGTGATGGAGGAGAATAAAGATCCCGAGTCGTTTTATGCCAAAGAGTTGAATACGGAAGATAATTTGCCGGATTCTATTAAGAACATGCTCTCTACTATTGTGATTTCGGGCAGATACAGCGCTAAAGCGGTTGCCTCTGTTATTGAAGTTGAACAGGATTTTTTTTCGATGATTAACCCGAAGATGGAACAGGTCCTCGCTTCCGGAGAGGAGTATAACCTGCGATTGCCGGCGGATAAGGTGGGTGTGTTTGAAGAGCGGAAAAATGAAATCCTGAATCGCTCGGTACAGGAACTCCTCAATCAGGCAATAGAAGGTGCAAGGCCTAAATATGAAAGGGAAAAGAAAAAGAACTGATTACTGTTCTCTTAAATTCCTCTATAATTTTTGAAAGGATTATCGAAATAAAAAATCCCGGTCTTTTCAGAACGGGATTTAATTAACTACGTTTAAGGTCAGCTGTTATACAACTGGTTTTTGATTATTAGCAATTGGCCGGTATGCAGACTTGGTGACATTGATTTTTAAAAATCATCGTCCATGTTGTCGTCGAAAGTGTCGTCTTCGAAAAAGTCCATATCCTCATAGTTGTCACCCATGAAGAGGTCGTCATCGTCATCATCGCCTTTCTTGCCCGATTTCTTTTTCTTTGACATTGGGATGTCAAATTCGTCGAAGTCAGGATCGTAATCGTCATCTTCATCAGGCTTGTTCCAGTCATCCTCAATTTCGTCCTCATCATCATAGTCGTCCTCGTACTTCTTCTTCTTACTTTCTTTTTTACCTTTTCCTTTTTTGGGAGCAGGCATTTCGTCTTCATAGAAGTCTTCATCTTCAAAATCGTCATCAAAGTTTTCTTTCTTTTTTGATGATGATTTAGTGGTGGTTTTACCGGGCTTTTTACTTAAATCTTTTTTGCCCTTTTCGGATTTTGCTTTCATAATTTTCTCCGGAATTTTAATAGGTTTTTTTCTCTTTCAAAAATTGGTAAACCAAAAATAATAAATATTTCGAAAGAAGTTTTTTCAATGAAAATTAGTAAAAATCAGGCCTTGATAATCTGATCAGAACCCGGCCCGTTTGATATATAATTGACTTTTATTTTCAGATAATCATTGATATGACTCACATATTCAAGCATCTCTGCAGGTAAGTCTTCATAAGTTTTTATGTGGCTGATATCTTTTTTCCACCCTTTGAATTCTCTGTAAACCGGCTCTATATTCAGTTTGTCCATTTGGAACGGAACCTGTTGTGTTTCTTCTCCGTTAAAAGAATAAGATTTGCAGACCTTAAGAGTGTCGAGTTCATCGAGTACATCTGCTTTAGTCATCACGATCTGTGTCACCCCGTTAATCATACAAGCATACTTCAGTGCCACGAGATCAACCCAGCCACATCTGCGTGGGCGGCCAGTGGTTGCGCCGAATTCGTTTCCTTTTTTCCTGAGCAAATCGCCATATTCGTCATGCAATTCCGTAGGGAAAGGTCCGCTGCCTACACGTGTGCAGTAAGCCTTTGTGATACCGATTACTTCTCTGATCTTGTGTGGTGATACACCTAATCCGCTACAAACACCGGCTGCAATGGTTGTTGATGAGGTTACGTAAGGGAAGGTTCCAAAGTCAATATCCAGCATACTGCCTTGAGCACCTTCTGCGAGTATCCTTTGCCCTTTATCAAAAGCATCATTAATAAAGTATTCTCCGCTTACGATGTTGAGTGAGCGCAGGAATTCCAGTGCATTGAAATAAGTTTCCTCTTCCTGTGAAATATCTTCCTGAAAAGAAAAATTATCAAGCAGTTTCTGGTGTTTCAGCCTCAGCTTGATATAATTAGATACAAAGCTTTTATCCCTGACGTCTCCAACCCGCAATCCGTTTCTGCCGGTTTTATCCATGTATGCAGGACCAATTCCTTTAAGGGTTGAGCCTATTTTTTCTTTTCCTTTGCTTTGTTCGCTCGCGCGGTCTAATGCTTTATGTGTGGGTAGAATCAGTTGTGTTCTGTCGCTAATGAAAAGAGACTTTCTGTAATCGATACCAAATGAGTCGAGGGTTTCACATTCTTTCTGTAATGCAACCGCATCGAGCACAACTCCATTGCCAATGAGGTTTTTTGTTCCCGGCTTGAAGATACCCGAAGGAATTTGATGTAATACGACTTTCTTACCATCAACATATAAAGTGTGTCCAGCGTTGGGCCCCCCCTGAAACCTGGCAATTACATCATAGCGGGAGGCGAAATAGTCAACAACTTTTCCTTTTCCTTCGTCGCCCCACTGCAGGCCCAATATTACATCGATCATTATAAAAAGCTTTTAAGGTGTTACTGATTACAGGGTAAAAATAAATGAAAACATCCATCTTTTGGATGGATGTGGAAGAATATGATATCAGAAAAATATTATCACGCTACCCGGAGCATATTGAGCTTGCTCACACTGAATTTTCCTTCAGCATAGTCCTTGGTCAGTGTGAAGGTTTTTACCTTTTGAGAGGGCAATTCGTACATCGCGTCTACCAGGATACTTTCGCAGATACTGCGGAGGCCACGGGCTCCCAATTTGTATTCTATGGCTTTATCAACCATAAAATCGTAAACATCCTCTTCTATAATAAGGTCAATTCCCTCGAGCTGGAAGATCTTCTTATACTGCTTGATGAGAGAATTCTTAGGTTCTGTGAGGATTTTTCTCAGTGCATCTTTATCTAATGGGTTCAGGAAAGTGATAACGGGCAACCTTCCGAGCAATTCGGGAATCAGTCCGAAATGCTTCATATCCTGAGCGTTTACAAATTGCAGCAGGTTATTTCTCTGCAGCTCCTGCATATCTTTATTTACATTGAAGCCTATAGCGTTGGTATTGATTCGCTTCCCGATAATCCGGTCTATACCATCGAAGGCTCCTCCGCAGATAAAGAGAATGTTAGAGGTGTTGATTTTAATCAGTTTCTGTTCGGGGTGTTTGCGTCCGCCCTGTGGAGGCACCAATACATCTGTTCCCTCGAGCAGTTTGAGTAATCCTTGCTGAACCCCTTCGCCGCTTACGTCTCTCGTGATACTGGGGTTGTCGCTCTTGCGTGCAATTTTGTCGATCTCGTCGATGTAAACTATCCCTTTCTGTGCAGCATTTACATCAAAATTGCATACCTGCAGCAACCTGCTGAGGATGCTTTCCACATCTTCACCCACATATCCTGCTTCGGTAAACACCGTTGCATCGACAATAGTGAAGGGTACGTTCAATATCCTGGCTATAGTTTTTGCCAGCAGGGTTTTACCGGTCCCGGTCTCTCCGACCATAATGATGTTGCTCTTTTCAATTTCAACGTCATTATTGCTATCCGTTTTCTGGTTGAGTCTCTTGTAGTGATTGTAAACAGCTACGGCAAGTACTTTTTTTGCTTCGTCCTGCCCGATGATGTATTCGTCGAGATACTTTTTAATCTCCATCGGCTTTTTGACGGAGAGTTTAAAATTGCTGTTTCCGCTGCTCTTTTCAGCATTCTGCGGGAGTTCCTGCAGAATGATTTCCCTGGCATGTTCAACACAGTTTTCACAAATATGCCCTTCCTGGCCGGCAATGAGAATCTGAACCTCATCGCGTGTGCGGCCACAGAATGAACAATGTAACGGTTGTTGTTTTGCCATAATCCTATAACGATTATATCCTCAAAGTAATATTTAATTCCTAAACTAAAAGCAAAATTACATGTATCAGATCTTTTTCACGATATGGTCTACTATACCGTATTCCTTGCTCTCTTTAGCATCCATCCAGTAGTCTCTGTCGAAGTCTTCCATTATTTTTTCAACCGGCTGTCCGCAGTTCTCAGCAAGAATCTTAGCTCCCAACTCTTTAACTTTCTGCATTTGCTTTGCGATGATTTCAAGATCAGCACTTGTACCTCTTCCACCTCCGCTCGGCTGGTGAATCATTACTTCTCCATGAGGATAGATATATCTCTTACCTTTTGCGCCTCCACTTAAAAGGATACTACCCATACTGGCAGCCATTCCCATACAGATAGTGCTTACAGGTGATGATATCAGTTGCATAGTATCATAGATAACCATACCGCTGGTAACTCCACCACCCGGGCTGTTGATGTAGAATTTGATTTCTTTACCGGGATCAATAGCATCGAGGTACAAAAGACGATTGGTGATGTCTTTTGCAGACTTATCATTCACTTCTCCCCAAAGGAAAATTTTGCGTTGCTCTAAAAACTTCTTGTCATAGAGAAAAGCACCTTCCATCATCCGCTCCATTGTATTCGACGGAGACTCGGGTTGCTCTGTTTCTGGCTCTTCGTCAAATGCAGGAGTTGAATTAAATATTTTCATATAGCTTATTATCTGGTTATTATTCGTTGTTTGATTTTCTGGCATTGGTTACGAGTACTTCGTCGATCAGGCCGTATTCTTTAGCCTCCTGGGCTGTCATCCAGAAGTCTCGGTTAGAATCTTTCGCAATCTTGTCGAAGGGCTGACCGGTATGCTGGCTTAGGATTTCGTATAGCTCGTTTTTAATCTTTACGATCTCTTTTACGGTGATTTCAACATCACTGGCCTGGCCTACGGCGCCGGCGCTCGGTTGATGCATCATAATCCTGGCGTGCTTCAGGGCACTTCTCTTTTCGGGAGTTCCGGCTGCCATAATTACTGCTGCCATACTTGCAGCCATACCCGTACAAATGGTTGCGACATCGGGTGTAATGAACTGCATGGTGTCGTACATACCTAAGCCTGCATAAACACCTCCACCCGGTGAGTTAATGTATAATTGGATATCGCGGCTGCGGTCGGTACTCTCTAAAAACAGCAGTTGTGCTGTGATAATATTAGCTACTTCATCATTGATTGGATGGCCAAGGAAGATGATCCTGTCCATCATAAGACGGCTGTAAACGTCCATCACAGCTACGTTCATCGGCCTTTCTTCAATAATATTAGGGGTAAGGTTAGTTACATTATGCTTGATGTATCCGTCCAGTGTATTACTGCTGATCCCACGATGCTTTACTGCGTATTTCTCAAATTCTTTTCCGGTATTCATGTATTTAATTTGTTTGTTGCAAAGTATTCTTACTCCGGTGAAGTTCCAAATATTGTGCTAACAAAAAAAGTACGACAAAATGGCGAACGCCAAACCGGAATTAGTGATGGTGGTTATGACTCTTGATGATTTCTACGAATTCATCCTGCCCTACGTTCTTCTCTTCTATCTTTACCTGAGTCTTTAACCAATCGATAATTTTACCGCTCATGATTCTGTCATAACGGCTTTCAATCTGGTCTTTTTCCGACATCATTCTTTTTACATAGCCGTCAAGCCATTGGTATTCGGGAGACTCCAGGTCGGCTCCACCGAAGTATTGCTGCAATTCCCTCTTGATTTCCTCTTCTATTTCTTTTTGATCTACCTTAAGATTTTGCTCTTTAATAATATGAGAAGTGATGAGGTTTGTTCTGAGGCCGTTCACAAAGCGTGGGAATTGCTCTGCCGACTGTTCTTCAGTGATATCTTTATTCTCTTCTTTGAAAAGTCTCTTTAAAAATTCTTCAGGCAGTTCGAGTGGCAAATCCATCAGCACGTGCTGAAGCGAGTGGTCGAGATTGTTCTCAGCCAGCTGATCCCATTGCTTTTGAATATCTTCTTCAACTACTTTGCGCAGTTCCTCAGCTGTTTTAATGCCCCTGCCGGGATACGCTTTTTCAAACAACTCTTCGTTTAGTTCGTGTTTTTCAGATAAGCTTACCTCTTCGATTTTTATACGCACAGAAGATTCAGTTACTGCGGTATCGGCGGGGTTAAGCTCCATGTTATCGTAAACTTCAGGCGATTTTTCAGGATCGATCACATTCTTCATAACAGAAGTCAGTTCATCATCCTTTTTGGCACCTTTCAGTTTCTCCTGGAATTCTGGGGTGAAGACTTTAACAAAGAATGATTTATTTACCTTAAACCCTTTTTCGATCTCGTTGCCATCTGCATCGAGTTGAGCCAGGTTGAATTTGATAATGTTTTCAGGACCTTCAACCGAATCCACGGGTTTAAGTGTTCCCAATTCAGTCTGGATTCTGTCGATTTGATTTTCAGTTTCTTCAGCTTTAGGCTGGATTTTATAGCGTGTTACCTTCAGATCAGCAGGAATCTTAATTTCCACTTCAGGGTACAGTCCTACTTCAAACTCAAAAGTGTAAGAACCGGGTTCTTTGAAATTAAGTTCGGGGAAAGTGCTTCCCTCTGCAGAAAGAGGGTTTCCCAACAACCTGATTTTCTGTTCCTCCAGAAACTTCTTTATCTCATTATCAACTGATCTCAGTACGGCTTCACTGAAGAATTCCTGACCGTACATCTTTTTAATCATTCCTACCGGTACCATTCCCTTTCTGAAACCGTGGATATTGGCTTTTTTACTGAAAGCCTTAAGATCTTTTTCAAATTCAGGCATATAGTCCTGATTGTTAACTGTCAATACCAGCTTTTCATACAAGTCACTGATTTTCTCCCTTGTAACACTTGCCATTTCTTCGTAATTATGTTAAGGCCGGATGGCCTCATTGATTTTGAAAAAGTGCGCATGGAGGGAGTCGAACCCCCACACCTTGCGGCATCAGATCCTAAGTCTGACGTGTCTACCAATTCCACCACATGCGCAGAAGGGCGGCAAAATTAAGACAATTGTATATAAAATGGAGGATTGGAGATTATAAATTATTTTCAATTATTATCCTGTCGGAGCGGACAGAAAATGCCGGCTTAAGGCAGGAATAATTTTGCAATTACGCTTTATTATTGTTTGTAAATTCGTAGGGATGGACAAAGTATTGAATATTCCTCAGTACGAGATGAATGAGGAACAGGAGAAAAAAGAGATTTTGCGGAAGTACAGAGCTCTGTTGCGTGCCTTGAAACCCAAACTGAAACCGGGCGACAAAGAGCATGTGCGAGCAGCTTTTGAAATGGCTGTTGAGGCACACAAAGACATGAGGAGAAAGAGCGGTGAGCCTTATATCCTTCATCCTATAGCGGTTGCTACTATTTGTGTGGAAGAGATTGGCCTCGGTGTCAGGAGTACCATATGCGCACTCCTGCACGATACTGTTGAAGATACAGATGTAACCCTGGAGGAAATTCAGAGAGAATTCGGTTCAGAAATTGCAAAGATTGTTGACGGGCTGACCAAGATCGCAAATGTTATTGACACCAACCTGTCGAAACAAGCCGAAAACTTCAGAAAAATTCTGTTAACACTGACAGATGATCCGCGTGTAATCCTGATTAAGCTGGCAGACCGCCTGCACAACATGCGTACGCTGGAAAGCATGAAGCGTGAGAAGCAATTGAAAATTGCTTCGGAAACTATTTACGTATATGCACCGCTTGCGCACAGGATGGGGTTATATAATATTAAGACAGAGTTGGAAGATCTGGCAATGAAATACATGGAGCCTGACAGCTACAAGTATATTGCGCAAAAATTAGATAATACCAAGAGAGAGCGTACCCGGTACATCAACGACTTTATCCGTCCGTTGAAGGAAAAGCTTACCAAAGCGAATTTCAAGTTTGAAATATACGGCCGTCCTAAGAGTATTCACAGCATATGGAATAAGATGAAGAAGAAAGGGGTCACATTCGAAGAAGTTTATGATCTCTTTGCAATTCGTATTATTCTCGACTCTCCGCCTGAAAAAGAAAAAGAAGATTGCTGGAAGGTGTATAGTCTGGTAACAGATGAGTATATACCTGCGCCTGAAAGGCTGAGAGACTGGCTGAGCAACCCGAAGAGCAATGGGTATGAAGCCTTACATACGACGGTGATGGGCCCCCACGGAAAATGGGTAGAGGTGCAGATAAGGACACAAAGGATGAATGATATTGCAGAAAAAGGGCTTGCTGCACACTGGAAGTATAAAGAAGGAAATTCAGAGGAGAATCGCTTTGATAAATGGTTTCAGCAGATCAGGGATGTGCTGTCAAACCCTGAAGCGAACTCGGTGGACTTCTTGCAAGACTTCAAGCTTTCATTCCTTGCAGAAGAGATTTACGTATATACACCGAAGGGAGATATCAAAATGTTACCCGTAGGTTCGTCAGCATTAGACTTTGCATTTTCTATCCACACTAAGATTGGAGAGAGTTGTATTGGCGCCAAGGTGAATCACAAACTGGTACCCATAAGCCATAAGCTGCGCAGCGGAGATCAAATTGAAATCATCACTTCTTCTAAACAGAAACCGAAGGCGGAGTGGCTGAAGTTTGTTGTTACCACAAAGGCGAAGACCAAGATTAAAGACTCTCTTAAAGAAGAAAAGAGAAAGATAGGAGAGGAGGGAAAGGCCGCATTGGTCAAGAAACTGGAATCTCTGCACATTCCTGCAACCCAGCAACAGTTTGAAGAAATAGCTTCTTATTTTAAGATTAATTCTTCGCTCGATCTGTTTTATGAAATAGCCATTAAGAAGATCGATCTGACAGAGATGAAAAGTTGGTCGTATAATGGTGATAAAATTGTTTTTCCGAAACAGGATAAACCCGGTTTGGATGACAAGGGAGATAAGCCATTATCCAAGAAAGATACTGAACTCATCATCTTCGGGGAAAGTAGCGATAAGATTATGTATTCGCTTGCCAACTGTTGTAAGCCGATTCCGGGTGATGATGTCTTTGGGTTCATCACACAGGGTGAAGGGTTGAAAATTCACAGAACCAACTGCCCGAACGCTGCCCGCCTTCTTGCAAACTATGGACACCGGGTGGTGAAGACGAAGTGGGTTAAGAATAAGGAGATATCCTTCCTGACCGGGATTAAAATTATAGGTCTAGATGATGTCGGTGTCATAAACAAGATAACCAACCTCATCAGCGGTACCCTTAAGATTAATATCAATGCGCTGACAATCGAGGCTAAAGAAGGTGTTTTTGAGGGTAACCTAAAGGTGTATGTGCACGATAAAGAAGAACTGGAAACTCTTGTCGAGGAGTTATTGAAACTGCCCGGTATTGAGAAAGTAGAGAGGTTTGACTCTGAACCGTCACCATAATCCTCTCGCCAATGGATATCCATTCTGATATTAAATGGGTTTGTAAACCATTTGCAGACCTCAGCCTTAAGCAGCTTTATGAAATCTTAAGACTGAGAAATGAAGTTTTTGTGGTTGAGCAGGACTGCCCTTATCAGGATTGTGACGGCAAAGATTTTTCCGCGCGTCATGTTATGGGCTTTTTGGATAATAAGTTAGTTGCATATACAAGGGTCCTTCCGGTCGGAATCAGTTATTCTGACGGTGCATCTATAGGCAGAGTCGTGACGGCTGCCGATATACGTCGCCTGGGAGTAGGGCGATTACTAATGCAGCAATCAATAAAACTAGTCTGGAAATTTTTTGGAGAAACAGATATCATTATCAGCGCCCAGACATATCTGATTCCTTTTTATGAGAGTATCGGGTTTAAAAAAGAAGGTACTGTATATCAGGAAGATGAGATAGACCACATAAAGATGCGCAAAGCCTTTTCGGGCCCCGATCACAATAATACTTGCAAATAGCACGTTTTAGGTTTTGTTGTTAATCAGATTGAGAGTAATCGATATAACACCATAATCTGACTGCCATATGAAAGCGAACCTTTACGTGCTCTATATCTTACTGTTGTGTGTCGTTTTGAGGCCGCAAGAAACGAGCGCCCAGTCATTCGCATTTGATATCAAGAATCTTAAAGTAGAAGCCGGAATTAACATTGGTCCTTCCTTTTTTCTTGGAGACCTTGGCGGTAACCGTGGTGAGGGAACGCGTTTTATTAAGGATATTAACTTCTCGCTTACTAATATTATGGGCGGAGCTTTTGTTGTTGTTCATCCCAACGACTGGTTAGGCTTTAGAGTAGCTGCGCAATACGGTAAACTGCAGGGAGATGATACCAAAATTAAAAGGAACGGAGGTGCAGAATTGTATCGCAAGCAGAGAAATCTTGACTTTCGTACAAAACTTGCTGAAGCATATATTGCCGCAGAGGTTTACCCTCTGGAGTTTTTATTTGGTGAGTATCAGGACTTCCGTTTGTCTCCGTATGGAGTGATAGGCGTAGGTGTTTATCACTACAATCCTCAAGGGTCGTTAACAGATGCAAACGGAAATAAGACCTGGCATTACTTAAAACCACTGCATACCGAAGGTCAGGGATTTGATGAATACCCCGATCGTAAAGAATACAGCCTTACCCAGATTAACATCCCTATGGGCGTGGGTATTAGGTATCATGTAACAGAGCAATTTAACATCAGCCTTGAAATGTTACTGCGTAAGTCGTTCAACGATTATGTAGATGATGTGAGCACTGATTACGTAGACCCCGTTTTATTTGATAAATACCTCACTCCGCAGCAGGCAGCTATTGCTAAGAAAATAGCGGATAAATCTAACCAGATTGCTATACCGGGTATGACCAGGTATGCACCCGGCGAGCAAAGAGGTAATCCGAACCAAAACGATTCATGGTTTACCACATTTATTAAGCTGGGATGGAAATTCACGAGGAATGAGTATAAGAGCAGTCTGAGTAAAATGCGCTGCCCCCACAGATTTTAATTGTAACCCCGAAAAATATCAGTTATCAGAAGAACAAAGTACATAAGAGAAGAATGAGATAGCCTTAATGCTCTCTTAGACTCCACTGAAACCACAAATCTTTTCGTCTTTCCTTCTCCTGATTGTGCTTTGTTCTTTTGGTATTTTAACCTCCGTTCAGTTCGGGTTTCAGAAATTTTCCGGTATAGCTTTTCTTACAGGATATTATCTCTTCAGGTGTTCCCTGAAATACGATCTCGCCTCCTTTGTTTCCACCTTCCGGGCCAATATCTATGATATTGTCAGCGACTTTGATGATATCGAGGTTGTGCTCGATTACGAGAACGGTGTTTCCTCTGTCAACTAATTTGTTGAGAACTTGTACCAACATTCCAATATCCTGAAAATGCAGACCGGTCGTGGGTTCGTCGAGAATATAGAATGTCTTGCCGGTATCTCTTTTGCTCAGTTCAGTTGATAGTTTTACTCGCTGTGCCTCACCTCCACTTAGTGTGGGCGCACTCTGTCCGAGAGTAATGTAACCAAGGCCGACTTCCTGAAGAACTTTGATTTTTCTGTACAACGAGGGTACGTTGACGAAGAAATCTACTGCTTCATCAACCGTCATCTCCAGAACATCGCTTATGGATTTTCCTTTGTAGCGGATTTCGAGTGTTTCGCGGTTATATCTTTTCCCGTTGCATTTCTCACACTTCACATATACATCGGGTAAGAAATTCATTTCGATAACCCTCATACCTCCGCCGTGACACAGATCGCATCGTCCGCTCTTGACATTAAATGAGAATCTTCCCGGTTTATAACCCCTGATTTTTGCTTCGGGTACAGATGCAAACAGTGTTCTTATTTCTGTGAAGAACCCGCAGTAAGTAGCGGGATTGCTTCTTGGTGTGCGGCCAATTGGAGATTGGTCTATTTCAATAACCTTGTCGATGAGGTCAAGCCCTGTTATTTTTTTATAGGGTAATGGCCGGGTTTTGCTGTTATAGACATGGTGCTTAAGGATTGGGAAGAGCGTCTCGTTGATCAGCGTTGATTTCCCGCTGCCGCTTACACCGGTTACACAGATGAACTTTCCGAGAGGAAAGGTTACATCCACATTCTTAAGATTATTTCCTGTTGCGCCAAAGAGTTTGATTTCATCTCCATTACCCGGCCGTCTTTCCTTCGGAATGGGTATTGCTTTCTTACCGTTAAGATAAGAAGAAGTGAGGGTGTTGAGTTTTTCAAAATCATGAGGATCGCCGGTGGCCATGATTCTACCTCCGTTTTTTCCGGCAGCGGGGCCGATATCAATCAGATAGTCTGCCGATAACATAATATCCTTGTCGTGTTCTACTACAAGAACACTGTTACCGATATCTCTCAGACCTTTTAAGGCATTAATCAACCTGTGATTATCCCGCTGGTGCAGGCCGATACTTGGTTCGTCGAGTATGTATGTAATGCCCTGGAGTTTTGAGCCGATTTGCGTTGCAAGTTTGATCCTCTGAGATTCACCGCCGCTCAAAGAGCGTGAGGGACGGCTCAGGCTGAGGTAAGACAAGCCTACTTCGAGAAGGAAGTGCACTCTGTCGCGGATTTCCTTCAATACGTCTCTAGCTAACTTGTTTTGCTTGTCAGATAAACGGTCTTCGATATTTGTAAACCATTTATAGAGCTCGTCCAGGTTCATATCGCTCAGTTCTGCGATGTTCTTATTATCGATTTTGAACCACAGGCTTTCCTTTTTCAGTCGTGCTCCGTTGCATTCTGGGCATGGCATCAATTCCATGAACTGCTCAGCCCATGATTGCGTATTCTCTCCTGAGTACCCGGAAGTAAACCACCGGTAGATCATATTCACTATTCCCTCATAGCCGGAAGAAGATTCGTCTTCATTATTATTATACCATTCGAAATCCGAGTCCGGACGGATTTCCTGTTTTTCTTTGCTGCCGTATAATACCAAATTCAATGCTTCTTCAGAAAGTGAAGAAATGGGAGCATCCAGTGAAAATTTGTATTTCTTGGCAAGTTTTACGACTTCTTTGAACGAATAAACATCCCGCTCTTCTCCCAACGGTGCAATACCCCCCTCGTTGATAGAAAGTGACGGATCGGGGATTATGGCATCGAGGTTAACCTGGTAAATATTCCCGATACCGCGGCAAACAGGGCACGCCCCGTAAGGACTGTTGAATGAAAAGGAGTTGGGAGAAGGCTCTTCATAGCTGATTCCTGTGTCTTCACACATCAGTTTACGACTGTACTGTACCAGGCGGTCATTTTCCTGCAATAACAAAAACATCAGCCCATTGCCTGTTGAAAGAGCATTCTGAATACTGCTGCTGATCCTGTGTTTTTGCTCAGCCTTAACCTCCACGCGGTCTATCACCAGTTCAATATCGTGAATCTTGTATCTATCGACCTGCATTTTAGGGGCGAGGTCCTTGATCTCGCCATCGATCCTCACCTTCAAAAAACCTTTCTTCCTGAAGTCTTCAAACAATTCCCTGTAATGTCCTTTTCTACCGCGGATCACAGGAGCAAGGATCGTCATTTTCTTCCCCTCAAATCTTTGAAAGATGTTGTGCACGATCTCGTCTTCCGACCACTTTACCATCTTCTTGCCCGTGTTGTAGCTGTAAGCCTCGCCGGTACGCGCAAAAAGCAGCCTCAAAAAGTCGTACACCTCTGTGATGGTTCCAACCGTGCTTCGCGGATTTTTGTTGGTAGTTTTTTGTTCTATAGAGATAACCGGGCTGAGTCCTGAAATCTTGTCTACATCAGGCCTTTCCATGTCGCCCATAAACTGCCTGGCATACGCAGAAAAACTTTCCATATACCTTCTCTGCCCTTCGGCAAAAATGGTGTTGAATGCAAGTGATGACTTTCCGCTTCCGCTGATTCCGGTAATGACGACAAGCCTGTTTTTAGGTATGGAAATATCAATGTTTTTCAGGTTGTTTTCTCTGGCACCCCAAACCTCAATGAAATCGTTATTCTCCGTCGTAAAATTTGTATCCTGTATATGCATTTCTGAGAACACAAAATTAGTCAGTTATTGAATCGGTTTTTCTTACAAAAGGCTAATATTCCGGTTTAGGGAAAAGGGCAGAAAAACTATAAATTAACATAAAAAATATACGGTTGTGCAATAAAGTACGCAAAGTCATTATATTTGTTCCCCTCAAAAAAATAAATTGTAAAACGGGGCGTTAGATTGGACGCGAAAGTTGTATAAGATTCGGTCAGAAAAACAAGAGGAACAGGAGATTATTAACTAAATTTTTTTAAGAGGAAACGTGAAAAGCTTGGCAGATTTGAGAGTATTTCCTTAGTTTTATCTTCCTATCGGGTAATTGATTGAATCATCAACTCAGAAACCATCCAAAAGGAAACATTTATTTGATACTTTTCTACAATAATTAACTTTTTTACTCGTTTTAATTTTCGGTACCGATTGGTCTATGAGACAGGTATCTGCAAAATCTACTAATTGAATGAAAAAATTGTCCTTACCCGTAAAGTCAATTACTATGAAGAACAGTCTGTTGGCTATGCTTGGATGCACTGCTATTGTGCTTTCCGGCTGTGGAAAGTTTGGGAAGTCAAAAAGCAGCGTTCCTAATGACGGTCAGCTGCATGGAGTGGCTCCGGCAAGTAAATACACTTTACCTAAACCTCCGGGAATGGTATATATCCCACCGGGAACATTTCATATGGGGCCCAGCGATGAAGACATTAATTATGCCTTCACAGCGAGAAACAAGCAGGTTTCTATCAGTGGCTTCTGGATGGATGCGACCGAAATCACAAACAACGAGTATCGTTTCTTTACCAATTGGGTAAGAGACTCTATCGCAGCCAAGCTGCTTGGCTATGTTAAGCAGTCTGAAGGCGATGTACAGTATATCGATTGGGAAAAGGCAAGAACCATCAAGTGGGATGATAAAGACATCTTCGAAAGAGTAGAGGCAATGACAGTGACTCCCGACAATAGAATCTTCGGACGTAAGGAGATCGATCCGCAGAAGTTAATTTATCATTCAGAGACTTTCGATTATAAAGAAGCAGCAAAGCGCGAGAATATCAATGTACCCCGCGGTCAGTTTATAGTGAAGTACGATCTTCCGATCTATCCTGACACACTCGTTTGGGTACGCGACTTCTCTTATTCGTATAATGAACCGATGTCTAAGCAGTATTTCAGCCATCCTGCATTTGGAAACTACCCGGTTGTAGGTGTTAGCTGGAAACAGGCCACAGCGTTTTGTGAGTGGAGGACACTCTATCTGAACAGCTTCCTGGAGTCTAAGAAAAGATCAACAGAATCAGGCTTCAGGCTTCCTACAGAATCCGAGTGGGAATATGCTGCACGCGGCGGCCGTTCACAGGCTCCTTACCCATGGGGTGGCCCTTATCTGAGAAACAGAAAGGGGTGTCTGATGGCTAACTTCAAACCCGGACGTGGGAACTATCCCGAGGACGGAGGTCTGTACACAGTACGCGCCGATGCATACTGGCCTAATGATTTCGGGCTGTATAACATGGCAGGTAATGTATCAGAATGGACATCTTCATTGTTCTACGAAGGCGGATATAATTTCCAGCACGACTTGAACCCCGATATTCGCTGGAATGCAAAAGAGCAGGATCCTCCAAGGATGAAACGAAAGGTAATTCGCGGCGGTAGCTGGAAAGATGTAGGATACTTCCTGCAGGTAAGCTCACGTGCTTACGAGTATCAGGATACTTCTAAGTCTTATATTGGATTCCGCAGTGTGATTGATTTGCCGCCGGCTGTCGGAAAGAAAGGTAAATAATAAAAAACCTTGACCCCAAATAACCTAAAAGAAAACATTTTATAGAATAAATTTTTAGTTTCTCAATCTTACGGCCTGTATTAATTGTTCATTTAAGGATGAATTAATATGGGCTTTTTATTGTGGAAACGCTATAATCCTAAAACCCAGAAATTTAAAACCAGTAAGTTATGTCTCAGACTCAGCAACAACCCAGAAGAAACTTTCTCACATTAGTTGACGTATTTGTGAGTGCCGGTGCCGGTGTAGTTATTTTCGCCGCATGGGCAAAATTGACCCACCAACCTTATGCAGATACTATGCTGACAATAGGTATGTGGACAGAAACAGCCATCTTCCTTATTTATGCAGTAATCGAGTGGGTAAGACCGCACGATCACCAATCCAGCCACGTTAAAGCTGCTGTAGCGCCTTTGACCGGTAAGGAATCACCGCTTGATGCGATGAACAAAATGATGGAAGATGCAGAGATTAATGCAGTAAACATGAAGAAACTCGGCGAAAGCTTCCAAAAGCTTGATACCACTGTTTCTCAGTTGGGTGAAGTAGGCGATGTGGTTAGAAACACATCTGAATTCACCTCAAAAACAAAAGAAGCTAATAATGCTTTAGGTATGATGAAAGATGCTTTCATGAACTCAGCAAACGCAATGAGCAGCTTTAACAGTGCAGCAGACGAAGCCCGCGGGTTTAAAGAGCAGGTAGAGCGTCTGGCGCAGAATATGGGATCGTTGAACAGCATCTACGAACTGGAACTTAACGAAAGCAATAATCACCTGAAGGCGT
This sequence comes from Chitinophagaceae bacterium, assembly GCA_024103425.1. GTDB lineage: Bacteria > Bacteroidota > Bacteroidia > Chitinophagales > Chitinophagaceae > Ginsengibacter. The sequence continues at coordinate 31,769 of JAGFIS010000014.1, forward strand.
TGAACGCATTCTACGGTAAAGTAGCTAAAGCAAGCGAAGTGATGGCTGATACCGTTGAAGATGCTCAGAAGACTAAAGAGCAAATCAATGCACTTGCAGGTAATCTTGGCAGACTGAACCAGGTGTATGGCAATATGCTGAGTGCCATGCAGGCAAAGTAATGCCTTGATTGATCTTTGTTAATACTAATCCTAAAGACCAAAAAATATTAAAATATGCCATTACCTAGAGAACCGAGGCAGAAGATGATTAACGTTATGTACCTGGTGCTGACAGCAATTCTGGCACTCAACGTATCTAACGAGGTGATCACTGCTTTTAAAGTGGTGGACAAAAGCCTTATGACCTCCAATGAGGTAATTTCGGAAGGAAATGAGACGATTTACAAATCGTTGAAGGCTAAGGTTGAAGACCCACAGACAGCTAAGAATGCAGCCATCTGGGAACCCAAAGCAGCTAAAGCAAAAGAACTTTCAAGTGAAATGTATGTTTATATCGACTCACTGAAGGCACAATTGAAGAGACAAGCCGGGCTGAGAATTAAAGACGACGGAACCGAAGACTTCCGTGAAGATAACCTGGATGCTTCTACGAGGTTATTTATAACAGAAGGAAAAGGAAAAGAACTGGAGAAGAAGCTCAATGATTATAAAGAAGCAATGCTGAATATTGATCCTTCTATCCGTGAACGTTTCGCAGCCAGTTTTCCCGTGAGTACCAATACAGAGTCGTTCAAAACCAGAGAGGGTAAATCCAAAGATTTTTCACAGACCTTCTTTAATATGACGCCGACTGTATCTGCACTTACGATGTTGAGTAAATTCCAAAACGGAGTAAAGACTGCAGAAAGCGAGATCATCACTTATTGTCATAACCAGATCGGAGCAGTTAAAGTAGTTTACGACCAGTTTGCTGCCCTGGTGGGACAGACTTCTAACTACCTGATGCCCGGACAGAAAATGACCATCACTGCAGGCGTGGGTGCATACAGTACAGCCGCACAGCCTGAGATTACTATCGGCGGTACAAGAGTGCCGGTTAGTTCTGACGGTGTAGCTACTCAGACAATTACTGCGATGGGTGCAGGGGTTCACAAAGTGCCAGTAACGGTAACCTACACTAAGCCGGATGGTGAGAAAGAAACCAAGAGTTTCCCGGTTGAATATACTGTAGGAACACCGGGTGGCGCAGCCGTGATGCTCGATAAGATGAATGTATTCTACAGATTTGTCGATAATCCCGTTACTATCTCATCCGGAACCGGATGGGATAAAACCAAAGTGTCTATGACAGGCGGTAGCCTTGTCAGCGCAGGTGGACCCGGCAAATATGTAGTAAGAGTAGAAAAGCTGGGTAACGCTTCCATCACTGTAAACTCTGACGGAAAGATCAGTACCTACTCTTTCAGAATTAAGGATATTCCGGATCCTGTTTTCAAAGTAGGACCTAATGCCAGCGGACGTGTACAGTCTGTAGTTTTCAAAAATCAGAGATTCGCACGTGCAGACCTCGAGAATTTTGATTTTGAATATAAATACAATATCGTAGGGGCTACTGTTTATTTCACAGGAGCTAACTTCCCCAACCCGCAGCAGGTAACTATTACAAGTTCTAGCCTTGCTCCGCTGGATGCGATGTTGCAGAAATGTATTCCGGGAACCACTGTTACATTTGATAATGTGAGAGTACAGGGGCCTGGTGGTCCGGTAAGGAGTATTCCGGGAGGAGGATTCCTGCTGTATTAAAAATTAAAGAGCTGACAAGAAAAGTATAAAATCAATACACATGAAAAGAAGTTTCGTAAAGTGTGCTGTGTTATCGTTTTTCCTTGGAGGATTCACCTTTGCAGTGAATGCCCAGAATGTTGCAAGAGCAACAAAGACTGATACAACACCTGTGGACACAGTTGTGGTGCCTTCTATCCCTGATAGTGTACCCATACCTGTTATTAAGAAGTCGCTGAGGAACGATAATGCTATTGAGCGTAACCTGGTAAGAGACAGAGTGCCTTTAGCGTATGAGAACCTGCGTGAAGATGATGCAGTTTACCGCCATAAGGTTTGGAGGGATATCGATACTCGTGAGAAAATCAATATCGCTTTTAGATACTCTGCCAATGAGGATGCCGGTAATCAGCGCTTTATCTCTGTATTGCTGAAAGCAGTACAAGACGGTCCGGATAATGGTGGTGTGACAGCGTTCAGCGCTATTGACGACCGCTTTACCACCCCGATGACCAGAGCTGAAGTAGCCAAGCAGATTCTCGGAGAGCCGGTAACAGTGCCGATTTACGATGAGGATAATAACATTGTTGAGTATAAAACAACAATGCCCGAGATCAACCTCGATTCTTTCTACAAATTCAGAATTAAAGAAGAAGTGATCTTTGATAAAGAAAGCAGCAGATTGTTCTGGAGAGTATTGGGAATTGCTCCTCTGAAGAGAATCATTACTTCTTCAGGTGTGGATCTGGGAGAGTCCGAAATGTTCTGGGTTTATTATCCTGACATCAGAGCCACCTTTGCGAAATACGAAGTATATAACGGTAAGAACTACGGTGCCAGAATGAGTTGGGAAGAGTTGTTTGAAAGCCGGATGTTCTACGGGAGAATAGTGAAGAGCACAATCGACAATCCGTTTAATCTTTATTTAGATCAACAACCCGGATTGGCCAATAATAGAATTCTTCAGCTCCTGGAAAGTGAAAATATTAAGGACAAGATATTTAACTACGAACAGAACCTTTGGTCATATTAACGCCGCCGGATTGTTATTGAAAAAATTAAGGCACGGAGTAACCGTGCCTTTTTTAATTCATTTCGTTTCTGTTATTTTTTGAATTCCTCGCGGGCGATAACCAGCTTCTGAATCTCACTCGTACCTTCACCGATGGTGCATAGCTTGCTGTCGCGATAAAATTTCTCTACGGGGAAGTCTTTTGTATAACCATACCCGCCGAATATCTGCACGGCATCCGTTGCCACCTTAACTGCCACCTCGCTGGCATAATACTTAGCCATGGCTGAAGCCTGAGTGACGTTTTCATTGTTCATCTTTTTATCGCAAGCCTGATCAATTAACAACTCGGCTGCTTTAATCTCGGTAGCCATATCGGCAAGCTTAAAACTGATTCCCTGGAATTCGGCGATGGGTTTACCAAATTGTTGCCTTTCTTTCGCATAGTTTACCGAGGCCTTAAACGCACCTTTAGCAATGCCGAGAGATAAAGCAGCGATGGAGATACGCCCACCGTCCAGCACTTTCATCGCCTGGATAAACCCTTCACCGACTTCGCCCAACCGAGCGCTGTCGGGAACGCGGCAATCTTCAAAAATCATTTCCGCAGTTTCGCTGGCACGCATACCCAGCTTGTTTTCCTTCTTACCGCTCTTGAATCCCGCTGTGCCTCTGGGTACAATAAATGCCGTAGAGTTATTGCGGGTATGCGGTTCGCCTGTCCGGCACATTACTACCGCCACGTCTCCTGTTTTACCGTGGGTAATCCAGGTCTTGGTACCGTTGATAACCCAGTCATCTCCGTCTTTTACAGCTATGCATTGCATATTTCCTGCATCACTTCCGGTGCCGGGCTCTGTGAGCCCCCAGGCGCCGATAAATTCGGCAGTGGCCAGTTTGGGTAAATAAGTACTTTTTTGTCCTTCATTGCCGAAAGCAAGAATGTGTCCGGTGCAAAGAGAGTTATGGGCAGCTAACGATAAGCCGATAGAACCATCGACCTGAGCAATCTCCTGAATGATCGCGCTGTATTCAAAGTATCCTAATCCCGACCCTCCGTATTGTTCGGGAACGAGAACCCCCATCAGCCCCAGTTTTCCCATTTCTTTAAAAACCTGAACGGGGAACTCCTGGCTTTCATCCCACTCCATTACATGGGGACGAATATTTTTTTCTGCAAACTCTTTTGCTGTTGCTGCTACTTGTTTTGTGATCTCACTTACTGAAAAATCCATAACTCCATATCATTGAGGGGTGCAATTTAATTGTTTCGCAACGCAATTCAAAAGACAAAGAAGTTAAGCAATATGTTAATCTACAGCCAGATAAGGGATAAGTTTTTCAATCAGTGCATCATTCAGAGAGTGTAGTTTCCTGAGATCTTCAAGGCTTTTGAAATTACCGTGTTGATTTCTGTATTGGATTATGGTGTTGGCCAGTGTATAACCGAGATAGGGATGGGTTTTAAGAGTATCGATATCAACGGTATTCAGGTTGAATTTTCTTACCGAATAGGATGTAATCGTCAGATAAGGCTTTATCTTCCGGAAGACAGAATCGGGTAACGGCCATACTTCCGCAACCTGATCGATCGAGACAAAACCGCCAAGGCGCTCGCGATAGTTGATGATCCTGTTTGACATCTTGCTTGCTATCCCCGGGAAGGTTTGAAAAGCGGTGGTATCTGCGAGATTGATATCTACCATACGGTATTCCTTTTTGGGATAGCGAAATGAATTGTTAGATACAGGAGGAGGTGCAGGTGTTTCACGGGTGGTTGTTTCAACTATTTCAGCAGGACTTTCGCCGGTTGTTTCAGCAGCGTGAATAAACGGGGCTTTTTTCTCTTCGGGGATAACGATATACGGAATCAATTTCTCCGCCGTCGAAGCCGGTAGTGTGTATATCCTGGTGATGTCTTCGGGCTTCCTGAATTTGCCTCCTTTAGAAATGTATTTGTGGATTGTCTTCGCAGTTTTCTCTTTTACGCCGAGTCGTACCCATTCTTCTATGGTTGCCGTATTGGGATTAAAGTAAAATGGCTTAAAAGTTTCAGGCGAAGAATTCAAAGCCTCAGTTTCATTATGTACCGTGGGGACAAAAGCGGTTCTCTGTTCCGGTTTAAACGTCTTTGTAGGATTGAGAGATTGCTCAAAATTTTTGACTACTTCTGTTTTAAGAACAGGAGTTTTTTTTAGCGAAGGAAAAACCTTTGGCAACAGAACGATAAGAAATATGGAAATCAGTAGTGCCAGGATGCCTGTCCTGTCTCTCTTTGTGAACGTGAGATAATCTTTTAAAAACTTCTTCCACATAGCTGAAGAGATTTAGTAAAGGATTAGGGCGCGAACTAAAAACCGAACTCACGTTATAAAGATAGAAGTTGCCCTTAGCGAATTTGCAGGTTAAATAACCCTTTTTTGGTACTAAGGCCAGATTCCGAGAAGTCTTCTGAGAACGACTACTTCGCCGGTATGGTAGCTGTTGTGCCTTGCTGCTTTAAGTATCAGATCCAAAGTTGATTGTCCGTTGGCATAAGTCAGCGGAACCGTGAGAACATCTTTCTTCTCAGAAATAAGATAAGCCAGCGACTCCCTGTCGCGATGGATATCGTTGATACATTGGTTCCATTCAGCCTCTGAAGGATTGTTTGCTTTTGGCCAGAATTCGTCAGGCCATTTCAGAGGCGTGAAATTGGCGCTTTCGGCCATTTGCAAATAATTATGCTGTGCTATGCGGATATGTGTCGCAAGCTCCCAAATGCTATAGGGCAATCCGGCAGGGCGGATGGAAACTTTGTCGTATGGAATAAATTCAAAGGCTTTGTCGAAAGACAGAACGGGGTTCACCATCCTGACGGCTGCAGCCAGCTGGTTTGTATAACTGTAATCTCTCTCCATTATCGTGGTATTTAATGAATTAAAAAGGTTATTACCTTGTAGATAATGGAGAATACAAATTTTGTGCGAGGAAATGGGAAGGGAGAAAATAGAGTTTTAAAAATTACCCTTGGCGGTCAGTTTATTTTTAATTGTTGCCTATGAGGCCTTTCTTGCCCACACTGTCTGAATCACGGATTTTTAGGATTGAAGGATTGCGCTGATTTATTGGTATAAACTAGCCTTTTGAATTCTAAACTCTTTGATCCAAAGTTTATAAGCAGTCCAACTTCTAATCTGTACGCTTTTAAATAATTCAGTGCTTGGGCAAGATGAACGTCGTCTAATTTAGATACAGCCTTCAACTCTACTAATACCTTACTTTCTACCACAAAATCCGCACGCCGTGTACCAATGGGTTCGGGTAATTCTTTATAATAAATATGCTGTTCAATTTCTCTTGCAAAGTCCAAACCCACCTGCCTCATCTCCCAGGCAAGTGCTCGTTGATAAATAACTTCCTGAAAACCGTTTCCCAAAAACTTATGCACTTCAAAAGAAGCGCCAATGATCTTTTCAGTTATGGCTTTGTGTAGTAATTCGTCTGTCATTCTTATAATTGCTAATCTGTGAAATCACTAAATCAGAGTAATCCGTGCTTCAGACATTTTCTCCGGGTTGTTGGGGAGGCAGTTGACAGAATTCTGCACCCCGTTGAATGGAGTCAGACTTTAATACCTAAACCCCTTCAAATAATCAGCATCCAGTTTCGCGGCTTCCAGGCTGGTCATATCATCGTATTGTTCCTGCTCTACGATGTTGTAATCGAAGTTGCCGGCTTTAATAATTTTCTTAAAATCTATTTCGCCGGTACCTAAAACACAGGTAACATCTTTCTCGGAAAGCGGCTTGTTTTTCTTGCGGTCTTTGACGTGTGAAAGTTTGAATCTGCCGGGATATTTGTTGATCCACTCAACCGGATCGTGGCCTCCGGTAACTACCCAGTAGATATCCATTTCGAAATCGACTAGCTGCGGGTCGGTGTTTTGCATGAGGACATCTTGTGGGACTTGTCCGTCCAGATTTACGAAAGTATAATCATGATTATGGTAGGCAAACCTGATTTCGTTTTGTTTACATATCTCACCGCATTTATTAAACTTATCAGCAATTCTCTTGTAGTCGTCAATTGATTTCTGTGCTCCTTCCCAGGGGTCGATAAGGTATTTCATCCCGATAGCCGCTGCTTCAGCAGCTTTCCTCTCAAAATCATTATTGACATCGGTATGGCTTGATACAATGGTCATCCCCAGATCGTCCATCAGTTTTTTGAATTCGGTATTGCTCATGCCCCAGAACATACCCTTAGGGCCTTCGTAACTTTCTATCTGCTTGTAGCCCATACCTGCAACTTGTTTCAGCACATCGGATGTATTGTTGCCGATTACGTCGCGAATGGTATAAAGTTGTAGCCCGAAAGCTTCTAATCTCTTCTTGCTCTCACCGGCGCAAGCCACAAGTGTCTTCGGTAATGTATAGGCTAATCCAGCCGCAGCAGATATTTTCAAAAAGTTTCTTCTGTCTAATGCCATAGTTGTATTTTTTTAAGCCCAGGCTTTGTCTCCTTTTTTATACGGTACGCATCCGTCGTAACTCCCGGGGCGCTCTACATATCTGCGCGCCTGGGTGCAGCCGATTTCTGAAGTAAAGTAGCCCAGCAAAGTGAGCTCTTTCATCATTCTAAAATAGTGCGAGCGCTCTTCAGGTTTTTTATTCTTCTGGAATTCTTTCTGTTCTGCGTCTAGTGCGGTCAGCAATGCTGTCCTTTCTTCCGGAGTCATTTTCATGAAGCCTTTTTTGTATTGATTCTTTGCCGCTTCATCTAACTTCTTAATTCCTTCATGGAAGATCTCCTGATCCTCTTTTTCGTAACAGTCGTTTACCATCACGGTCATGAACTCGCCGACTTTCGCAGCCTTTGCACCCGGCGTGCTGGTCTCGGGTAGAATGGTATCTGCTACTTCATCTAAGAAGGCGATATCTTCTTTAGAGAATGTCAGCATCGTGCTTTCATTGGCTTTACACCCCGTGAGGAAATACGTGCCACCGACAACGGTTCCGCCGAGCAGTACTGAAATGGCTTTGATAGCTTCTCTTCTGTCCATAGTTTAAAGTTTAAAGTCGAGACTATAACCTTCGCGGTATTCTCTTTTTACAAATTGGTTAGCGAGATCGAAGTTAGTCACCTTCATATTTTTGTTATCCCACACGAGCTCCAGATATCTTCCCGGATAATCGTAACCTCTTCCGTTCTTTTTGGGAACACGGATATCAAAACCTCTGATAGCGAGATTGCTCATCAGCAATGCTTCGGTAAGCGGACCTGCAATTTCGAACGGAGAGCTAACCTCCATATTTCCGTGTCCTGCTATGCTGGCTTCTACCCATTGAGCATAGTGCCCTCCGGCACCGCCCGGCACTCTTGCATATTTCTGTGGAACGGTCGTTTCTTTCGTCTTTGATGTAGGCAGTAATTGCGGATCTTCACCGTAAGTACCACACATCATTTTCCCTTTCGTACCGATGAACAGGACCCCGTTGCCACCATCGCCAAATACTTCGTTCGGACCAAGTTCATCCGGACGCATTGGCTGAATCCCCCCATCCATCCAGTGTACTTCTACCGGGCCTTGTGTGCGTTCGCCTTTTGGGAATTTCATGATTACATGGCTTGACGGCGGACAACTCTCGGGGAAGTATCCTCTCTGAAATTCATCCACGTAAACACTACCGACACTTGCCTGAACAGAGTTGACATAGCTTAACCCCAATACACTGAACGCAGGCTCAACTATATGGCAACCCATGTCTCCGAGTGCACCGGTTCCGTAATCCCACCAGCCACGCCAGTTGAAGGGCACCAGTTTGTTGATGTAGTCTTTAAAGGGAGCGGTACCCAGCCAGAGATCCCAGTCTAATTCGGGAGGTACGGAAGCCGTTTCTTTCGGCCATGGAATACCCTGTGGCCATACCGGGCGGTCGGTAAAACAATAAACAGTATGTACATCGCCTATGATGCCGGCGTCATACCATTCACGGAGCTGACGAACACCTTCACCGCTGGCTCCCTGGTTACCCATCTGGGTGACGACCTTATATCTTTTCGCAGCCTCAGTCAATACCCTTGCTTCATAAACGTCATGTGTAAGCGGTTTTTGAACATAAACGTGTTTACCGAGCTGCATAGCCGCGAGTGTGGCTACCGCGTGGGTATGATCGGGTGTAGAAACAGAGCAGGCATCAAAGTGCTTGTGCTCTTTTTCCAGCATCTCGCGCCAGTCTTTGTAATATTTTGCTTTCGGGAAGTTCTTCCTGCTTGTAGCTGCCATACGATCATCTACATCGCACAGGAAGCCGATCTCGGCCTTGCCGCTCTTATAAAAGTTAGCAATATCACTTTGTCCTTTACCTCCGGCGCCGATTCCTGCAACTACCAGTTTATCACTTGGAGCAGTATATCCCTTACCACCGAGAACATGCCGGGGTACGATCATAAAGCCTGCAGCAGTAAGCGAAGAATTTTTCAAAAATTTTCTTCTGGTGAGTTTATGTTTCTTCTCTGACATAGGTCGAGTGTTTTAAAGGTTTCTTTTTTTAAGTTCTTTGACGGCATAGTCTGCTGCACGTGCAGTGAATGCCATATAAGTGAGCGATGGGTTGACACAGGAAGCTGATGTCATGAACGATCCATCTGTTACAAACACGTTAGGTGCATCCCACACCTGGTTCCACTTGTTGAGTACTGAAGTTTTAGGGTCATGCCCCATGCGGGCAGTTCCCATTTCGTGAATACCTCTTCCAATCGTACCATCGCCATCGTAACCGTAAACATCTTTTACTCCGGCCGCTTCGAGCATTTCCATGGCGTCGTTTTGCATATCCTTCCTCATCTTTAGTTCATTTTCCTTCAGTTCTGCATCAAATGCAATAGTGTTGAGTCCCCATGCATCCTTCTTGTCCTTATCGAGTGTCATTTTGTTTTCGTGATATGGAAGTATCTCCCCGAATCCACCCATTCCGATAGTCCAGTTGCCCGGCTCGCTCAGAGCGTCTTTGAAAGCTCCGCCAATATTTAATTCGGCAACTTCGCGGCTCCATCCCTGTCTGCTGGCAGATCCCTGGTATCCGAATCCTCTCAGGTAATCTCTCTTATCGCCAAAAATATTTCTGAAACGCGGGATGTAGAATCCGTTTGGTCTGCGGCCGTAATAATACATGTTTTCGTATCCGTCTACTCTCCCGCCGGCACCTACGGCTAAGTGATGATCCATGATATTGTGCCCCAGTTCTCCGCTGCTGCTTCCCAGGCCGTCGGGCCAGATGTCGGTAGCAGAGTTCATAAGTATCCAGGTACTGTTGAAAGTGGAAGCATTGAGAAAGATTATTTTTGCGAGGTACTGATAGGTCTGATGTGTCTCTGCATCTATTACTTCTACACCTTTGGCTTTTCCTGATTCTTTGTCGTAGAGGATCTGTGTAACAATACTAAAGGGCCTTACTGTGAGGTTACCTGTTGCCATTGCAGCCGGCAGCGTACTCGATTGAGTGCTGAAGTAGGCCCCGAACGGACAACCCAGCCAGCATTTATTTCTGTACTGGCAATTTACCCTGTTCTGAATCGGCTGAGTAATATTAGCTACGCGCCCGATAATAAGATGGCGATTGTTATTGTAGTGTTTCTTAATTCTTGCTGCTACATCCTTCTCAACACAGTTTAATTCCATCGGAGGCATAAAGAAACTATCAGGGAGGTGTGGCAGGTTTTCTTTTGAGCCACTAATACCTGCAAATTTTTCGACGTAAGTGTACCACGGTTCGATATCCTTATATCTTACTGGCCAGTCGATGGCGATACCATCTTTAGCGTTAGCCTCGAAGTCGAAATCGCTCCAGCGGTAGCTTTGTCTGCCCCAGAGCAATGAACGACCGCCCACCTGATATCCGCGAAACCAGTCCATCCGCTTGATTTCTGTGTAGGGGCATTTTTTTTCATCTGTCCACCAGTCGAGATTGGTTTCGTTAAGCGGGTAATCCCTTTTTAAGACAGGATAGTCTTCAATCATTTTCTGTGTCCGCCCGCCCCGATGTGGAAATTCCCACGGCCCTTTGGTAGCGTTGACATAGTCTTTGATGTGCTCAATGTTCTTTCCACGCTCGAGCATTATGGTTTTTAGTCCTTTCTCTGTGAGTTCTTTAGCAGCCCATCCGCCGGAAATGCCCGATCCGATTACGATTGCATCATAGGTATTTTCAGCCATAGTACTAATTATGTTTTGGTGATAAGAATTTCTGTCTTGTTTCAGGACTGTAAAAACCGAAGAGACAGATATCAGCGTAGTGAAAGTAAAAATTTTTTATCGTATTACACTGAAATAAGAAGCTTTAATTTAAACATGCTTCAAAGGAACTAAATACTTTTACGCCTGAAAGGAAGAGGAAAAAAGTGCTTATTGTCTCATGAATCTTCAGATTATTGTCATTATGCGGCTGTTCATACAATAATTTTTTATTGCTATTGTACTTAAACTATTTTTGATTTTTCAGCTCAAAACCACCACAGGAGGATGAGTTATTGAGATAAGGCTTCTTGAAACAATTGTATCAATCTTTAAAGCAACACCAAATGAACGGAGTAGATATTTTAGGATATAGTGCCGGTTTTATTACCACACTAACCTTTTTACCTCAAGTGATAAAGACCTATAAAGAAAAAAGTGCCAGGGATATTTCGCTGAATATGTTTTTGATAGCAGCTATTAATGAAACCATGTGGATTGTCTATGGTTTCCTCAAACCGGATATGGTTATTATTTTGACCAATATGGTGGTATTGGCAATGTCGCTAACGATGATTTACTTCAAACTCAGATATAACAACGCTCCGCTACAGGAACCAAAACAGGAGGTTTAAACGTCGCAAATCTGAATAGCTTCTCTTAGGGAGTCCAGTTTGTCGGGGTATGTAGGGATAAACTCTTGTGCCACATAGCCCTTGAATCCTGTTGCAACAATGGCTTTCATGATAGCAGGGTAGTTCAGTTCTTGAGAGTCGTTGATCTCGTTTCTTCCGGGCACACCACCTGTATGATAGTGAGCGATATAAGGATGGTAATCTCTGATGGATTGAATGACATCTCCTTCTTCAATCTGCATGTGATAGATGTCGTAGAGCAATTTGAAGTTATCTGAACCGATGCGCTTACACAGTTCTACCCCCCAAACAGTATGGTTACACATATAATCCTTGTGGTCGCGCTTACTGTTTAGTAACTCCATTATCATAGTAACGCCATTCCTCTCTGCCACGGGCAGAATTTTTTCTAATGCCGCCTGGCAGTTTCTCAACCCCGTTTCATCGTCCATTCCGTTGCGCGCACCGCTGAAGCATATCAGATTCCTGTATCCGGCTTTCTTCATTAAGGGGATGACTTCCAGATATTCCGAGATCAGCTTTTCGTGATAATCAGGGTTGTTCAATCCTTTGTAAAGACTGTTATCACCCATGGTATAACACATTGAACTGTAGATGCCATGTTTTTGCATGGTGGGCCATTCTTTCGGACCCGTAAGGTCGATGGCACTGAATCCGATATCTTTAACTGCTTTGCACAAATCTTCTAACGATAGGTAGCTAAAGGTCCATTGAGATACAGAATGGTTGATGTTTCCCTTCAAAGGCCCTTTTTGCGGCTCAGTACACCCTGTTGCACCGAGAGACAATGCAGGAGAGAGGAGAACAGCTCCGCTCCCCAGTGTAATATTTTTTAGAACAGACCGTCTGGAATATTTTGCTTTCATGATTTACTCAGTTCTATGTGCGTTTCATTTTTCTCTTTAAAGAGGAGAGCGAATAACAGGAAGACAACCAACGCTATCATTGAGGGGATAATCCAAATCATCTTCCAATCGAAAGAATTTTCGCCAAGTGTATAGGCGTCGAATATCATTCCTGCAATCTGAAAGCCTATCAGCATTCCTACTCCGTAAGTCGCCAGTGTGATCAGGCCCTGTGCTGCACTCTTGAATTTCTCGCCGGCTTTCTTATCAGTGTATATCTGACCGGAAACGAAGAAGAAATCGTAACAAACACCGTGTAATGCAATACCTGTAATAATCATGAATGCCAGTTCTCCGGAATTGCCATAGGCGAACAATGCATAACGAAGTGTCCATGCCAACATGCCTATCAGGATGGTGTTCTTAAACCCGAAGCGTTTGAAGAAGACCGGTAATAGCAACATAAAAATAACTTCAGATGCCTGCCCAAGACTCATCTTCGCAGCTGGTTTGGGGATATCAATATTTGAGAGGTACTGACTGGCATATTGATAATAAAAAGCCAGAGGAATACAGATGAGGATAGATGCAACAAAGAAGATGGCGAAGTTTTTATCCTTCAACAATTTTAAAGCATCCAACCCTAAAATATCTGACACTTTCACTTTAGCACCTTTCTCGACTCTCGGTGGCGTTTTGGGAAGTGTGAAGCTGTAGAGTCCGAGGATGGCAGAAGCCACCGACGCCATCAGGAACGTGTTGCGCATCAAGCCTTCTTTTACATTCGATTCACTATCCCAGAAGAAAATATAGCTGATAGAAACTCCTGCCACAATCCATCCTATCGTACCGAGTACACGGATGCTCGCAAATTGTTTCTCGGGATCCTGCATTTGATTAAACGAAATAGAGTTGACCAGCGCAAGTGTCGGCATGAAGAGGATCATATACGACAATACGTACGGATAGAAGGAAGAAAAATCAGATGACTGATACATCTGATACATCAGGAATGCTCCTATCAGATGCAGGATAGCTAATATGCGTTCTGCATTGAAATAGCGATCAGCTATCAGTCCGATAATAAACGGAGCAATGATAGCACCCCAGGATTGGGTAGAAAAAACAGCAGCACTCTGAGAACCGCTGGTGTGCAGGTTGTTATCGAGGAAGATTCCGAGTGTCGCAAACCATGCGCCCCAGATAAAAAACTCAAGAAACATCATAAAGGCAAGCCGTAGCCAGGTAGTACTTTTCATACGAAATTGTTGCGATTAGTATTTGTAAAGTTTAAATATACTATTTTTAAATACCGGCGAATTAAAAAATTTTTCTACCGGACAACACTACAAAACAGAAGAAAATGAAAAGAAAACTTAGAATGGGAATGATTGGAGGCGGCAGAGGCGCATTCATCGGAGCGGTACATCGCATGGCATCGGGGATTGACGGATTAATAGAATTGAAAGCAGGAGCTTTCAGCTCACACCCTGACGTGGCTTTAGAATCAGGCAGAGAGCTGTTTCTGGAGGAAAGCAGGATTTATACGGATTATAAAACCATGATAGAGAAAGAGAAGAACCTGCCGGCAGATGAACGGATTGATTTTGTGTCTATCGTCACTCCGAATTTTGTTCATTTTGAACCGGCAATGATAGCCCTGGAAAATGGTTTTCATGTGGTGATAGAAAAGCCTATGACCTTCACCCTTGACGAGGCAAAACGGTTGCAGCAAAAAGTGGAAGAAACAGGTCTGCTGCTTTGCCTTACGCATACATATTCAGGTTACCCTATGGTAAAGGAAGCTAAGGAATTAGTGAAGAAAGGAACTATTGGTAAGGTCCGTAAGGTAATGGTAGAATATATTCAGGGTTGGTTAAGCAAGGCAGAGGAGAAGACAGGAAATATACAGGCGGGTTGGAGAACTGATCCGAAAAGATCAGGTGCGGCAGGCTGTATGGGAGATATAGGTACTCATGCCGCACATCTGGCGGAATATGTCACCGGCCTCAGGATACAGGAACTGTGTGCTGATTTGAATACAATTGTACCGGGCCGTGCGTTGGATGATGACGGTAATGTACTCTTGAAATTTGAAGGAGGTGCTTCTGGGACATTGGTAGCTTCACAAGTAGCTGCCGGTGAAGAAAATAACCTCACTCTGAGAGTGTACGGAGAGACAGGAGGTCTGGAGTGGAGACAACAGGAACCCAATACGCTGATTGTTCGTCACCTGGATGCTCCACCCGAAATGATAAGAACCGGGGTAGGACATCTCAGCAGCTATGCGACAGCCAATACCCGCACACCCGGAGGTCATCCGGAAGGATATCTGGAAGCGTTTGGGAACCTGTACAAAAACTTTGCGCTGACATTGATGGCAAGGCTGGAAGGGAAAGAAGCTTCGGCCGAAATACTTGATTTCCCCACTGTTGAAGATGGCGTCAGAGGGATGGCATTTATTGAGAATGTTGTAGCATCAGGAAAAGAAGACAGGAAGTGGAAGATGTTTGAGGTGTAAAACACTCTTTCTCTAACAGGGTTATCTACTCGTGGTATATTTAATGTTCAGGATTAAAAAAATAGGAGACGAATATTAAAAGGGTTTAAATTTGCGCGATTTTTTGAAAAACTAAACCCACATTTAATGAAACCTATTTTTACATTCGTACTCTTTTTTCTGTACCTGAGTACTACCAACGGACAGGCGAAAATTACCGCCATTACGAGTCATTCTGCCACAGCCGCTTCTTCGTATACCTATACGAGTGGCGGGAAAACCTACAACTGGGGCGTATCCCCAAATAACACTTTGTCATTTATTGATGAATTTACCTCCGGATCATTTCAATTTGAATATGCTGCTCATATTCCCGGACAGGTGAAAATCAGAAGGGTGAATAACGCTAGCATATCCGGGAATTTTACCCTTATATGGGCGAAGACAGTAAATTCTGGCAACGTATACAATTTGTTTCCCGAGTATGACAATGAGATGGAATCGGTTTTCAATACTAATAGTTTAGACAAGGGAACAGATAACCTATTCCAAAATACCGGCGACGCCAATATTAATAATATTGAAAGGCTGGACTGGATAGTCAATGCCGGCTTTTCTACTTATGCCCCCGACAAGGTTGGTTTTGCTGTTTTTGAACGGGGAAATACCGGCGCCCACGATAATTTTTGCATAGCAGCTATTACCGGTTTAGACGGATCCGGTGACCCGAATGCATACGGACCCATTGTTCGTGTAAATTCAAGTCACTACGGCGATGTTACAAATGCTTTCGATTTTAATGTAGTAAAGGCTCAATATCCTAACGATCTTCTGCATTCCACAACCATCAGCCAGAGAATTGGCGGAGTGTATATCGCCCTGCAGACCTTAGGTGTCGGAGCCGGAGAAACGGTGTATGGTTATTCACTGTTTTCGGATGATTTGCCATCCGGTGCTACTTCTGCAAATTTGATTGACTATACAAACGCTACATATTTTCCTAATAATACATCTGTTGGCGGATTGGATTTAACAGCTATTACGGGTGTATTTATTGAGTCAACAGTACTTCCTGCGAGGTTTACATCCTTCAGTGCTTCTGAAAACAATCGCAGTGTTAACTTAAAATGGAGTGTTGTTAATGAAACGTCAGCCGATCATTATGTAATTGAAAGAAGTGCCGATGGTCAGAGTTTTGATGCTGTCGCTACTATAAAGGCTAAGGTAACCACCACAGGTGTAAATTCTTACTCTTATACAGATGATGTTAGCGGAGTTTCGGGGAACAGATTTTATTACAGAGTAAGACAATACGATTTAAGTGGGGCCGGCTATCTTACACAGTCTGTACTTGTAAGATTAAATGGTGTAGCCGGCAGTACACTTCTGTATCCGAATCCGGTTAAGAATAATTTATTCCTGAGTATTAACAGCCGTCAGAATAAAGAGATCAAAATTATGGTTACTAACACCTCAGGCCAACAGGTAATTTCTGAGCGCCGTTCACTGGTAGCCGGAAATAATTCCATTATGATTAATGCAGCAGGAAAACTGCCAGCAGGAATTTATACGCTGACAATCACTGATCAGGATGGAAACAGAGAAGTAAAACAGTTCATTAAGAAATAATATACAGATCATACGACCTTTCAGGGTCAATGCGAAAGCTTCAGGTAATATCCCATCCGGGAGATAAACCTGAAGCTTTTTTGTGTTTGAAGGGATGAAGGTAAAGAACCGTTTGTCTTTTCGTTATTAAAGCTTTTCGTATTCTGAAACTTAAAGTACCTTAACCATTCCTGGTCAAGGGTATGTAAATATTTGGGGATTACCTTCGGTGATCCCATTGAGTGGGGTGTCAAATCAAAAAAGCCAATCCCGCCTTTGGTGTGATTGGGTTTTCTATCCTTTTGTTTTCGCTCAATGTTAAAGTACAAGCTGTGATTAACGTATGTAACTCCTGAACTAAACGCTTAAACAAATAAACATCTAAACAGTTTTAAAGCGGGGATTACCTTCGGTGATCCCATTGAGTGGGGTGTCAAATCAAAAAAGCCAATCCCGCCTTTGGCGTGATTTGTTTTTTTAGTTCGTAGCCTTCACTCGAGCAAGCTCGGTTCGGCTTCGATAGTACCTTGACCATCCCTGGTCAAGGATACACTTGAATGTTGGGGATTACCTTCGGTGATCCCATTGAGTGGGGTGTCAAATCAAAAAAGCCGATCCCGCCTTTGGCGTGATTTGTTTTTTTTTAGTTCGTAGCCTTCACTCGAGCAAGCTCGGTTCGGCTTCGAACTAAAAAACCTTCGCTCTCACGAAGGCTTTTTTGATTTGCGGAGAGAGAGGGATTCGAACCCCCGGAGGTGTGACCCTCAACGGTTTTCAAGACCGCCGCTTTAAACCGCTCAGCCATCTCTCCGGCGCAAATATAAGTGCTGAATTGTATAGAAAGAATTTTTTAGAAAGTTTTTGAAAAGAATTCAAAACTCTTTTGATTTTCCGGAGAAATAAACACGGAAAGTAGACGTGAATACAAGCGAAACAGAAGAGAATAATTTTTGATGTGAAGCAATAAAAAAAGGAGCCGCAATAGTACAGCTCCCCAACTAGTGGCTTTTCAATCGTCGGATAATAACATTATACTAATTGGTAGAGTTTATAGTCAATACGTAAAGGCTTTTAGGGAGTAAAAAGTAAAGGAAAAGGAAATTAAAAATCTGTGATCTTAGACAGGATTGGATACACAAAGTTATTAACACATGCCATGTTTACCAAATATTTTATTTGTACCTGTAAAATGCCTTATTGTATGCTGCCCGGTCTTAGAACGGATAGTTGATACCAATGGAAGCATTGAAGTTTTGATACCTCCATATACGATTTTCCAGTGCAGACCCGAAGAGATTCTTAAAGTTGATATTCGGGAACTGCCATCCTGCATTTTCTGTCCATAAATCAGGTCTTTTAAATCTGAATCCCATATCAAACCGGATTAAAAAGTAGTCAAAATCAAACCTGAAACCAATACCGGAAGACATTGCAAGTTGCTTGTAGAGGTATTTGAGGTGGAATTGTGATGAGTCAGGAAGTCCGTCGGGTCGTGTGTTTTTCAGGTTCCAGATATTCCCTATATCTGTGAAGATGGCCATTTTAAAGAGTACTGCATTGGAGAACAACGGAGCCACATCGAATCTGTACTCAGCATTACCCTCAATCTGGATATCGCCTGTCCGGTCGTTGAAACGGGAAGATTTTGCGGTATATGGAGCCAGGGGCTGACCGCCGACACCCAAGCCCTGAACAGGCCATCCACGCATACTGTTGGGGCCGCCACCGAAGTACTGTTTAAAGAACGGGAGAGTAGTATCACTTCTGCTGAGTGGTACACCAACCCCTGCGAATGTCCGGAATTGTAAAGAGGACTTTTCAAAGTCGATGCTGTGAATAAATTCGATATCTGCTTTTACAAATTCACGCAGGTATTTATTGAAGAAGTTACCACTCTGTGGCGGAGTATTTTTCTTCTTCAGGAACCCCCAAAGCACGCCTGATTCTTCAAGAGTTATGTTGATTTTGTTGACAACATTAGGGTTTCTAAAGGCAGGTGTTGCTGCGGAATATGAAAGACCTGTACCCATAACCAGCGCAGTGTTGAAGGAGTATCGCAGAAAAGGAAATTCGTCCAGAGTACTGTCGAATCGAGCGCTTCTGTTGTATAATCGCCTGAAGTCGAAGTTGATTAATTTGAGACTCCACAACCGGTTCTGTTGTTTAGAGAAGTTAAAACCAAATCCTGAATTGATGATTTGCTGATTATAAAAGTCGAACCTGTTGATGAAAGAAATATTTGTGTTGATAAAACTTTGGTGCGTTACCCAATCTTGGTCGTTTAGCCTTGCAAACGGAAAGATAAACTTCGGAAATAGGAAGCTGTTATTAAAAGTTACTTCACGTGAATTGATGAACGTACCACCACTGTTTCTTCGCCTTGTATTAAACTCAAATCCCGCTTTAATGGAGTTCGTCATCCTGATGGCAGAACGTGCGAAGTTTCTGTCGGTCAGACTCAGATTGGCAGACATACCCAATAGATTACCCGTAGCTACAGTAGGAAGATTGGAGGTACTGCTGTTGGCCGAGTAGCTCATCTCGATGTTCCCCTGGAAGCCGAATCTTTTCATGGGTGTCATTTTGATGACCAGGTCTAACAGATTAGTATCAGGGTGCTCTATAATATCGATTGTCGGGCTCTCCCATGTTCCTATTTTGTATAATTCATTGATGGTTTTGTAATAATCTTTTTGCCTGAAAACAGTCCCTTCCTTTACATAAATATTTCGTTTGATCAATCCGTGACTAAATTTTTTTGTTTTGTATTTGATTGTAAAGCCCGGCATCTCCTGTGTATTCAGAGAAGAATCAGTGTAACTCTCGGTTGAAATAAAGTCAGGCAGTACAAAAATTTGATTTATAAAATATTTTTTTAAGCTGTCTCTTGCGTTTGGGTCGTTGAGCTGAATACCGAGCCTGATTGTAGGTTTTTCTCTTTTTTCAGCCGCTTCGGCCAATAATCGAAGTTGTTCAAACGGATCATCGGCTACTGTGGTCAGGGCTTCTATTGTTGTATCTCCGACTACCCTGAGTTGATCACCGGTGAATTTATAATACCCGAAGTTCCGGTAAAGGTCAACTAGTCGGTTAGTTTCATTGAAAATGCCGGCTCTTGTTACCGGGACGCCTTTCTGCAATACCGATTGCTTCCGGGTGCTTACCGCTATCTGTTCTAGTTCAGGTTGGTTTAGCAGATAAGCCACAGTATCGATAGTCGTTCTCTTCCCTGATATCACATAATAGTTAACTATAGTTCTGATCTGCTCTTTGGCAGGCATGTGTATGGTGTCGAACGAATAGCTCACCTGCGGGTGATAGTATCCCTGGTTCTGCATGAAGGCGAGCATGTTAGATGCCGATTTGCTAATTTCTGCAGTGTCAAGAGCGGGTGGGTTCTTGATGTAATGCAACACAAAGGCGACATCTTTAATTCTGACTTTTGCGCTGTCTTCTATTTGGTTGTAGAGCCGGGAAGTCATAGATGACACTTCATCTTTATCGGCCATTTCAGCCTGAAGTGAAATATTATTTTTAAAGACGAAGGGTGTGTTTTTTTGATATTTTCGTACAAAGGTGAAGCCCGAGTATTCTTTCGTTGTAGAGCAGCTGAATAAAAAGATAACTGCCACAAACGGAAGAATCTGTTTTACAAAAGGGGTGCAGTCATCCGCAAATTTCATATAAGAATGTTGTCAAGAAATACAGTCAAATATATTCAAAGTTTATCCCACAAAAAATTCAGGAACAGTTCGGGATCTTTTATTGCTGAGACGCCTAAAGTTGTTGAAGAATTCCTGAGGTCTTCTTTGAAGGTTGAGCATGTTTACACTACCGAGCAATGGACCGGCCTGCATAATACTAACAAAGAACTTTCTCATTTTCCAATAACCGTAATTCCGCAGTCTGATTTAGAGAAAATTTCACAGTTAAAAACGCCACATGATATCCTTGCGGTTATGAAGATTCCTGAACCGCCACTCCCCAAAACGGTTAAGGGAAGGTTCTCTCTAGCGCTGGACGGAGTACAGGATCCCGGTAATTTGGGGACGATTATCAGGATAGCTGACTGGTTCGGTATTGAAAACATTTTTTGCGGCAGGGATACTGCCGATGCTTATAATCCGAAAGTTGTACAGGCGACAATGGGCAGTCTGGCTCATGTGAATGTACATTATGTCGATTTAGAAACTTTTTTGCCGGGCACAGGTATTGAAGTGATTGCTACTGTTCTCGATGGTGAATCGCTTTATGAAACAACAAAGTCGAAGGAGGGAATTGTGGTAATAGGTAATGAATCTGCAGGTATTAGAGAACCTGTTTTGAAACTGGCAAAGAAGAGGTTGACTATACCAAGGATTGGAAAAGCAGAATCGCTGAATGCGGGTGTCGCTGCCGCCATAGTATTATCGCATCTGGTGAGGTAATTACTGTACACTCACCTTCTCTGTGTATATATTCCTGTTATAGCCGTTGTAGATCTTAAGGATATACATACCTCTTGACAGGTGGCTCACATTGATGTCAAAGTAATCGGTAAAGCTTTTACCCTGCATTACCTGTTTTCCTGAAACTTCGTACAGGTAATAGTAGAGCGGTTTGTTGGTGTTCTTTTTACTTCTGACCTGGATCTTGGTAGTTGCAGGATTAGGAAACAACTGGAAGTCTGTATTCCTGTTATAAGTGTATCTGTCGTCAGATATTGCCATTGGTGTGCCTGTAAAAGTAAATTCCAAAATCTTTCCTCGGTTTAGCGGAGTGCCGTAGGTGCCATCCGGACGCTTGGCTGTCCCTTCATAATCCGCAGCAGCATATAACTTCAGTCCGTCAGGAGATATAGCCAGGTCTCTGAACCGGCCCTGATATTCAGTAACAGGAATTGTAGATATATCTATTACGGATCTTCCATCTTCACTAAGCTTTAGCCTGTAGATAAGCCCTGCTTTCAGAGAAGGAACGAGAAGAGATTTATTCCATCCCGGAATTACATTTTTCTCATAAATATCAATACCTGAGGCAGCAACTGTTGGCCATGTCAGGTAGTTGCCGGATAATTGCTCCGGATTGCTATGAGTAAATAAAGTATAGATAGGCTCTATGGCATTTAATGTTGTACAATTTTCTTCTTCGTCGCCAACATTTTGGTTAGCAAGTTTAAGATTGGTATAGTTGCCATCGCAATATCCCGATACTTTCGGCCACCCGTAATTTCCTCCGGCTTCAATAATGTTTATTTCATCGTCAGTTTTGTCTTGCTGCTCACTACTGTATAGAGTACCGTCTTGACTAAACACGATGCCTTGCGGATTCCGGTGTCCGTAACTCCAGACGGGATTTGTTTTGCCACTTGTAGTAAAAGGGTTGTCATTAGGAATCCATTTATCCCACTGATCAGTATCTGTATCCGGTTCAAGATTGAATCTCAGAATCTTTCCCTCAGCGGCGCTTGTGTTTTGGGCGTTATTCGTCCGGTTGATATTATTGAACTGACCTGCACCCATATCTCCAATTGAGTAAAAAAGATAATTCACCCCATCTACTTTACCTATGGCCAGCCTGCCGGCGTTATGGTCGTTGCTTCCGTTTAAAGATTGTATTATTATCGAGGGGTTTGAGAGGGATTGTGTTGCCCGGTTATAAGTATACCTTACGATTCTGGTTTTGAAGGTACAGGGTTGGGTATTATTACAGGCATTGCCTCCGCTTGTACTGTACTGATATACATAAGCGATATATACATAAGGCTTTGATGGTGACGGCCACTCAGAATACATGGATGGATGCAGCACCAGCCCCATAAGCCCTCCCTGTGGCCATTTTGGCGGATTGCTGAAGTTTTTCTCAGAATTCAAGTCTATCAACAACGTCTTAGTACCTGTAACCGGGTCTATACGGCTTACTGTATAAGCTTTGTTTTCTGTAATCCAAAGAGAATCATCCGGCCCATGAGTAATTTCCCATCCTGAATTCAGGTTATAATCTGTGTTAATAACACGCATGGTAAACGATTCCTGCCCATATGAAAGTGAAGAGAGTAACAGACTGATAATCAGAGAGAAAGTATAATTTTTCATGGACATGGACAGACGGTTGGTTGTCTGTAGTAACGTACGGTTATCTGGCTTTAGTATCTATATGGTTAATTTATAATAAAGCTCCCCCTAGAACGTTAATATGTTATGACAAAGACTGCCTATGAGAACATATATACTTTTAAGTTTAACCCATTTCACGAAAACCAGCCTGAAACTTGTTTTTATTGCTGTGTTAATGCTGTTTACAGTTGGTGGTTTAAAGGCACAGTACACTTTCAGTTACACCTATCAGAATATCACTCGTAATAATGGAGGCGGCACTCTTGAAAAGGGAGATACTATCGAGATACGGGCCTTGATGAAAGTGGATAAACAAGCTACTAACGTTTATTACAGAGATACCATTCCCTCAGGGTTAAAACTAATACCCAACTCGATGAAGATCGTGACTAATGAAGGCCTGAAATACAAAGGCGAATACACAGATGCGGGCGGGGATGATGTAGCGATGACCATTCTTTCAGGGTCAGATAAGGTTATGAAAATTAATTTGGGCAAGGGAGCATCCATCGTGGATTTTTTAAATTTCGGCACAGCGTCCGGAGGAGGAACGATTGATCCGGGTGATAAACCTAAATTTTATGGTACTACTTTGTTTGTGGTGGCATACAGGCTTGAGGTGACAGCAGACTTTGAAGAGACAATTAATCCCGGAGGAAAGTTTTATTATACCTACAAGAATAATAAGAATAAAGACGTTTCAGCACAATACGGGTTCAGATATGGGGATATATTAGTAACCCCTAACACCGGATTGTGCCAGAACTATGCAAGCGCGAGTTTTACGGCAGAGAGTAGCTTCGGGTCAGGTATTATTCAAAACAGGGCAGCGGGAGCTAATGTTCCCGGATATCTAAAAGTCAATATGTCAATCAACCTGCCTAATGATGGTAAATATGCAATAGCAAATAATACCAGTGCAGACGGTACCACTGATAATACAGGACCATATCGTCCCAACCCCAACCCTCACAGGGTTTTCAATGGTTACTGGGATATTATAGGAGACCATACCGGTGCTGCTGATCCTGAATTAGGGAATCCGGCAGTAGCTCCAGGTACTACAGGTGGCTATATGTTGGTAGTAAATGCTGCATATCCAACAGGAGAGGCCTACAATGATGTTATTTCAGGGCTCTGCCCGAATACCTATTATGAGTTTTCGGCATGGGTCAGAAATATTTGCGGATATTGCGGAATTGACTCTAACAGTGTTTCTACCAATAAACCGGGTGTGTTGCCTAACCTTGCTTTCACCATTAATGATGTGGACTACTACACCACCGGTGAAATTCCCTGGGACGGCAAATGGGTGAAGCGGGGGTTTATTTATAAGACCGGGCCCACTGAAACGTCTTTCAAAATAACGATTAAGAATAATGCAGCTGGTGGTGGTGGAAACGACTGGGTGCTGGATGATATCTCGCTTGCAACCTGTTATCCTAATCTGATTATGAATCCTAGCGATGTAGCCAGCGTATGTAAGGGGAGTACATTCTATCTGAGTGATACTATCAGAAGTTATTTTGATAATTATATTTATTACTGCTGGGAAAAGAGTACCGATGGCGGTACGACATGGGCCAGCACCGGTAACTGTGGTATTGGAACACCTGTACTAAAGAATGGCCTTTGGGAATATGTTGTTGATACTGCCTTTACGGCACAGCTTTCTGATAATGGTACTTATTTCAGAGTGAAGGTAGCCACCACTTATGATAACCTGAGTCAGGCTGAATGTTCTGTTGACAACAGTCAGATGGTATTGTTGGAGGTATTTGAAAAGGATTGTGTCGTTCAGGCAAATGAGGTAAAAGACTTTGTGGCAAAACTCGATAATTCCAGGGCACGACTTTCATGGACGACACTTAGTGAAGGAGATCTGAAGAAGATAGAAGTACAAAAGAGTACTGATGGGATGAATTTCTTTACTATCGCCACCCTTAACCCAAGACATCCGCAGGGAGGATCATATCAGTTTATCGAAAACGAAGATCTTACCAACATTGCTTTTTACAGGTTAAAGTTGATCAAGAAAGATTTGGATGCTGCAACGGTATCAGAAGCTTTGTCTTTACGCAACTATATGGGAGTGCTCAATCTTAAGGTCGTGAATCCGTTCCAAAACAATATAAAGATCGATTTCACCGCACCTATGGAGGGCACGGCAGAGTTGATACTGATGGATAATTACGGTCGTGTGGTTAAGAAAACAGACAAACAAATACGCAATGGTGTAAGCACTTTGTTATGGGAAGGCGTGAGTGATTTACAACCGGGTGTTTATATCCTGAGTGTTCAGATTAATGACCGCAAATACAGGCAGAAGATTCTGAAGAATTATTAGTAGATATTAAACTCCTTTATAGTCACTGTCTCATTGTTTACAGCGTCCGTATAGAGTATGAGTCCGACGTTTTTTGCGTACCAGGCTTCTGATAGCGCCATAAAGAAGACTCCGCCGGAGTAAAGGTCTGCCTTCACCTTAATAACATCAGGGAATGTAAATGGTCCCGCAGAAGCAACAACACCTTTTTCGAGTATTTGGTAGCGGATGTTGAGCGTCGCTCCTCCTAATTGTGGATTGGTGAAGTTAGGCCCGTTCCATGTTGCTCCGGTGGCAACATTGTCTTTCAGGAAGATTGTTTCGAGGCTCAGTGAATTTGTCAATCCGAATATCTCACCGTAGTTCATGAAGTCATAATAATTCCCTGATGCTTTCCTCACAGTAAATGCAGTATCGCTTCCCTGCATAATGACGCTATAGGTTTTACCAGCTATAGTTACCGTAGAAGTGGCTACCTGAAGAGTATAGTCAGATGTGCCATCGGTATATTTCCAGTTGGAACGATTGGATGTCGGGAAGTAGTCTTTCGAGGGAGCTGCACCTGCCTCAAAGGTGATCTTGAAGGCACACATGCTGTTGCCGTAGTGAACCGTGAAGGTAAACTCGCCGCCTTCTTCGGGAATACCGCTTCCTTTCAGGTTAACAGTCTGAACCCCGTTAGCGGTGAACTCACCTGTTGCAGAATAGATTACCCCGTTAACCTTGTCTGTAAAGATGCTGTATGTACCCGGCTCTGCCACTGCGGCCTGTACGCCTACTGTGTTAGAAGCATTGAGGGGGATACCCTGTTTATATTGCCCGTTAATGGTGGCGGGCATGCACTCGCCCGCTTCGGTTGTCAGAGTCCCCTCTGATTTTGGTTTTAGTACCGGACCGGCAAATACCGCACTAAATGATCCACTGAAGATATCGACAATGGTCTGACCATCTGCTGAGGCTTTGCCACTGAAAATCCCAGTTATAGTGTTCTTGTTAACCGAGGTAATAGTTACTGTAAATTCTCCAAATACCTGTGCGGCCTCATAAATATCTAATCTTCCACTGAAATAACTGAATGCAGACTGGAAATTACTGGTCTTATAGGTTCCCGGTTGGAACTCATCGGCGTAAAGCGTAAGGTGAAAGGTTTGCGATCCGTCCATACTCGTACCGATCAGATGCATTTCATCGGTGGACAATCCGCTTCTGATATATGCAGTGTCGATATTACCCATGTATTCAGATGCCCCTTCTTTGAACTGCCATGTTCCGGCGGCCAGACTGGTATCCACATTTTCCAGACTGTACTCCTTACCGCAGGAGGCAATGAGCAACATCAGAAAAACAGGAAGAGTGTATCTATACAAAGAGTTCAGGGCGGATAAGACTTTCATGGGAGGTTATTAATTCAATTATTGTATAAAATTAGAAAATCTAATTTTATTCCGGAAAGAGAGGAGGTGTTTTCAACTCTGTTATGACACTTTTTTAGCAGTATCTTCTTCTTTTTCAGACGTTTTAAAGAACTTTTTCTGAAAAACGAGGATAGTGATAATTCCCACGGATATAGACGCATCTGCTATATTAAAAATGGGACTAAAAAAGATAAAGTCCTCTCCTCCCCAAAATGGCAGCCATGAAGGGAAAGTTGAATCGATAATGGGAAAGTACAGCATGTCCACCACGTTTCCGTGCAGAAAGCCTGCGTATCCGTGCTCGGGAAAGATAGCGGCTACATTTCCGGTTATCGGACTGCTGTGTTCAAAAATCATCCCGTAAAACATACTGTCAATCAGGTTCCCCAGCGCACCTGCGAATATCAACGCAACACAGAATATAAATCCGGGATGCATTTTCTTTTTGACGATGTTGCGTAAGTAGAAAACTCCGAATACTACCGCAACCATTCTGAAACCTGTCAGCAACATCTTACCCCACTGGCCTCCGAATTTCCAGCCGTAGGCCATCCCTTCATTTTCAATAAAATAAAGTTTGAACCAATCGCCAATCATATTGTGTGATTCGCCTATGTGGTAGTGCGTTTTTATGTAAATCTTCAGAGCCTGGTCTGCAATTACTATAAGAGCAATTATTAAGACAATCTTAAGTCCTTTCACGGGAAATGCTATTATGATTTTTATTTTATCTGTTCCTTCTGCTCTCTTTGAACCGTCAGGAGTTTCGGGCTCATACGTCAGAAATCGGCGCCGCAAATATAATATAA
This sequence comes from Chitinophagaceae bacterium, assembly GCA_024103425.1. Taxonomy (GTDB): domain Bacteria; phylum Bacteroidota; class Bacteroidia; order Chitinophagales; family Chitinophagaceae; genus Ginsengibacter. The sequence continues at coordinate 58,974 of JAGFIS010000014.1, forward strand.
AAGGAAGCCTTTGAAAATGTGAAATAGCTTTTTTGGATTATTTAAAGTTCAACAAGTCCAGCTTCTTGTCACAGAAAGAATACTCTTTTTCATCATTGCTGCTCACGATGATCAACCGGTCTTGAGTAAATCGGTCTATCAAGTTGTAATAACTGCTGACACCTTCTGCGTCGAGATTAGTTAGTGGTTCGTCCAGCAGCAGAACTGACGCATTGCAGAAAAAAGCCTGGGCCAGCTTGACCCTCTGTTTCATACCACTGCTGTAATATCTTATTTGTTTGTGTACCGCATTGGCAAGATTTACTTGTGCTGCTATTTCGGGCACAGAGATTCCTTCTTTCAGTCCCTTCATTTCGCGATGAAAATTCAGAAATTCTGCCAGAGTCATTTCCTCAATGAGTTCGAGGTAAGGTGCTGCAAGGGCAATCTCTTTGTAAATTTTGTCTGCAGTGAAAGTTTTTTGATCGTTCTTCCATGAGATATCGCCTTCGTTGGGCAGCACATAACCGGCTATCACCTGTAGCAGTGTGGATTTCCCCGTTCCATTAGGGCCGACGATGGCATACCTCGAACCCTTTGAAAATTCGAAGTCAATGTTTCTAAAGATCCACTCAGTATTGAAACGTTTGCCAATATTGGCAAGGGTGATATTCATGTTGCAATTGATTAATGCATCTAATTGTTTTTCTGCATATTATCAAAGGCATCTTTGGATGCCACTTTCAGAATTCCTTTTTTGCTGGTAGAAATGAATCCAATGATTTCAGTTTTTTCCTCTGATTCAGGGAAGTTGTCCTGAATGAATTCCAGGGCCTGAGAGATATTATACCCTCTCTGATAGATCACCCTGTAGATTTCAAGAATGTTATTTATCCTGTCACTCGAGAATCCGCGGCGGTGTAAGCCAACCGAGTTAATACCGACGTAGGAGAGTGGAGAGCGACCGGCTTTTACATACGGTGGAATGTCTTTTATGATTTCAGAACTTCCGGCAATATATGAGTGAGCACCGATTTTTGAAAACTGTATGGCAGCCGCCATTCCACCGATGCTGGCAAAGTCTCCGATTTCCACATGTCCGGCAAGTTGAACAGTGTTGGCAATGATTACGTTATTGCCGATGATACAGTCGTGGGCAATATGGCAGTAAGCCATCAGTAAACAGTTGCTGCCGACGGTTGTCTTCCATTTATCCTTTGTGCCACGGTTGATGGTTACACATTCGCGAATGGTTGTGTTATCTCCGATTTCTACTGTAGTTTCCTCACCTTCGAATTTCAGATCTTGCGGAATACCTCCGATGGTAGCATGTGGAAAAATCTTACAATTATTACCGATGTAAGAATAATCCAGGACGACTGCGCCGGTCATGATATGACAGCCACTGCCAATGACTACTTTCTCGTCCACAGTGGCAAAGGCATCAATTCTGACGTCCTTGCCAATCTTTGCTCCCGGATGAACATTTGCTAATGGGCTTATCATTTCGTTTCAGTACGTTTTATAATTTGTGCAATCAGCACAGCTTCGGCTACAACCTTATCACCTACAAATGCAGTCCCTTTCATCTCGCAGATACCTCTTCTGATGGGTGATAGTAATTCCATCTTTAGGATTAATGTGTCACCCGGAACAACCTTCTGTTTGAACTTACAGTTTTCAATTTTCAGGAAGTAGGTGTCGTATTTATCTTCTGTATCTCTTGGTATTGCAATAAATCCACCGGCCTGTGCAAGCGCTTCAACAATCAATACTCCGGGCATTACAGAGTTTGAAGGGAAGTGTCCTTGAAAGAAAGACTCATTATAGGTTACGTTTTTAATCGCTACCACATGTGTATCCGTCAGTTCAATAATCTTATCTACCAATAAGAATGGGAACCTGTGCGGCAATGTGTCTTCTACCTGCTGAATATCGAGAAGCGGTGGCAGCGACGGGTCGTAATGAGGTATTGTTTCTTTGAAGCGATTTTTTTTGATATGCTCTTTTATCTTTTTTGCAAAGCGGATGTTGGTCGAATGTCCCGGTCTGTTAGCAATGATGTGTGCTTTGAACGGGAATCCTACAAGTGATAGGTCTCCCACTACATCGAGTAACTTATGACGGGCAGGCTCATTCGGAAAGCGGAGTGTAAGGTTGTTTAATATTCCTGCCTCGCTTACTTTAACATCCGCTTTGTTGAACACTTTTGAGATACGCTTTACTTGTTCATCGTCCACCTGCTTATCAACTACTACGATTGCGTTATTGATATCTCCGCCTTTAATAAGGTTGTTATTCACTAAGGCTTCCAACTCGTGGAAGAAACAGAAAGTGCGGCAGGAAGCAATCTCTGTTTTAAAGTCAGACATCTTCTTCAGGTCGGCGTGTTGTGTGCCGAGTACCTTGCTGTTAAAGTCTATAAGGGTATTAATGCGGTAGCCGTTGTATGGAAGTGCTACCATTTCTACTTTCTTATCGGGATCTTCCAGAGAGATGTTGTGGTGTAATTTGTAGTACACTTTCTCTTCCTTCTGTTGTTCAATTCCGGCTTTGTCTAAAAGCTCGATAAACTCTCCGGCACTGCCATCGAGAATGGGCACCTCTTCGGCATTGATTTCGATCAGTGCGTTGTCTATTCCCATGCCGGTAAGGGCTGCCATAAGGTGCTCAATGGTACCCACTCTGCCCCCGTTGGCCTCAATGGTGGTACTGCGATTGGTATCGACAACGTTATCAACGTCCGCTTTGATCATTGGCCGGTTTGGCAGGTCTACCCTGCAAAACAGAATACCATGATTGCCCGGTGCAGGTTTAATTACCATAGTTACCGATTTACCGGTATGAATACCCGCACCCGAAATATTCACTTCCTCTTTCAAGGTGTGTTGATAATACTTTTCCTCTGGATGACTTTTGATCATGAGGCGAAAATAGGAAAAGAATTGAAAGTGGGGATGAAATTACCGCCTGAAAAGGTGTTCGTTTGTATTTAACAGAAGCAGAGATCTACTCGTTTTGTTTTTCTTTTTGAAGCTCCGAAATCGTTTTTTCCAATTCAATGATTCGCTTCTCGAGTTCCGGAAGCCTCCTGTTGAGAATCTGGCTGCGCAAAGCTTGTGTATATTCAAAAGCAGGTGTCCCGGTAACGGCAGTGTTCTTTGCTTTGATCGACTTTGTAACCCCGCTTTGTGCGTTGATTTTGACTCCATCGGCAATTTGCAGATGCCCGACAAGGCCTGCCTGCCCTCCAATCATTACGTTTTTACCAATTTTGGTACTGCCGCTGATGCCACTCTGTGCAGCAATTACCGTGTTACTCCCCACTTCGGCATTATGAGCAATCTGGATCAGATTATCCAGTTTAGCACCTGTTTTAATAATAGTAGAACCAATAGTTGAACGGTCGATAGAGCAATTAGAACCTATCTCGACGTAGTCTTCAACTACAACGTTGCCAATCTGTGGAATTTTTTTGAAAGTGCCGTCCAGCTGCGGCGCAAAGCCGAATCCATCACTGCCAATAACGGTTCCGCCGTGAATACAAACAGACTTTCCGACGATACAGTTATGGTAAATTTTAACTCCCGGAAAGAGTATGGAATCTCTGTCGACAATAACATTATTCCCAAGATAAACCTGAGGGTAGATTTTTACATTGTCTCCGATAACTACATTCTCGCCTATATATGAGAAAGCTCCAATGAAAACATTCTCTCCAAGTTTAGCAGTTGCATGAATAAAGACAGGCTGCTGGATGCCCACCAGTTTTTGTTGTTTAATCTTTTCGTATTCGGAGAGCAATGCTGCAAATGAAGAATAGGGATCGGGTACTCTTATCAGGGCAGGCTCAATCTTTTTCTCGAGCTGAAGATCCTGATTGATAATAACAATGGAAGCCTTTGTGCTGTAGAGGTATTCTTCATACTTCGGATTAGCAAGGAAAGCAATATCGCCTTGAGTCGCTGTTTCAATTCTTCCGAATCCCGATACTTTAGCTTCAGGATCCCCCTCTACTTTTCCACCAATTATTGCTGCTATTTGTTGAGCTGAAAACTCCATGTGTTATTTAGATATAAGTTGATTAGTGTATAGCTTCAGGATGGAAATTCATATTCAGGTAGCAAATGTAAAATTTTTTTACTGCGCCCAGCAAACTCTGATGAATTAATGGGTGATCTACCTCTGAAATATCTTTAACGGTACCGTCTTTGAATAAAATATTAATATGTTCATTGCCCGGGTTGTAGGTCGTACTTTTTACCTCTCCTGAAAACACCAGGTAATCTGCCTCTTCTTTACTGATTTGCAGGTAATCGCAGGCGAGTTGCTTTTTTTCGTCAAGCATCTTCCCGGTAATGGAAGTGGAGTGGTATCTCACTTTTAACAGATTTCTGTTCAGCAACCCCCGGCAGAGGGTGGCCAGAATCTTATCCTTGTGGTGTGCCCATTGTTTTACGGCGAAAGTGATATCTGTATCGTCTAATTGACAGAATTCTTCCAGTTGGTTTTTGACTTGTATTTCTCCTTTATGATGTAAGAAAGTGTTTAAGACATCCGAAGGTGCTTTCGCCCCGATTTCAGCGGCCCGTTGTAAGGCCTTCACAAGCATTTTCTCTGCACAAAGCACTGTCTTGTGCAAATACACTTGCCAGTACATGAACCTTCTGGAAACCAGGAATTTCTCAATAGACTGGATGCCCTTCTCTTCTACCATCAGTTCATTCTTATGTACGATGAGCATATTCAGGATACGGTCGTACCCGATTACCCCCTCGCTCACACCGGTGAAAAAACTGTCGCGGATGAGGTAGTCCATACGGTCTACATCTAGCTGGCTGCTCACGAGTTGATGCAGGAAATGTTTATCCGTCCGTCCGGTGAAGATTTCAATCGCTTTATCCAGTGCACCGTGAAATTCCTTGTTTAGTTTCTGCATCAGGAGAAGGCTGATTTCTTCGTGGTGACTGTCCTTCACCAATACGCTTTCTAAGGCATGAGAGAATGGACCGTGTCCGATATCATGAAGCAGAATGGCAGCTTTAGCTCCTAACTCTTCCTCTTCAGTGATATTGACACCCTTTGATTTGAGGATATTCAGAGCATTGCCCATTAAGTGGTATGCACCAAGCGAATGATGAAGCCTTGTGTGTACTGCTCCGGGATAGACCAGATGAGCCAAAGCCATCTGATGAATACGCCTTAGCCGCTGATAATACGGATGGCGGATGATATCGAATACCAGATCGTCAGCTATATTGATGAATCCGTAAACGGGGTCGTTGATTATTTTTCTTACTGACATTCTGCGATAATGTTAATATTAAAAGGCAGGGTTGGCAAAGATAGAATATGGGCAAGGATTAATTTATATTTGTAACCCTCACAAAGAAATAATCAATTTATTAATTATCGGATGGCTGTAGCAAAAATATTATGGGTAGATGATGAGATGGAAAGTTTGAAGTCTCAGATTATTTTTCTTGAAAAGAAAGGGTATGATGTAAAGTCACTCAGCAATGGGTATGATGCATTGGATTATGTGAAAGAGAATTTTGTAGATGTGGTGCTGTTAGATGAAAGTATGCCCGGCCTGTCCGGACTGGAGACACTTCAGAAGATCAAATCAGAGAATAGCAATCTGCCGGTAGTATTGATTACAAAAAATGAAACTGAGAACCTGATGGATGAGGCTATCGGATCTCAGATTTCAGATTACCTGATCAAACCTGTTAATCCCAATCAGGTATGGCTATCACTGAAAAAGATTATAGATAACAAGAGGCTGGTAGCACAGAAAACCACCAGTGCATATCAGCAGGATTTCAGGGAGCTCTTTATGGCACTCAGCAACAATCCTGATTATAATGAATGGATGGATATCTACAAGAAGCTGGTGTACTGGGAGATGGAGATGAAAAAGAGCGAGAGCCCTGAGATGCAGGAAGTATTTCAGACACAGAAGAAAGAAGCTAATACAGAGTTCTTCAAATACATTTCAAAGAACTATACAGACTGGATGACTGATCCGGGTGCGGCCTGCCCGAT